>NZ_QCWA01000003.1:0-599332 GCF_003058245.1 Pseudomonas sp. GV047 | reverse complement strand
GGGAGGAATGCGGTTGAGAATAACTATCTCAGCGTGCCGGAAGCGACCCGTAAGTTTGTGCTTTCACGCAAGCAAATGCTGGGCACCATCACTGAAGATGAACAGGACGAACTCGCCTACATAGACGTTATCGATAAAAGTCGAGACGAAGCGATTCGGGGAGCGTGCACTGCCGGGAATTTATCCAGTACAGCGTGCGGCAACTTGATTGCCCCTGCTCAGAAAGCCCTCGCTGGATATGGGGAAAATGTCGCGTACAACTTACTTTATAAAGATGTTTACCGTGTTGATGCGGCGAATGCGGAAGCCGTTCTCCGGGGTTTGGACGCCGATAGCATTCTTCGCGATATCACGATAAACAACTTGGCAAAAGGCTCGGACAAGACGCGGGCGGAAGTCGAGGAACAGTATGATAACGTAATGTGGATGCATGCCATTACGGTAGCATTTGCCAGTGCATACGGCCTCAAGGGCGGGTTGACTTCAGTACCCAAGGGCGCGGTTACGGGGGCCGCAACTGCTGCTGAGAAGGCTGAGGCTGCAACCGGCCTGCTGAGTACTCAGTTAGCTAAAGATGCCAGAGCTTACCTATCGGATATTCAGACTTTAACAGGGCGGCAATTTACACCGCAGCAAATGGAACTGTTGAAGGCTGACCTGAGGGAAAATACCTATTCTCGGCTTTCCAAAGAGGCTGTTGATTTGAATCGGGCCGACTTCAGGAAAAAAGTACCTGTTTTGCGTCAGGAATGGGAGAAAAATACTGGTCAAAGCTGGCCGAAAGAGAGCTACACCGCCAGTAATGGGGAGACAAAATTTCGATATTATGATGCCCATCACGTGATAGAAAACAAGTTTGGTGGAAAATCTGAGTGGTGGAACATTACGCCTGCGTTGCGCGGATTGGAACATCAGGGCGGCATCCACAGAGCTCAAGGTCCTGCAGATAAAATATTTGGGAAATGATAATGGAAAACACACTTGAAATTCGTGATCTCATAAACCATATCACCTCCGCTGAACTATATGAGGGTGATTTCGGGAGTCGCCTGACTGATCGTGAAGCTATATTGAGTGGGGTCGATGCGGCGGACCGCGACGGCGTTCCCTCTGACTATCTAGCGTTTCTAGGTGTCTTTGGATTTGGCGATTTAGACAGCGCGCTTTATATCGAAGATGGTCCAGATAAATACGCCTCAGTCGCCGGATGTGAGGTGGATGCCTATAGTCGGATGTATGTTTTTGCGGGTACTTCAGATGGTGTGTTATATGCTTTTGATGCAGGCAATAATTGGTCGATAGTGGAGATTGATTCGGAGATCGATGAGGTGAGGGTGCTGGCCGATAACTTCTCAAGCTTCATCCTTAATCAACTGATTGAGGTGAAAGGTTATGTCGATTGGCGTGCGGAGCAATAAGGAGCACTCAAGCGGGTAGCTGAAAGCGTTTCCGCAGTAACCCCGAGGCTACCGTGAACATGTACGAAAAATTAGAAGTCTTTAATGCGCTGGGATGTGCGCTATTAGAGCGGCTGACGCCTGTTTCTTCAGGTGAAATAAGTGTGATGCGGCAGCAGTGGCCGGCGGCTCCCGACGAGTACTTTGCTTTTATACAGGAACGGGGCACGGTGAAATCAAGGAGGACGACCGCGCGCTGCCGCTTTTGACGATTCAACCGATGCTGCTTTCTGCTAAGGCTGACTACTTCGGTGATGATGGAATTTATAAAGACGGGCCCTATGAAGCGGGCGCGAAGGGCGAGGTGTGGCTGTTCGGCTGGGATAGTGTCGGGACTGCTTTCGGTTTTGACAGCGGAGACAACTGGCGATTTTTGGAAATCGACAATATGCGTTGGATAACGCGACTTGACTTGTCCTTTTGTCAGTTCGTCGAAGGGCTGTTGGTTTGTTACCCACAGCGGCCAGTGAGCTTTGCGAATGGAGTTTGGCGTGACTCGGAAGATGTTTCTTACAGCGCGCCGGCATGGGCACAACAGCCTGCCGGGCAGAACACGGTTACATTAATGGTGGTCTGACCACTATTTCCCCAAACACACGTGCGTGATGGAAGTTCTGAGAATTCTCCCTATTGGTCAGTTGTAGAAATTGATCCTGGGCTGAATGATGCAGAGGTCTTATCTGAAGACTTTTCAAACCTCATGCTTAGCCAGTTGATAGCCGCCAAAGGTTGCGTGGATTGACGAGCCAGGCAGTAGTATGTGCGCTGCCCGCGCTGACCTTATCAAGGACGATCAATGAAACCCGTAAAACTCTCCCTCCAAGCCTTCCTCATGTCCTGCCTGGTGGCTGGCTGGGGCCTGGTGTACGTCGATCGCATCAAATGGGGCGTCTGTGTCGCGGCACTGTTGTACGCCGGCGTTATCCTGATGGGCCTTTGCGGGCTGATCGCAACACCGGTCGGGCTGTATGTACTCTTGGGCTTCGTCATTACGGTGAAGCTGGCCTCGGCAATAACCTCTGCTGTTTTGGCACGCCGCTACACCGGCCCGCAGGGTATACCGCGTAAACGGTTCCATGCGCTCTACGTGGGCGTGCTGATCGTGATCACCTTGGTTCTGCTGGACGTGCTTCGGGTGCCGTTGCTGGGCTTTAAAACGTACTTTGTGCCGACGGGCTCGATGGCACCCACGGTGTCGGTCGGCGATTACATTGTGTCCGACCTCAAGGCCGGTGCGCCCGAGGTCGGCGATATCGTGGTGTACCGCTGGAATGGCACCGAAGCAATCAAGCGTGTGGCGGGCATCGGCGGCGATACGTTGGCCATCGTGAATGGCGAGTTGATCCGCAACGGCGAAAACCTCGGCTTGTTTCACGCCCCAGTGGACCGGGTCCAAAGCCCCGAGTCACTGACGCTTGCGCCGGTAAAAGTCGAACCGGGCCACGTGTACCTGCTGGGTGACAACCGCTACAACAGCAACGACAGCCGCTTCATGGGCCAGGTCGCGGTTGAGGATGTGGTGGGCAAGGTCACCGGCATCTGGTTCTCGAGTGAGCGGGGGCGCATCGGGACGACTTTCCCATGAGCCTTTCGAGCATCGCTGGCGCAGGTACTCCCGGCCAGCGGGCAGCACAGCAATACCATTGAGAGGCTGGGAGCCGATTTGCGCCCAGCCGAAACACACACCAACGCCATAAGTCTGGAGCAATACCGCATGGACGCAAACCACACCGCCAAACGCCCGACGATCCTGGCCAGCATCGGCCGGCGCCTGGCCGCGCGACTTATCGACTGCGCCATCGCAGTCCTGATCTTTTTCATCGTCAAATTCTGCGCCGGTGCATTGTCTGCCTACGTGCCGGCCGTGACGCCCAAGGCTGGTTTTCTCTCGGCGTTTTTTGCAGCCTTCGCCTACTTCCTGCTGGCCGATGCGTTGCCCAACGGCCAGAGCCTGGGTAAGCGTTTGTTGAGCATCGCCGTCGTCGACCGTAAAACTCGCAAAAGCTGCACGGTTTCCCAGGCGTTAACCCGCAATTCCGGAGCGCTGGTGGTGATCGATTGGGTGTGGATATTCATGGAGTCCAGAACGCGCCTGGGCGATATGTTCGCCAAGACCATCGTGGTTCAGACCGGCAACCTGACGAGCGTTCGCAGCCTTGCGGATATTTATGACAACGGTAGGGGATAAATACGTCATGAACGATTCGGTATCGGCTACGCAAACCTGGGACATCGCCAGCCCGTTCAGACGGTTGCTCGGCTATCTGATCGATATGGCGGTGGTATTTTTCCTGCTGTTTTTGAACAGAAACCTGGACTATGCCTATTTCTATCTGGGCTCGGCAGGAGGCCCGGCATTGTTTGATGGTCTCCACTATGTGCTGTGGTTTTCAGCCTTCGGGTACTACTTGTTTTGCGATGCCTTGCCCAATGGCCAGAGCCTGGGCAAGCGGGTGTGCCGCACGGCCGTGGTGGGTTACCCGTACCCCACGAACTGCACGCTGTTCCAGTCGTTCCTGCGCAATGTTCCGAAGATGGTGTTCAGTGTGCTGGACGGTCTTTTTGTACTGTTCGGCCTGCGTCGTCGCTTGGGCGATATGTTGGCCAGGACGATTGTCATCAATTCCTGAGCAGGGCGGCCTGGACGGGCCGCCCGGTTTAACTCAGGACGGGTTGGCGTTCAGCCTGCGATTGATCACATCCAATAAAACACCGTGAGTTGATGCCAACGGCATGATGCTCAAAGCCCTGTATGCGTGTTAACCGTTTTATCCCGTTACTGCAGAAGCAAACTTGCTCCCACCCACCCATTATTTGGACCCAAGGAAGCTGTCAATGAAACTGTATCGTCTGTTTATCTCACTCACTGCACTGGCGACCTGCACCAGCAGCTTCGCCGCGGCGCCTGCCCTGCAAAGTTTTCTCGCCTGCGACCAGAACTCCCTGGCGGTGGTAAGCCAGGCAGGGCTCAAGGAGCGTGTTGCCCATAAGCTGGAGAACGGCAAGATCACGCTCAGCGGCGGCACAAAGTCCGATATGGGCCAGCGCTGGATGTTCGACACGCCGCTGACGCTTGACGGTATGACCTTGACCGGCTTTTTCGCCGAAGACCAGGACCTGATGGGTTCGCGCATCATCAACTGGGGTTTCTACACCGAGCAGGCGCCCGACGCGCTTTACGCACAGCTGAGTAAAGTACCGGGTACGGCGTTGGAGAAAGCCAACGGTATCTACGCGCGTGCGCAGATCTGGTCGCACAAGCAATCAGCCTGGGTGCCGGAAGGCGGCGATGACAACGCGGGCAAGCTGGTCACCGATACGGCCGAACGCATCTTGATGGTCGAGCCCGCACCCGGTGACCTGGCCAAGACCAGCAAAGGCATGATCACCTGTTCGGTTCAGGGGGCGGTGAGCGCAGCGATGCTCAAGACCACTCGACCTGACCTGATCAAGTGAGCTGAGGCTGGCAACGATACCGCGGGCATGTTGAATGCCTGCGGTGTTCTCCGGTTTTTCGCGAGCAAGCTCGCTCCTACAGGGGCGGGGTTACAGCAACTTGCGCTGCACCGCTTCATCCAGCGTACTGCGCGTCAGCGCCTCGACCACTTCCCGCGTGTCTGCCTGGAACGGGATGCCCACGATCAGTACCAGGTGCATCCAGGTGCGCACTGATTCGCTCTTTTTGACGCGGCCCAGCTCCTTGCCATCCTTGTCCTTGAACACTGTCTCCAGGGTGAAGGTGTTTTTCGCTGTGCTCGGGATCATGAAGAACGTCGCGCCGGTGATGATCGCCGAGGCCATGCTGAACTGTTCGTTGTTGTGCAGCGTGGCATCGACGTAGATATCCGAGTCGACCTTGTCAGTGCTCACCCGCGAGAAACGGTTGGACTGGCGAAACGAATCGGCCACGGCCTTTTCCCACAGCGCCACCGGGGCGCCGACTGCCGCGTTGCCCGGGCCGCCGTTGACGTGGTTCTGCGCGGTGGTGTGCACGTACGCCGTGGGCTTTTGCGCCGGCGCGTTGGCGGTCGGTGGCCAGGTCTGTACGGCGGGCAACTCGTGCTGCGAGTAAGACACGCAGCCAGTCAGCAGGACGGCGGCGAGTGCCAGGCTGTGTTTGATCAATCCTTTCATGCATCACTCCTTGAAATTACGGTTTGGCCAGTTTGGCGGTGGCGGTGTCGAGCAGTTGCCCGACCAGTTTGGTCAGCTGTTGGCCGCCCATCGACGGTGCCCAGTATTGGCCGCTGTAAAGCCCGACGTTGTGTTCGAATTTGATCGAATCCTTGGCCTTGGCCAGCTCCTTGCCGTTGCGGTCGACGATCACCAGGTCGCCGGCCACCTCGAAGCTGTCCACGTAGATCGGGCCGTTGACCCAGATCCAGATGGTCAGCGTCAGCAGCGCGCCGGGTACGTACGCCGGGTGTGGCGCGCGATGGCCCTTGAGGGCGGTCATGTTGAATTTGAGCGTCACGTCCTGCTCGCCCAGGCGCACCGGGTACTCGGTGACCTGCTTGAAGTAACCCCCGGTACGCACATACTGAGTGATCTGGGCCGTCAGGGAGCTGCTGATGGCGGCCTTGTTGGCTTCGTTGACGTCGGCGGCGCTCACCGTCACATCGGCGATTTGTGCACTGCGCGGGCTGCTGACAGCGACCGGGTGGAGCGGGGCGGCGATGGGGCCGGTGACGGTGTAGGAAACGCAGCCGGTCATCGACAGCGCAGCGATCAGGGCCGTAGCCCGAAGCAGAGTATTAAGCACGCAATGTCCCTATAAGTGAGCAAGCCAAGTTACTGTCTCGACCCGTATCCCCATAACTTGAGGGAATGTGCGCCACCGCACGGCAACCGACGAAACACCTTGAGAACCGCTCTCAACCCCGTAAAATGCCGCGATTGTTTAAAGCACGATACTTTTCAGGGACGAATCCAGACATGCGCATGTTTGCCGTATTCCTCGTCGCCTGCCTGATGGCGGGCTGCGCCTCCAAGCCGGAGTACTACATCTCGCCGGCACCGGTCACGATTCCGAAGACTGCTACTTACTGGCTCGACACCTTCAACGTTGACGTGAAGGGCAAGAGTAAGCACTTCATGTCGGATGACAAAGTTCGCCAGGAGCTCGGCGTCGATCTGGTAAACCGCTTGCTCAAAGCCAAGCGTTACGCAACCAGTAAAGACAGCGCCGATTATTTGTTGGATGTCGACGTCGTCTATGTGCGCCATATCATCGACTCCAATGGTGGGTTTTCGAACCTGTTGATTGACGACGGCACCATCCTGCAAAGCATCGATTTTGGCTACAAGGTCAAGGTCAAGAAAGCCGGTGCCGAGGTGCTGCACTTCGCCCAGAACCGCCCCAGCCTGGAGCCCAGCAACTGGCGAGGCCAGCCGCAACAATGGAGGACCCTTGCCGGCGTTGTAACCAACAGCGGTAACTCCAGTGTCGAGCGGTATTTCACTAGTGGGCTAAGCGACTACATCGTCGACGACCTGCGCGATATTCCGTCTCGCTAGCGTCAGCTGCCATACCCGATTCCCCCCATTTAGGAGCACCCCGTGAACACACTGTCCAAAATCCTGCTGTCCGGCCTCACCGCCGCAGCGCTGTTGACCGTGGCCGGTTGCGCCACGGAGAGCAACCGCGCCATGCCGGTGGAACAGGTCGCCAGCGCCAACGTCGCCTATTCCGGCGTGCGCGTGCCCATCGCCGTGGGCAAGTTCGACAACCGCTCCAGCTACATGCGCGGCATCTTCTCCGACGGCGTCGACCGTCTCGGTGGCCAGGCCAAGACCATCCTGATTACCCACCTGCAGCAGACCAACCGCTTCAGCGTGCTGGACCGCGACAACATGGGCGAAATCTCCCAGGAAGCCGCGATCAAGGGCACTGCGCAGAAGCTCAAGGGCGCTGACTACGTAGTGACCGGCGACGTGACCGAATTCGGCCGCAAAGAGACCGGCGACCGCCAGCTGTTCGGCATCCTCGGCCGTGGCAAGACCCAAGTGGCCTACGCCAAGGTCGCACTGAACATCGTCAACATCAGCACCTCCGAAGTGGTCTATTCCACCCAGGGCGCCGGTGAGTACGCGCTGTCCAACCGTGAAGTGGTCGGCTTCGGCGGCACCGCCAGCTACGACTCCACCCTCAATGGCAAGGTCCTCGACCTGGCCATGCGCGAAGCCATCAACCGCCTGGTCGACGGCATCAACGCCGGCGCCTGGAACCCGCGCAACTGATCAGCAACCCCTCAAGGAGCAGTACACGGATGAGCAAGGCAGTGAAGTTGGCGCTGATGCTGACAGCAATCGCGGCGGTCGCCGGGTGCCACACGGCGCCCCAGCCCCTGTATCAATGGGAAAGCTACCAGCCGCAGGTTTACGAGTACTTCAAGGGCGAGCCCAAGGAAGCGCAGGTCGAGGCGTTGGAGCGTGATCTGCAAAAGATCAACGCCAGCGGCCGCAAGGCGCCGCCGGGCTACCACGCGCACCTGGGCATGCTGTACCTGAGCATGGGCAAGGATGACCAGATGGTGCAGGAGTTCCGCACCGAGAAGGCGCTGTTCCCCGAGTCTGCCTCGTACATGGACTTCCTGTTGAAAAACGCCAAGACCGGAGTGGCCACCAAATGAGCCTGCTAAAACTCACCGGCGCCCTGCTGGCCCTGGCTTTGCTCGGCGGTTGCGCAGCGCCCAAGACCATTGACTACACCGCGTACAAACAGGCGCGGCCCAAGTCGATCCTGGTACTGCCGCCGATCAACGAGTCGCCGGAAGTGCAGGCCTCGTACAGCCTGGTCTCGCAAGTGACCTACCCGCTGGCCGAAGCCGGCTACTACGTGCTGCCGATTGCCCTGGTGGACGAAACCTTCCGCCAGAACGGCCTGACCACCGCCAACGATATCCAGGGCGTGCCACCGGCCAAGCTGCATGACATCTTCGGCGCGGACGCGGCGCTGTACATCACCGTCAGCGAGTACGGCACCAAGTACATGCTGATCTCCAGCGACACCGCGGTGACGGCCTCGGCCAAACTGGTGGACCTGCGCACCGGCACCACCCTGTGGACCGGTTCGGCGCGGGCGTCCAGCGAAGAAGGCAACAACAACAGTGGCGGCCTGGTGGGCATGTTGATCACCGCGGCGGTCAAACAAGTGATCAACAGCTCCACCGATGCGGCGCACCCGATTGCCGGCATCACCAGTGCACGCCTGCTGTCGCCGGGCCAACGCGCGGGGATCCTGTACGGCCCGCGTAACCCGAAGTACGGCACGGACTGAGTTCATCGCCTCGGTTCAAATGTGGGAGGGGGCTTGCCCCCGATAGCGATAGATCAGTCAGTACATGTTTGACTGACCCACCGCCATCGGGGGCAAGCCCCCTCCCACAGTTGGACTGTGGTGTTATTCGAACCAGGGTTAACCCGAACATCCCGCACCTTGCGTCTGACCTTGTGAACGGATCATTCATTCACGAGGTTCAGCCCATGTCCCGTCCTCTGCTCTTCCTGCGTCCTGCTGCCCAAGGCTTTGCCGTCACCCTGGTGGTGGCGCTGGCCGGGTGTGGGCTGTCTTCGTCCCCTGAGTTGGCCAAACCGGCCGAGCCCGTTGCCGAGCTGCAACGCGCGTCGCCCCAGGGCGCCTTGGTCAAGCGCATGGCAATGCCCGCGCCAATGCGCATGCAGGAATCAGCGGCGATGGATTACCGCAGCGAACACCGCGAGCAATACGCCAACCTGCCGGACAACCCGGTGCATCGCGTGGCCGAGACGCCGGTGTCCACCTTCAGTGTGGATGTCGACACAGGCAGCTACGCCAACGTCAGACGCTTCCTCAACCAAGGCAGCCTGCCGCCCGAAGGCGCTGTGCGACTGGAGGAAATGGTCAACTACTTCCCCTACAACTACGCCTTGCCCACCGACGGCTCACCGTTTGGCGTGACCACCGAAGTCGCCGCCACGCCGTGGAACCCGCATACCCAACTGCTGCGCATCGGCCTCAAGGCGTCCGACCGCGCCGTGGCGGACCTGGCGCCGGCCAACCTGGTGTTCCTGGTGGATGTGTCCGGCTCCATGGACCGCCGCGAAGGCTTGCCGTTGGTGCAAAGCACCCTGAAATTGCTCGTGGATCAATTGCGTGATCAGGACCGGGTTTCATTGGTGGTCTACGCCGGTGAGTCCCGCGTAGTGCTCAAGCCCACATCGGGGCGCGACAAGGCCAGGATCCGCAATGCCATCGATCAACTCACCGCCGGCGGTTCCACGGCAGGCGCATCCGGTATCGAACTGGCCTACCAGATGGCCCGCGAAGGCTTTATCGACAAGGGCATCAACCGCATCCTGCTGGCCACCGACGGTGACTTCAATGTGGGCGTCAGCGACTTCGACAGCCTCAAGCAAATGGCCGCCCGGCAGCGTAAAAGCGGGGTGTCCCTGACCACCCTCGGCTTCGGTGTGGATAACTACAACGAGCACCTGATGGAGCAACTGGCGGATGCCGGCGATGGCAATTACGCCTATATCGACAACCTGCGCGAAGCCCGCAAGGTGCTGGTGGACCAGCTCAGTTCAACCCTGGCGGTGGTCGCGCGGGATGTGAAAGTGCAGGTGGAATTCAACCCGGCACAGGTCAGCGAGTATCGACTGCTGGGCTATGAAAATCGCGCCCTCAAGCGTGAGGATTTCAACAACGACAAAGTCGATGCCGGTGAGATCGGCGCAGGGCATACCGTGACCGCGCTGTATGAAATTGTGCCGAAGGGCCAGAAGGGCTGGTTGGAGCCATTGCGCTACGCCACTGCGCCTGCGGCCGAAGGTAAATCCGATGAACTGGCGATGCTGCGCGTGCGCTACAAGCCCGCTACGGGCGGTGATAGCCGCTTGATCGAACGGCCCATCCGCCACGAAACCACCCAGGCCAGCGACGACCTGCGCTTCTCGGCGGCGGTGGCCGCCTTCACCCAACAGCTCAAGGGCGATGGCCGCTACACTGGCAGCATGAGTTTGAAGGACACCGCCGCACTGGCCCGCTCGGCCCGGGGCGATGACCCCTTTGGTCTGCGCAACGAGTTCGTGCAACTGGTGGAACTGGCCCAAAGCCTGAAACCCTGATCTCAAACAGGACACTGATCAAATGTGGGAGGGGGCTTGCCCTCCCACACTTGAACAGCGTTAAATTTATAAAAGGAGTTCGCCCCCTGCATGGCTGTTCCAGATGATCCATCCAGCGACGAATCGCTGCTGGCCCGTTACCGCGCCGGTGACGCCGCCGCGTTCGAAGCCTTGTACGCGCGGCATCGCCAAGGCCTCTACCGCTTCCTCGTGTCCCTGAGCAACAAGGCCGAACTGGCCGAGGAAATCTACCAGGACACCTGGCTCAGCCTGATCCGCAGCAACACCCAGCCACAAGGCCGGGCGAGTTTTCGTACATGGCTGTTCCAGATCGCCCGCAACCGCCTGATCGACCACTGGCGCAAGCACGGCATCCATAACCCCTTGCACGACAGCTACGATGAGCAACTGCACGCCCAGGCCGACGACAGCGCCGGCCCCGAGCAACAGCTGAGCCTGAGCCGCGACCAGGCGCGCCTCGACGCTGCCCTGCAAGACTTGCCTGAAGACCAGCGCGAAGTCTTCCTGCTGCGCCTGCACGGCGACCTCGACGTGCCGCAAATCGCCGCCCTCACCCAAGCCCCGCTGGAAACCGTCAAAAGCCGCCTGCGTTACGCCCAGCAGAAACTGCGCCGCCTGCTGGCCGAGGAGATACTTGCATGACCGACTCCCGACATACGCCCGACACCGACGACGTGCTGATCCAGCACTACCGTCAACACAGCAGCGGCGAGCCGCCCGCGTCCCTCGACGCCTTCATCCTCGACGCCGCCCGCCGCGAAGCCCCGGCACCGCAACCGAGCCTGTGGCAACGCTGGCTGCACGCCTGCCAACGCCCGCGCTGGCAAATGGCATTCGCCACCGTGGCCGGCTTGGCGCTGATGATCGGCGTGGTCACGCGCTCGCCCGTGCCGCAACCTGAAATCTCCACGGCGACCTTCTCCGCCATGCACGAGGAAACCGCCCGCCCGGCACCGCAAGCGTTGTCCGCACCGGCGCCGATGGCGCGCATCGCCGCCGCGCCCAAGGCTGAACGTGCGCCGGTTCAGGCTGAGATGGCAGGTGCGCTGGCAGATGAATCGAGCGCCAGGCTCAGCAAGCGCGCACCGTCAGCGTTGCCGTCGCTGGAGCAAGAGTTACAGTCGATCGTGCGCTTGCGTGAAGCGGGTGAAAGCAAAGCCGCGGATGAAAAATTGCTGGCGTTGCACGCGCGCTTTCCCGAGGAAGACCTGCCCGCACGGCTGGAGGCGCTGCGCAAGCATTGACCAAGAAAGAATGGGCCACCGGTAATCTGTGGTGAGCGGGCTTGCCCCGCGCTGGGGTGCGAAGCACCCCCAATGAAGACAAATGCGGTATACCCGATAGCGCACAGCGTCTGGTTTTGGGGCTGCTGCACAGCCCAACGCGGGGCAAACCCGCTCGCCACAGTGCCCTCAAGGCCCGTCTTCAACGCCGCGCATCAAAAACCATGCGCACCGCCAGGCCAGCCAGCACCGTCCCCATCAGCCAGCGCTGCACCAGTTGCCATACCGGCTTGGCCGCCAGGAACGTCGCGATGGAACCGGCCATGATGGCGATCACCGCATTCACGCTCACACTGATCATGATCTGGGTAAACCCCAGCACGATGGATTGTGTCAGCACGCTGCCGTGGCCAGTGGGGGAGATGAACTGGGGCAGCAATGACAGATACATCACCGCGACTTTCGGATTCAACAGGTTGGTCACAAAGCCCATCATGAACAGCTTGCGTGGGCCGTCCCTGGGCAAGTCGCGCACATGAAACGCCGAGCGCCCGCCGGGCTTGACCGCTTGCCAGGCCAGGTACAACAGGTAAAGCGCACCGCCGAGCCGGAGTGCGTCATACGCATACGGCACTGCCATCAGCAACGCGGTAATCCCCAGCGCCGCACACAGCATATACACGACGAAACCCAGCGCCACGCCGCCCAGTGAAATCAACCCGGCCAGCGGCCCCTGGCAGATCGAGCGCGAAATCAGGTAGATCATGTTCGGCCCGGGCGTCAGCACCATGCCAAGGGAAATCAGACCATACGCCAGCAGGCTCGACAGTTCGGGCATGGGTTAACTCCTGTAGGTTGAGCGCGTCGTTGCGCAGGTTGGATGCACCTGATGGTAGGGCGGGAGCAGGGCGCGCGTTAGATACAGATCGGCCGACAAAACGTCATACAGGGGGCTTGGGCCGCTGAGCACCCTTGGTTGGCGGCGAGTCCGTCAGTTAAGGGCGAACACCCTACTTGTGGTGATCGGGCTTGCTGTGGTGATCGGGCTTGTTGTGGTGAGCGGGCTTGCCCCGCGCTGGGCTGCGAAGCAGCCCCAATCAGGATCCCTGTGTTCTGTCAGGTAAACCGCAGCGCCTGGTTTTGGGTCTGCTTCGCAGCCCAGCGCGGGGCAAGCCCGCTCACCACAAGTTACGAGTAGTCCTCGATCACGTGGGGCGTGGAGGTGCAATCTCGAATGGGTTATCGGGTGGGCCTGCGCAAGCTTATTGTGGTGATCGGGCTTGCTGTGGTGAGCGGGCTTGCCCCGCGTTGGGGTGCGAAGCGCCCCTAATGAAGACGACTGAGGTGGATCAGGTACGCCCCTGGCATCAACGCTTGCAGTGAGACGCAACGTCTCACGGTCTCGTCGCTACCGTGGGCGATCTGGCATGGCGCGTCTCGTTTGACCTCGATGCCGGTCAATCTTAGGTTTTCATTCGGCGGCTCTAGGAGAGGGGCGTCCAGGCGTTTTTGCACAGCTGGCACCGGCCTTGCTCTGGCCACTGGCAACCCACCCGGCGCGCCAGTGCCAACCGTTTCAAGGAGACTTCGCTATGAGCCTTTCGAGCAACTCGCAACGCAGCATGCGTGCCGCTGTCTGGCACGGTCGTAACGACATCCGCGTCGAAGACGTGCCGCTGCCCGTTTCGCCGCCTGCCGGTTGGGTGCAGATCCGCGTGCAATGGTGCGGCATTTGCGGCTCCGATCTGCATGAGTACGTGGCCGGCCCGGTGTTCATTCCGGTCGACGCCCCGCACCCGCTGACCGGGATCAAGGGCCAGTGCATTCTCGGTCATGAGTTTTGTGGCGAGATCGTCGAACTCGGTGCCGGCGTACAGGGTTTCAGCGTCGGCGAGCCGGTGGCGGCCGACGCCTGCCAGCATTGCGGCACCTGCTACTACTGCACCCACGGGCTCTACAACATTTGCGAGAACCTGGCCTTCACCGGCCTGATGAACAACGGCGCCTTCGCCGAACTGGTCAACGTGCCCGCCAACCTGCTGTACAAGCTACCGGCGAACTTCCCTGCTGAAGCCGGGGCGCTGATCGAGCCTCTGGCCGTCGGCATGCACGCGGTGAAAAAAGCCGGAAGCCTGCTCGGGCAAAACGTCGTGGTGGTCGGCGCCGGCACCATCGGCCTGTGCACCATCATGTGTGCCAAGGCGGCGGGCGCGGCCCAGGTGATCGCGCTGGAAATGTCCGGCGCGCGCAAGGCCAAGGCCCGGGAAGTGGGGGCGACCCACGTGCTCGATCCGAATGAATGCGACGCCCTGGCCGAGGTCCGCCGCCTGACCGGCGGGCTCGGCGCGGACGTCAGTTTCGAATGCATCGGCAACAAACACACGGCCAAACTTGCCATCGACCTGATCCGCAAGGCCGGCAAGTGCGTACTGGTGGGCATCTTCGAAGAACCCAGTGAATTCAACTTCTTCGAGCTGGTGGCCACGGAAAAACAGGTACTCGGCGCGCTGGCCTACAACGGGGAGTTCGCCGACGTGATCGCGTTTATCGCGGATGGGCGGCTGGACATCTCGCCACTGGTGACGGGGCGCATTCAGCTGGAACAGATCGTGGGCCAGGGCTTCGAGGAACTGGTTAAAAACAAGGAACACAATGTGAAGATCATTGTGTCGCCTGCCAGGGTCTGACGCGCACGCTGACCGCCGCAGTCTTTGCCCCGCTCCCGACTCCCCAAGCAAGACAGAGAAGGGGAGTGGGGGACGTGTGGGCGCGACTGAAAAACTCGGCCCGTCGAGATCACCGTGAGGTCGTGCGTGAGCGTGAAGTGGCGATGACCGCCCCCGTAATGATCAACACCGCGGGAATCATCAGGATCGGCTTGGCATCGCTTTGCCCCACGGCAATCAACAGCAGCGTGGAGAACAGCGGCGCCAGGTAAGACAGGGCGCCCAGCATCGATAGGTTTCCGTGCTTGGTCGCGTGGTCCCAGGCGAAAAAAGCCAGGCCCACAGGGCCCAGCCCCAGGGCAATGATTGCGGCCCACTGGCCCGGCTCAGGCCGCACCGTGGTTTCGAAAGCCAGGTGGCAGAGCCCGCCGGCCACTGCCACCAGCCCGCAGATCCCCCCGATGATGCTGCTCGGAACATGGCTGAACCGCCGGTTGAACACCGAATAGATCGCCCAGACCCAGGCACACGCAAAGGCGGCGGCGTAACCGATCACCGGCATCGACGCACTGTCACTCCGGGCCCGCAGCTGCATGATGAAGGCCGTCCCCGCCAGGCCGAGCAAGGCGCCCAGCAGCTGGCGCTTGCGCAGCGACTCGCCGGTGGCAAGGCTCGACAGCAGCACGATCAGCAGTGGCCACAGATAGGCAATCAGGCTGGCTTCAGCCGCAGGCGCGGCCTTCAGGGCAAAGAAATACAACGCGTGATAGACAAAGATCCCGGCAAAACCTGTTGCCCACACCGGCCAGGGCTGGCGCCAGCTGCTGAACCCCGCAGCGCCACGCAGCCCCAGCACGCACAGGCTGGCCACGAACGCGACCGCGAAGCTCGAAGCCAGCAACTGAAAGGCCGGGATGCCGGCGGTCAAGGTGGTCAGAAGCGCCAGGCACGCCCACAAAAACACGGCAATCACCCCGATCAGCGTCGCACTGGCGGCGCCCTTGGCAAGGGTGATGGGTGGGTTGGAAGTGCTCATCCGTGAGTCTCCGGGGGTCAGGGGGTTATCGAGGTTGCTCAGCATTTGGGCGTCGATGCCGCCCCACAAAAATTCCGAGGTCTTTTGACTTGAGGCCTATGAGCCATACGAACGGCTTCACTGATTTGTCTTCTGTGAGATCGCCCGCAGTGCCTCAATGCTTAAGGATTCTCCCTTGGCTTCTTTCAATACCCTGCGTTGCTGATTGTAACGTTCGTACTCCGCTTTCGCTTTGTCGTCAGCCACGTGCTTGCTGACCTGTCCAGAATCCTGCAAAACCTCACGGTCATTGAAGGCTAGGAACTGATCCAGTTTTTCCTGCCAGTCCCGTAGGAAGATTTGCTTGCGCCTCAACGCTTGGTCTTCTGCGAAGTCCAGCCACATGGTGACAATGCGATTCAATGCGGAAATTTCGTCTGCACGCAGATAGTTTTTGGCGATCGTGACATCGCTTTTGCGTACCTCATCACCTTTGAAGCTGGTGAGGCCCATATTTGGTTGTGTCGAGTCGACACGTTGGGCAATTAGTTCGGCAGCGGTAAGGCCGGTGCTCGCGAAGTGCAGTTTGTTTTGAATGATTTGAAAGAAAGCGGTCGTTTCACTATTCGACGGCACGTAGTCCGCAGCCATCGCGAAAATTTCCCGAACTCGCAGGTAAACCCGCCGCTCGCTGGCGCGGATATCGCGAATGCGTTCAAGCAATTCGTCAAAGTAGTCAGGAGCCAATGAACGACCCACTGGAGGGTTCTTCAGCCGTTCATCATCCATGACGAAGCCTTTGACCAAGAACTCCTGCAATATCTGCGTAGCCCATTGGCGGAACTGCGTACCTCGCTTGGAACGTACTCGATAACCGACGGCCAGAATCAGCGGTAGGCTGAAGTGTCTGACGTTGTAGGGCTTATCGTCGGCGGCAGTTGTTCGGTAAAACCGAACAACTGAATTTTCAGCCAATTCGCCCTCTGCAAAGATGTGGCTGATATGTTCGCTGATAGTCGCTTTCGCCTTGCCATACAACTCACAAATCATGGCCTGCGATAGCCACAGGGTATCGCTGTCAAAACGACACTCCAGGCGAACTGAACCGTCACCGCTCTGGAACAGCAGTATTTCACCTAGTGGGGCTGGAGGGTGTTGGTTCTGGCTGCTGTCGCTCATGTGAGAACTCAGTGATCGGGCTGATCGACAGTCTACAAAAAAGCCCCAGGCCTTTCGACCTGGGGCTTTTCATCTATATCTGGTGCACCCGGCGGGATTCGAACCCACGACCCCTGCCTTCGGAGGGCAGTACTCTATCCAGCTGAGCTACGGATGCTTGTGCGGGCGACATCATACCCATGTCGACCTTGGGCGTCCATGCCGGTCTTTGGCCGTTCAAACGTAGGCATTTGCCGCGCAGAGGCCCTGCGCCGGGCGCCGTTGGTCAACACGGCGGAACGCGCTCAAATCACGCTGATCAGAAAAATCCGGCAAATGCGCCGTTTTCGTTCTTTTTTTCGAACAGACTATTGCCCTGTACCCCCATTGATCCTAGGATTCGTTTGAGATTTCAAACGCTCTGTCTCTCGTGCGCAGTTCACTGATGATCGCGCGCGCGGGGGCTGATTTCCCTGACGGCAGCCCACAAGGCGCCTTTCAACAACTCTAATTCGCTCCGCGTGCGCGCGGTGCTGTTAAGGAAAGCCGACATGCAGCTCAAAGATTCCCAGTTGTTCCGCCAGCAGGCCTTTATCGATGGCGCTTGGGTGGATGCGGACAACGGTCAGACCATCAAGGTCAACAACCCTGCCACGGGCGAGATTATCGGTACCGTGCCAAAGATGGGCGCCGCGGAAACCCGCCGCGCCATTGAGGCCGCCGACAAGGCGCTGCCGGCCTGGCGTGCGCTGACCGCCAAGGAGCGCGCCAACAAGCTGCGTCGTTGGTTCGAGCTGCTGATCGAAAACCAGGACGATCTCGGTCGCCTGATGACCCTGGAACAAGGCAAGCCATTGGCCGAAGCCAAGGGCGAAATCGTCTACGCCGCGTCCTTTATCGAGTGGTTCGCCGAAGAAGCCAAGCGCATCTATGGCGACGTGATCCCCGGCCACCAGCCCGACAAGCGCCTGATCGTGATCAAGCAGCCTATCGGCGTGACCGCCGCCATCACCCCGTGGAATTTCCCGGCCGCGATGATCACCCGTAAAGCCGGCCCGGCCCTGGCCGCCGGTTGCACCATGGTGATCAAGCCGGCTTCGCAAACCCCGTTCTCGGCCCTGGCCCTGGTTGAGCTGGCGCACCGTGCCGGTATCCCGAAAGGCGTGCTGAGCGTGGTCACCGGCAGCGCCGGCGATATCGGCGGCGAGCTGACCAGCAACCCGATCGTGCGTAAATTGTCCTTCACCGGCTCGACCGAAATCGGTCGCCAGTTGATGGCCGAATGCGCCAAGGACATCAAGAAAGTCTCCCTGGAGCTGGGCGGCAACGCGCCATTCATCGTGTTTGACGACGCGGACCTGGATAAGGCCGTCGAAGGCGCGATCATCTCCAAGTACCGCAACAACGGCCAGACCTGCGTCTGCGCCAACCGCCTGTACATCCAGGATTCGGTGTACGACGCGTTTGCGGAAAAACTCAAAGTCGCGGTGGCCAAATTGAAGATCGGCAACGGTCTGGAAGAAGGCACCACCACCGGCCCGCTGATCGACGAAAAAGCCGTGGCCAAGGTCCAGGAACACATCGCCGACGCCCTGAGCAAAGGCGCCAAGCTGTTGGCCGGTGGCAAGGTCATGGAAGGCAACTTCTTTGAACCGACCATCCTGGTCGACGTGCCGAAAAACGCCGCCGTCGCCAAGGAAGAAACCTTCGGCCCGCTGGCGCCGCTGTTCCGCTTTAAAGACGAAGCCGAAGTGATCGCGATGTCCAACGACACCGAATTCGGCCTGGCGTCCTACTTCTACGCCCGTGACCTGGGCCGTGTGTTCCGTGTGGCCGAAGCCCTGGAATACGGCATGGTCGGGGTCAACACCGGGTTGATCTCCAACGAAGTGGCGCCGTTCGGCGGCATCAAGGCTTCGGGCCTGGGCCGTGAAGGCTCCAAGTACGGGATCGAGGACTACCTGGAAATCAAATACCTCTGCCTGGGCATCTAAGCCGGGAAGGGATTGCAGTAAACGCAAAGGGCACGAGAGCGCTGACCCTTTGCGTGTTTCACACCGTTATTCGTAGTGGCCGGGAAAGCTGTGGCAGTCGATCATCGCATGCTGCCGTAGTTGCCTCCCCGCCACGTATTCCTTGAACAACGCCACCCGATGAGTGGCGAATGAGGACTTTATGAGCAAGACCAACGCTTCCCTGATGAAACGCCGCGAAGCCGCTGTACCGCGCGGTGTTGGCCAGATTCACCCGATCTTCGCCGAATCCGCGAAGAACGCCACCGTGACCGACGTTGAAGGTCGCGAGTTCATCGACTTCGCCGGCGGTATCGCCGTGCTGAACACCGGCCACGTGCACCCGAAAATCATCGCCGCCGTGACCGAACAGCTGAACAAGCTGACCCACACGTGCTTCCAGGTACTGGCCTACGAGCCGTACGTCGAAGTGTGCGAGAAAGTGAACGCCAAGGTCCCCGGCGATTTCGCCAAGAAAACCCTGTTGGTCACCACCGGTTCCGAAGCCGTTGAAAACGCCGTGAAAATCGCCCGTGCCGCGACTGGCCGTGCCGGCGTGATCGCTTTCACCGGCGCCTACCACGGCCGCACCATGATGACCCTGGGTCTCACCGGTAAAGTCGTGCCTTACTCGGCCGGCATGGGCCTGATGCCAGGCGGCGTGTTCCGCGCGCTGTACCCGAACGAACTGCACGGTGTCAGCGACGACGACTCCATCGCCAGCATCGAGCGCATCTTCAAGAACGATGCCGAGCCGCGTGATATCGCCGCCATCATCATCGAGCCGGTCCAAGGCGAGGGCGGTTTCTACGTCGCGCCGAAGCCGTTCATGAAGCGCCTGCGCGAGCTGTGCGACAAGCACGGCATCCTGCTGATCGCCGACGAAGTGCAAACCGGTGCCGGCCGTACCGGTACCTTCTTCGCCATGGAACAGATGGGCGTTGCCGCCGACCTGACCACCTTCGCCAAATCCATCGCTGGCGGTTTCCCGCTGGCCGGTGTGTGCGGCAAGGCCGAATACATGGACGCCATTGCCCCAGGTGGCCTGGGCGGCACCTACGCCGGTAGCCCGATCGCTTGCGCCGCTGCGCTGGCGGTGATGGACGTGTTTGAGGAAGAGCACCTGCTGGACCGCTGCAAGGCAGTCGGCGAGCGCCTGGTGACTGGCCTCAAGGCGATCCAAGCCAAGTACCCGGTGATCGGTGACGTGCGTGCCCTGGGCGCGATGATCGCGGTCGAGTTGTTCGAAGGCGGCGACAGCCACAAGCCAAACGCCGCAGCCGTTGCCGCCGTGGTGGCCAAGGCGCGTGACAAGGGCCTGATCCTGCTGTCCTGCGGCACCTACGGCAACGTGTTGCGCGTACTGGTGCCGCTGACCTCGCCGGACGAGCAGTTGGACAAAGGCTTGGCGATCATCGAAGAGTGCTTCTCCGAGCTGTAAGCGGCAGTTGGCCTGATCGATAAGGAAAACCCGCTTCGGCGGGTTTTTTTGTGCCTTAAGCAAGCCAGCTCTCATCAAATTTAAAATAACTTACTGATTTTAAAGGGTAAAAAATTTCACTCTAAAATCTTGAGTCTTGCATAAACAATTTCAGGCAACCGCATTCTTGTGGTGAGCGGGCTTGTCCCGCGCTGGGGCGCGAAGCGCCCCTAATAAAGACAAAATGCGGTGTATCAGGCACTCCTCTGCGCTTGGTTTTGGAGCTGCTTCGCAGCCCAACGCGGGCGGTGCGACGATTCGACAAGCCCGCTCGCCACAGATGACGGGTTGCCCGTTCTGTCCCTTAACTGACCGGCATTGGGGCAAGCCCCCTCCCACAGTGATCGGCATTCAGCCAGCGATGACGCGATTCTTGCCCAGGCGCTTGGCCTCATACATGGCGGCATCGGCGCGGGCGAACAGGCTGTCCAGGGTGGAGTCTTCCTCGGTCAGGCTGGCCAGGCCCTGGCTGATGGTCACGCTGAACGCCTCGCCCTCATAGCTGAAGCTCAGCGCCTGAATCTCCCTGCCCAGGCGCTCGGCCACTTGCAGCGCCATCTCCGGCGCGCAACCCGGCAGAACGGCGGCGAACTCTTCGCCGCCAATGCGCCCGAACAGGTCGCCACGGCGCAGTACCCCGCGACCGCTCTCGGCGATACGCCGCAGCACCTGGTCACCCTCCAGGTGGCCGTAGGTGTCGTTGACGTCCTTGAAGTCATCGATGTCCAGCAGCAGGAAGGCCAGCGGCGCGCCTTGGGCGCAGGCGCTGTCGAAGGCCTGGTTGGCGCATTCGAAGAAGTGTCGGCGGTTGCTGCTCTGGGTCAGCACGTCGGTGGTGGCGAGACGGTGCAGTTCCAGTTCCAGCTGTTTTTTTTCCGTGATGTCTTCGGCCATGCCGACGACGATCACCGGCTCGCCGGGTTCGACCTGCTGGTTGATGTAGCACTTGTCGCTCAGCCAGCGGATCTGCCCGTCAGCGGTGATGATGCGGTACTCGCGGTCTTCCACGGCACCCTGCTCCAGCACGCGCGCCAGGCTGTGTTCGGCGTAGTCGAGGTCTTCGGGGTGAATGCTGTTGCGCCATTCGCGGTGGTCGGCCAGCAGCAGGCCGGCGGAACGTCCAAAAATTCGCTCGTATGCCGGGCTGACATAGAGCACGCGGCGGGTCTGCCAATCGATGGCCCACAGCACGGCGTTTACGCTGACCAGCAGAGAACTGAGCAATTGTTCGCGCTCACTCAGTCGCTCGACTTCGCCCTGGGCATGTACCAGTGCCAGCAGGGTTGCTGCCGCGGCCGGACGCGGAGGGTCAGCGGTAGGGCTGTCGGCGGTGAAGGGCTTTTCGAGAACCATCGGCACAACTCTCTCTGGGCGCGCCGCAAGATCGAGCAGCGGTCACTACAAGGGGCCACCATGATGGCGAAGTGTTCATTGAGAGAGGCGAATTGCAGTGAAGTTCCGTCAACAGGCTCGATTGACGGTGTCCGAGAAATGACGCCAAAAAGCTGATGGGTGGGAGGGCAAGCCCTCCCACGCCACTGTCAGACCGCCGCAGGACGCAGCGAATAGGTCTTCAATTGGTGGGCAAAATCCCGCAGGGACTGGATGCCGCTGGCCTCGGCCTCGTGCACCCATTCCTTGATGGCGGCGAGCATATCGTAGCCGTTGGAGCTGGTCTTGAGCCAGATCTGCTGCAGCGCCAGGCGTTTTTCGTAGATCACTTTCAGCGCCTGGCTGTGTTCCAGCATGCTCTGGATACGCAGGTGGTGGCGGTCATCCAGCAGGCTGGTTTCCCGCGACAGCAGGCGTTTGGCACGGTGGAACTGGTGGCGCACCGAGTGATCGACTTTTTCCAGCTCCTGCTTGACCAACGGGCCGATCACCAACTTGCGGTACTGGGCCATGATCTGGAAGCGGTTGTTGAGGATCGCCATGGCGGTGTCCATGTCCAGGTGGCCCTTGCCTTCCACGCGGTGGGCAATCGGTGCCACACGTTGCACCTTGGCCAGGCGCAGGAAGCTGAACACCTTGATCCATGCCCAGCCCAGGTCGAATTCCCACTTCTTCACCGACAGCTTGGCCGAGTTGGGATAGGTGTGGTGATTGTTGTGCAGCTCTTCGCCGCCGACGATGATGCCCCACGGCACCAGGTTGGTGGCGGCGTCACGGCATTCGAAGTTGCGATAGCCCACGGCATGGCCCAGGCCGTTGATCACGCCGGCGGCCCAGAACGGAATCCACATCATCTGGATTGCCCAGATGGTGATGCCGATGGTGCCGAACAGCAGCAGGTCGATCACGCCCATGATCGCCACACCCAGCAGCGGGTAAGGGGTGTAGAGCTTGCGCTCGATCCAGTCGTCCGGGCAGTTCTTGCCGTAGATGCGCAGGGTCTCGGGGTTTTCGGCCTCGGCACGGTACAGCTCGGCACCTTTGCGCAATACAGTGGACAGGCCCTTGATCACCGGGCTGTGCGGGTCGTCGACGGTTTCGCACTTGGCGTGGTGCTTGCGGTGGATGGCGGTCCACTCGCGGGTGTTCTGCGCTGTGGTCAGCCACAGCCAGAAGCGGAAGAAGTGTTTCAGGCCGGCATTGAGCTCCAGGGAGCGATGGGCTGAATAGCGGTGCAGATAGACCGTGACCCCAACGATGGTCACGTGGGTCATCAACAGGGTGACTGCCACCAGTTGCCAGGCCGACAAGTCAAGAAAACCGTTGTACCACATAGGCTGTATGGCCCTCAGATAAAGAAAAGAACAGCTCACGCATTATCACTAAGCCTACAGAGAAAACCAGCGGCCCTTTCAGATAAGACTTACGAGATGTTACATATCCTATAATCCCCATTCTTTGTAGGACGATTCTGGGCTTTTAGTAAGGATTACTGGGCATATGCTGTTTTCATACCGAGGTGCCCTGCGTGCGGGGCTGGTATACCTGCTGGCTTCGAGCGTCTGGATAGGCCTCACTCATCGGGTATTGATCGAGTTTCTCGATAGTCCAACCGACCTGCACCAGTGGCTGCAGGTGCGTGGTTATGTGTGGGTGGCGCTCAGTGCCTGGCTGATCTACCTGATCTGTGCCCGATCTGCCCGGGCCGACCAGCAGCAACCCTTGAAAGAGAACCGCGAGCGCCTGCGCCAGGCTGCTGCCGTGTTCGATTGCACCCGCGAAGGGGTGTTGGTCACCGACGCCAAGGGCCTGATCGTGCATGTGAACCGGGCCTTCATGGAAATCACCGGCTACCAGTGCGAAGACGTCATGGGCCGGCAGCCGAGCCTGTTCAAGTCCGGTCGCCATTCGTCGAATTTCTATCAACAGATGTTCCAGACCCTGGAACACACCGGTGAATGGAGCGGTGAAATCTGGAATCGGCGCAAAAGCGGTGAGATTTATCCACAGTGGCAAACCATTCGCGTGATTCACGATGACCTGGGCCATATCAGCCATTACGTCGCGGTGTTTTCCGACATCAGCGCCATCAAGGATTCCGAGCACGAACTGGCCCACCTGGCCCACCACGACCCGCTGACCGACCTGCCCAACCGCCTGCTGTTCACCGACCGTGCCGAGCAGGCGCTGGCCTCGGCGCAACTCCACAAGCGCGGCTGCGCCCTGTTGTTGCTGGACCTGGATCACTTCAAGATCATCAACGACAGCCTTGGCCATAATGTGGGCGACCAGTTGCTCAAACTGGTGGGCGAGCGGCTCAAGGCGCTGTTCGGCCCTGGCGTGACCCTTGCGCGCCTGGGCGGGGATGAGTTCGCGGTGCTCGCGGAAAACTGCTCACAGGTGGTGCAGGCGGCGGCTTTGGCACAGCGCATGCTGGATGTGATGAAGCAGCCGTTCATCTTTGACGGCCATCAGCTGTTTATCAGCGCCAGCATCGGCATCAGCCTGTTCCCCAATGATGCCCTGAGCGCCGAGCAATTGTTGCGCAACGCCGATTCCGCGCTCTTCAAGGCCAAAAGCGTGGGCCGCGAAGGCTACGCGTTGTACACCGAAGAACTCACCGCCCACGCGCAGAACCGGGTGGAAATCGCCAGCGAACTGCGCCGCGCCCTCGAACAGCAGGAGTTGCGCGTCTACTACCAACCGGTGCACGACTTGCACACCAGCCGCCTGATCGGCGTCGAAGCACTGGTGCGCTGGCAACACCCCGAGCGTGGCCTGGTGCCGCCGGGTGATTTCATCCCCATCGCCGAACGCACCGGGTTGATTGCCGAGATCGATGGATGGGTGATGGACCAGGCCTGCCGACAGATGTGCCGATGGCTGGCCGACGGCGCGCCGCTGAGCTTTATTGCAATCAATGTATCCAGCCGCCTGTTTGCCCGGCGCGAACTCTATGATCAAGTCGCCCAGGTGCTGCACGATACCGGCCTGGATCCGGCCTTCCTGGAGTTGGAAGTCACTGAAAGCGCGGTGATGGACGACCCTGAAGTGGCCCTGGAACAACTGCACCGCCTGCGCGAACTGGGCTTGCGCCTGGCCATCGATGACTTCGGCACCGGCTATTCCTCCCTGCTGCGCCTCAAGCGCCTGCCGGTGCAGAAACTCAAGATCGACCAGGGCTTTGTCGCCGGGCTGCCGTGGGACGAAGACGATGCCGCCATCGTGCGGGTGGTGATCGCCCTGGCGAAAAGCATGGGCATGCAGGTGCATGCCGAGGGGATCGAACAGGTGGAGCAGGCGCGGTTCTTGTTGGAGCAGCACTGCGATATGGGCCAGGGGTACTGGTTTGGGCGGCCGATGCCGGCGGACGAGATTGATTGGAACTGCGCACCCACTCTCCAGCCTTGAAATGCATTCAAATGTGGGAGGGGGCTTGCCCCCGATAGCGGTGTGCCAGTCTGAACATGTGTTACTGATAGACCGCCCTCGGGGGCAAGCCCCCTCCCACATTTGGATATTCACCAGGCGTTATTTCGGTGCTCGGTCGCAAAACAAGCACGCAACCCCACGTCCTGCCAGAAAATTCTTTCTGGTTATATAAACATTCTTAAATAGTATTTTTAAGAATATCCGCGCTTATCTACTATCGCCCTACGCCGCAAGCAGTGCCGCCACTGCGAGGCACTATTCATTTCAGGAGCGAGACCATGAGCGCATCTCTACGTAGCGTCGACGGCCAGGACGAAGCAGCCATTTTGCGCGAGATCCAGAGCGCCTTGCGCGATCTGCGGTTTGGCGCGGTGGAAATCACTGTGCACAACGCTCAAGTGGTACAGATCGAACGCAAGGAAAAATTCCGTTTGCAGAACCCGGGTAACAAACCGAGCTAAGCAATAACGGCGATAGACCCCGTCACTATAAGAAAAAGCCAACACCCAGAATTTTCAGGAGCTTCTATGTCGTCGATTCGCCGTTATGCCCTGGCCGCCCTGGCCAGCGCCGTGTTTGCCGGTTCCGCCGTTGCCAAGGACTACGAGTTGCTCAACGTCTCGTACGATCCTACCCGTGAGCTGTACCAGGACTACAACGCTGAGTTCACCAACTTCTGGAAACAGTCCCACCCCGGCGACACCGTCAAGATCCAGCAATCCCACGGTGGTTCGGGCAAGCAAGGCCGGGCCGTGATCGACGGCCTGCGCGCCGACGTGGTGACCCTGGCCCTGGCCGGCGACATCGACGAAATCGCCAAGCTGGGCAAGACCCTGCCGGAAAACTGGCAGACCCGCCTGCCGGATGCGAGCACCCCATACACCTCGACCATCGTGTTCCTGGTGCGCAAGGGCAACCCTAAAGGCATCAAGGATTGGGGCGACCTGATCAAGAAAGACGTTTCCGTGATCACGCCTAACCCGAAAACCTCCGGCGGTGCGCGCTGGAACTTCCTTGCCGCCTGGGCCTACGGCCTGAAATCCGGTGGCAGCGAAGCCAAGGCTCAGGAATACGTCAAGGAGCTGTTCAAGCACGTGCCGATCCTCGACACCGGCGCGCGCGGTTCGACCATCACCTTCGTCAACAACGGTCAGGGCGACGTGTTGCTGGCCTGGGAAAACGAGGCGTTCCTGGCCCTGAAAGAAGACGGCGGCGCCGACAAGTTCGACATCGTCGTGCCGTCCCTGTCGATTCTCGCGGAGCCGCCGGTGGCCGTGGTCGACAAGAACGCCGAGAAAAAGGGCAACACCGAGATCGCCACTGAATACCTCAAGCACCTGTACAGCCCGGCTGGCCAGGAGATTGCGGCGAAGAACTTCTACCGCCCACGGGATGCAAAAGTGGCCGCCAAATACGCCCAGCAGTTCCCGAAACTGGACCTGGTGACTATCGACAAAGACTTCGGCGGCTGGAAAACTGCCCAGCCGAAATTCTTTAACGACGGTGGCGTGTTCGACCAGATCTACACGGCGCAGTAAGCCGAGCAACAACCCGCCCACAGAGCCCGCATTCACCTGCGGGTTTTGTGTGTCAGTTCCGCTAACCAAGGACTCTTATGTCGCGTCGTATTTCCCCCGTCATACCCGGCTTCGGGCTGACGCTGGGCTACACCGTGGTGTACCTCAGCCTGATCGTACTCATCCCCCTCGCGGCGATGTTCGTACACGCCGCTCAACTCACCTGGGATCAGTTCTGGAACATCATCTCCGCACCCCGTGTGCTGGCGGCGTTGAAGCTGAGCTTCAGCACCGCGCTGTACGCCGCCCTGATCAACGGCGTGATCGGCACGCTGCTGGCCTGGGTGCTGGTGCGCTACACCTTCCCCGGCCGCAAGATCATCGATGCGATGATCGACCTGCCGTTCGCCCTGCCCACCGCCGTGGCCGGTATTGCCCTGACTGCCCTGTACACGCCGACCGGCCTGGTGGGCCAGTTCGCCGCCGACCTGGGCTTCAAGATCGCCTACAGCCCCTTGGGCATCACCCTGGCGCTGACCTTCGTGACCCTGCCGTTCGTGGTGCGCACGGTGCAGCCGGTACTCGCCGATATCCCCCGGGAAATCGAAGAAGCCGCTGCCTGCCTGGGCGCCAAGCCGTTGCAGGTGTTTCGCTACATCCTCGTCCCCGCGCTGCTGCCCGCCTGGCTGACCGGCTTCGCCCTGGCGTTTGCCCGTGGCGTCGGTGAGTACGGCTCGGTGATTTTCATCGCCGGCAACATGCCGATGAAAACCGAGATCCTGCCGCTGCTGATCATGGTCAAGCTCGACCAGTACGACTACCGCGGCGCCACCTCCATTGGCGTACTGATGCTGGTGGTTTCCTTTGTCCTGCTGCTGCTGATCAACTTGTTGCAGCGGCGCATCGAACGTCCATAAGGAGGCGCGGAACATGTCCCAATCGTCTATTTCCGCGGCATCCTCGGCCAACGCAGCCCGCCGTGGCAGCGCTGTTTCCCGACGCATCCTGATCAGCCTGGGCTGGCTGGTGTTCTTCCTGTTCCTGCTGCTGCCGCTGTTTATCGTGGTGTCCCAGGGCTTGAAGAACGGCCTCGGGGCGTTTTTCACCGCAATCCTTGAACCGGACGCGTTGTCCGCGCTGAAACTCACGGTGATCGCCGTGCTGATTTCGGTGCCGCTCAACCTGGTATTCGGCGTCAGCGCGGCCTGGTGCGTGAGCAAGTACTCGTTCCGTGGCAAGAGCATCCTGGTGACGCTGATCGACCTGCCGTTCTCGGTCTCCCCGGTGATCGCCGGCCTGGTCTACGTGCTGATGTTCGGCGCTCAGGGCCTGTTTGGCCCGTGGTTGCAGGCGCATGACATCCAGATCGTGTTCGCCTTGCCTGGCATCGTGCTGGCGACCATCTTCGTTACCGTGCCGTTCGTCGCCCGCGAACTGATCCCGCTGATGCAGGAGCAGGGTACCCAGGAAGAAGAGGCCGCGCGCCTGCTGGGCGCCAATGGCTGGCAGATGTTCTGGCATGTCACCGTGCCGAATATCAAATGGGGCCTGATCTACGGCGTGGTGCTGTGCACCGCGCGGGCCATGGGGGAGTTCGGCGCGGTGTCGGTGGTGTCCGGCCATATTCGCGGCGTGACCAACACCTTGCCGCTGCACGTCGAGATTCTCTACAACGAATACAACCACGTTGCCGCGTTTGCGGTGGCGAGTCTGCTGCTGATCCTGGCGCTCTTCATCCTGCTGCTCAAGCAGTGGAGCGAGAACCGTATTAATCGCCTGCGCGCCAGTGCGGCTGAGGAATAAGTCATGTCGATCGAAGTCCGTAACGTCAGCAAGAACTTCAACGCCTTCAAGGCCCTGGACAGCATCAACCTGGATATCCAGAGTGGCGAGCTGGTGGCCTTGCTTGGGCCTTCCGGCTGCGGCAAGACCACCTTGCTGCGCATCATCGCCGGCCTGGAAACCCCGGATGACGGCAGCATCGTGTTCCACGGTGAAGACGTCTCCGGCCACGACGTGCGTGATCGCAACGTCGGTTTTGTGTTCCAGCACTACGCGCTGTTCCGCCACATGACCGTGTTCGACAACGTCGCCTTCGGCCTGCGCATGAAGCCGAAGAACCAGCGCCCGAGCGAAAGCCAGATTGCGGCCAAGGTTCACGAACTGCTGAACATGGTGCAGCTGGACTGGCTGGCCGACCGTTACCCGGAACAACTCTCCGGTGGCCAGCGCCAGCGTATCGCCCTGGCCCGTGCGTTGGCGGTCGAGCCGAAGGTGCTGCTGCTGGATGAACCCTTCGGCGCCCTCGACGCCAAGGTGCGTAAGGAACTGCGCCGCTGGCTGGCGCGCCTGCACGAAGACATCAACCTGACCTCGGTGTTTGTGACCCACGACCAGGAAGAGGCCATGGAAGTCGCCGACCGCATCGTGGTGATGAACAAGGGCGTGATCGAGCAGATCGGCTCACCCGGCGACGTCTACGAAAACCCGGCCAGCGATTTCGTCTACCACTTCCTCGGCGACTCCAACCGCCTGCACCTGGGCGAGGACAAGCATGTGCTGTTCCGTCCGCATGAAGTGTCGCTGTCGCGCCACGAACTGGAAGATCATCACGCGGCCGAAGTGCGTGATATCCGCCCGTTGGGCGCGACCACGCGGGTCACCTTGAAGGTCGAAGGCCAGAGCGAGCTGATCGAAGCCGAAGTGGTGAAGGACCACGACAGCCTGACCGGCCTGGCCCGTGGCGAGACCCTGTTCTTCAAGCCCAAGGTCTGGCAAAAAGCCTGAGTTCACCGCAATACCAACTCTGAAACTGGAACCAAATGTGGGAGGGGGCTTGCCCCCGATGGCGGTGTTTCAGTCAGCTTATCTGTTGCTGACCCACTGCTATCGGGGGCAAGCCCCCTCCCACATTTAGACCTCGCTTGGCTTTAGATCGCGGCGCGCCACCGGGCCTGAGCGTTTCTCAATGTTCGCCTTCAGGTCATGCCGCAGCCCCAGCAAAAACGCCACCTCCGCCACCACAAACAGCGGCCCCACAATCAGCCCCGACACATCATCCACAAACGCCGGCTTCCTGCCCTCGTAGTAATGCCCGACAAACTGAATCACCCAGCCCACCACAAACAGGCCGACGCCGCTGCTGAGCCACACCATCGTGCTCTGCGCCGCCAACACGTGCCCGGCCCACACCGACAAGCCCATCAACACCGTCATCAGCACGCCCAGGGCCAGTTCAAGCCGCAGGTAAAACCACGCGGAAAACAGCGCCACTATCACTGCCGGGGAAAGCCACAGCCCGCCCACCGCCCATTCGGGGCGTGACAGCAGCACAGCCACGGCGACCACAATCAGCGGGATGCCGATGAAGTGGCTGGCGATATTGCGCGGATCGCGGTGGTACGCGGCGTATTGACTGAGGTGATCGACGAGGCTTTTCATTGTTGTTCCTCCTGTAGGATGTTTGATCATGCCCTGTCAGCCTGGGACTAACTGTCAGTTGGGCGACAATCTTCGGAGTTCTCATGGATGCGACGCAATGGCAATCCCGGTTGGCCGTCGGTCACTGGTTCAGTCACCTGCCCGTACCTTTCCAGCATAGTCTGCTGGCCCATGCGCGGCTGCGGCAGCTGACGGCGGGACAGTACCTGTTCAAGCGCGGCGACCCGCCCTGCGGCTTGTATGCGGTGCTCGAGGGCACGTTGCGCGTCAGTGCGGTGAATGAGCACGGCAAGGAAGCGCTGTTGAGCCTGGTGGGGGCGCCCTACTGGTTCGGCGAGATCTGCCTGTTCGACGGCTTGCCGCGCACCCACGACGCCTGCGCCACGGGGCCGTGCACGCTGGTGCAGGTGCCGCAGCAGGCGCTGCTGAAGATCCTCGATCAATCCCCTCGCTACTGGCGCGACCTGGCGCTGCTGATGAGCCAGAAGCTGCGCCTGAGTTTTATCGGCCTCGAACAGCTCAGCCTGATGCCCGCGTCGGTGCGCCTGGCCCACCGGCTGTTGATGATTGTTGAGGGCTACGGCGACATGGCGCCTTCAAAACGCGTGCTGCAACTGCCCCAGGAAGACCTGGCGGCGATGTTGAGCCTGTCGCGCCAGACCACCAATGCCTTGCTCAAGGACCTGCAAGCCCAGGGCATCGTGCGCCTGGGCTACGGCGAGATCGAAATCCTCGATGCCCAGCGGCTACGAGAGGCGGCGCACACCTGAGGGTGTTAGCCTGCAAACCTGATCAATCGAGGTGTGTTATGCGTGTGCTGTTAGTGGAACATGAATCCGAAGAGGCACAGCGGATGGCCCAGGGCTTGAACGAGGCCGGCTACACCGTGGAAGTCGCGGCCAACGGCATGGCGGCGCAGCGCTTTGTCGAAAGCGCCGAATACGACCTGGTGATCCTGGATGTGATGTTGCCCGGCCTGAATGCCTGGAAGCTGCAGCAGGCGATCCGGCAGAAGGGTGAGACACCGGTGTTGTTCCTGACCACGCCGGGCGGGATTGAAGATCGCCTGCGCGGGCTGGAGTTGCATGAGGATGACTACCTGCTCAAGCCGTTTGAGGCCAAGGGGTTGGTGATGCGGGTCAGGAAACTGTTGCGGCGGGATCGGGGTCGCTGAGCGATCGCCATCGGGAGCAAGCCCCCTCCCACATTTGAAATGCGTTCCCCTGTGGAAGGGGGCTTGCCCCCGATGAGGCCTTCAGCCTCCCCACACATCCCCCTACCGCAACCCATCCCGAAACTGCCCCGGCGTCATCCCCGTCCAGCGCTTGAACGCCCGGTTAAAGCTGCTGGTATCGGCAAATCCCAACAGATGGCTGACCTCGGCCAATGAACACTGTGGATCACGCAAGTGGAGCAACGCCAAGTTCTGGCGACACTCATTGAGCAACGCATCAAACCGACATCCCTCATCCGCCAGATGCCGCTGCAGACTGCGCAAACTCAAGTGCAGCGCCTGGGCAATCCGCTCGGCGCTAGGCTCGCCATCGGGCAGTTGCGCCTCGATGGCCGCGCGCACCTTGCGTTCCCAGGTTAGCGGTTGCAGTTGCGCCAGGGTGCGTTTGAGCACGGTTTCGTTATGTTCGGCCAGTTCCGGGTTGGCGTCGTCCAGGTGGCTGTCGAAATCGCTGGCGGCGAATTCGAGGCGGTCTTCCTCGGCGCCGAAAAACACCGGTGCGCGGAACACCGTGTGCCAGGGCTTGGGGTCGGCGGGTTGCGGGCGCCGCAGGTAAACCGCCAGCGGCGCATAGTCGCGGCCCAGGCGGTTGCGGCACGTGCGCACATAGATCGCGGCAAACGCGTCGATGGCTTCCAGCGCCGGCGCCGGGCTGCCCGGCGGTTGCAGCAGGCGAAAGCGGTAGCGCTCGCCATCGCCGCTGAGTTCCAGGCTCAGGGCATCGCTGACCACCTGGTGATACCGCACGATGCGCTCGAACACCTCGCGCAGGCTGCCGCTCGCCACCAGCGCATAACCCAGCGCATGAAAGGTGGTCGGGCTGACAAACCGCGACACCCGCAACCCGATGGCCGGATCGCCGCTGGCCTGCACCGCCAGTTCCCACAGGCGCGTGGTGGCCGACAGCGGGTAACGCGCGTTGGGGTCGTCCATCTGCTGCGGATCGAGCCCGGCCTGGGCGCACAGCGCGGCACTGTCGAGGCCCAGGGCATCGAGCTGCTTACGCAGGGCGCGGGTCCAGCTGGCGAGGGAAGTCGGTTCGGTCATGGCGATTGGCGCTTGCGGTCAACAGGTTGGCGTGTGGGGCTAGCGTCCTGCAAGAAGCCCTGGTGCAGGATGTAACCATCAATGAATAAGAGGATGGGAGCATGGACGGTACTTCTGCAAGTCCCCAGCAGATGAACGCGCAACAGCGTTCGGCGCATATCCGTGAGGTGGTGCTCGCCGAAGGCGTGCGCTTGCGTCGCCGGCACCCGTGGCTGCAGCATCAGGACGCCCTGGGCGCGGGCATCCTGGCCTTTTCCCTGCTCGGCATGATCGGCTCGGCGGCGCTCTATATCAGCGGTCATATGGCCTGGTGGGCCTGCCTGCTGCTCAATGCGTTCCTGGCCTCACTGACCCACGAGCTGGAACACGACCTGATCCACAGCATGTACTTTCGCAAACAGCGCGTGCCCCACAACCTGATGATGGGCCTGGTGTGGCTGGCGCGGCCGAGCACCATCAACCCGTGGATCCGCCGGCATCTGCACCTCAATCACCACAAGGTCTCCGGCACCGAGACCGATATGGAGGAACGTGCGATCACCAACGGCGAGCGCTGGGGCCTGGCGCGGTTGCTGATGGTGGGCGATAACGTGATGTCGGCGTTTATCCGCATGCTGCGCGCCAGGACCTGGGGCCACAAACTCAAGATCCTCAAGCGCTCGCTGCTGGTGTACGCGCCCCTGGCGCTGCTGCATTGGGGTGCGTGGTATATCTTCCTCGGCTTCCATGCCGCCAACGGCATCGCCAGCCTGCTGGGCACGCCGATCGACTGGTCCGCAGGCACCTTGCAGATGATGCAGGTGATCGACATCGCCGCCGTGGTGATCATCGGCCCCAACGTGCTGCGCACCTTTTGCCTGCACTTTGTCAGCTCCAACATGCACTACTACGGCGATGTGGAACCGGGCAATGTGATCCAGCAAACCCAAGTATTGAACCCGTGGTGGCTGTGGCCGTTGCAGGCGTTCTGCTTCAACTTCGGCAGCACCCACGGGATTCACCATTTTGTGGTGAAGGAGCCGTTCTACATCCGCCAGATGACGGCCAAGGTGGCACATAAGGTCATGGCCGAGATGGGCGTGCGTTTCAATGATTTCGGCACGTTTGCGCGGGCCAATCGGCTTGAACCCATGGCGTCGCCCCAGGCCCGGCTCAATCCGGCTGAAACGGCGACGCGCTGAGCACCACGCCGGTTTCGTCGACGTACTGCTGCCAGTGGCCGATCAACCTGGCGAGCTTGTCCGGATGACTCAAGGCCAGGTCGTGGATTTCTCCAGGGTCCTGGCCCAGGTCATACAGCTGCCAGGTCGCCGGGCCCACCGGGCCGGGGATGTACACGGCTTTCCACTGGCCCTGGCGAATCGCGCGGCGGCCGAACAGCTCCCAGCCGGTTACGGTGTTGTCGTCGTGCACCTGGGCGGTCTCGCCGGAGAGGAAGCCCAGCCACGACTTGCCCCGCAGCGGCGCCACCGGCTTGCCACGCCATTGTTTGCCCGGATGACGCACGCCGGCCAGGTCGAGGATGGTCGGCGTGATGTCCATCACCGTGCCGAACCCATGGCTGATACGACCTTTGAGCGACAACTGCGGATAGTGCACCAGAGACGGCACGCGAATCCCGCCCTCGGTGGTGAACGCCTTGAACAACCGCGACGGCGCCGTTGCCACCTGCGCCCACGACGGGCCATACCAGACGTAGGAGTTGGCGCGGCCGATATTGTCGAGGCTGTTGTCGTAATGCTGGTTGAGATAAGTGAGCAACTGCGGTCCGAACTTGGGGAACGCCTCCAACAGCGCACCTTCGGCGCCGTTGTCGGACATGAACACAATGAACGTATTGTCCAACTGCCCCTGCTGGCGCAGGTAATCCACCACTCGGCCGATGTTCCAGTCCATGCGCTCGACCATCGCCGCATACACCTCCATGGCCCGCGCCGACACCTGGCGCTGTTCGTCGCTCAAGGCGGCCCACTGGGTGTTCAGCTCGATCAACGGATGGGGTTCGACATTGGCGTCGATCAGCCCCAATGCCTTGAGTTTTTCCAGGCGTTCCAGGCGCAGCACTTCGGGGCCGGCGTCGTAGCGGCCACGGTACTTTTCGACGATCTCCGCAGGCGCCTGCAACGGCCAGTGCGGGGCGGAAAACGGCAGGTAGGCGAAGAATGGTCGGGCCTGGTCGCGCTCCTTGAGGTAGTGCAGCAGCTTGTCGCCGAAGGCATCGGAGGAATAGAAATCCTTGGGCAGTTGCTCGACGAACCGGTCGTCTTCGATGTACAGCGCCGGGGTGGACTTGAGCAGGCCCGGGGTGTCGTCGTTATAGGTCGGCTCGAAGCCGTAGTGGTTGGCCGCCCCCGGCAACAGCGAGAACGAGCGCTCGAAACCGCGGGCGTGGGGCGCCAGTTCGGCGGTCAGGCCCAGGTGCCACTTGCCGCTCATCAATGTCTGGTAACCGGCCTCGCGCAACAGCTCCGGCAGTGCCACCACCTTGTCATTCAAGTAGCCCTCGTAGCCGGGCTTGCCGATCAGCTCCGGCGTCAGCGCCTCGGCCATGGTGCCGATACCGGCGATATGGTGGTCGGTGCCGGTGAGCAGCATCGAGCGGGTAGGCGAGCACGTCGGGGCGGTGTGGAAGTCGGTCAGGCGCAGGCCGTTCAGGGCGAGTGCGTCCAGGTGCGGCGTGGAAATTTCCCCGCCAAACGCACCGAGGTCCGAGAAGCCCATGTCATCGGCCAGGATCACGAGAAAATTGGGACGTTGCGGCATCAAGGCACTCCTTTTTTCAGCAGGCAATAAAGGCCAATGGCAGATCGCGGATCTGTTCGCGCACCGGCGGCTGGTAGTGGCCATCGTTGGTCAATTCATGCAGCAGTTCTTCGCGCAGTTGATGGAATTCAAAACTGCTGCGCTGACGTGGATGTGGCAGGGCGACGTCCACCACCTGCTTGATCCGCCCCGGCCGGGGCTCCATTACCACCACGCGGTCGGCGAGGAAAATCGCTTCCTCCACATCGTGGGTCACCAATACCGTGGTGATTTTGGCGCGGGCGCGGATCGCCAGGAGTTCGTCCTGCATCTGCTGGCGGGTCAGGGCGTCGAGGGCGCCGAAGGGTTCGTCCAGCAGCAGGATGCGCGGGCTGGCCACCAGGCCGCGGGCAATCGCCACCCGTTGCGCCATGCCGCCGGACAGTTGGTGCGGATAGGCGCGGGTGAAATCGGTGAGGCCGACCAGCTCGATAAAATCGCTGATGCGCCGATTGCGCTCAGCGTCGCTCAGTGGCTCGTTGACCAGGCCCAGGCCGATGTTTTCCGCCACGGTGAGCCAGGGGAACAGACGATGCTCCTGGAACACGATGCCGCGCTCGCCGCCAATGCCGCTCACGGCTTTACCGTCGACGCGGATCTCGCCGCGAAACTGCGTATCCAGCCCCACCAGCAAACGCAGCAGCGTGGATTTGCCGCAGCCGCTGGAGCCGACAATCGCAACGAATTCGCCTTCGGCAATCTCCAGGTTGAATTCGCGGATGGCTTCCAGCTCGAAGCCGTCGACGTCGAAGGTCTTGCCCACATGGTTGAAGCTGACGATAGGTGCGTTCATGCGTGTCTCCAGCGGGTGGCGCGGGTTTCGATGCGCTGGCCGATCAGGTTGAGGGCCGCGCCGGTAAGGCCGACCAGGAGCATGCCGCTCATGATCAGGTCCATGCGCAGCAGTTGTTGGGCGCCGATCATCAGGCTGCCGATACCGCCGTTGGACGGCATGAAATATTCCGCACCGATGGTGCCCAGCCAGGCGTAGATCAGGCTCAGGCGCAGGCCGGCGAAAATCCCGGCTGCGGCGCCTGGCAGTACCAGGCGTCGCAGCCGTTGGAACAGATTCAGGCGCAACACCTGCGCCGCTTCGTTGAGCTGTGGCGACAGATTCAGCACGCTGCGTTGAGTGGCGATAAACAACGGGAAGAAGGCGGCGAGGGCGATAAACACCCACTTGGCCAACTCACCCAGGCCAAACCAGGCAGTGAGCAATGGCACCCAGGCGAAAATCGCGATCTGGCGCAAGGCGCTCAGGGTCGGCCCGAGTACCCGCTCACTGCGCCGTGACAGTCCGAGCCACAGGCCCATGGCAAAGCCAACGCCGCCACCGAGCAGCAAGCCGCCCAGGCTTCGCCCCAGGCTGGTGCCCAGTGCACCGCTGAGGTTGCCATCCACGACCCCGGCGACGGTGGTGTGCAGCACCACCCAAGGGCTGACCAGAATGTTCGGGTCGACCCAGCCTTGTTGCGTCGCGACCTGCCACAGCGCCAGCAACAGCAGGGGCAGCACCCACGGTTGCAGGCGCTGCCAGCCTTGATAGCGCGGCCCGCGACGAATCTGCGCCGTGGCCGGATGGGGCCAGTGCACCCATTTGCGGTCCAGCCAGCCAATGCCACGGTCCATAACCACGCCGAATACGCCGATGACCACGATGCACACGAAGACGATATCGAGCATGAACAGCTGGCGCGCCCACACCATCAGGTAGCCGATGCCTTCGCTGGAGGCCAGCAACTCCACCGCCAGCAGCGAGGTCCAGCCGGCCGCCAGGGCCAGGCGCACGCCGGCCATAAAGGCGGGCAGCGCGGCAGGCAGGATCAGGCGCCGGATCAACAGGTGCGTGGGCAGGCGCAGCACGCGGGCGGCTTCACGCAACTGGGGTTGGGCGTCGCGCACGCCCACCAGGGTATGCAGGGTGACGGGCACCACGATCGCCTTCACCAGCACCACCAGTTTCAGGGTTTCGCCAATGCCGAAGAACACCATGAACAGCGGAATCCAGGCCAGGGTCGGTACCTGCGACAACGCGCTGAACGTCGGAAACACCAGGCGCTCGGCGCGCGCGCTGAAACCCAGCATCGCCCCCAGCAGCGCCCCGGCGCCAATGCCGGCCAGCAACCCCCAGGACAGGCGTTGCAGGCTGATCGCCAGGTGGCTCCACAGCTCGCCGCCGGCCAGTTCCACGGCGCTGCTCCACACCAGGGACGGTGGCGGCAGGATCTGCTCGCTCATCCAGTGATTGCGGCTGGCCAGCCACCACAGCGCAAACAGCGTCACCGGCAGCAACCATGGCAACAGCCGTTCACAGCGCAGCGGCCAACGTGGCGTGGCGCCGGGAGCCGCGAGCGGGAGGCTCAAAAGTGAGATTCGGGCCATGGAGGACCTCCGTTGTCGCCAGGGGCGTTATGTGATTTCGATCTTATAAAAACGTAATCAAGATGATTGAGGGATAAGAAAAACCATTTAAAGCCTCGCCCCCGCACGCATCCAATGCATTCGAAGAATATTTTCGATGCTATCCATGCATAGCCCTCTGGAGCCTGCGTTTCCCTTCGCATAGTCCTAAAAGCTATTAAATTGTGAATTTATAGTATTTAAAGTTTTGACCAGGTTGTGCCTACTTTCTGCTCCCCAGGCGACCCTCGCCCACAAGGAGCTGCGCATATGAAACTGCCGTTCAAACGTCTGATCACCCTGGTGGCAGGCACCGCATTGGCGGGCCTGGTACAGGCTGCCGACCTCAAGGAAATCCGCATCGCCGTGCCTGACCTCAGCGCAGGCAGCCAGCACAGCGGCGGGGGCATAACGGACGTGCTGCGCGAGCAGCAGATCTTCGAAAAAGCCTTTGCCGACCAAGGCATCAAGATCCAGTGGAATTACTTCAAGGGCGCCGGCCCTGTGATCAACGAAGCCTTCGCCAACGGGCAGGTGGACCTGGCGTACCTGGGCGACCTGGCGGCGATCATCGGCCGCTCCAATGGCCTGGAGACGCGCCTGCTCAGTGCCACCGCGCGGGACATCAAGCAGTACCTCGGCGTGGTGCCGGGTTCTGGCATCAAGACCTTGCAGGACCTCAAGGGCAAGCGCGTCGCGGTGTTCCGTGGCACGGCCAGCCAGTTGTCGTTCGACAGTGCATTGGCCAGCCAGGGCTTGAGTGAGAAGGACCTCAAAGTCATCAGCCTGGACTACAACGCCGCCAATGCCGCGCTGGCCGCCAAGCAGATCGACGCCACCTGGGGCGGTTCGAACCTGACGGCATTGCAAGCCAAGGGGCTGGCTGAAATACCGCTGACCACCAAGGACCTCGGTGGCGCCGGCAGCATCCAGGCGGTGCTGGTGGGCAGCAAACAGTTTGTCGACGAGCACCCCGACGCCGTCGCCAAGCTGCTCAAGGCCCAGCAGCAGGCGGTGCACTGGTTGACCGATGACAACAACAAGCAAGCCTACATTGCGCTGGTGTCCGGGCTGGCCAGTTACCCGCCGGTGATTCTCACCAATGACTTGAAAGACCAGACCCTCAGCGAGATTTTCCCGTCGACCCTGGACCCGGTGTTCCTGGCTAAATTGCAGGGTTCGGTGGACCTGGCTTCCAAGGAGAAGCTGATTCGCAAGCCGTTCCAGGTGAGTGACTGGGTGGCGCCGAACCTGGCGGCGGCGGGGCTTTGAGTCGGGTGGTGCCTGGGCTATCGCCATCGGGGGCTTGCCCCCGATGAGGCCCGTCAAACCGCCACGCTCACCTCCTGCCTGTCCACCTCCACCAGCGTCTCGATCATCGCCTTCGCCGCCGGCGACAACCGCGAACCGGTGCGGCTGACAATCCCGCAGCGGGCGCTCATGGTCTCCATGTTCTGCGGCAGGTTGCGCCAGTGCAGCAGTTTCAACGTGCCGTGGGCGATGTCTTCGGCGAATGCCTCTTCGGTGCCGACGCCGATGGCGTTGGACTGCAGCACGATCTTCACCAGCGCCGGGAAATGTTCGGTCTGGATGCTCGGGGAAAAATCCATGCGCCCGCTCAGGTTCGCCAACAGTTTGCGAATGCCCTGTGAGATCAGCGGCGCCGCCAGCGGGTAGTCGAACATGTCGTTGGTCGACAGGCTGTCCTTGGCCAGCAACGGGTGGCCCGGTCGGCAAAAAAATACCCCGCGCTTGGGGGTCAGCGCGCGGGTCTGGAAATTCGGGTCGGCTTCGAATTGGCGGATGTCGGCGATAAAGAATTCGATCTCTTCACGGCTCAGGGCACGGCTGAGTTTTTCCCAGTTATCCACCTGGAAACTGGTGCGGATTTTCGGGTGGGCGCTGATAAAGCGCGCCACCGCATCCGGCACCAGTTTCACCGCCGGTGCCGGGCCGCAGCCGAAGCGCAGGTCGCCGGCGTCGAGCTTGGTCATGCGCGTCACTTCACTGCTCAGCAAGGCGGCGCCGTGCACCAGGGACAGGGCATGTTGCAGCACCACTTGGCCCTCCGGCGTGGGGCGCAGGTCCTTGTGGCCACGGTCGACCAGCACGCAGCCGAACTCCTGTTCCAGCCCCTGGATGCTGCGGCTGAACGCCGGTTGGGTGATGCCCATGGCGTCTGCCGCACGCACGAAACTGCGGTGTTCGTTGAGGGCGATGAAGTAGCGCAGTTGGCGAAGATCCATATGCTTTCCCTGCATCTTAAAAATAGGTCGAAGGCATTTGCGACCACGGGAGCAGAGGTTTTAAATGCAAGCTCTTATTCCGTCAATGAAGCATTCGTTCATTTGCTAGACCTAAATTGCATATGGATAGAGCGTTGTCGGAAAGCGTCCCCATCAGCAGGCACAAGAGGGTCATCACCATGAGCAACGCCGCATTAGCTGTTCAACCCGTCGCCCAGGCGCTGGATATTCACCCGGTCGCCGGCCGCATCGGCGCCGAGATCCGCGGTATCAGACTGTCCGGCGATCTGGATGCCGCCACGGTCGAAGCCATCCAGCAGGCGCTGGTGCAGTACAAGGTGGTCTTCTTCCGTGAGCAGACTCACCTCGATGACCAGAGCCAGGAAGCCTTTGCCCATCTGCTCGGCGAGCCGATTGCCCACCCGACGGTGCCGGTGCGCGACGGCACGCGCTTCCTCATGGAACTGGACGGCACCCGTGGCCAGCGCGCCAATTCCTGGCACACCGATGTGACCTTCGTCGATGCCTACCCGAAAGCCTCGGTGCTGCGTTCGGTACTGGCGCCCAAGTCCGGTGGCGACACGGTCTGGGCCAACACCTCAAGCGCCTACAACGACCTCAGCGTCGAACTGCGCGCCCTGGCGGATAACTTGTGGGCAGTGCACAGCAACGAATACGACTACGCCGCGCTCAAGCCGGATGTGTCGGCCGAGCGGCTTGAGGCATACCGCAAGGTGTTCACCTCGACGGTGTACGAAACCGAGCACCCGGTGGTGCGCGTGCATCCGGTCAGTGGCGAGAAAACCCTGTTGCTGGGGCACTTCGTCAAGCGCCTGAAAGGTTATTCCCAGGCGGACTCGACCCAGCTGTTCAACCTGCTGCAAAGCCACGTCACCCGCCTGGAAAACACCGTGCGCTGGCGCTGGAACACCGGCGACGTGGCGATCTGGGACAACCGCGCCACCCAGCATTACGCCGTCGACGACTACGGCACCCAGGAACGCATCGTGCGCCGGGTGACGCTCAAGGGCGATGTGCCGGTGGGCGTGCACGGGCAGCGCAGCCAGACCACCAAAGGTCTCTGATGTGGGAGGGGGCAAGCCCTGATGCCAGTCAGTCAACGGCGAACACCGTACCTGTGGTGAGCGGGCTTGCCCCGCGTTGGGGTGCGAAGCGCCCCTGATGAAGACGAATGCGGTGTATCAGCCACTCCTCTGCGCCTGGTTCTGGGGCTGCTGCGCAGCCCAACGCGGGGCAAGCCCGCTCACCACAGAGGTACCCGTTTGCTGCGCGACAACGCTACTTCGAAGAGGTAGTGGAGCCCCCAACATTCGATGTGTGGTTTACCACACGCCGATCTGCACCACCTTCTCCGCTTCCGGCTCACCGTAACGAAACCGTTGGCCACGCAGATCGATCTCTGCGTGGCTGATGGTGGTGCGTCGCTTCAACCCGCGCAGCCATTCGAACAGATACCCCACGTGGGTTTCGCGCACTTCGGCATAGGCCGGGTCGTTGCCCAGGTCGTGCAGTTCCTGCGGGTCGTTTTCCAGGTCGAACAGCTGTGGGCGGAAGCCGTCGTACGCCAGGTATTTCCAGCGTTCGCTGCGCACCATGGTCATCCGGCAACGGTCGATGGGTTGCGCCAGGCGTTCGCGGGCCGGGGCCTGGAAGGCGTAGTCGTACTCGGCGATGGCGTAGCGGCGCCAGCGGGTTTCCTGGCCGTGCAACAGCGGGATCAGCGAGCGGCCTTCCAGGCGATGCTCGGCCGCTGGCAAACCCAGGGCGTCGAGGAAGGTCGGCAGCGCATCGATGGTTTCCACCAGACGCGCGTCCACCGTGCCACGGCGGGTATCGGCGGCGGCGCGTGGGTCGCGCACGATCAGCGGAATGCCCACGGCAGGTTCCAGCAGAAATTCTTTTTCGCCGAGGAAGTGATCGCCGAGGAAATCGCCGTGGTCGCTGGTGAACACGATCAGGGTGTCGTCCCAACGGCCATTGCCTTGCAGGAAATCGAACAGGCGCCCGAGTTGGTCGTCGACCTGTTTGATCAAGCCCATGTAGGTGGGAATCACCGTGAGCCGTACCTCGTCACGGGAAAAGTTAAGGCTCTCCTGGTGCTGGCGGAACGCCTGGTACACCGGGTGATCGCTGGTCTCCCCTGGCTGGATCGGTGCCTGGATATGCTCGGCGCCATACAGCGCGTGATACGGCGCCGGTGCGATGTAGGGCCAGTGTGGCTTGATATAGGACAGGTGCAGGCACCACGGTTGTTCGGCCTGTTCACGGATAAAGTCGATCGCACGGTCGGTGGTGTAGACGGTTTCCGAATGTTCCTCGGCCACGCGCGCGGGGCGGCCCGCATTGCGCATGTGCCAACCGCTGAGGACTTCGCCGTTTTCACCGGCTGCCGCATTGGCCCATTCGTGCCACGGGTTGGCGCCGCTGTAGCCCTGCTCGCGCAGGTAATGGGTGTAGGGCGCGGACTCGCGTTTATCCTCGAACAGCGGGCTGTCGGGGTAGATGCCGTCGTGACGCAGGTACGCCTCGAAGCCAACCTCGTTCAACGGCTCGGCCTGCTTGCTGTCAGGGTCGATATTCAGGCGTTGCAAGGCGTCCACATTGGGCGTGGCGTGGGTCTTGCCGACCAGCGCCGTGCGGATGCCGTGGGGGCGCAGGTAGTCGCCGAGGGTCAGTTCTTCCAGGGGCAACGGCACCGCGTTCCACGCCACCTGGTGGCTGCTGACGTAGCGCCCGGTATAGGCCGACATGCGCGAGGGCCCGCAGATGGTGCCTTGGGTATAGGCGCGGTTGAAGCGCACACCGGCGGCGGCCAGGCGATCGATGTTCGGCGTGTGCAAGTGGGCGTGGCCGTAGCACGACAGGTAATCGCGGCGCAGTTGGTCGCACATGATGTACAGCACGTTGCGCACGGGTTGGGGGTGGGACATGGGGCTTCACCAGACGGAGGACAGGTGAGGTTTTTCGCCGTTCGAGTGGGGGGCTGGCAAGTGCATTTGGGGACTGGCTTTGATGCAGTGAATGCATGGCCTAGACCGCGACGTTCTCCAGCGTGCACACCTCTTCATCCAACTCATCGACCTGCTTGATCTGCTCGATCATCGCTTCGGCCAGCGGCGACAAGCGATACCCCGCACGGCTAACGATGCCGTAGCGGGTGTAACGCTCCTCCAGATCCTCCGCCAGGCCCTCGATCGTCAAGCACACCAGTTCGCCCCGGGCCATGTGCAGCACATCGCTGTTGGCGCTGACGATGCCGATGGCGTCGGAGCGCAGCACCACGCCCATCAGGCTATAGCCGTTCTCGCATTCGACATTGGGCAGGTAATCGGGCCGGCCGCTGAGGTCGACGATGACCTTGCGCAGGTTGGGCGGGCGGATGGTCACGGCCAGTGGGTAACTCATCAGCTCGGCGGCGCTTACGCTGCCACGCCCGGCCAGTGGGTGGCCGGCGCGGCAGCAGAAATACCAGCGGCGCGGGCGCAGGCGGTGGGTGTGATAGTCCGGGTTGGCTTCGAAGTGGCGGGTGTCGGCGACGAAAAACTCGAACTCTTCACTGAGCAGGCGTTTGCTCAGGCTTTGCCAGTCGTCCACCTGGTACTGCACCCGTGCCTTGGGGTAGCGCCCGATAAAACTGCCGATGGCGCGCGGGATCAGGCCGCCGGCCGGTGCCGGGCCGCAACCGAAGCGCAATTCTCCCGCCTCCAGGCCATTGAACTGGCTGATCTCATTGGCCAACTGCTGCGCACCGCTGACCAGGCGCCGGGCGTGCTCCAGCAATACCTGGCCTTGTTTGGTCGGCGCCAGGTCTTTGCGGCCACGGTCAATCAGCTGGCAACCGGCGCTGTGTTCCAGGGCCTGGATACTGCGACTGAACGCCGATTGCGACAGGTTCACCGTCAACGCGGCGGCGACAAAACTGCGTTGTTCGGCAAGGGCGATGAAGTGACGAAGCTGGCGCAGATCGATATGCATTTTTCACATCAAAAATATCCGGGAAATGCATTGGCTATGCATTAGGTCGACTCCTTATAAAGGCTATCTCTTATGCAGTAAATGTTCGTAAAAACATAAATAAATAACCTAAAGGAATATCTCTCGATGGATATTTCCGGGTTCCGGAGCCGCTTATGAGTCTGTTGAAGTCCTTGCCCCTGGCCATTCTGGTGGCCGGCAGTTCCAGTTGGTCGCCGACCCAGGCCGCCGAAACGCCCGCGCCGGTAAGCAAGGGCGAGAGCGCCGGCGGCGAGTTGGAGACGGTCACCGTCACCGCCCGGCGGCGCACCGAAAGCGCCCAGGCAGTGCCGACGCCCATGAGCGTGATCGGCGGCCAGGCCCTGGAGAGCCAGCGGGTTTACCGGATTCAGGATTTGCAGCAACTGGTGCCCAGCGTCAACGTCGCCTATATGCATGCGCGCCAGTCCAGCGTGTCGATCCGCGGGCTTGGCAACAACCCGGCCAGCGACGGCCTGGAAGGCAGCGTAGGGCTGTATATCGACAACGTGTATCTCGGGCGGCCGGGCATGGCGGTGTTCGACCTGATGGACATCGAGCAGCTTGAAGTCTTGCGCGGCCCGCAAGGCACCTTGTTCGGCAAAAACACCACCGCCGGGGTGATCAACATCAGCACGCGCGCGCCGAGTTTTACCCCGGAGCGCAGCATCGAAACCTCGCTGGGCGAGGACGGCTACTTCCAGACCAAGGGCACGATTTCCGGCCCGCTCACCGATGACCTGGCGGGGCGTTTCTCGGCGTATCGCACCCGCAGCGACGGCGACATCAAGAATGAATACAACGGCCATGACCTCAACGGCGGCTCGCGCCAGGGCTTTCGCGGGCAACTGCTGTACAAGCCCAGCGAGACCTTCAACCTGCGCTGGATCGGCGATTACAACGAAGAGGATTCCAGCGCCGGCACCCGGGTGCTGTACAGCACCGGGCCGACCATCAACGGCACCAACCTCTACCAGTCGCGGGCCAACGCGGCAGGCGCGACCCTGGTCGATGGCACCCACCGCAAGGTCAACCTGGACAGCGACCAGCACGTCACCGTGTTCCAGGGCGGTACGTCGCTGGAGGCCAACTGGACGTTGCCGAGTGATTTCACCCTGACCTCGGTCAGTTCCTATCGCTTCTGGAATTTCACCCCGCGTAACGACGACGGCCTTAACGTGCCGGCGTCGTATAACGCCGGGGTGTCGGTGGAAGATAAGCAGTGGTCCCAGGAATTCCGGCTGGCTTCACCCACCGGCGGGTTCTTCGATTACGTGCTCGGTGCCTACTACTTCGGTAATTCGCTGGATAACAAATCCTTCAGCTATTACGGGCCGCAGGCCGACATCTGGAACGGCACGCCAGCCGGCGCACTGGCCAACGTCAGCAGCGTCGGCAACGGGCACATTCGCACCGACAGTTTTGCACTGTTTGCCCAGGGCACCTGGCACCTCACCGAGCGCCTGGATTTCACAGCCGGCCTGCGTGGCACCTATGAAGAAAAAAGTGCCTGGGTCACGCGTAACGCTCCTCTTGGCGGTGCGGCGGTCACCGGTGCTGCCGCGACGGCTCGACGCGGGCGCGCGGGGGCGTACGATTCCGGCGACCTCACGCAATACAGCACCAGCCCCTCGGGTTTGCTCAACCTGAGCTACCGCTTTAACGAAAATCTGCTGGGCTACGCGACCTTGTCCCATGGCGAGAAGTCCGGCGGGGTCAACCTGGCGGTAGGCTCGGCACCGACGGCCGGGGCCGACTCACTGCTGATCGGCACCGAGCGCGCCAATAACGTCGAACTGGGTTTCAAAAGCACCCTGTGGGACCGGCGGCTGCAGCTCAATGCCAACCTGTTCTGGACCCAGGTCAACGGCTACCAGACCAATGCCTATGACCAGGACAACCGTGTGCAGTACCTGACCAACGCCGGTTCGGTGCGCTCGCGGGGTGTCGAGGTGGAAAGCACCCTGGTGCCGATCAAGGGCCTGACGCTGAACCTCAACGGCTCGTTCAACGATGTGAGCTACCTGTCTTACAAAGATGCGCCGTGCCCGCCGGAAGTCAGTCTGCGCCCCGGTGCGCCGGCCTCCTGTGACCTGAGTGGGCACCAAGTGGTGGGGGCCTCGAAATGGATCGCCAACGCCAACGGCGAATACAAGTGGAACCTGGATAACGGCTTCGAACCCTACGTCACCGCCAGCTATGCCTTCCGCTCCAAGGCTGTGGGCACCGTGGAGGACTCCGACTATGGACAGATTCCTGCCTACGCCGTGGTCAACCTGTCCACCGGCCTGCGTGGCAACTATGAGCAAGGGCAGTGGGACGTGTCGTTATGGCTGAAAAACGCCTTCGACAAGACCTACTACACCACGCTGTGGACGGGGGGGAACGGCGGCTACGAAGGCCTGCTTGGTACGCCGCGCACGCTAGGAGTGACCGGGCGCTATGACTTCTAGCCCCGTGCGATAGGTGGCCGGGCTGAACACGCGCGTCACCACCAGCATCGCCACCGCCGTGACTGTCAGCACCACCCAGGCGCTGACAAAGCTGCCGGTCAGCCCGCGCAACCAGCCGGTCAGCCACGGCGACACCGCATTGATCAAGAAGCCCACGCCTTGCACAAAGGCCGCCAGTTGCCCGGCCTGGCGTGGGTCGCGATGGTGGTCGAGGGTCAGCAGCAGGCTCAAGGCGAAACACGCGCCCAGGCCGAAGCCGCACAGCGCCACCCAGAGGTGCGGATATTCCTGCGGCGCGACGATCAGGCCGAGGTAACCCACGGTCTGGGCCAGCAGGGCGATGCCCAGCAGCGGCCGACGGTCGATACCGCGCTGCGCCAGCACCGGCATCAACAGCGCGGCGAGCACCTGGAAGATGGTCATGAACGCCAGCAGCGAACCGCTGGGCAACACGCCCCAGCCAAGTTGCTGATAGTAGGCCGGCAGCCACGCCACCAGGCTCATGTAGCCGCAATTGACCAGGCCGAAATACAGCGCCAGCAACCAGGCGCGGCGATTGCGCAGGTCCTTGAAGGCCGGCACCACCTGTGGATTTCGGGCCGCGCCCAGGGGCAGCCAGGCCCATAGCAGCAAGGCGCCCAACGCCGGCAGCAGCCACGCCCCCAACCCCGCCTGCCATTCCTGGAAATGCGTGGCCACCAGCGGGCTGAGCAGCGCTGCCAGCCCTCCGCCGGCCATCAGCGAGGCCGAGTACACACCCATCGCCACCGGCACGCGATGACGGAATTCGCGCTTGATCATCGCCGGCACCAAGGCCTGGATCAGCGCCACCCCCGCACCGCCGAGCAACGCCGTGACCAGCAGCGCCGAGGCCTGGCCCATCAGCCAGCGTGCCAGGCACGCCAGCAGGATCATCATCAGGCCCAGGGCGATGCCGCGCCGTTCGCCAAGGCGGGCTTCCACGCGCACGCCCACCAGCGCCACCAGCCCCATGCACACCACCGGCAGGCTGGTCAGCAGGGCGCTGCTCTGGAAACTCAGGCCGGTGGCCTGGCGGATCTCGCCGAGCAACGGGCTGATGGAACTGAGGATTGGCCGCAGGTTCAGGCCGAGCACCACCAGCAGGCCCCAGCCGGCGAGGGATTTGTTCAGGGTCATGCAACGCTCTTGCAGTCGGCAAATGAGGCGTGAGTATGGCCAGCACCCAAGGTATTCTGAAATTAAATATAACCATGCCAACCAGTGGCAAAAAGAATGGTGACGCTGATGTTCGATCCCGTGTTGTTGCGCAGCTTTGTCGCCGTGGTGGACTGCGGCAACTTCACCCGCGCCGCCGAGCGCCTGCACTTGACCCAATCCACCGTGAGCCAGCAGATCCGCCGCCTGGAAGACGCGGTGGCGTGCCAGCTGCTGGACCGCGACCAGCGCCGCGTGGTCGCCACCGCCGAGGGCGAACGCTTGCTGGCCTATGCGCGGCGCATCCTCGCGTTGCATGAAGAAGCCACCGATGTGTTGATCAACCAACAGAGCGACGGCGTACTGCGCCTGGGTGTGCCGGAAGACTTTGCCGCCGAGCGCCTGATGCCGTTGCTGTCGGCATTTGTGCTGGCCTATCCACGGGTGCGCCTGGAGGTCACCAGCGGCCTGGGCCCCGAGTTGCAGCGTCAATACCGCAGTGGTGAATTCGACGTGTTGCTGGTCAAACAGATGGGCAGCAGCGATGACTGCCTGGCGTCGTGGCCCGAGCCGCTGTGTTGGGTCGACAGCCGCAGCACGCCGTGCCTGGGGCGCGACCCTCTGCCGTTGGTGGCATTCCCGGTGGGCGGCCTGTACCGCAATGAAATGTTGCACCACCTGGAAGTGGGCGGCTGGCGCTGGCGCATCGGTTATTCCAGCGCCAGCCTGGCCAGCGTGTGTTCGGCGGTGGCGGCGGGGTTGGGTGTGAGTCTGTTGCCGCGACGGGTCGTGCAGCCAGGGCATGTGGAACTGGGGCCGGACAGCGGTTTGCCCGTGGTGCAAGGCGTGCGCCTGGCGTTGTATGCCCGTCATGGCCTGAGTGCCGCGGGGCAGTGCTTGCAGGCTGAGCTGTTCGATTTGTGTGCAAACAGCCCCGTTGAGCCATGCCTTAAGTGAATATTTTGTATGCCTGAAAAGCATCAAAAAAAACCACCTCGACGCCAGGCCACGTGGGCCGGGGCTTTGGTGTTTGCAGAGCATTCGTTTATTCAAATTTGATCTATCTATAACTTCAAAGATTACTTTAAGAGATAAGCGTCTGGCCCCGATGATTCAGCCCTCGACGGCCTTCCACGCAGGCCCGTCGGTTTTTTGGTTTCGAAACCGTAGGGAGTGAATCAATGGGCAATGTCCAGACCGCCGCCAGTGCACCCGAGGCGCAATGGCGCCAGGCACCGAGTGGTGAGTTGGTCGACCTTGGCCGGCCGCACCGCGCGCCGTTGGGGCAATTGCGAACGCAGCAAACCCCGAAGCGATTCTCCAGCCGCCGCGAGGGGATCCTGCTCGGTTTGTTGGTACTGGCCCTGCACGGTGCAGTGATTTATTGGGTCAGCCAGAAACCCACCCCGGTGCTGCCGATTGTGCCGCCGGAGATTCCGCCGATGACCATCGAATTTTCCCGGCCGGCACCGCCCGTGGTGGAACCGCCACCGCCTGTGCCGCCACCACCGCCACCGCCTGTTGTCGAGCCACCGCCGCCGGTGGTGGATGAGTTGGCCGCCAAGCCGGCGCCGCCCAAGCCGATTCCAAAACCCAAGCCCAAGCCCAAGCCGGTGCCAAAGCCTGAGCCCAAGCCCGCACCGAAACCGGTCGAGCAGGCGCCCACGCCACCGCAACCGGCGCCACCGGCCCCTGCGCCCGCTCCGCCCGCGCCAGCCCCGGTGACACCGGCTTCGGCCAACGCCGCGTACCTCAAGAACCCGGCGCCGGAGTACCCGTCCCTGGCGCAGCGTCGCGGTTGGGAAGGCACGGTGTTGTTGCGGGTGCATGTACTGGCCAGCGGTAAGCCGGGGGAGATCCAGGTCCAGAAAAGCAGCGGTCGCCAGCAACTCGACGACGCCGCACTGACCGCCGTGAAGCGGTGGAGCTTCGTGCCGGCCAAGCAGGGCGATGTGGCCCAGGACGGCTGGGTCAGCGTACCGATCGACTTCAAGATTCACTAACTATTGCGCTGCGGTGTGCAGCACACGCCGCGACTTGTACAGAGGGAAAACATCATGGCATTAGCATCTCCACTTGAATCCATCGAAAGCGCGGTGATCTGGCTGCTGGTAGTCTTTTCGGTCGCCACCTGGGGCCTGGCCCTGCTCAAGGGCGTGCAGTTCGGTCGCCTTAAAGCGCAGGATCGCAAGTTCCACAAACAGTTCTGGGCGGCGTCGAGCCTCGACTCGGCCGCCGAGTTGGCCGAAACCCAGCCCGGCGCCGCTGCCCGTGTGGCCCAGGCCGGTTACGCCGCGATCCAGGTCGGGGAAGCGCCGCATGCGGCCGACCTGAGCCAGGCGATCAACCACCAGGACCGCCTCGAGCGTGCCCTGCGCCAGCAGATCGTACGTGAGCGCCGCTCCCTGGAAACCGGCCTGGCCGTGGTCGCCAGTATCGGCAGCACCTCGCCGTTTATCGGCCTGTTCGGCACGGTGTGGGGGATCATGGAAGCGCTCAAGGGCATCAGCGCCGCCGGCTCCGCCAGCCTTGAAACCGTGGCCGGCCCCATCGGTGCCGCCCTGGTTGCCACTGGCGTGGGGATCGCCGTCGCAGTGCCGGCCGTGCTGGTCTACAACTACTTCCTGCGTCGCCTGAAGCTCACTGCGGCGGACCTGGATGACTTTGCCCACGACTTCTACAGCCTGGCGCAGAAAAACTCCTTCCGTGTGCTGCTGCACCCGGCCCTGACTAAACATGCGCCGGGCAACCCGCAAAAAGTGAAGGAGGCGTCCTGAAATGGCCTTCTCCACGCAAGACAGTGATGAGGTACTGAGCGAGATCAACGTCACGCCGCTGGTAGACGTGATGCTGGTGCTGCTGGTGGTGTTTATCGTCACCGCGCCGCTGTTGACCAATGCGATCCCGATCAACCTGCCCAAGACCGAGGCCGTAGCCCCGGTGGAGCAGAAGGACCCGCTGGTGGTGAGCATCGACGGCGCCGGCAAACTGTTTATCAACAAGGACGAAATCCAGCCGGACCTGCTGGAATTCAACCTGCAGGCGGCCAAGGCCAAGGACCCCGATGTGCGGGTGCAACTGCAGGCTGACGATGGTGTGAACTACGGCGAAGTGGCGCGAGCCATGGCGTCTATCGAGCGCGCGGGGATTACCAAACTGTCGGTGATTACCGCACGTTAGTTTCAAAAGCCTCGACAATTTTTTGGCCGTTTCCTTGGCAGGGTGCGGCCTTTTTTTTGCCTCCGTTTCAGTAACATCACACGATCAAAGTGCGCCAACCCCAGCGATTTGCGGATACCGGATTTCAACTTCTTGCTGAAACTTTCTAGCGCTCTCTTTGAGCCAGTCAATCAACCGAGCGATATCAGGTTCCGACTGCCGCCCATTCCTACAAATAACGTAGTACGCCGCCGGCGACATCATCAGCGGGCCGCCTAGTGTGACTAATGCACCTTCTTCCAACTGGTCATACACCAACGCTGTCCTGGCCAGCGCAATCCCGCCACCCTTCACTGCCAGACTGATTGCCAGGCTTGAGTCCGGAAAGCGCGGCCCATGGTGATAAGGCGCAGCTGCCAGGCCCTGGAACGCAAACCAGCTTTCCCACCCTGGACACACTTGATCGTCCACACGGTGAATGAGTGGATACCGCGCGATATCCGTCAGCGAAATATCGCCATTCATGCGTTGAAACTCCGGTGAGCAAACCGGGAACACGGCATCGCGCATCAGAAGCTCGGCATGATGATCCGGGTAGTCGCCGTACCCCATCACAATCGCAACATCGAATTGATGGGCACCGAGATTGGCGCTATTCATATCCGCACTGGTCAATACCAGGTCGAGATTGAATGAAGCGTCGGTGTGGGAACCATGCATTCTGGGGATTAGCCAGGTCGAACACAGGGACGAAGTGCACGAAAGATAAAGGGGCTGAGATTTGCGCGGATTCAGCGAGTGCAACACCGTCTCAAGGGTTTTGAAAAAATCATCGGTCACCGGCAACAAAGCCTGCCCGGCGGTTGTGAGGTTGACGCCCCGCGAATGGCGCTCGAACAACTGAACGCCCCACCACTCTTCCAGACCTGCGATCTGATGACTGATGGCACTGGCGGTGAGGCTCAACTCTGATGCTGCGCGGGCGAAACTGCCTGTTCGTGCAGCACTGACAAAGGCTTGCAGCATGGGTGTAGGTGGCGGACGTTGGCCCATCAGGTGCTCACTTTGATCAGGATGATCCCGCAAACAATGACGAACGCCGAAAGCATCCGCCGCCAGCCGAACCGCTCGTGAAAAAACAGCGCGGCAATAATGGCGCCGATAATAACACTGGTTTCCCGCAACGCTGAGACCTTGGCCACCGCATCCAGCGACAGCGCGAACAGCACCAGGCCGTAGGAAGTGAGGTAAAAAACGCCGCCCATTACGCCGACTTTCCAATGGTTGCGAATGGCCTCTGCGAATTCCAGACGTTTCTTGAAAAACGCCAGCGCCGGAATCGGAATGCTCTGGAATACCGTCAGATAGATGATGTATTGCAGCACCGTCTCACTGGCTCTGACACCTTTGGCATCCACCACTGTGTAGGACGCGATGAAAGCACCTGCGCACACCGCCATCAGAATTGGTTTGAACATACGCGCGGACATCCTGCGCACGAATGTCAGGCTGATAATGCCTACGCAAATCAGCAACACCCCCGCCATGGCATGAAACGATAGCTGCTCGTGCAGCAGGAAATAGGAAAACAGCGCGACTAAAACCGGTGGCACCCCGCGCATGACCGGGTAGACCTGCCCAAAGTCGCCGGTTTCATACGCTTTGATCAGAAACAATCGATAGGCCGTGTTGAGCACCACGGAAACCAGCACGTAGCCCCACACCTGCAGGCTTGGCGTATTCACCTGCGGCAGCGCCGCCAGGCAGATCAGCAACGCCGTACCATCGACCATGGCCAAGGTCATGAAGCGACTGCTCCCCGCCCGGACGACCGCGTTCCAGGTGGCGTGCATGAAGGCGGAGATCAAAACAAGGGTGATCGCGATGTTGGAGTTGTCCATGGGGCTCGGCTTGTGATGGGAATATGAAGTTGTGCCTTATGGCCAGCGAGGGATCATCGTTTGCGCAACCACATTCGTAACATGTATCGATTGAGATCTTTCAAAGAGACTGCGTCATCAATCTCTAAGCGCGGAGCGCTCTTATCGATGAAATGCGTTCGGGTATGGAGAAACTTGTTGTCAGCTGAAATAAGAACCTGCCCTGGTTCAAGCAGCACTCGATGTTGAACTGAAGATTGATCAAGGACTGTATCTAGAAAATCCAATGCATGTATTTGCGCCAGGGTTAATGGCGCTCCCGCTTTGATGTGGGCCGATTCGATATAGACGCGGAAGTACCTAATCAAAGGGATGCCCTCATTTGAAAAGCTCAAGATTGGCGCTTTGAATAATTGTTCTTCCTCCGCCATACCTCGATTTTCAAAATAGAAATCGCACTTAAGTTCTTCCAGTACCTCAGGGAATGCCATTAATTCAGCGTATACCGCGCTTGCGTCTATCAGAATACTTTCGCCGCCGAGTAAGGCTTTCTGGCCACAAGCCAGAATCAAATAATCGATAGGGAGCGGATCGCTTACGCCATCGTTATGGACATATGTGCCCTGACGGGTCTGATGATATCTCGTACCTTCTTCAATGCTTTTACCTCCCCGGTCATACACCTCAATAACCCTATGGCCAAGATGGTTCTGCACCATTGGCGCTCCCAGCAAAGAGCCGAACGTCCATATCAAAGATTTGAAGCCTGCAAGATCATCGACTTTAAATCCATCTAGGATAAGGACGTGTTTTTCGTGATCAACGATTTTTCGTATATTGCGCAGTTCTGCGCTGAGGGTCTGCGAGTGATGGGGGGCGATGTAAGCAGGCTTTGCATCGAATCGATTAGTTTGATCATCCGGTTCGGAGCTGGCTTTTGCGCTCAGTAGTTCGTTGAATGCGGTTTTAGAAAGCCTGACTTTAGAAATTTCGTGGTGGAAAGTACTTATATTCATTGCGATTTTTTACGGGATTGGTTGGAGTCAATATTTAACTAACCTCACCACTCTCCGGAAAAGCGAAAAGTCGTCAGCGGAGCCATAAAAAACCCTCATGGAAGATATTTCCTACAAGAAAGTTCATCAGGTGATCGATGCTGGCATTTCGTCATGATTTGTAAAGGGCCAGCAAGCCGTGTCCCTTTAAATTGCAGGACGTTTCCGAGACAATCCCCGCCGCCTTGTGACTGTTGGAATGGATGGCTAGTCTTCGGCCCGTCGCTGGTTTTCAGCGATCGGGTTTAGCAGCCTGAGTTCAATAGGCACACGGTTCACATCCGCGTTTATGGTGGCTGTGCGTGGGGCACCCTCGGGTGCGCTGGTGTTCCTATTGGCCAGTCTGCTAACCCGCGTACAGCTGCCACCTATCGTTTAGCAGCGTTAGTGGTCGCTCCCGTGTTCAATAGGAGTTACACCATGACCAAAGCACTTCCCGACCCACCCGTTGACTGCCTTGTCGCCAACGAAAACCTCAGTTTCGAAGACGCCCAACTTTATATCGCTCACCTGATCCACAGCGCATCGGCCACCGTATGGGACTGTTGTGAGCACCTGCAGCCGCACGACCGCGCGAAAGTCCATGCGGTGTGGCATTTGCTGGAAATGGCCAAGACCGTGGTGGATCGCACCATCGACTGCATGCCTCGTACCAATCACGTCATCTAAAACCACTGCAAATTGAATGTGAAATCGAGTCAATGTGGGAGGGGGCTTGCCCTCGATAGCAGTGGGTCAGTTGATAAATATGTCACTGACCCACCGCCATCGGGAGCAAGCCCCCTCCCACATTTTGATCTCATGCGGGTTTGAGTTTTTGGTTATTAATAAATAGCTTCTTATTCCTTAACGAATATAACCCTCGTCCCTATACTGTCCTACAACGTTAAACGCTGCAGGAGGGCACACCCATGCACAGCGAGTCGATTCGTTATCTGATCGTGCCGGGCTGGCAAGGATCGCCAGAAGATCATTGGCAAAGTCACTGGCAGAACAGTCTGCCCAACAGCGCACGGGTGGAGCAGGCCGATTGGCTCACACCGCGCCGTGAAGATTGGGTCGCCGCGCTGGCCGAGGCGATCGCCGCCGACAGCACGCCGGTGATCCTGATCGCCCATAGCCTGGGCTGCATCACCGTGGCCCATTGGGCGGCCACCGCACCCGTGCAGTTCCTGCGGCAGGTGCGCGGTGCCTTGCTGGTGGCTCCGGCGGACGTTGAACGGCCAGCCTGCTCGCCGGCCCTGCGCAACTTTGCGCCGATCCCGACAGACCTGTTGCCGTTTCCCAGCCAGGTGGTCAGTTCCGATAACGACAGCGCCGTCAGCGCCCCCCGGGCCCTGGAGCTGGCGCGTAATTGGGGCGCCGAAGCCGGCATCCTGTCGGGGGCCGGGCATATCAATGTGAAGTCCGGTCACCAGCGCTGGGAGCAGGGGTTCGCCTACCTGTATCGCCTGCAAAGCCGCCTCGAGCATCACGCCCGGCGCACCGCCTGATATTTTTTCAACGCCCCGTCCCTGAGTGGATTTGGGGCGGGAGCCTGCCATGAGTCTGCATGAAACCTTCGGTCAGCCGCTGCTGACCTTCCCCGACGCCGAAAAAAGCCCGCTGAGCATCCGCGCCAAGGCGCTGGTGTTTGTCGACCCGCGCTCGCGCAAGCTGCGCGAAGACCTTGAAAATCTCGCCCCGCGCGCCTTGCCCGTATTGATTCGAGGCGAGACCGGCAGTGGTAAAGAATTGCTGGCGCGGCATATTCACCGGGGCAGCGACCGCTCCGGTTTGTTTGTCTCGGTCAATTGCGGCGCCATCAGCCCAACCTACGCCGACGCCGAGTTGTTTGGCTATGCCGCCGGCGCCCACAGCGGCGCGGCCAGCAGCCGGGCCGGGTGGTTTGGCTCGGCCAATGGCGGCACGTTGTATCTGGATGAGATCGGCGACTTGCCGCTGCCGATCCAGGTGAAACTGCTGGCGGCCCTGGAAAACCATGAAGTCACCCGCGTGGGCGCCCACCAGCCGAGTCCGGTGGACGTGCGCCTGGTGGCCGCCACCAGCATCGACCTGGCCCAGGCCGTGGCCGCCGGCAAGTTTCATGAGAGGCTGTTCCATTACCTGAGCGAAGGCCAGCTGGACTTGCCGGCATTGCGTGAGCGGGTGGGCGATATCCTGTCGTTGGCCGAGTACTTCCTCGGCATCTACAGCCAGCGCCTGGACCTGCCGGTGCCGCTGATCAGCGATGCGGCCCAGCGCGTCCTCGAACACCACAGCTGGCCGGGTAATACCCGCGAGCTGGAGAACGTTATCCACTTCGCCTTGCTGGTGAGCAGCGGCGACGAAATTCTGCCCGAACACCTGAACCTGCCGGTGGCGGGGTCGCCCTTGGAGCAAGTGCAGCGCATCTTCGCCAATGCCAGCCTGGCTGAGCGGGAAACCTTGCGCAGCTTTTTACAGGAACAAGCCGCTACATGAGCAAAATGGAATATCAACGTGAATAAAAGATATTGTTCGGGAATAAAAAATCTAGGTATTGTCCATTCCACGCCGCGATAGCACTTCGCTGGCACACCACATAAAAAACGGTCGTCAGAGACGCCCCGGAATTTCGATAAGGACACTGCATGAAAAAGGTTCTGTTGTTTACCGCATTGGCGGCTGCCCTGACTGCAAGCTTCGCCCAGGCCAACGAGAAACTGGTGGTGGCCGCCACCCCGATCCCGCACGCCGAGATCCTTGAGCTGGTCAAGCCGACCCTCGCCAAAGAAGGCGTGGACCTGGAAATCAAAGTCTTCACCGACTACGTACAGCCAAACGTACAGGTTGCCGAGAAGCGCCTGGACGCCAACTACTTCCAGACCCTGCCGTACCTGGAAAACTTCAACAAGGGCAAGGGCACCAACCTGGTCACCGTGGTTGGCGTGCACGTTGAACCCTTCGGCGGTTACTCGAAAAAGATCAAGAATATTTCCGAGCTCAAGGATGGCGCCACCGTGGCTATCCCGAACGAAGGCTCCAACAGCGGCCGCGCCCTGTTGCTGCTGCAGAAAGCCGGTGTGATCACCCTGAAAGACCCGACCAACGCCCTGGCCACGCCGAAAGACATCGCCAGCAACCCGAAGAACCTGAAGTTCAAAGAGCTGGAATCGGCCCTGCTGCCACGGGTGCTGGACCAGGTTGACCTGGACTTGATCAACACCAACTACGCCCTGGAAGCTGGCTTGAACCCAGCCAAGGACGCGCTGATCATCGAAGATGCCAAGTCGCCGTACGTGAACTTCCTGGTGGCGCGTCCGGACAACAAGGACAGCGACGCTATCCAGAAGCTGTCCAAGGCCCTGACCAGCCCGGAAGTCAAAGCCTTCATCGAGAAGAAGTACAACGGCGCAGTCGTGCCCGCGTTCTGATGTAAGCCAAAACCCCCTTCAAGGTTTCAACGCCGACGGCTACTACAGCGTCGGCGTTTTTTATGCCTGGAATTTGGAATGCAATAAAAATGTGGGAGGGGGCTTGCCCCCTCCCACATTTGATCTTCATCTCACAGTGGATTTTCAGCGTGTCAGAGCGCGCGGCTATTGATCGCCCTGCGCAACGCCACCAACCATTTCACCAGCTCCTGCGGATCAATCGGTTTCGCTTTGTTCATTGTTCATTCCCTCGAAACACAGACCCCCCAACCATAGTCGTCACCTGGAAAACCTGCGAATCCGTCGGTTATCTTTTTGGGTGATATCAATATGCTATTTCGGTATTTAAATTTTACTTTTTATACCTTTAAAGTTCGCGCTACCCGGCGTTACCCACGCCGGATCGGACGGCGCTCGCCGCATTACCCCTGCGGCGTCATGGACTCACAATGACCTTCGATTTCGCTTTTATCCTCAGCACCCTGCCGGCGTTTTTGAACGCCGTGGGCGTCACGCTGCAAGTGGGCCTGATCGCCATTGCCACCTCGTTGCTGGTGGCGCTGATCAACGCTGCACTGCTGGTGTTTCGCACGCCGTACCTGTCGCGCCTGGTGGCGCTCTATGTGGAACTGGCGCGCAATACACCGCTGCTGATCCAGCTGTTCTTCGTGTACTTCGCCTTGCCGGCCCTGGGTTTGAATATCTCCGGGTTCTGGGCGGCGATCATCACCATGACGTTCCTCGGCGGTGCCTACCTCACCGAAGTGCTGCGCGCCGGCGTGGAAGCGGTGCCCCTGGCGCAGATCGAGTCGGGCAAGTCCATCGGCCTGTCGGACTGGCAACTGCTGCGCCATGTGATCCTGCCCCAGGCCGGCATCCTCAGCCTGCCGGCGTTGTTCGCCAATTTCATCTTCCTGCTCAAGGAAACCACCGTGGTCTCTGCCGTGGCGGTGCCGGAGATTCTCTACACCACCAAGAGCTACATCGCCCTCTACTACAAGACCTACGAAATGCTCGCCGTGCTGACGCTGATTTGCGTGCTGCTGTTCTTGCCGCTGTCGCTGCTGCTCAGCCGCCTGGAAAGGAGGCTCCAGCATGGCCAGTTCGGGTCTTGAGTTGTTGTGGGTGTCGTTGCCGCAACTGGGCAAGGGCGCTGCGCAAACCCTGTCGATTTCGTTGTTGAGCATCGCCTTCAGTACGGTCGGCGGCGTGTTGTATGGCGTGCTGCGCACCTTGAACAACAGGCTGGTCAACGCGGTGCTGCGGGTTTACCTGGAGCTGTTCCGGGCGATTCCGGTGCTGGTGTGGTTGTACCTGCTGTTCTTTGGCCTGCCGATTTTCTTTGGCCTGAGCATCCCCAGCTTCTGGTGCGCGGTGCTGGTGTTGTCGCTGTGGGGCGCCAGCGAAGTGGGCGAAGTGGTACGCGGCGCGTTGCATTCGCTGCCCCGCGGCCAGCGCGAAGCCGGCCTGTCGATTGGCTTGTCCGACCCGCAGTTGTACGGCTACGTATTGCTGCCCCAGGCCCTCAAGCGCATGACGCCGCCGACCATCAACGTCTACACGCGCATCATCAAGACCAGTTCCCTGGCGGTGCTGATCGGTGTGGTGGACGTGATCAAGGTCGGCCAGCAAATCATCGAGCGCACCTATGAGTCGGTGTTGATCTACGGCGTGCTGTTCCTGTTTTTCTTCTTTATCTGCTACCCGTTGTCGGCCGCCTCCAAGGTGCTGGAACGGCGCTGGGCCCAAGCATGAGCGCATTGATCGAGTTCCAGGGTTTCAACAAATTCTTCGGCGACCAGCAGGTGCTCAAGGGCATCGACCTGAGTGTGCAAAGCGGCGAAGTGGTGGTGATCCTCGGCCCCAGCGGCTGCGGCAAAAGCACCTTGCTGCGCTGCCTCAACGGCCTGGAAGTGGCCCATAGCGGCAGCCTGCGGTTTGCCGGCAAGGAGTTGTTGGATAAAACCACCGACTGGCGCCAGGTGCGCCAGGACGTGGGCATGGTGTTCCAGAGCTACCACCTGTTCCCGCATATGAGTGTGCTCGACAACATCCTGCTCGGCCCGCTGAAAGTGCAAAAGCGCGAGCCGCGCGAAGCCCGCGCGCAGGCCGAGAAGCTGCTGGCCCGCGTAGGCCTGGCGGACAAGCGCGACGCCTTCCCGCGCCAGCTCTCCGGCGGCCAGCAGCAACGCATCGCCATCGTCCGCTCGCTGTGCATGAACCCTCAGGTCATGCTGTTTGACGAAGTCACTGCCGCCCTCGACCCGGAGATGGTCAAGGAAGTGCTGGAGGTGATCCAGGGCCTGGCCCGCGATGGCATGACCCTGCTGATCGTCACCCACGAAATGGCCTTCGCCCGCGCCGTCGCCGACCGCGTGGTGTTTATGGAGGCCGGTCGCATCCTCGAACACAACACCCCCGAAGAATTCTTTACGAACCCGCAAACCGCACGCGCGCAGCAGTTCCTGGAGAAGTTCTCCTTTGTCTCAACACTGCCCAAGAAAACCAAGGAACTGGAGCTGCTATGAAAAAGTTACTGCTGCCACTGTTGGCCGTCGCCTTACTGGCCGGCTGCGATAAAAAGGCCGAAGAGCCTGCTAAACCTGCTGCCGCCGTCAGCTACCTCGACAAGATCAAGGCGCGGGACAAGCTGATCGTCGGCGTATTCACCGACAAGCCACCGTTTGGCTTCGTCAACGAAGCGGGCCGCTATGTCGGTTTCGATACCGACATCGGTCGCCAATTCGCCAAGGACCTGTTGGGCGATGAGAACAAAGTCGAATTCGTCGCCGTCGAGCCGGCCAGCCGTATTCCGTTCCTGCAAAGCGACAAGGTCGACCTGATCCTCGCCAACATGACCGTGACGCCCGAGCGCAAGGAAGCGGTGGACTTCACCAACCCCAACCTGAAAGTCGCGGTGCAGGCGTTGGTGCCCCAGGACAGCGCGGTGAAAAGCCTGAATGACCTGGCCACCCGCACCACCATCGTCACCACCGGCACCACTGCCGATATCTGGCTGACCAAGAACCACCCGGACTGGAAACTGCTCAAGTTCGAGAAAAACTCCGAATCGCTGCAAGCGCTGTCGGCCGGGCGTGGCGATGCTTATGCGCAAGACAACCTGGTGCTGTTCAGCTGGGCCAAGCAGAACCCGGGCTACCGCGTGCTGGAACAGAAGCTCGGTGACGAAGCGCCCATCGCCCCGGCGGTGAAGAAGGGCAATATCGAACTGCGCGACTGGGTGAATGCCGAGTTGGCGAAGCTGGGTGAGGAGAAATTCCTGCTCAAGCTGTATGACCAATATGTGCGCAAGGAGCTGAGCGATGACACCAAGCCTGAGAGTGTGATCGTTGAAGGCGGGAAGTGGCAGGGCTAGTTCTGCGCTGACTGTTATGCCGCTATCGGGAGCAAGCTCCCTCCCACATTTGAATGTATTCACACGTCACATGTGCGAGAGGACTTGCCCCCGATGAGGCCGATGAACTCACCTCAATACGCCTTCCCCATGCAGATAAGGAACCCTGAACTAAGCTCACAGTCGCATACACACTGGCACATCGCATCGCGCACAAGGAGTCTGCATGGGCGGTCGTATTTCCATCTGTATCGTCGGTCTGGGTTTAGTGGTGTTGCTGAGCGCGTGTGGCCAGGAAAAAGCTGAGCCCAAGGCCCATTCGCGGGTTTTTGTTCAAACCGTACAACCCGCCGATTTCGCCGCGGCCGTCACGCTGACCGGAGATATCCAGGCCCGCGTGCAAACCGATTTGTCCTTCCGGGTCGGCGGCAAGATCATCCAGCGCATGGTGGATGTGGGCGATCGCGTCAAAGCCAGACAGGTGCTGGCCAGGCTCGACCCCAAGGATTTGCAGACCAACGTCGACTCCGCCCAGGCCCAGGTCGTGGCGGAACAGGCGCGGGTCAAGCAAACCGCCGCCGCGTTTGTGCGCCAGGAAAAGCTCCTGCCCAAGGGCTACACCAGCCGCAGCGAATACGATTCCGCCCAGGCCGCGCTGCGCAGCAGCCAAAGTGCCCTGGCCGCCGCGCAGGCACAGTTGGCCAACGCCCGTGAACAACTCGGCTATACCGCGCTGATCGCGGATGCGCCGGGGGTGATCACCGCGCGCCAGGCCGAAGTCGGTCAGGTGGTGCAGGCCACCGTGCCGATTTTCAGCCTGGCCAGCGATGGCGAGCGCGATGCGGTGTTCAACGTCTATGAGTCACTGCTGGTTGAGCCGCCGCCGGATGCGCCGATCACCGTCAGCCTGCTGGATAACCCGAGCATCAAGGCCGTGGGTAAAGTGCGTGAAGTCACGCCTGCCGTAGCCGCCAATACCGGCACGGTGCAAGTGAAGATCGCCCTGCAATCGTTACCCGAAGGCATGCGGCTTGGTTCGGTGGTCAGTGCCACCGCCAATGGCCCGGCCAAGGCGAGTATCGAGCTGCCCTGGTCGGCGTTGACCAAAGACCTCAGCGAGCCCGCCGTATGGCTGGTGGACGGCGAGGGCAAGGCGCAACTGCACAAGGTCACGGTGGCGCGTTACCTCACCGGCAAAGTGATTATTGGCGACGGCCTCAAGGGCGGCGAAAAAGTCGTGGTGGCCGGTGGGCAATTGCTGCACCCCGGCATGCTGGTCGAGATTGCCCAGCCAGGAGCCCAGCCATGAAGCGCCTGACGGTTGTACTCGCCGCCAGCCTGTTGCTGATGGCCTGCTCCAAAGAAGAACCGGCGCCCGAGCCCGTGCGCCCGGTGCTGTCCATGGAGGTGAAGTCCGAGGACCAGGAAACCCTCGGCCGTTTCGCCGGCACCATCCAGGCGCGCTATGAAAGCAATCTGGGCTTCCGGGTCCCCGGTCGCATCGCCCGGCGTGCCGTGGATGTGGGCGCCGAAGTGGACAAGGGCGCCTTGCTCGCGGTGCTTGACCCTACCGACCAACAGAACCAGTTGCGCGCCGCCCAGGGCGATTTGGCACGGGTGCAGGCCCAGTTCATCAACGCCCAGGCCAATGCCCGTCGCCAGCAGGAGCTGTTCAACCGTGGCGTCGGCGCCCAGGCCCAACTGGACGTGGCCCAGACCGACCTGAAGACCACCCAGGCCTCCCTCGACCAGGCTCAGGCTTCGGTCAACCAGGCCAGGGACCAGCTCAACTACGCCGAGCTGCGCACCGACCACGCCGGCATCGTCACCGCCTGGAATGCCGAGGCCGGCCAGGTGGTCAGCGCCGGTCAGCAAGTGGTGACCCTGGCGCGCCCGGACATCAAGGAGGCGGTCATCGACCTGCCCGCCGGCCTCGCCGAGCGCCTGCCGGCGGATGTGGTATTCCTCGTCGCCGGGCAACTCGACCCCAGCGTCCACACCACCGCCACCGTGCGCGAGATCGAACCCCAGGCCCAAAGCGCCACGCGCACCCGTCGCGCGCGCCTGACCCTGGCCGAAACGCCGCCCGCGTTCCGCCTTGGTACGGCGATCAGCGTGACCTTGAGTTCGGCCATCGCCCCACGCATCGAATTGCCCCTGAGCGCCTTGCAGGAAGTCGACGGCAAGACCCGCATCTGGATCCTCGATACCCAAAGCCAGACCGTGCAACCGCGCGATATCACGGTGCTTAGCCGTGACGCTGACAGCGCCTTGCTCAACGGCGGCGTCAAACCCGGCGAGCGTATCGTTACCGCCGGCGTGAACAGCCTGAAGCCCGGGCAGAAAGTCAAAATCGACGAGGACAGCCCGCGATGAAAGGCAGCTTCAACTTATCCGACTGGGCCCTCAAGCATCAGTCCTTCGTCTGGTACCTGATGTTCGTCGCGCTGCTGATGGGCGTGTTCTCCTACATGAACCTGGGCCGCGAGGAAGACCCCTCGTTCACTATCAAGACCATGGTGATCCAGACCCGCTGGCCGGGCGCGACCCAGGAAGAAACCCTCAAGCAGGTCACCGACCGCATCGAGAAAAAGCTCGAGGAACTCGACGCCCTCGACTATGTGAAAAGCTACACGCGACCGGGTGAATCCACGGTGTTCGTGTTCCTCAAGGACACCACCGGCGCCAAGGCGATTCCGGAGATCTGGTACCAGGTCCGCAAGAAGATCGACGACATTCGCGGCACCTTCCCCCAGGGCTTGCAGGGGCCGTCGTTCAACGACGAATTCGGCGATGTGTTCGGCTCGGTGTACGCCTTTACCGGCGACGGCCTGTCGATGCGCCAGTTGCGCGACTACGTGGAGCAGGTGCGCGCCGAGATCCGTTCGGTGCCGGGGCTGGGCAAGGTCGAGATGATCGGCCAGCAGGACGAAGTGATTTACCTGAACTTCTCCACGCGCAAACTGGCGGCCCTGGGCATCGATCAGCGCCAAGTGGTGCAAAGCCTGCAATCGCAGAACGCGGTGACCCCCGCCGGCGTGATCGAGGCCGGGCCGGAGCGCATCTCGGTGCGTACCTCGGGGCAGTTCGCCTCGGAGAAAGACCTGGCCAACGTCAACCTGCGCCTCAATGACCGCTTCTATCGCCTGGCGGATATCGCCGAGATCAGCCGTGGCTATGTCGACCCGGCGCGGCCGATGTTCCGCTTCAACGGCAAGCCGGCGATTGGCCTGGCCATCGCCATGCAGAAGGGCGGCAATATCCAGTCGTTCGGCAAGGCCCTGCACACGCGCATGGACGAACTGACCGCCGACCTGCCGGTGGGCGTCGGTGTGCATAAGGTCTCCGACCAGGCCGAAGTGGTGGAAGAGGCCGTCGGCGGCTTTACCAGCGCGCTGTTCGAAGCGGTGATCATCGTGCTGGTGGTGAGCTTTATCAGCCTCGGCATGCGCGCCGGGCTGGTGGTGGCGTGCTCGATTCCACTGGTGCTGGCGCTGGTATTCGTGTTCATGGAATACAGCGGCATCACCATGCAGCGTGTGTCGCTGGGTGCGTTGATCATCGCCCTCGGCCTGTTGGTGGACGATGCGATGATCACCGTGGAGATGATGATCACGCGCCTGGAAAAAGGCGAAACCAAGGAGCAGGCGGCGACCTACGCCTACACCTCCACGGCATTTCCGATGCTCACCGGTACGTTGGTGACCGTGGCCGGCTTCGTGCCGATTGGCCTCAACGCCAGTTCGGCAGGCGAGTACACCTTTACCCTGTTCGCGGTGATTGCCGTGGCGATGCTGGTGTCGTGGGTGGTGGCGGTGCTGTTTGCGCCGGTGATCGGCGTGCATATCCTCAGCGCCAAGGTGAAACCCCACAGCGCCGAGCCGGGGCGCATCGGCCGCGCGTTCAATGGCGGCATGCTCTGGGCCATGCGCAACCGTTGGTGGGCCATCGGTATCACTGTGGGCCTGTTCGTGGCGTCGGTGTTCTCCATGCAGTTTGTGCAGAACCAGTTCTTCCCGTCGTCGGACCGCCCGGAAATCCTCGTCGACCTCAACCTGCCGCAAAACGCCTCGATCAACGAGACGCGCAAGGCCGTCGACCGCCTTGAAGCGATCATCAAGGACGACCCGGACATTGCACGCTGGAGCACTTATATCGGCCAGGGCGCGATCCGTTTCTACCTGCCCCTAGACCAGCAACTGGAAAACCCCTACTACGCGCAACTGGTGATCGTCAGCAAAGGCCTGGAAGAGCGCGGTGCCTTGATTGCGCGCCTGCAAAAGCGCCTGCGCGACGACTTCGTGGGCATCGGCAGTTTCGTGCAGCCGCTGGAAATGGGCCCGCCGGTAGGGCGTCCGATCCAGTATCGCGTGTCCGGCAAAGACACCGACCAGGTGCGTAAACACGCCATCGAACTGGCGACCCTGCTGGATAAAAACACCCACCTGGGCGAGATCATCTACGACTGGAACGAGCCGGGCAAAGTGCTGCGCATCGACATTGCCCAGGACAAGGCGCGCCAGCTCGGGCTGTCCTCCGAAGACGTGGCGCAACTGATGAACAGCGTGGTCAGTGGTGCTTCGGTAACCCAGGTGCACGACGACATCTACCTGATCAACGTGGTCGGCCGTGCCGAGGACGCCGAGCGCGGTACCCCGGAAACCTTGCAGAACCTGCAGATCGTCACGCCCAACGGCACCTCGATTCCGCTGCTGGCCTTCGCCACCGTGCGCTATGAGCTGGAGCAGCCGCTGGTGTGGCGTCGCGACCGTAAGCCGACCATCACCATCAAGGCCTCGGTGCGCGATGAGATGCAGCCGACCGACCTGGTCAAGCAGCTCAAGCCGGAGATCGACCAATTCAGCGCCGGCCTGCCGGTGGGCTACAAGGTCGCCACCGGCGGCACCGTGGAAGAAAGCGGCAAGGCCCAAGGCCCGATTGCCAGCGTGGTGCCGTTGATGCTGTTCCTGATGGCGACGTTCCTGATGATCCAGCTGCACAGCGTGCAGAAGATGTTCCTGGTGGCCAGTGTCGCGCCGCTGGGGCTGATCGGCGTGGTGCTGGCGCTGATCCCCACGGGCACGCCCATGGGCTTTGTGGCGATCCTCGGCATCCTGGCGCTGATCGGCATCATCATCCGCAACTCGGTGATCCTGGTGACGCAGATCCACGAATATGAAGTGGCCGGCTACACGCCGTGGGACGCGGTGGTGGAAGCCACCGAGCATCGGCGCCGGCCGATCCTGCTCACGGCGGCGGCGGCGAGCCTGGGCATGATCCCGATTGCCCGCGAAGTGTTCTGGGGGCCGATGGCCTACGCGATGATCGGCGGGATCATTATCGCCACCTTGCTGACGTTGTTGTTCCTGCCGGCGCTTTATGTGGCCTGGTACAAGATCCGCGAGCCAAAGCAGGAAGAACACGGTTAAAAATGTGGGAGGGGCGGTGCGACGATTGATCTCAACTGGGCATTTGAGACGTGGGAAACTTCCGCAAGTGAAGCCTGTTGCCCCGGCCAACCGTTGAGTGCTTTACCCTCCGGCCTCCACCTCTCAACGGTCGCCTGCCATGAACCGTCTGCGTCATACCTTGCTGATCTGCTGCTTCCTGTCGCCCCTGGCCTTTGCCGGCACCGTATTGGAAAACCCGCTGTGGCGAGTCGAACTCGACCCGGCCACCCTCGCCATCCGTGTGACACCCAGTGGCCAGCCCCAGGTGCAGGCCTCCAACGGCGTAGCGGCGCGTGCCGTCAGCCAACTCGCACAAAACGCGCAACAGGCCAGTTGGCAATGGGATGACGGTGCCTATCGCGTGACTGCCAGCCTTGAGCAGCGCGACCTGCTGCTGTCGATCACGGCGCGGGAAGCCGGTGAGCTGCCGATTCTTCTACAACCGCCGAGCGCCATGGGCCGAGGGTTGATATGGCCGTTGGCCGAAGGGCATTACGTGCCGGCCGGCCATGCCATGTGGAACGCTTTCCTGGTGGCGCAGGGTGACATCAACACCACCCAGGACCTCAGCCTGCCGCTGTGGGGCGTCGATCACGGCGCTTTCACCCTCAACTGGCTGCTGACCAATCCCTATAACAACCGCCTGCGCTGGCGGGGCCAGGCGCTGTCGCTGGCCCATGAGTTCACTTCGCTCGGGCCTGCCGCCCCCATGACCCTGTTGTTGCACCTGGGCGAAAGCGATCCGCTGGCCGGGGCCAAGCGCTATCGCCAATGGTTGGTCGCGCAGGGTCGCTATGAGCCCCTGGCAGACAAGCTGCGGCAAACCCCTGAGGCTGAAAAGCTGCTGGGCGCCAGCCATGTCTACCTGTGGGGCAATGACCTGCTGGCGCCGGAGGGTGTGCGTGATTGGCCGTTGTTGCTCCAGCGCTTGCGCGCTCATGAACTCAGAGGCCTGTTGGACAAGGACTCCGCAGCGGTGCTGGCGCAGCCCCGCGCCTTGAATCGCTACGAGCAAAGGGTGCTGTTGCGCGGCCTCAACGCCGCGATCAACAGGAAGGCCCGGCAGAGTTGGCAGGTGGACGAGCCCGATATGACCCGTCTTGCCGCGCGCTATGGCGAGTTGCGTCGCGAATTGGCCGTGGACTTTGCCGGCGCCCTGCGCGATAGCCCTGGCACCTGGGGCAGCCAGGTGGTACAGACGCTGCGCGACGCCGGGCTGCCACGCTTGATGCTGACCCTGGGCGAAGGCTGGGAAGGCGGCCTCTGGCACCCAGAGACCATCCGCGCCGGTGTCGACGCCGGCTACCTGATGGCGCCCTACGATTCCTACCAAACCGCGTTGTCCGCCACCGAAAACCCCGACTGGACCACCGCCCACCTGGGCAGCCAGGCTTACCGCGACTGCGCCATCGTATTGAAGGACGGCACGCTCAAGACCGGCTTCCAGCAGTCCGGCCACTACACCGACCCGCGCTGCGTGCGGCCTCTGCTGGAGGCGCGGGTGAAAGCCGTGCAGGCCAGGGCCGGCTTCAACGCCTGGTTTCTCGATGCGTACGCCACCAGCATGTTGTTCGACAGCTACCGCACCAACGCACCGATGACCCAGGCGCAAAACGCCGAAGGCAATATCGATGCAGCCCGTTGGCTGAACACCACACTGCAATTGCCGACCGGCTCCGAAGACGGCAACGCCATCACCGCCCGGGGCATCCTGTTCGCCCATGGCATGCAAACCCCGGTGCTGGGCTGGGGGGATCGCGACATGACCCAGGACAAACAGTCGCCCTACTACGTGGGCAACTGGTACCCGCCGGAACAACCGGCGGTGTTCTTCAAGTCGGTGCCGCTGAACGAGCCGTTTCGCACCCTCTACTTCGACCCGACGCTGCGCCTGCCGCTGTATCAGGCGGTGTTCCATGGCTCGGTGATCACCACCCATCACTGGCTGTTCGACAGCCTCAAGCTGAGCAATGTGCGGGCTGAAAATGAGCTGACCCAACTGCTCTACAACGTGCCGCCGCTGTATCACCTGAGTGCTGCGACGCTCAAGGCGCGGCTGCCGCTGATCCAGCGCCAGGATCGATTTTTCCGACCGCTGCATGAGCGCCTGGCCACCCAGGCGATGACCGGGTTTCGCTGGCTGACGGCGGATCGGCAGGTGCAGGAAACCACGTTTGCCGATGGTACGCGGTTGGTGGCGAATTTTTCCACGGGGTCCAGAGAGGGGTTTGCGGCAAGGAGTGTGACAGCGGTGGTGGATGGGACATCGGTGGTGTATCAGGTGCAGTAGGGGTGTCCATCAGTCCGTCATCGGGGGCAAGCCCCCTCCCACAGGGGCATGCATTCCAAATGTGGGTTGACTCAAGTCTTGCGCCAAACGCTGGCCAACCAGGGCTGCTGGGGTCGAGGCAACCCGGCGGGTCGGTAGTAATGCTCCAGTTCCACGAAGCCGGCGGCGGTGAGCAGTGCCTGCCAGGCCTCGAGGTCGTGATAGGAACCATAGCGCGGCCCGTTCCAGCCTTCCTGGTTCTCACCCCGTGGATTGGAACTGAACAGCACACCGCCGGGCTTCAACGCCCCATGCAGTTGCTTGAGCACACGGGGCAATTCCTGCTTGGGGATATGAAACAGCACCGCATTGGCAAAGATCCCGTCAAAGCGTTCGGCGGGCAGATCCAGCTTGAGGAAGTCCTGCTGCAACACCTCACAGCCGCTGTCTTCGCGCGCCATCTGCGCAAACCGCTCGGAGCCATCCAGGCCGACGGCGATATGCCCCAGGCGCGTAAAGGTCTGCAAGTCCCGCCCCGGCCCGCAGCCGAAATCCAGCACGGTAAAGGGCGCCGAGCCCTGGATATGCCGCAGCAGCGCGTCGATGTTCTGGCTCACATCGTGATCGCGGGTGCCTTCACGGAAGCTCTCGGCCACGCTGTTGTAGTGGCCGAGGGTGGTGGACGTGATCTGGTCGAGGTCGTCGGGCTTGAGGGGCATGGTGATGAATACCGGGCACTGAGATGGCCCGACTATACCTCACCTCTTGTTCAGCACTCGCGCCAGGCGATCGCCGCCGAGTTGAATCACCGCCACCAGGATCACCAGCAGCACAATCACCGTAAGCATGATCTGCGTATCAAAGCGCTGGTAGCCATAGCGATAGGCAATGTCGCCCAAGCCACCGGCCCCGATCGCCCCGGCCATGGCCGACGAGTTGATCATGGTCACCAGGGTGATGGTGAACCCGCCGACAATCCCCGGCAGCGCCTCGGGCAGCAGTACATGCCAGATGATGTGCCAGCGCCGGCAACCCATGGCCTGGGCGGCTTCGATCAGGCCGTGGTCGACCTCGCGCAGACTCACTTCGGCGATCCGCGCGAAGAACGGTGTGGCGGCGATGGTCAGCGGTACGACCGCCGCCCACACGCCATAGGTGGTGCCGACGATCAGCCGCGTGAACGGGATCAGCGCCACCATCAGGATCAAAAACGGAATCGAGCGGAACAGATTGACGAACGCCCCCAGCACCCGGTTCAGCGTCGGCGCCTGGTAGATGCCGCCCTTGTCACTGGTCACCAGAAACACCGCCAGCGGAATCCCCACCAGCAAGGCGATCAACGACGACACGCCGACCATCAACAAAGTGTCGATGGCGCCTTGCACCAAACGATCAAACCACATAGCCCAGCACCTCCACCTGTTGTGCCCAGTTCGCAGCGCGGTTGCGCAGTTCTTCGCTGTTATGGGGTGAGCCATTCACCGCCAGCAGCAGTTGCCCCAAGGCATGCCCCTGGATCCGTTCGACACCGCCCTGCAGTAAGCGCACGCGCCCGCCGAGGGCGCTGAACAGCGCGGCCAGGTCCGGTTCATCGCTGGCACTGCCGGTGAACTGCAAGCGCAGCACCACGGCGGCGTCCGGCGATTCAGGCTGGGGGTGCAAACGGCTTTGCAGTTCTTCCGGCAGCCCATGTTGCAGCGGCGCCAGCAGGGTCTGGCTGACCTCATGTTGCGGGTTGCCGAACACTTGCCACACCGGGCCTTGCTCGACGATGCGCCCGTGTTCCAGCACCACCACGCGGTCGCAGATGTCGCGGATCACCGCCATCTCATGGGTGATCAAGACGATGGTCAGGCCCAGGCGCCGGTTGATCTCGCGCAACAGGCCGAGGATCGATTGGGTGGTCTCCGGGTCGAGGGCCGAGGTGGCTTCGTCGCACAGCAGGATCTGCGGGTCGTGCACCAGCGAACGGGCAATGCCCACGCGCTGTTTCTGCCCACCGGACAGCTGCGCCGGGTAGGCCTTGTGCTTGTCCTGCAATCCGACCAATTCCAGCAGCTCACGCACTTTTTGCTCACGCTGGGGCTTGGGCACGCCGGCGACTTTCAGCGGCAATTCGACGTTCTGCCACACGGTCTTGGCCGACATCAGGTTGAAGTGCTGGAAGATCATGCCGATACGTCGGCGCAGCGCCACCAGGTGGTCTTCGTCGAAGTCGCCGATGTCCACCTGATCGATTAGCACGCGCCCGCTGCTGGGTTGTTCCAGGCGGTTGATGGTGCGGATCAGCGAGGACTTGCCGGCGCCGCTGCGGCCGATAATGCCGAACACTTCACCGCGCTGGATCGCCAGGTCGATGCCTTGCAAGGCATGCACGCCGCCGTCGTAGGTCTTGCCCAGGTTGATAAAGCGCACGTGCGCGCGGTTCAGGTCCGGATGCAGTTCTGTCTGTTCGGCGTCCCTGGGCGGTGAGCCCAGGTCGCGCAGTCGAGCGTGGGCGGCGGTCATTTTTTATCTTCCCAACCGACTTGGTAGAGCTTGCCGAGGGATTTATCCAGGGCGGCACGCACCACCGGCGAGTGCTGGTAGATGTCGACGAACTTGATCACGCGCGGGTCGGTTTTGCTTTTTGGCTGGATCACGAACTGGATCACGTATTCCGGGTGGTCGAGGCCGTCGAACAGCAGCGCCGACTCGGCATCGAAGGTCTTGGACAGGCGGATGTAGGCCGGGTAGCCCTGCACCAGGTCCGCGTCGTCATAGGCGCGCACCAGTTGCACGGCCTCGACTTGCAGGATCTTGATCTTCTTCGGGTTGCTGACGATGTCTTCTTCGGTGGCCTTGTAGCCCACGCCCGGCTTGAGGGTGATCAAGCCGGCCTTGGCCAGCAGTTGCAGGCCGCGACCGCTGTTGATCGGGTCGTTGGCAATCGCCACGCTGGCGCCCTGGGGCAGGTCGTTGATGCTTTTGTACTTTTTCGAATACAGCCCGACGTTGTTGATGATGCCCGGCGCGTACGGCACCAGGTCGAAGCCGGCGGCGGTCTTGGCGTTTTCCAGGAACGGGATGTGCTGGAAGTAGTTCACATCGATATCGCCGGCGGCCAGGCTGACATTGGGCGCGATCCAGTCGGTGAATTCCACCAGCTCGACCTTCAAGCCTTGCTTGCCGGCTTCGGCGACGGCGGCTTCCAGGGGGATCGCGAAGGCGGCGGTGGTGCCGATTTTCAACGGTGCATCGGCGGCGAACACCGCCGAGCTGAACAACCCGAAGGCCAGGGCCAGTGCTTTGACTGGGTTATTGAGGAATGTCTTTTTCATAGTGGATTTCCAGTCATAAGGTATTAGGGCAAACAATGCAGATCCAATGTGGGAGGGGGCTTGCCCCCTCCCACCTTTTTTGTTCAGTGGCGGTAGGTAGATCCGGTGTGTTGTTCGGGTAGGCGAGCACTGCCGTGGAAGACCTTTTCCCGCAGCGTGCCGCTCTCATATTCGGTCTTGTACGACCCCCGCTTCTGCAACTCCGGCACCACCAGATCGATAAAGTCCACATAGCTTTCCGGGGTGACAATGCGCGTGAGGTTGAAGCCATCCAGCCCGGTTTCGCTGATCCAGGATTCCAGCTCGTCAGCGACCTGTTCGGGCGAGCCGACCAGGGTGATATAGCGCCCGCCGAGGGCGTGCTGTTCGAGCAACTTGCGTCGGGTCCAGTCGTTGTTTTGCAGGTTCTTGGTGGCCGACTGGATCGCGTTGCTCTTCACGTACTGGATCGGTTCGTCGATTTCGTATTGGGAAAAATCAATCGCGGTGGACGCCGAAAAATGCGCGACGCCGGCCTCCGCGCTGGCATAGCTCAGGTACTCGGCATGCTTGGCCCAGGCCAGTTCTTCGGTGGCGCCAACGATCACGTTCAGCCCCATGAACACCTTGATGTCATCCGGGTTGCGCCCGGCCTCGACCGCGCTGGCGCGCACCTTGTCCACCTGCACCTTGGTCGCGGCCTTGTTCTGCCCGCTGATGAATACGCACTCGGCATGGCGCCCGGCGAACAACAGGCCACGGTCTGAACTGCCGGCCTGGAACAGCACCGGCGTACGCTGCGGCGACGGCTCGCACAGGTGATAACCCTCCACCTGGTAGAACTCGCCATGGTGCTCGACTTTGTGCACCTTGCCCGGCTGCGCGTAGACCCGCGCCTGCGGATCGTTGAGCACCGCGTCGTCTTCCCAGCTGCCTTCCCAGAGTTTGTAGAGCACTTCCAGGTATTCATCGGCCTGGTCGTAGCGCCGGTCATGCTCGACCTGTTCGGTGAGGCCCATGGCCTTGGCGGCGCTGTCGAGGTAGCCGGTGACGATGTTCCAGCCCACCCGGCCGCGGCTCAGGTGGTCGAGCGTGGACATGCGCCGGGCGAACAGGTACGGCGGCTCATAGGTGAGGTTGGCGGTGAGGCCGAAGCCGAGGTTTTTGGTCACGGCGGCCATCGCCGAAACCAGCAACAGCGGGTCATTGACCGGCAGCTGGATCGACTCCTTGAGCGGCACATCAATGGAGTTCTGGTACACGTCATACACGCCGACGATATCGGCGATGAACAAACCGTCGAACAGCCCGCGCTCCAGGGTTTGCGCGAGGTCGGTCCAGTACTCGATGCTTTTGTACTGGGTGGACGTGTCCCGTGGATGGGTCCACATACCGTGGTTGATATGCCCGATGCAGTTCATGTTGAAGGCATTGAGCAGGATATTTTTCTTTGCCATCAAATGGTCCCCCGCAGTGGCGGGTTTTCAGCGTTGAGGTAGTAATTGCCCACAGCGTGGTACTTCCAGCGCACCGGGTCGTGCAGGGTGTGCACGCGGGCGTTGCGCCAGTGGCGGTCGAGGCCGTGCTCGGCGAGGGTGGCCTGGCTGCCAGCCAGCTCGAACAGGGTGCTGCCGGCGGCCAGGGAAATCTCGGTGCTCAAGGCGCGGACTTCAGCGACGGCGATGGACGCTGCCGCCACGGTCTCTGCATTGCTGTCGGCCTGGGCGCGATCGAGGTAAACACCGGCACGTTCCAGCAAGGCTTCAGCGGCGTGTAGGCGAATGCTCAGGTGGCCGAAGCTCTTCAGGGTCAGCGGGTCTTCGGTGGCCTTGTCGTTGCCGGAGTCGATCCATGGGCGGGTCTTGGTACGCACAAAGTGCAGTGCATCTTCAAAGGCGGCGCGGGCGATGCCGGTGTCGATGGCGGCGTGAAGAATCTGCGCCAGCGGGCCGACCGTGGTCGGGCGTTCGAAAGCGCTCTGGAACGGGATCACGTCGTGGGCAGCAACCCACACGTTATCGAACACCACCGAGCCGCTGCCGGTGGTGCGCTGGCCGAAGCCGCTCCAGTCGTCAATGACCGTCAGGCCTTCGCTGTCACGGAGGACAAAGGCCAGTTGCTGGATGCCGTGTTCATCCACCACCGAGGTGGGGATGCGCTGGGCATAGATCGCGCCGGTGGCGTAGAACTTGCGGCCGGTGATACGGAAGCCGTCGCCGTCGCGGGTGATGGACGTAACACGGTCGTGGGCGGTCCTGGTGCCCAGTTCTGCCAGGGCGTTGCCGAAACGCTGGCCGGCGAGTACTTCGGCGTACAGGCGTTGTTGCTGTTCAGGGCTGCCATTCACGCGCAGCACTTCGAGGGCATAGAAATGGTTTTGCGGAATCTGGCCCAGGGAGGCATCCGCCTGGGCGATCAGGGCAATGACCTTGGCCAGGGTCACGTTGGAAACCCCCGCGCCGCCAAATGCCTTGGGCACGCTGATGCCCCACAGGCCGGAGCGCGAGAACACGTCCAGTTCGGGCAGCGGCAGGCGGCGTTCGCGGTCGCGCTGGGCGCTGTCGCGGCGCAAGTCTTCGGCCAGGTCGCTGGCGACAATAAGGGCCTGTTCGTCGCTGGTGATAACCGCGACACGGTGAGAAAAGGTCATGAGTTTCTCCAGAGGTCTGGTCGGTTAAATCCAGGAATGGCGAGCCGGCAACGTGCCGTTCAAGCGATAGGCGCCGACGGCGTGATACTTCCAGCGCACCGGGTCGTGCAGGGTGTGCACCCGGGCGTTGCGCCAGTGACGGTCGAGGTTGAATTCGGCGAGGGTGGCGCGGCTGCCGGCCAGTTCGAAGAGCTTTTCGCTGACCAGCAACGACACTTCAGTGGTGAGCACCTTCGCTTCGGCCACGGCAATCGACGCACGCGCGGCGGACTGTGCGGTGATCGGCGCGGCGCTGACCTGGTCCAGCACTTGCCCGGCCTTGCGCAACAGCGCCTCGGCGGCGTGCAGTTCGATCTTCAGCTTGCCGATATCGGCGATCACGTAGAGGTCATCGCTGGCGCGCTCGACCTTGGCGTCGATCCACGGGCGCGAACGCTCCCGCACAAAGGCGATGGTGTCATCCAGCGCGCCACGGGCGATGCCGGCGTCGATGGCGGCCTGGATCAGTTGGGAAACGGCGCCCTGGATAGTCGGGCTTTCGCCGATGCGCCAGTTGTCTACGACCAGTTCGGCGTCCACGGGCACGCGGTCCAGCAGCACGGTGCCGCTGGCGGTGGTGCGTTGGCCGAAGCCCGACCAGTCATCCACGATGCGCAGCCCTGCGGTGCCACGGCGTACAAACGCCATGACCTGCTTGCCGTCGTCGTTCAGCGCCTTCACCGCCACCCAATGGGCAAACAGTGCGCCGGTTGAATAGAACTTCTGGCCGCTGATCACGTAACCGTCGCCTTGGGCGGTGATGCGCGCCTTGAGCTCCAGGGTGTTCCTGGTGCCGCGTTCCGGGCCGCCATTGCCGATGCGCCAGCCGTCGAGGACGCTCTGGAACAGGTGCTCTTTCTGGCGCTCGGTGGCGGCGCCCTGCAACACCTGCAGAATGCCGAAATGGTTCTGCGGGATCTGCCCGAGGGCCGGGTCTGCCGCGCTGATGATCGCGAACACCTCCGCCAGGGTGGTGAACGACACCTGTGGGCCGCCGTATTCGCGGGGGATGGAAATACTGCCCAGCCCACTGCGCGTGAATTGTTCGATCTGCGCCCACGGCAGCTTGCGTTGCTGGTCACGCTGGGCGGCCTGCAGGCGCGCGGCCTGGGCCAGCTCATGGGCAGCCTTAAGCGCCTCTGCATCGTTGCGCAGCACGGCGGCCGGCAACAGCAGGGGAGCAACGTCCAGATCACTCTGGGGGGGTGTTAGAGCCAAGTTAGACATCAGCGCCGCTCCTTGGCTGCACGTAATGCCCTGGCGTTATGCACCGGGGTAATTCTGACCATACCGACCTCGCATTCAATGAAATAAAAACAGAAAAATCAGAGATGTCCGGTGGTCCGGTGCATATACCCTAAGCGTGTTAAATATTTAAATAAACTAACTTTTGGGAATATGCATAGAAGGTCTGTCACCCCGGTTCACAGGGTGAGCCGAGGGGCCGTGGTTGGTAGACCCGCGCGGTCCCGGCCGGCTGGCTCGGCGCGCAGGCGGCAATGCGCAACGTACGTGTGGGCGCCCAGCGCGAATTGTTGCCGACACGATCGAGAATGCAGTACGTCACCTCCAGGCGGCTGTCGTCACCGGCCTCGACAATCACCGTCGAAGGCACCCACACCTGCACGACCACCCCGACGGCTTTGGCCTGGATCCTGGGCAGGTCCATGCGTACGTCTCCCCAGCGCAGGGTGATGGCATCGCCCGTGGCCATGTTCAGGTAAGGCGCGATGGTCAGCGGAATGCCCCGTCGCACCTGGCGACCGTTGACGCCGTAGCGACGGATGGACTCGGGCAAACCGACGGGGGCGAGGTTGTGGTTTTCGTCGCTGTACAGGGGGGAGGGCTGGCCGCCGGGGTATCGGGTCTTTACACATACACCTTTCACGGCCGAGCGGGCAGGTGCACGACCGACTTGCATGACCTGGTAATGCACCTGGGCCAGGCCGTCCAGCACAAAACTTTCCGGCACCCGCAGATGGGTCGGCGAGCCGACCTTGCACGCGCTCACCCTGCGTGAGGCGGCAAAGCAGTTGTTCCAGAACAGTTCGATCAGGTCGCCCTCATCCATGCCGGGGTAAGGCGCGATGTCCACCTGCAGTTGACTGGCCGCCAGTGCGTTGATGCCGTGCCGGTTAGCCTGGGGCAAGGTGGGGGCCGTGAGCAGGGCCGGGGTTGCAGTGCGCGTCATAAGTAATCTCCTTGATGCAGCCAGCAGCAATCGTTCCAGCCCCGTGGCGCGGGTGCGCAGGTGGGCTGAAAGGAACGATTCAGTGAGTAGCCGGGATAGGATCCAATCCTCTGGACGCTAGATAAGAGGGTTGACCAAGGAGCGTCAATGGCGGCAAAAGGCTAAACGGCAGGTTGGAGCAGATTCAGAAGGGTCTGACTGGGCGGGGGATTTTTGGATCAGGGAGACGGCGGGTTTACGCGTGGATGGCGAGGGTTTTCTGTAGGAGCAGATTGTGTGGTGAGGGAGCAAGCTCCCTCGCCACATCAGTGGGCGAGGAACTTGCTCAGGAACTGCCGGGTGCGTTCTTCCTTGGGGTTGGCGAACAACGCCTTGGCTTCGCCTTGCTCCACGATCACGCCCTTGTCGAAGAAGATCACCCGGTTGGCCACATCGCGGGCAAAGCTCATTTCGTGGGTGACGATGACCATGGTGCGGTTTTCTTCGGCGAGGCTGCGGATGGTCGCCAGCACTTCGCCCACCAGCTCCGGGTCCAGCGCCGAGGTGGGTTCGTCGAACAGGATCACCTCCGGTTCCATGGCCAGCGCGCGGGCAATCGCCACGCGCTGTTGCTGGCCGCCCGACAAGCGCCGTGGGTAGGCGTCTTCCTTGCCCGCCAGGCCGACCCTCGCCAGCAGCTTGCGCCCAAGGGCAACAGCGGCTTCACGGGGCATCTTCTTGACCACGGTCGGCCCTTCGATAACGTTTTCCAGCGCTGTGCGGTGGGGGAACAGGTTGAAGTTCTGGAACACAAAACCCACGTGCTGGCGCAGGCGCCGCACCAGGCCTTGTTGCTGGTTGAGCGGTTTGCTGCCGTCGATCTGGATGTCGCCCACCTTGATCCGGCCGCTGGTGGGTTCTTCGAGGAAATTCAGGCAGCGCAGGAAGGTGGTCTTGCCGGAACCGCTGGGGCCGATGATGGCGACGACTTCGCCTTCCTTGACCTCCAGGTCGATGCCGTTGAGTACCACCTGACCGTTGAATTGTTTGGTCAGTTTTTCAACCACGATCATGCTTCAAGACTCCAGGTCATGCCGGTTGACCCGGTCTTCCAGGCGGTTTTGGAAATGCGCCAGGATGCTGGCCAGTACCCAGTAGATCAGGGCGGCGGACAGGTACATGGTGAAAATTTCGAAGGTGCGCGCAGACACCAGTTGAGCCTGGCGGAACAATTCTGGCACCTGGATGGTGGCGGCCAGCGCGGTGTCCTTGACCAGCGAAATAAAGCTGTTGCCCAACGGAGGCAGGGCGGTGCGCATTGCCTGCGGCAGGATGGCCCGGCGCAGGGTCTGCGCACGGGTCATGCCGATACTGGCGGCGGCTTCCCATTGGCCACGCTCGATGGAGGCGATGGCGGCCCGCAGGATTTCACAGGCGTAGGCGGCCATGTTCAGCGAAAAGCCGATCATGGCGGCCGGGATCGGATCCAGCTCGATGCCCACTTGCGGCAAGCCGTAGTAGATCAGAAACAGCTGTACCAGCAAGGGCGTGCCGCGAAAGAACGACACGTAGACGCGGGCTGTCCAGCTCAGCAGTTTGAAGCGCGACAACCGCATCAAGGCCAGGCCGAAGCCCAGCAGCAAGCCGAAAAACATCCCGCCAAGGCTGAGAATCACCGTGTAATACGCGCCCTTGAGCAGAAAGGGCGCGGAGTCCAGCGCGAGTTGGAAACCTGCTTCCATTATTGAGTGACGTCAGCGTTGAAGTACTTCTCGGACAGCTTCTTCAAGGTGCCGTCGGCGCGCAGCTTGTCGAGGGCCTTGTTCACCGCTTCAAGCAGCTCGGGCTCGCCTTTGCGCAGGGCGATACCGGCTTCCTGGCGGGAGAAGGCGTCGCCGGCAGCGGCGGTGTCCGGGGCTTTCTTGGCGTATTCCAGGGCGGCCAGGCGGTCGATCAGGATGGCGTCGATACGGCCGATGCGCAGGTCCTGGAACTTGGTCGGGTCATCGTTATAGGTCTTGATAATGGCTTTGGGTTGGTTGTCCTTGAGCCATTGTTCGTAGTTGGTGCCCAGGCCTACCCCGACTTTCTTGCCGGCCAGGTCGTCGGCGGTCTTGATGGTGTCGACGTTCTTTTTCAGCACCAGCGCCTGGATACCGGACACGGTGTAGGGCGTGGAAAAGTCGTATTTCTTCTTGCGCTCTTCGGAGATGGTGACTTGGTTGACCACCGCATCCAGGCGCTTGGATTCCAGGGCGGCGAGGATGCCGTCCCATGGCGTGGCTTGCAGCTTGACCTTCACGCCCAGCTCTTTGGCCAGGGCCTCGGACAGCTCGACTTCGAAGCCGCTGAGCTTGCCACTTTCATCGACGAAGCTGAACGGCGGGTAAGTGCCTTCCAGGCCGATTTTGATCTCGCCGGCCTTTTTGATGTTGCCCAGTTGCTCGCCGGCAACCGCCTGGCCCAGCCAACCGGCACCGAGCGCCAGACCCAAAGTGCCAACGAGCAACGTGCGACGGAATACAGAAATAGTCATGAAGAGCCCCTGTGTTTTTTATGTTGAGCGAAGCAGGTGACGCGGTAGTCGTATCCTGCCTTAAAGCGCGTAGCGCGTCTTCGCCTACGGCGCGATGATAAAGCCGGGTTTTAAGACTTGAAAATAATATAAATCTTATTTGATATTCTATTTAGGAATATTTGGCGAGTCTAATATGGGAGGGGCAGGCCCCCTCCCACATTTAGCCCGCATTTATTCAGTTGAAAACCGAGTCATAGGCAAACAACGCCGGTGCCCCACCGGTATGCAGGAAAATAATCGGGCCATCTTCGAAGCGCTGGCGGCCGATACCGTCCAGCAAGCCGGCCATGGCCTTGCCAGTGTAGACCGGGTCCAGCAGCAGGCCTTCCTGGCTCGCCAATAGCTTGACCGCCGACAGGGTGCCGGCGTTCGGTTCACCATAACGGGGGCCGAAATATTCGTCCCACAGGATCACCTTGAACGCGTCGGGGATGTCCACGCCGAGCAACTCGGCCGTGCGTTCGGCCAGGCCCTGGACTTTCGGGAACTGCGCTTCTTCCGTGCGCGATACGGTGATGCCGATCACGGGCAGTTGCGGCAGCACTTCACTCAAGGCCAGGGCCAGGCCACTGTGGGTACCGGCGCTGCCGGAGGCCAGCACCACGGCGGCGAATTCGATACCGCTGTCTTCGATCTGTGCGGCCAGCTCCAGGCCGGCGCGTACGTAACCGAGGGCGCCGAGGGCATTGGAGCCGCCGATGGGCACCAGGTACGGTTTCTTGCCGTTGCTGCGCAGGCGATCGGCAAGGGCGTTGAGTTGGTCGTCGACGTTGTCGAGGTTTTCCACCAACTCTACCTTGGCGTCGAACAGCTCCAGCAGCAGGCGGTTGCCGTTGCCCAGGTAGTTGGGGTCTTCGGTGCCGGTGGGGTTTTCCAGCAGGGCTACGCAGCCCAGGCCGAGCCTGGCGGCGAGGGCGGCGGTCTGGCGTACGTGGTTGGACTGGATCGCGCCGGCGGTCACCAGGGTATCGGCGCCCTGGGCGATGGCATCGGCTGCCAGGTATTCGAGTTTGCGTAGCTTGTTGCCGCCCATGGCCAGCGGCGTGGTGTCGTCGCGCTTGACGTAGATGTCGCGTCCCAACCAGGTCGACAGCCGTTCGAGTTTTTCCAGGGCGGTGGCGCCGCCGAGCAGTTCCAGGCGGTTAAAACGGTCGAGCTGTTGCTTGATCATGGCTACGCACGGTGGCTAAGGGATGGAGCGACTATAGGCAGGCACTTTTCATCGGGCAACCGTCAATCGCTTATGCCTGATGGTTCTTACCATCACACCATTGGTTCTTAAGGGCGGCCAGGGTGGATACCGTAAAGTGATGGCCATTACGTCAGGAGTGAATACCGTGAGTGAGCGTTCCAGCCATTGGCAATTACAGACCATCGTCAGCCAACTGCGCAGCGCCCGTGACCAGTGGCGAACACGCAATGGCCGCTTGAGCGGCGAGCATGGCGGCCGCGAATTGCCGTCCCGTGAAGCCGTTGCCCAGATTCTCGAAGCCCTGTGTGGTGCGCTGTTTCCGATGCGCCTGGGGCCGGCGGACTTGCGTGAAGAAAGTGAAGATTTCTACGTCGGCCATACCCTCGATGTCGCCCTGAATGCCTTGCTGGCCCAGGCGCGCCTGGAATTGCGCTATGCCGCGCGCCAGGGCGGCGAGGATGACAGCCAGATCGACGCCCATGCCATCCGGCTGATCCAGGATTTCGCCCTGGCCTTGCCGTCCTTGCGCAGCCTGTTGGACACCGACGTGCTCGCCGCCTACCACGGCGACCCGGCCGCGCGCAGTGTGGATGAAGTGCTGCTGTGCTACCCGGGGATCCTCGCGGTGATTCACCATCGCCTGGCCCACCACCTGTACCGCGCCGGCTTGCCGCTGCTGGCACGGATCAGTGCGGAAATCGCCCACTCGGCCACCGGCATCGATATCCACCCCGGCGCGCAGATCGGCCCGAGTTTCTTCATCGACCACGGCACGGGCGTGGTGATCGGCGAAACCGCGATCATCGGCGAGCGGGTGCGCATCTATCAGGCCGTCACCTTGGGGGCCAAGCGCTTCCCGGCGGATGAAGATGGGCAGTTGCAGAAGGGCCATGCGCGCCACCCGATTGTCGAGGATGATGTGGTGATCTATGCCGGGGCGACGATCCTCGGGCGCATCACCATCGGCAAGGGCTCGACCATTGGCGGCAATGTGTGGCTGACCCGCAGTGTGCCGGCGGGGGCGAATATTACGCAGGCGAATCTGCAGCATGATGATGGGGCGCAAAAATAGCGCCGGTCTTAAAAATCACACAAAACCCTGTGTGGGGGCTTGCACCCCGATAGCGGAGTGTCAGTCAAAAATGAATTGGCTGAACCACCGCCATCGGGGGCAAGCCCCCTCCCACATTTTGACGGCATTCCACATGGAGGCCGTATTTCAGTCAGCAGTCGCTGAACGATTTCCTTTGCTCACCCGTCATACCACTCAGCCCTGCGATTAGCCCCAAACCGCCGATTCATGTTTAACTTGAACGTTCGTTCAAGTTAAACCCGGTGGTTCGCTGCCCGCTCACAACAGGAGGCTTACCTTTGCTGAGTCCGTTTTATACAGCCACATCCCTCACCCTCGGGGTGCATCGTTCATGAGTGCATCGTCCACCCCATCCAGCGGCCTGGTGCGCATGAATGCGCCGGTCTTCTACTTTGCCGCCACCTTCATCTTGCTGTTCGGCATCACTGTCATCGCTATCCCGCAACAGGCCGGTGCCTGGTTGCTGGCGGCGCAAAACTGGGCGGCCAACACGGTCGGCTGGTACTACATGCTGGCGATGACCCTGTATCTGGTCTTCGTGGTGGTCACCGCGCTATCGGGCTACGGCAAGATAAAACTCGGTGCCGACCACGACGAGCCCGAATTCAGTTACCTGTCCTGGGCCGGCATGCTGTTCGCCGCCGGGATCAGCATCACGTTGTTCTTCTTCTGCGTGTCCGAGCCGCTGACGCACCTGGTGCAACCGCCCCAGGGCGAGGCCATGAATGCCGACGCCGCGCGCCAGGCCATGCAGGTGCTGTTCCTGCACTGGGGCCTGCACGGCTGGGGCGTGTTTGCGTTTGTCGGCATGGCGCTGGCGTATTTCGCCTACCGGCATAACCTGCCGCTGGCGTTGCGCTCGGCGCTGTACCCGCTGATCGGCAAGCGCATCAATGGCCCTATCGGCTATGCGGTGGATGGCTTCGGCATCATTGCCACGGTGTTCGGCCTGGGGGCCGACATGGGCTTTGGCGTGCTGCACCTCAATTCCGGCCTCGACTACCTGTTCGGCGTTGCCCACACCCAGTGGATCCAGGTCGGCTTGATCACTCTGATGATGGGCGCGGCGATCCTGGTCGCCGTGGCCGGCGTCGACAAGGGCGTGCGGGTGATGTCCGACATCAACATGCTGCTGGCCTGCGCGCTGCTGCTGTTCGTGTTGTTCGCCGGGCCGACCCAGCACTTGCTCAACACCCTGATCCAGAACATCGGTGACTACCTGGGCGCGTTGCCGACCAAGAGTTTCGATGTGTACGCCTACGACAAACCGAGCGACTGGCTGGGCGGCTGGACGGTGTTCTACTGGGCCTGGTGGATCGCATGGTCGCCATTCGTAGGCCTGTTTATCGCGCGCATTTCCCGTGGCCGGACCATCCGCGAATTCGTGTTCGGCGTGCTGCTGATCCCGCTGGGCTTCACCCTGGCGTGGATGTCGATCTTCGGCAACAGCGCCATCGACCAGGTGCTCAACCACGGCATGACCGCCCTCGGCCAGTCGGCCATCGATGATCCGTCGATGAGCCTCTACCTGCTGCTGGAAACCTACCCGTGGAGCAAAACCGTCATCGCGGTCACGGTGTTTATCAGCTTCGTGTTCTTCGTAACTTCCGCTGACTCGGGCACCGTAGTGCTGTCCACCCTCTCGTCCAAAGGCGGCAACGCCGATGAAGATGGACCGAAATGGCTGCGGGTGTTCTGGGGTGCGATGACCGCGCTGGTCACCAGTGCCTTGCTGTTTGCCGGCAGCATCGATTCGCTGAAATCGGCGGTGGTGCTGACCTCGTTGCCGTTTTCGCTGATCCTGCTGCTGATGATGTGGGGGCTGCACAAGGCCTTCTACCTCGAGTCGCAAAAGCAGATTGCGCAGTTGCATTCGTTGGCACCGGTGTCGGGCTCCCGCAAGGGCACCGGCGGTTGGCGCCAGCGTTTGAGCCAGGCCGTGCATTTCCCGTCGCGGGACGAGGTGTACCGCTTCCTTGAGACCACGGTGCGTCCGGCGATCGAAGAAGTGACGGCGGTGTTTGTCGAAAAAGGCCTCAACGTCGTCACCCAGCCCGACCCGTCCAACGACAGCGTCAGCCTGGAAATCGGCCACGGCGAAGAGCATCCGTTCGTGTACCAGGTGCAGATGCGCGGCTATTTCACGCCCTCATTTGCACGCGGCGGCATGGGGTCCAAGCAGCTCAACAATCGTCGCTACTACCGGGCGGAAGTGCACTTGAGCGAGGGCAGCCAGGACTACGACTTGGTGGGCTACACCAAGGAGCAGATCATCAACGACATCCTCGACCAGTACGAGCGCCACCTGCAGTTCCTGCACTTGGTGCGCTGACGCTCAACTCCCCGCAAAGCCCCGTTCTACGGGGCTTTCTTAAACTTAATTTCATCCGTCAAGACGCTGTTTTGACGCGTAACTGTCATCTGGCCACTGCGTAATTGTGTGAAGCGTTTGACGCTTTCATTTCAGAACAGTGACGGAGACCGGTACCCATGAAGACGTTTTTAAGCCCTGTGGTGGGAGCCGCCATGGCGAGCTTTATGCTGTCCGCCCACGCCGATTTTATCGATGACAGCCACGCCGACGTGACCCTGCTCAACCGCTATCTCAACCAGCAGGGGCGCGACGTGGTGGGCAGCAATGCCAAGGCCCATAGCATTCGGGATTGGGGCCAGGGTTTCGAATTCAACTTCAAGTCCGGCTACACCGAGGGGCCGGTGGGCTTCGGCCTCGATCTGCAGGCGTTCTACGGCCTGAAGCTCGACTCCGGCGGCGACCTCAACGACAAGGATCACCAGGGCCGCTACCCCGGCAGCATGTTCCCACTGGACAATGGCAAGTCCGCCGACCAGTTCGGCGTGCTCAGCCCGACGTTCAAGATGCGCTTTGCCAAGGATGAGTTGCGCGTCGGTACGCTGTACGGCAACAACCCGATACTCGCCAACACCGACGGGCGCCTGTACCAGCAGACCAATACCGGTGTGCAACTGGTGTCCAAGGACCTCAGCGACTTCACCTTCACCGGCGGCGATATCTTCAAGACCAAGATCCGCAACGAAACCGGCGACCAGGGCATGATCACCGCCGGCGGGACCAAAGAGAGCGACCGCTTCCTGTTCGGTGGTGCGGACTACACCGGCATACAGAACACCACCGTCAGCCTGTGGTACTCCAACCTTGAGGATTACTACCAGCAGTTCTTCCTCGGTGCCAAGCGCCATGACGCCTTGTCGGTCGGTGCGCTCGATACCGATGTGCGTGTGTTCCGCAGCCTGGGTGTGGGCGGCAACGCCGACGGCGACAAGGACTTTGCCGCAGCGGGCCTGTATGGCGATGGCGTGAGCAAGGGCCGCATCAACCAGTCCACCGTCAGCCTGCTGGAAAGCTACAGCCTGGACGGCCATACCGTCGGCCTGGGCATCCAGAAAAACAGCGGCGACAGCGACTTCCCGTACCTCGACTCCGGCCTAAACAGCGGTGACGCGCGCCAAGGCCCAGGCTCGGGTGCCGACACCCCGGCGCTGACCAACATGCAGCTGAACAAATTCCAGCATGCCGGCGAACGCACCTGGCTGGCGCAGTACAAATATGACTTCGGCAAACTCGGCCTCAACGGCCTGACCTTCTCCGCCGCCTACGCCCACGGCGATGACATCCGCACTGCCCAGGGCACCACCAGTGAATGGGAACGAAACGTGGCGGTGGCGTATCAAGTGCCGACCGGTACCCTCAAAGGCCTTGGCGTCACGTGGAAAAACGCCCATGCCAGTCCGGACATCACCGGTGCCACCGTGCAGGATGAAAACCGCTTCTATGTCAGCTATGTCGTTCCACTCTGGTAGGAAATTGCTGTAAAACGGAAGGGCAGACTTAAGCGATTCAGCTGGTTAAAAGGCCTGGGAATATCGTTATTCCCAGGCCTTATTTGCCTACGTCCAAGAGAGGATTCGATGACTTACATTGCTGCCGAAAACCGCTATGAATCTATCCCGTATCGCCGCGTAGGCCGCAGTGGACTGGTGCTGCCGGCACTGTCCCTGGGGCTGTGGCACAACTTTGGCGACAGCACGCCGATCGACACCCAGCGCGCCCTGCTGCGCACCGCGTTCGACCTGGGCATCAACCACTTCGACCTGGCCAACAACTACGGCCCACCCTACGGCAGCGCCGAGATCAACTTCGGTCGTTTGCTGCGCGAAGACTTCAAGCACTACCGCGACGAATTGATCATCTCCAGCAAGGCCGGCTGGGACATGTGGCCTGGCCCCTACGGCCAGGGCGGCGGCTCGCGCAAATACGTGCTGGCCAGCCTGGACCAGAGCCTGCAACGCCTGGGCGTCGACTACGTGGATATTTTCTACTCCCACCGTTTTGATGCCGACACGCCCCTGGAAGAAACCGCCAGCGCCCTCGCCACCGCCGTGCAACAGGGCAAGGCGTTGTACATCGGTATCTCGTCTTACTCCGGGGTGAAAACCCGCGAAATCGCCGCGCTGCTCAAAGAGTGGAAAGTCCCGCTGCTGATCCACCAACCGGCCTACAACCTGCTTAACCGCTGGGTGGAAAAAGACCTGCTGGACACCACCGAAGAACTCGGCGCCGGGGTGATTGCCTTCACGCCGCTGGCCCAGGGTTTGCTCACCGACAAGTACCTCAATGGCGTGCCGGCCGACGCACGGGTCAACCGTCCGGGTGGTGGTTCGTTGCAGGCCAAGCACCTGTCTGAAACCAACATCGCCCACGTGCGTGCGTTGAATGAAATCGCCCAGCGCCGTGGCCAAAGCCTGGCGCAATTGGCGCTGGCCTGGACCCTGCGCGATCCACGGGTGACCAGCGCGCTGATCGGCGCCAGCCGGCCGGAGCAGATCATCGAGAACGTCGGCGCGTTGAAGAACTTGAGCTTCAGCGCGGAAGAACTGGCGGAGATCGATCGGTTTGCGCAGGAAGGCGGAATTAACTTGTGGGAAAAGCCATCCAGCGCTGAATAACCTGACACCACTGGGTCAATGTGGGAGGGGGCTTGCCCCCGATGGCGGTGTGTCAGTCACTTGATTAGTTGACTGACCCAGAGCTATCGGGGGCAAGCCCCTTCCCACATTTGATTTGCAGTGTGGTTTAGAACGGCACATCCCCAAGAATCGTCGCCCGATGCATCACCCGCCGTTGCGGCCGGTAGTCATCCACCGCGTAATGCTGCGTCACGCGGTTATCCCAGAACGCCACGTCGTTCTCCTGCCAGCGCCAGCGGAGGGTGAATTCCGGGCGTGTCGCGTGGGCGAACAGCAGCTTGAGGATCGCCTCGCTTTCCGCCGGTTCCAGTTCATTGATCCTGGTGGTAAACCCATCACTGACAAACAGCGACTTACGCCCGCTCACCGGATGCGTGCGCACGACCGGGTGCGACAGCGGTGGGTTTTTCCTGCGGGTTTCTTCCCAGCGCGCCAGGTCTTCGGCGCTGTTGCCAAAGCGTTCCAGCGGAAAGGATTTGGTGAAGTCGTGGGTAGCCGTCAGCCCATCGAGCAACCGCTTCAACGGCTCGGACAGCGCCTCGTACGCCGCGATGCCACTGGCCCACAGCGTATCGCCGCCGTACGCCGGCAGCAGCTTGGCACTCAGCACCGCGCCGAGGGCCGGGGTGGGCAGGAAGGTCACATCGGTGTGCCATACGGCGTTGTCGCGCACGTCGGTGACGGCGGTGTCGAGGATCAGCACTTCGGGCTGTTCCGGCACGTTGGGGTAGATCGGATGGATGTGCAGGTCACCGAAGTTCGCCGCGAACCGCGCCTGTTGCGGCGGGGTGATCGGCTGGCCACGGAAGAACAGCACCGAATGGCTGAGCAACGCCTGTTCGATGGCATCGCGGTGTTCGGCGCTCAGCGGCCGGGTAATATCGACGCCACTGATCTGGGCGCCCAGGGCGGTGCTCAAGGGGGTAACGGTCAGGCTGCTCATGCTGTTCTCACTCAATGTGCCTGGCCATGCCAAGGCACTAACTTACGCTGCAGGGCGCGCAGGCCCATTTCCATGGCGAAGGCGATCAGGGCGATCACCAGGATCCCCAGCACCACCACATCGGTCACCAGGAACTGCGCCGCCGACTGCACCATGAAACCCAGGCCGCTGGTGGCCGCGATCAGTTCGGCGGCGACCAGGGTCGACCAGCCCACACCCAGGCCGATGCGCACCCCGGTGAGGATGTCGGGCAGGGCGCTCGGCAGGATCACATGGCGAATCAGCTGCGCACGGGTGGCGCCCAACGACTGCGCCGCCCGCAGCTTGGCCGGGTCGACGGTGCGTACGCCGGTCGCGGTGGCGATGGCAATCGGCGCGAAGATCGCCAGGTAAATCAGCAGCACCTTGGACAGCTCGCCGATACCGCACCAGATCACGATCAACGGCAGATAAGCCAGGGGCGGAATCGGCCGGTAGAACTCGATCAGCGGGTCGAGAATGCCGCGGGCGATGCGGTTGGCGCCGATGGCAATGCCTACCGGCACGGCGGTCAGCACCGCGAAGCCCAGGCCCAGGCCGATCCGGCTGAGGCTCGCGCCCAGGTGCTGCCACAAGGTGGAATCCATATAGCCCGTGGTCGCCAGCAGCCAGCCTTTTTGCAGCACGGCCGAGGGCGGTGGCAGGAACAACGGTTCGATCAGGCCGGTGGCGGTGACGGCCCACCAGAGGGCCAGCAAGGCCACCAGGGTCAACAGGCTGATCCAGCGTGTACTCAGGCTGCGACGCACAGGAATGACCGCGTGCGCCACCGGCTTGGCAGCGGTGGCGGGGAGTTCGTAGCTGCTCATGCGTACACCTGCCGTTGCGAGAACACTTTGCCCAGCACGTGTTCGCGGGTTTCGATAAAGCGCGGGTCGGACTTGATCGCCCGCGCCGACTCACCGGCCGCATAGCGCTGGCCGAAGTCCAGGTGCAGGCGTTCGACGATCTGGCCCGGGTTGGGCGCCAGCAGGATCAGGTCGGTGGCGAGGAACACCGCTTCTTCGATGTCATGGGTAATCAGGAACACCGGCTTGGCCGTGCGCCGCCAGACTTGCAGCAACAGTTCCTGCATCTGCTCACGGGTGAAGGCATCGAGGGCGCCGAAGGGTTCGTCCATCAGCAGCACGCGCGGGTCGGCGGCCAGCGCTCGCGCCAGGCCGACACGCTGTTTCTGGCCGCCAGAAAGCTGCCAGATACGGCGGCTGTCGAAGCCGGCAAGGTCAACCAGGGCGAGCATTTCCCGGGCGCGTACTTCACGCTGCGCCTTGGGCACGCCGGCCAGTTCCAGGCCGAAACCGACATTGGCCAACACGTCCTGCCAGGGCAGCAGGGCGTCGTCCTGGAACACCACGCCGCGTTCGGCACTGGGGCCTTTGACCGGCACGCCATCGAGGGTGATGCGCCCGGCGGACGGCTCGACAAAGCCGGCAATCAGGTTCAACAGCGAAGTCTTGCCACTGCCGGACGGGCCGAGGGCCACCAGCAATTGCTGGGGCCCCAGGTCGAGTGAAATGTCGGACAGTACCGGTTCTGTGGCGCCTGGGTACTGTGCGCTGATGCGCTCCAGTTGTAGCAAGGCCATCGCGATGAACTCCTTGAATCAGTTAGTGATGAACTTGGCGCTGACGTAAGGGGCATAGTCCGGCAGCACGGCGTCGACCTTGCCTTGTTCCTTGAGGAACGCAGCGGTATCGGTCACGGCCTTGGTGGTCGGTGCGCCCAGCAGGGTCACCTGGTCAGCGGCCAGCGGGTAGACGTTGCCTTGCAGCAGCAGCGGGATGTCGCTGGCCTTGGCGCCGGAGAGTTTCACCAGTTTGTCGACGTTGCCTGTGTCGGCGAGCCAGGCTTGTGGGTCTTTGCGGTAGGCGGCGTAGGCATCCAGGGTGACCTTGGCGAAGGCGGTGACGATTTCCGGGTGCTTCTGCGCGAAGTCCTTGCGCACGATCCAGGCATCGAAGGTCGGCGCGCCGAACTTGGCCAGCTCGCCGGAGGTGATCAGCACCTTGCCGTTTTCCTTGGCCACGCCCAGGGCCGGGTCCCATACGTAAGTGGCGTCGATGTCACCGCGCTTCCAGGCCGCGATGATCGCCGGCGGTGCGAGGTTAAGGATGGTCACTTTCGATGGGTCGATGTTCCAGTGCTTCAGCGCGGCCAACAGGCTGTAGTGGCCGGTGGAAACGAAGGGTACGGCGACTTTCTTGCCGATCAGGTCCTGGGGACTGTTGATTCCGGAACCATTGCGCGCCACCAGGGCTTCGGCACCGCCGATCTGGGTGGCAACCAGGAAAGTTTCCACCGGCACCTTGCGGGTGATCGCAGCGGTCAGTGGGCTGGAACCGAGGTAGCCGATCTGCACGTCGCCGGAGGCGATGGCGGCGATGATATCGGCGCCATTGTCGAATTTGCGCCAGTCGATCTTGGCGTTAGTGGCTTTTTCATACGCGCCGTCGGCCTGGGCAACTTTGGCCGGGTCTACGGTGGTCTGGTAAGCGATGGTTACATCCGCCGCCTGGGCAAACAGGCTGGCACCGGCCAGGGACAACGCGGCCAGGAGGCGCAGAGGGGTTAACAGTTTCAAGGGGAAGCTCCTCAATCAGGCGGCCGAGGGTCGGCGTGTGAGGAGACTAAATGATCTAAGAATCCGAAAATAAATAACATTTTCGAATTAGCTTATGGGCGAAAGGTTGAAGCGAATCTTGAGCTTGATGAGGGCAAATGTGGGAGGGGCAAGCCCCTCTCACATTTTGAGCCGGGTTCGGCTTCAGTTAGTTGCTGATGGCCAGAATGCTCGCCTGGTACGAGCCGACAAACACATCAAAATCGCCCACTTCGTTCTGCTCCAGTTCCGCCTGCTGCGCCAGCGATGTGCGCGCCAGCTCTTCAAAGCGTGCCTGCTCTTCTGCGGGCAACGGCTCGCGGCGGAAGTACTCGGCGTGCACCTCGCTCTGATGCAGGGAGAACTGCGCGAAACTCTCTTTGCGCTCGGCCATCGCCGCCAGTACCTGCGCCGAGGGGGTCAGGGACGGGTCCTTGACCTTGGCCAGTTGGGCGTCCAGTGCCTGGCTGTGTTCGGTGATGCCGTGGCTTTCATCCAGCAGCGCAGCCAGCGGGGCAATCTTCTCCAGCAGCTCGGTGGCCCATTCCTTCATGTCCACGGCCTGGCCCTTACGCTGCAATTGCAGGCCCGGGCGCCGGCCTTCCTTGACCACGCTGAGGAAGTTGGACGTGGCGTTGCCGCACTCGTTATCGGCGAACAGCGGGCTGTCGTTCAGCGCGCAGTACAGCAGGAATGCGTCGAGGAAACGCGACTCCGGCAGGTCGATGCCCATCGGCAGGAACGGGTTGATGTCCAGGCAGCGCACTTCGATGTACTGGATGCCACGGGCCATCAGCGCCTGGATCGGCCGCTCGCCGGTGTAGGTCACGCGCTTGGGGCGGATGTTGGAGTAGTACTCGTTTTCGATCTGCAGGATGTTGGTGTTGAGCTGTACCCACTCACCGTCCTTGTGGGTGCCGACTTCGACATAGGGCGCATAGGGCGTTGCCACCGCTTCGCGCAGGCTGTCGGTGTAGCTGGCCAGGTCGTTGTAGCACGGCGTCAGGCCGGCCTGGGCGTTGCTCTGGTAACCCAGGTCGCTCATGCGCAGGCTGGTGGCGTACGGCAGGTACAGGGTGTCGGCGTCGAGCACTTCCAATTGGTGCGAGCGACCCCTCAGGAAACCCGCGTCCAAGGCCGGCGATGCGCCGAACAGGTACATCAGCAGCCAGCTGTAGCGGCGGAAGTTGCGGATCAGCGCGATATAGGCCGTGGACTGATAGTCGCGGTCGGTGCCGACGAAGCCTTCAGTCTCCTTGAGCAGCGGCCACAGCTGTTCCGGCAGGGAAAAGTTGTAGTGGATGCCCGCGATGCACTGCATGGTCTTGCCGTAACGCAGGGCCAGGCCCTTGCGGTACACGTACTTGAGCTGTCCGATATTGGAGGTGCCGTAGTAGGCAATCGGAATGTCTTCCTCGGCCGGCAACGGGCACGGCATCGAGGGGCTCCACAGGTATTCGCTGCCGAGCTTGGTGTAGGCAAAGCGGTGGATCTTGTCCAGGCTGCTCAAGGTATCGGCCGGGTTGGGCAGGGCCGGAGTGATGAACTCCAGCAGCGATTCCGAGTAGTCGGTGGTGATCTGTTCATGGGTCAACGCGGCGCCCAGGGCTTCGGGGTGCGGCGTTTGCGCCAGGCGACCCTCACCGGTGACACGTAGGCATTCACGCTCGATGCCGTGCAAGCACTGCTCTAGCAGGGAGAGGTGTTCGCGCTTGCCGAGCAGGGCCAGGCGGCGGTTGAGAAGTTCGCTCAAGTTGGATTCCTTCACGCGTCAGTCGCCCCAATATGGGGGTGGGCAGGACGGTCTACAAGGGTGAAGTTAAAACTGGCGTGATCGCCTGGTTTTGAGTCGATTTGACCCGCGTTAAAAAAGCCTACTTCACTCCATGAATTGGGCTATAGCGCAGCAAGAAAATTCCGACGCTGTTATCGCAGCGCCGAAATTAACTCAAATCGGGGGCGGGGAGCTATAGGACAGCGAACGTGCCCTGTGCTTTTGCGACAAGTCTTTCGTCCTGATACACATCGGCCTCGACCACCAGCGTGCGCCGGCCGGCGTGAATCACGCGGCTGGTGCACAGCACATCGCCGTCTTCCACGGCGCGGATGTAGTTGATCTTGCATTCGATGGTCGCGCTCTGCTGGTCAAACCCATGGGCGCTGGAGCAGGCCAGCCCCATGGTGATGTCCACCAGACTGAAAATCGCCCCGCCATGGAGCTTGCCCGCGCGGTTGCGCAGGTGCGGCTCCAGGGTCAGGGCCACCTCGGCAACGCCTTCTTCGAGGCGTTGCAGGCGGCAGCCGATCAGTTCGCTGAACGCGCTCTGGGTCAAGCCGGCGGGGATTTCCATCAGCGTTTCTTCAACTGCTTGGCGTTGGCGAACAGCGAGGCCATGGCGTTGTTGCTTGGCGCTGCGGTGGCGGTTTCCTTGCGCGGTTGACTGTTTTCAGAGCGGTTCTGCGACTGGCGCGGTGCCGAGCCAGGACGTGCACCACGGGCGCCGTCGATTTTTTCGCCGGGGGTGTCGCCCATGCGCATCGACAGGCCAACGCGTTTGCGCGGGATGTCGACTTCCATGACCTTGACCTTGACCACATCACCGGCTTTCACCGCTTCGCGCGGATCCTTGATGAACTTCTCCGAAAGCGCGGAAATGTGTACCAAACCGTCCTGATGCACGCCGATGTCCACAAACGCGCCGAAGTTGGTCACGTTGGTGACCACGCCTTCGAGGATCATGCCCAGTTGCAGGTCCTTGAGGTCTTCGACGCCGTCCTGGAACTCGGCGGTCTTGAACTCGGGACGCGGGTCGCGGCCAGGTTTTTCCAGCTCTTGCAGGATGTCGGTGATGGTCGGAACGCCGAAGGTTTCGTCGGTGTACTTCTTTGGATCCAGGCGCTTGAGGAATGCGGCGTCGCCGATCAGCGAGCGGATATCGCGGTCGGTCTCGGCGGCGATACGTTGCACCAACGGATAGGCTTCCGGGTGAACGGCTGACGAATCCAGCGGGTTGTCGCCGTTCATCACGCGCAGGAAGCCGGCGGCTTGCTCGAAGGTTTTTTCACCCAGGCGCGCGACTTTTTTCAGCGCCGCACGGGTTTTGAAGGCGCCGTTTTCGTCGCGGTGAGTGACGATGTTCTGCGCCAGGGTGGCATTGAGGCCGGAGATACGCGCCAGCAGCGCCACGGAGGCGGTGTTCACGTCCACGCCCACCGCGTTTACGCAGTCTTCCACCACCGCATCCAGGCCGCGTGCCAGTTTCAGCTGCGACACGTCGTGCTGGTACTGGCCGACACCGATGGATTTAGGATCGATTTTCACCAGCTCTGCCAGCGGATCCTGCAGGCGACGGGCAATGGACACCGCGCCACGGATCGACACGTCGAGGTCCGGGAATTCCTTGGAGGCCAGTTCCGACGCCGAGTACACCGAAGCACCGGCTTCGGAGACCATCACCTTGGTCATCTTCATGGCTGGGTACTTCTTGATCAGTTCGGCGGCCAGCTTGTCGGTTTCACGGCTGGCAGTGCCGTTGCCGATGGCGATCAGGTCCACCGCATGCTTGGCGCACAGGGCGGCCAGGATGGCGAGGGTCTGGTCCCACTTGTTGTGCGGAACGTGTGGGTACACGGTGGCGTGGTCCAGCAGCTTGCCGGTGGCATCGACCACGGCGACCTTGCAGCCGGTACGCAGGCCCGGGTCGAGGCCCAGGGTGGCGCGCGGGCCGGCCGGGGCGGCCAGCAGCAGGTCGTGCAGGTTGTGGGCGAATACGTTGATCGCCTCGGTTTCGGCGCCGTCGCGCAATTCGCCGAGCAGGTCGGTTTCCAGGTGGGTGTAGAGCTTGACCTTCCAGGTCCAGCGCACGACTTCACCGAGCCACTTGTCCGCAGGACGATTCTGATTCTGGATGCCGAATTGTTGGCCGATCATGCCTTCACACGGGTGCATGGTGCCCGGCAGTTCGTCGCCGACTTTCAGCGCAGAGCTGAGAATGCCTTCGTTGCGGCCACGGAAAATCGCCAGCGCACGGTGGGACGGCATGCTTTTCAGCGGTTCGTCGTGTTCGAAGTAGTCGCGGAACTTGGCCCCTTCTTCCTCTTTGCCGGCGATGACGCGGGCGCTGAGGGTGGCTTCCTGTTTCAGGTAGTTGCGCAGTTTTTCCAGCAGGTTGGCGTCTTCGGCGAAGCGCTCCATCAGGATGTACTTGGCGCCTTCGAGGGCGGCCTTGACGTCGGCAACGCCTTTTTCGGTGTTGATGAAGCGCGCGGCTTCGGTCTCCGGGGTCAGCGACGGGTCGTTGAACAGGCCGTCGGCCAGTTCGCCCAGGCCGGCTTCCAGGGCAATCTGGCCCTTGGTGCGGCGCTTCTGTTTGTACGGCAGGTAAAGGTCTTCGAGGCGGGTCTTGGTGTCGGCGAGCTTGATGTCGCGTTCAAGCTGAGGCGTCAGCTTGCCCTGTTCCTCGATGCTGGCGAGGATGCTGATACGCCGTTCGTCGAGTTCTCGCAGGTAGCGCAGGCGTTCTTCAAGGTGCCGCAGCTGGATGTCGTCGAGGCTGCCGGTCACTTCTTTCCGGTAACGGGCGATGAAGGGCACCGTGGAGCCTTCATCCAGTAGAGCGACGGCCGCTTCGACCTGTTGTGGGCGTACGCCGAGTTCTTCGGCGATGCGGCTGTTGATGCTGTCCATAAAACCACCTGAAATTCTGAAAAGCAGCCCGCAGGCCCGGAAAACAAGGCCTTGCGCGGCTGGTTGAGCGGCCCGACCGGCGCCGCTACCTGGGTCAAGAGGCAGCCTATTGACCCTCGAAATCGAAAAAATCACGACAAGCGGGGAAAAAAAGCCCGGCAGTAAACGGCAACGATCTGACGTTGCCCTGCACGAAGGCGCCGCATTATAACCAGCGTTCTGCCCTTGGGGGGTACTGCGCCAGTGGTTGGAAGGCGAGGGTTCGCTGGCAGTAGAGGAAAAATCTGCTAACAATGCACACGGTGCGTATAACGGCAGCTACGCCATAATGCGCGCCGAGATAAGAGGAGCATCCAATGAGCAGCACTGCACAAACTGCTGAAGGCGAAAAAATTCTCATCGTTGATGATGATCCGGGGCTTAGCAGCCTGCTGGAGCGTTTCTTCAACTCCAAGGGCTACCGTGCCCGCGCGGTGCCGAACACCGAGCAGATGGACCGTCTCCTGGGGCGTGAAGTATTCAACCTGGTCGTACTCGACCTGATGCTGCCCGGCGAAGACGGCCTCACCGCCTGCAAGCGCCTGCGTGGCGCTAACAACCAGATTCCAATCATCATGCTGACCGCCAAGGGCGATGAGCTGAGCCGCATCAAGGGCCTCGAGCTGGGCGCTGATGACTACCTGGCCAAACCCTTCAACCCAGACGAGTTGATGGCGCGGGTCAAAGCCGTGTTGCGTCGTCAGGCACCGCCGGTACCGGGCGCGCCGGGCAGCGAAGACGAAAGCGTTACCTTTGGCGACTACGAACTGTCGCTGGCAACCCGCGAGCTCAAGCGTGGCGACGAAGTGCACATGCTCACCACCGGTGAATTCGCCGTGCTCAAGGCCCTGGTGATGAACGCGCGTCAGCCGCTGACCCGCGACAAACTGATGAACCTGGCACGCGGTCGCGAATGGGACGCCCTGGAGCGCTCCATCGACGTGCAGATTTCCCGTCTGCGCCGGATGATCGAGCCGGACCCGTCCAAACCTCGGTATATCCAGACGGTATGGGGTGTGGGCTATGTGTTTGTGCCGGATGGCACCGCAACCAAGTGACCGATGATTTGCAGGGCGGGCATCCTGGCGCTTGACTCCATGAGGGTCGACGGGATGCCCGGCGTCTGCAATTCTGCGAGCGCCGCTCGTTCCTGCAAGGTGTCCAGCTGTCTTCTATGAAAACCCCTCTGTGGTTCCCGCAAAGTTTCTTCTCCCGCACCCTTTGGCTGGTGCTGATCGTCGTGCTGTTTTCCAAGGCGCTGACACTGGTTTATCTGCTGATGAACGAAGACGTGCTGGTGGACCGGCAGTACAGCCACGGTGTCGCCCTGACGCTGCGTGGTTACTGGGCCGTAGACCCTGAGAACCGCGAAAAGGTAGCCAAGGCCTCGACGTTGACCCGCGTGGACGGGGCTGGTGTACCCGAGGGTGAGCAGCATTGGCCCTACAGCGAGATCTACCAGCGCCAGATGCAGGCCGAACTGGGCGAGGACACCGAGGTGCGCTTGCGCATGCATGTTTCACCTGCGCTGTGGGTAAGGGCGCCGAGCCTTGGCGATGCCTGGATCAAGGTTCCGCTGTATCCGCACCCTTTGCGGGGGCAGAAGATCTGGAACGTGTTGGGCTGGTTCCTGGCCATCGGCTTGCTTTCCACCGCGTCGGCGTGGATTTTCGTTCGCCAGCTCAACCAACCGCTTAAACGCCTGGTGTTTGCCGCCCGCCAATTGGGCCAGGGGCGCAGCGTGCGCCTGCCGGTCAGCGATACGCCCAGTGAAATGACCGAGGTGTATGGCGCCTTCAACCAGATGGCGGAGGATGTCGAACAGGCCGGGCGCGAGCGCGAGCTGATGCTGGCGGGGGTGTCCCATGACTTGCGCACGCCCTTGACGCGATTGCGCCTGTCCCTGGAGCTGATGGGCAACCATAGCGACCTCACCGACGACATGGTTCGCGACATCGAAGACATGGACGCGATTCTCGACCAGTTCCTGGCGTTTATTCGCGATGGTCGTGACGAGGTGGTGGAGGAAGTCGATCTCACGGACCTGGTGCGTGAGGTTGTCGCGCCCTACAACCAGAATGGCGAGCAAGTGCGCATGCGCCTTGAGCCGATCCAGCCGTTTGCGTTGCGTCGGGTGTCGATGAAGCGCCTGCTGAACAACCTGATCGGCAACGCTTTGCACCACGCCGGTTCGGATGTTGAAGTGGCTGCGTATGTGTCTGGCGACAGTGCTGCGCCGTACGTGGTGCTGAGTGTGATGGACCGGGGGGCGGGCATCGATCCGGACGAGCTGGAGGGTATCTTCAACCCCTTCACCCGTGGCGACCGTGCCCGGGGTGGCAAAGGGACCGGCTTGGGGCTGGCGATCGTGCGGCGGATTGCGTCGATGCACGGCGGCAATGTCGAGTTGCGTAACCGCGACGGCGGTGGCCTTGAGGCGCGGGTACGCTTGCCGCTTGGGCTTATGCTGCCAAGGGATGCGGTCTAGAAACAGCTGCAAGTTTCAAGCTTGAAGCCGCAAGAGAAAGGCGCACAGCTTTTGCCCTTTCTTGCAGCTTATAGCTTGAAGCTGACAGCTCCCGTCTCTAACCCTTGCCCTTGGTCCTGGTCATATTCGGTCCACCATTCTTCTCCAGATGTTGGATGATGATCCCCGCCACATCCTTCCCAGTGGTGGTCTCTATCCCTTCCAGGCCCGGCGACGAGTTCACCTCCATCACCAGTGGCCCATGGTTGGAGCGCAGGATATCCACACCCGCCACTGCCAACCCCATGACCTTGGCCGCCCGCAGCGCGGTCATGCGTTCTTCCGGGGTGATCTTGATCAGGCTGGCGCTGCCGCCACGGTGCAGGTTGGAGCGGAACTCTCCGGGCTTAGCCTGGCGCTTCATGGCTGCGATCACCTTGTCGCCCACCACGAAGCAGCGGATATCCGCACCGCCGGCTTCCTTGATGTACTCCTGGACCATGATGTTCTGCTTGAGGCCCATGAATGCCTCGATCACGGATTCCGCTGCAGTCGCGGTTTCACACAGCACCACACCGATGCCCTGGGTGCCTTCCAGCACCTTGATCACCAGCGGCGCGCCGTTGACCATTTCGATCAGGTCGGGGATGTCGTCGGGGGAGTGGGCAAAGCCGGTGACCGGCAGGCCGATGCCCCGCCGCGAGAGCAGTTGCAACGAGCGTAATTTGTCCCGCGAGCGTGCAATGGCCACGGATTCATTGAGGGGGAAGACCCCCATCATTTCGAACTGGCGCAACACGGCGCAGCCATAGAACGTCACCGAGGCGCCAATCCGCGGGATCACCGCATCAAACCCCTCCAGAGGTTTACCGCGGTAATGGATCTGCGGCTTGTGGCTGGCAATGTTCATATAGGCACGCAGCGTGTCGATCACCACCATTTCGTGGCCACGTTCGGTGCCGGCCTCGACCAGGCGGCGGGTGGAATACAGACGCGGGTTTCGCGACAGCACAGCAATCTTCATGCAGCACCTGGGGCAGAAATAGTAGAGACCGGGAACACCGGCTTGTCTTGAACGTACTTGACGCCGGGATTGACCACCAGGTGGCCGTCAATCAGCGCCTTGGAACCCAGCAACAGGCGGTAACGCATGGCTTTGCGGCAGGCCAGGGTGAACTCCACCCGCCATACCCGATCACCCAGTGCCAGGGTGGTGCTGATCACGTAGCGCACCTGCGCATGGCCATTGGAGCTCTTGATGGTTTTCATCGTCACCAGGGGCGCTTCGCAGCGGCGGTGACGCAGTTGCACAACGCTGCCCAGGTGCGCGGTAAAGCGCACCCACTTCTCACCGTCGCGCTCAAAAGGCTCGATGTCGGTGGCATGCAGGCTGGAGGTGCTGGCACCGGTGTCGATCTTGGCACGCAGGCCTGCCACTCCCAAGTCGGGAAGTGCCACCCACTCACGCAGACCTACAACGGTCAAATGGTCAAATGTCTTCAATATGGGTAACCGGTCAATTCGCCCACGCCTGAGGAGAAACCTCGGCCAGGGCTTTGAATGCAGGCCTGGCGAACCAGTAGCCTTGCATCAGAAATATTCCGCAGTCAGACAGAAAGTCGCGCTCGCCGGCACTTTCGATGCCTTCGGCGATGACAGTAACGTTCAACTGCTCACAGATTGTGACAATCCCCTGGACGATCACCTGGCGGACACGATCCTGGTCGACATCGCGGATCAGCGCCATGTCGAGTTTGATCAAGTCAGGTTGGAAATCGGCCAGCAGATTCAGCCCCGAATAGCCCGCGCCGAAGTCGTCGATGGCGGTCTTGAAGCCGAACTCGCGGTATTCACGCAGAATATTCGTCAAATGGCGATAGTTATCTACATGCTCGCTTTCCAGTGTTTCGAAAATCAGTTGGTTCAGCGGGAAGTTGTGCGCGCGAGCTGCCTCTAGGGTGCTGCGGATGCACAACTCCGGACGGTACACGGCGTTGGGCATGAAGTTGATGGAAAGGTGGGTTTGCATCCCAAGGGCCGCAGCACCGGCGATCGCCTGGGTGCGGCAGCGCTGGTCGAAGCGGTAGCGGTTGCTGTCATTGACCTTCTCCAGTACCGACATCGCCCCTTCGCCCTGTGTACCGCGCACCAAGGCTTCGTGGGCAAAAATCGAATGGTCCCGAAGGTCTACGATAGGCTGGTAGGCGAAAGCAAACTCGAAACCCAGGGGTTCGCTTTGCTGGCAGCCTGCGCAACGCTGTTCAGGCGAGGTGAGTGAAGTGGGAAAGTCGGTCACGGCGTATCCTCGCGAAAACAGGGTGCTACCTGGCGTATCTTAGGTGAGCCTTGAGGTTTATGCGTCGAAGGGTTTCAACGTTACAGTTGCGACATTTGTCAGAGCGAGGAATTCAAGTGGCTCAAAAGCAGGAAGAGGAAGAAAAGGTCCGTCTGGACAAGTGGCTTTGGGCAGCGCGTTTCTTCAAGACACGTGCCTTGGCCAAGGCCGCGATTGAGAGCGGCAAGGTGCATCACCGAGGCGAGCGCTGTAAACCGGGCAAAGAGCCACGTGTCGGTGATGAGCTGCAGATTCGGATAGGTTTTGACGAAAAGACCGTGGTGGTTCAGGTACTTTCCATTGTGCGCCGTGGCGCCCCCGAAGCGCAGGCGCTGTACACCGAAACCGAAGCCAGCATTGCCAGGCGCGAAAATGCGGCGGCCCTGCGCAAGGCGGGCGCCACGGGGATGACCACCGATGGCAAGCCGAGCAAGAAGCAGCGCCGCGACCTGTTCAAGTTTCGCGGCAGTGGCAATGATGACTGATTGCGCAGCGGCCCATTCAAATGCGGGAGGGGGCTTGCAGCGTTAAGGGGAGGTGCGCACGACGCTCAATCCACTGATCACTGGCAGCTTGCCAAGTAACCTGAAGATCGGCGTCGTCACGTGTAACAACGCGGCCGACACCTTCGCTGCAAACGGCGTGTAACAACCCCAGCCCAACGCCAACAGTGCCAGCAGCACCCCGCCGATGTAATCGTCCTGCCCCCAATGCGCGCCCGCTACCAGCCGCGGCATCATGAACAACAGCGCCAGGCCCCAGATCACCAGCACCTGGCCGATGCGCTTGGCGAACACGCTCATGAACATTGCCCAGATCAGCAACACCGAGGCGTGATCCCCCGGAAAGCTTTGGCTTGAGCGGTCCTTCAGCTCCCAGGTCTTCTCCAGCCCCGGGAAATAGTCGCTCATCTGGATCGCCCCGGCGATGACCATCGACGGGCTGCTGTGTTGCCAGCCCATCTGCGCCGCGAGTTTGGAAAACAGCATGCGGATAAACAGCAAGAGCAACAAAATACCGACAAAACCTAACAGGGCCTGGCGTACCTGCGCGGCTTTGAACACCCAGTCGCCGCGAATCAGCAGCATCAGCAGGATCACCCCGACCACCGCATCAAACGGCCGCAGACTGGCCACGGCCCACACATGCAGCCATGTCGCGTTGCTCGCCAGCGGGTCGTTGAGAAGGTGAAACAGCCACTCGTCGAAAATCACACAGAGCATCTGCCCCGTGGGCCATAGCCAAAAACACAGCAGCCCGATAGCGAGTAGATTGCACAGAGCCCATCGCCGGAGGTTCCACTTGGCTTGGAACAAACCCGGATTGTTCATAAACTGTCCCTCTTCGCTCTAAATAAGCTCTCTGTTTCCAGGAGAAAGCCGCACCAAGATGGTGCTAAAGCGTTTAATTTTATAAACCTTGTAACCAATTTGTCATCAATTCAGATACCCAGACCTATGACTGATCTACCGGATACCGACTTCACCCAACGCTTCATCTTCGACGAGAGCGACGCCCGCGGCGAAATGGTTTCGTTGGAGCGCAGCTACGCCGAAGTCCTCGCCAAGCACCCCTATCCGGAGCCGGTCGCACAACTGCTCGGTGAGCTGATGGCCGCTGCTGCGTTGCTGGTGGGCACCATGAAGTTCGACGGTTTGCTGATCCTGCAAGCCCGTTCCGAAGGGCCGATTCCGCTGTTGATGATCGAATGCTCCAGCGAGCGCGAAATCCGAGGCCTGGCCCGTTATGAAGCCGACCAGATTGCCCCGGACGCCAGCCTCGCCGAGCTGATGCCCAACGGCGTCCTGGCGCTCACCGTCGACCCGACCTCAGGCCAGCGTTACCAGGGCATCGTCGACCTCGACGGCAAGACGCTGTCGGAATGCTTCACCAACTATTTCGTGATGTCCCAGCAAGTGGGCACCAAGTTCTGGCTTAACGCCGACGGCAAGCGCGCCCGTGGCATGTTGCTGCAACAACTGCCGGCCGACCGTATCAAGGACGACGAAGATCGCGCTGAAAGCTGGCGGCACTGCATTGCCTTGGCCGATACCCTGAAAGCCGAAGAACTGCTGGGTCTGGACAACGAAACCATCCTGCACCGCCTGTACCACGAAGACCCCGTGCGCCTGTTCGACGCGCAGACGCTGCACTTCCACTGCAGCTGCTCCCGCGAGCGTTCGGGCAACGCCCTGGTCAGCCTGGGCCTGGAAGATGCGCAGAACCTGGTGGTGGAACACGGTGGCAATATCGAGATCGACTGCCAGTTCTGCAACGAGCGCTACCTGTTCGACGCTGCCGATGTAGCGCAATTGTTCGCGGGCGCAGGCATCGACACGCCTTCCGACACCCGCCACTAAAACGTTTAAGCACAGGTAAATCACCTGTCAAATGCCGGATTAGAGGCGTTCTGACGGGAGGGCCCTACTCTTTTTGGGCTTTTCTGGCATAATCCGGCCCACTTTTTTCGCGGTAGTAGTGCGCAACTTTCTACTACAAAACGTTTGGAGCACTCGGCCACAGGCCGACGGGGAACCTCATGACGCAAGCCAATAACGCCGTATACACCGATCTGAGTGTTGACGATCTGGTCAAAGAAGCCCTGCAGCGCGGTGAAGGCGTGCTTGCCGATACCGGCGCGCTGGTCGTGGAAACCGGTCACCGTACCGGCCGTTCGCCAGTCGACCGTTTCATCGTTGAAGAGCCTTCCACCCAGGATTCCATCGCCTGGGGCCCGATCAACCGCAAGTTCCCGGCCGACAAGTTCGATGCCCTGTGGGCCCGCGTCGAGGCGTTCAACAACGCGCAAGAGCATTTCGTTTCCCACGTTCACGTAGGGGCTGCCGAAGACCACTACCTGGCCGTGAAAATGACCACCCAGACTGCCTGGCAGAACCTGTTCGGTCGTTGCCTGTTCATCAACCCGGCCCAGTACAACCCGGCCGGTCGTGACGAGTGGCAAGTGCTCAACGTGGCCAACTTCGAGTGCGTGCCAGAGCGTGACGGCACCAACTCCGATGGTTGCGTGATCCTCAACTTCGCCCAGAAAAAAGTGCTGATCGCCGGCATGCGCTACGCCGGTGAAATGAAGAAAGCCATGTTCTCGGTGCAGAACTACCTGCTGCCGGCTTCCGACGTACTGCCGATGCACTGCGCCGCCAACATTGGCGAAGCAGGCGACGTGACCCTGTTCTTCGGTCTGTCGGGTACCGGCAAGACCACCCTGTCCGCCGACGAAAGCCGCTACCTGATCGGTGACGACGAACACGGCTGGGGCGAAGGCGTGGTGTTCAACATCGAAGGCGGTTGCTATGCCAAGTGCATCGACCTGTCCGAGAAGAACGAGCCGGTTATCTGGAAAGCCATCAAGCACGGCGCCGTGCTGGAAAACGTCGTGATCGACGAGGCCAAGCACGCCGACTATGCCGATGTCAGCCTGACCCAGAACAGCCGCGCCGCCTACCCGCTGGAGCACGTTGCCAAGCGTTCCGAGAAGAACCTGGGCGGCGAGCCAAACGCGGTGATCTTCCTGACCTGCGACCTGACCGGCGTACTGCCGCCCGTGTCCATCCTCAGCGAAGAACAAGCGGCCTACCACTTCCTGTCCGGCTACACCGCGCTGGTGGGCTCGACCGAAATGGGTTCGGGCAGCGGCATCAAGTCGACCTTCTCCACCTGCTTTGGCGCGCCGTTCTTCCCACGCCCGGCCGGCGAATACGCAGAGCTGCTGATCAAGCGCATCCGCGGCTTCGGCTCCAAGGTCTACCTGGTCAACACCGGCTGGACCGGCGGCGGCTACGGCGTTGGTAAGCGCTTCAACATCCCGACCACGCGCGGCGTGATCGCAGCGATCCAGAGCGGCGCTCTGATCGGTGCTGAAACCGAACACCTCGACACCATCAACCTCGACGTGCCATTGGCCGTACCGGGCGTTGAGACCGGCCTGTTGAACCCACGTAACACCTGGGCAGACAAGGCGGCTTACGATGAAGCAGCGAAGGCGCTGGCTGGTCTGTTCATCGAGAACTTCAAGAAGTTTGAAGTGAGTGATGCGATCAAGGCTGCGGGTCCGAAGTTGTAAGACTCGGTCGCTGTTAAAAAGCCGCCCCTGGTGGGCGGCTTTTTTGTGCGCGAAGGGTTAGTCGACGATAGGCAGAATCATTGCCCCTCCACCTTTGAGTTGCGGTGTGCCTGGAGCTGATCTTCGTTCAGCTCAGGTTTTCCAGTGTCTGGGTGTCCCAGCTGTGGGTCTTGATGGCCAGGTAGAGCATGCCGATGGTCAGCGGCACCTTGTCGCCATGCCCCTTGCCCCGACGCTTGAGGAACACGTCAAAGACCGGTGGGTTGAAGTAACGATAAGTGTCGTAGTCGCCGAGGTCGAGGGCGAACTCCTGCTCCAGCGCTTCCATGAGTTGCTTGGCTTCACTGCCGTCACAGCCCAGGTCGAAATTGAGTGAAGTTTGCAGGCGGATGGTCTTGTGTTTCGGCAGGCCGATTTCTTCGTGCAGCAGTTGCAGGAGTTGCTGCATCACGGGGTCTTCGGGGAAGTTGGGGGCGAGGTTCATGGTGGGGGCACGCAGGAGTGGATGAAGGGGCTGGTTGCGTTGGAGGCGGTATTTGTTTCGAGTGATGAAGAGCGCCAAGCCTATCAAGAATACAAAGACAGGTAGGAGGGGCATTCTGAGGATCACCGCTACATAGGGTAGTAGGACCGTCAAAATAAGGCCTGTTGTAAGAAATGTGACTGCGAAGTGCTTTCTGAGCATTGGGTCTGTGATTTGGTAGTGCAGCACCAAATAGATAATGAGAAAGGAAGCGGATTGAAGATAAAGGGCCATGTCACTAAGACTCGTCCGAGTAGACATGCATTGAGAGTGTTGACCGCGCCACCGTTTTTGCTTCAAGCAGGCATAGATTGGCCAAAGCATGCCGATTGTCAGGCACAACAGTGAAGCGATTCACTGTGAAGATGACGCCATAGTGGCCGATGTGTTGAGCCCTTTCGATGTTCACAGGTTTCTGCCGAGAAAGTTGAGACCGCGCTATTTTCATTCAGCTACGGGTAACTTCTGTAGAGGGGCAAGCGGGTGTTTGGAGCAGTTTGGGAAGGGGATGTCGCGGTGTTTGGAGGTTTCCTACAACGGTTTCCGGCATTTGTGGCTTGGCAGTGCTTGTAGGAGCGAGATTGCTCGCGAAAAACTCAAGGACGCCGTGTTTTTTCTGGTCCATCGCCTCGCCGTTGATCAAGATCATTTCCACGCAGAGCGTGAGGAACGATCACTGCCCTGCAGGCCTGCTGACACACCGCTCAAAAATCGCCACCAACCCCCGATAATCACACGCCACCGCATCGATATTCGCCGGTATCCATGCCGCGTGTTTCACCAGCCACCAGTTCACTGAAAACCCCGCGTTGACGATGATCTGTTCGAACAAAATCCGCTGCGCCCGGCCATTGCCCTCGCGGAAGGGGTGGATGACGTTGAGGTCGCCATAGGCTTCGGCAATCCTGCTTATCAACTCGGTTTGGCTGGCACCGACAAACCAGTTTGCTTCTTCCATCTGCCGGATGATCTTCGCGGCTTCCGGGGGGATGCGCTCCGGGGTGCAGAACAGGGTGTCGCCTTTCTGGATGTTCACGCTGCGCAACTCACCGGCCCAGTCGTAGATGTCACCGAACAGCGTGCGGTGGATGTGTTGCAGACGGTCGAGGTCGTAGGGCGGGGGGAAGAGAGGGAGGTTGCCTACGGCGATTTCGGATAATTCCCGCTCGGCCTGGTGCAGGCGGGCTTCGTCGAGCAAATCGAGGCGGTTGCGCAGGACGCTGCTACCGGGATAGCAGTACGGATCCTGGCCCACCCCGTATTTGTCGAGCATCAGCGTGGGGTGTTGCGGTACTTGGCAAGGACGGCTTCGCGGGTCGGCAGGGGTTTGTCGACGTCGGCCGGCTGGGTGTCGAACCCTTCCAGGCGCAGGCTGGCCAGGTAATTGGAACGGCGGATCTTGTGGTAATGATCCTGTTTTTGCTCAAACGTCAGTTCGCTCATCGCAGCGTACTCCTGGGTAGCAAGGTTTGATTGTAGCGCAATGCTTCAATGGACAGGCGGGATAAAAACCACGTCACATTTTGTATAAAAAGTCCGCCGACACCCGGAATTCAGCGTATGTTTCACCGCAAAATCTTGCAGGGCGATTTCCGCCCGCGACTTAAAGGGAGTTAGGCATGGGTTTGCTTCGTGTTGCTTCGGCGATGTCATTGTGTGCGGTGGCTTTTTCGGTCCAGGCCGGGCAGTTGCCGATCGAAGTGCTCAGTGCGGTGGTCAAGGACCAGAAAATCGCCGATGCCGAAGTGCTGCTGCAACGTAACGGCGCACAGAACGTGGTGGGCCGCACCAACGCCCAGGGCCAAGTGACGCTGACCAGTGAGGCCGCCGATGATGGGAGCAACCTGCTGATCATCAAGAAGCCTGGCTACTCCAACCTGGTGGTGAAGTGCCCCTGCGCGGGCATGACCTACGCCATCAGCCCGGTGATGGAAAACCTCGATGGCCTGCGTGTGGTGCTGACTTGGGGCAAGACGCCGAGTGACCTCGACTCCCACATGATTTTCCCCGGCAATAACATCTACTTCGAGAACCAGAAGGGTACCGATGCCGAGTTGGATGTGGATGACACCGACAGCTACGGCCCGGAAACCATCACCCTGCAGAAAAAACACTACGGCGAAAGCTATGTTTATGCCGTGCATGACTACAGCAATGGCGGCAACCCAGGCTCGCGCCAGTTATCCGACAGCGAAGCCAAGGTGTTCGTGTACATGGGCCAATCGCTGGTGCGTACCTACTACGTGCCCAAGAACCGCAGCGGCAACCTGTGGACGGTGTTCCGCATGACCGGCAGCGGCGACTTCCAGGACATCAACACTTTCAGTGGCGTGACCGTGAATGCGGCGAATGTGCTGAACGAAGTCAAACCGCTGCTGGATGACAGCGTGGCGGTCACCGCCGTCACCGTCAGTTCTTCCGTACAAACAGATGCGAAGCGTCTGAACCTGCAGGGTGAAGCGGCCTACCAGGCCGGCAAGCTGGACCAGGCCATCGACCTGTTCCGCCAGGCTATCGAGCTGGACAATGGCTTCGGCAAGGCCTACGGCAACCTCGGCCTGGCGTATCAGAAAGCCGGCAACACTGCCGAGTCGATCTGGGCCAATCGCAAGGCTATCGCCCTCGCCACCGGTGCCAATGCTGCCACCGTACGTGCAGGTGCCTACTACAACATTGCGCGGATCTACGAAGCGGCGGGGCAGTTCCCGGATGCATTGCGTCACTATCAACTGGCCAAGGAACAGAAGGCCAACCCGGTGTATGACACGGCGATTGAGCGGGTGCAGAACCGCTGATTCAGCTGTAGCGCAGGCTGAAATGTGGGAGGGGGGCAATCCCCCTCCCACATTTGGTTTGTGGTGTTCCTACAGCCACAGTCGAACTTGTCAAATTTGGCCCAAGGCCATTGCTGCACCCTGTGTATCATCCTGTCTCTTTTTTCCATGCGACCTTTCTCGATTCGCTGAGCTTACTGGGCTACGTTTTTAAGCCACCTTCAGCGGTCAATGGAGTGACAGCCTATGCACGACACCCTCCAGCAGGTCTTTGGTTATCCACAGTTTCGTCCGGGCCAGGAAGAAACGGTCAGCGCCGTACTGGCAGGTCGTTCGGCTGCGGCCATTTTTCCTACGGGATCGGGCAAGTCCCTGTGTTACCAACTGTCGGCGGTGTTGCTGCCACACCTGACGCTGGTGGTGTCGCCGTTGTTGGCGTTGATGCAGGACCAGTTGGGCTTCCTGCAACGCCACGGTATTTCGGCGGGCAGTATCGATTCGGCGCAAAGCCGCGAGGACGCCAATGACGTGATGGCACGCGCGCGGTCGGGCGAGCTGAAAATCCTGATGATTTCCGTGGAGCGCTTGAAGAACGAGCGTTTTCGCCACTTCCTGCAAAGTGTGCAGATCTCGCTGCTGGTGGTGGATGAGGCGCACTGTATTTCCGAGTGGGGCCACAACTTCCGCCCGGATTATTTGAAGCTGCCGGACTACCAGCGCCAGTTCAAGATCCCGCAAGCGCTGCTGCTGACGGCTACGGCCACGCCCAAGGTGATTGCCGACATGCAGGCCAAGTTCGCCATTGCGCCGGACGACGTGGTCACCACGGGCTTCTACCGGCCCAACCTCAACCTGTTGGTGGAGCCGGTCGCTGGTGCGGACAAGCGTCGTCGCCTGGTGCAGTGGATGAGCGCGCGGGCCAACCAGCCCAGCATCGTCTACGTCACCTTGCAGAAAACCGCCGAGCAGATTGCCGAGCACCTGAACCGCAACGGTATCCAGGCCGAGGCGTATCACGCCGGCTTGCCCCACGACAGGCGTGAAGGCATCCAGCAGCGCTTCATGGGCGGGCGCTCCAATTGCATCGTCGCTACCATCGCGTTTGGCATGGGCATCGACAAGAGCGATATCCGCAATGTGGTGCATTTTGACCTGCCCAAATCCATCGAGAACTACAGCCAGGAAATCGGCCGTGCGGGGCGTGATGGGCAGCCCTCGGACTGCCTGGTGCTGGCCAACCGCGACAGCCTCAATGTGCTGGAAAACTTCGTGTATGGCGATACGCCGGAGCAGGACGGTATTCGGCGGGTGCTGGAAGAGTTGCAGGCCGCGCGCAGTGAAGGGCAGTGGGAGTTCCTGCTGAGGTCGCTGTCGGACCACAGCAACATCCGCGAACTGCCACTGAAGACACTGTTGGTGCAATTGGAGCTCAAGGGCGTGATCGCGCCGCGCTACGCGTTTTATGCCGAATACCGCTTCAAGTACCTGGTCGAGCCCGAGGCTCTGCTGACGCGTTTTTCCGGCGAGCGCCAGCAGTTTGTCGCGGCGATCATCCAGGTGTGCAAGCGTGCGAAAACCTGGGCGACCGTGGATTTCGATGCGCTTTACCAGCAACACAATGCCGAACGCAGTCGGGTGGTGAAGGCCTTGGATTACTTCCAGGAACAAGGCCTGATCGAGTTGGAAAGCAAGCAGATGACGGAGGTCTACAGCCTGCTGGATACCGAGTTTGATCCACAGGTGTTGAGCGCCGAGTTATACATAGGCTTCAAGCAGCACGAGGTGACGGAAGTGGCGCGGATTCACGCCATGCTCGATCTGTTCGCCACCGAACATTGCCTGGGGCAGCGCCTGGCGCGTTACTTTGGTGATGAAAATGCACCGCAGCGCTGCGGGCACTGCTCCGTGTGCCACGGTCACGTCGCGCATTTGCCGGCGCCGCCGAGCCTGCCGCCACTTGTGGATAAAAACTTCATGGGGCTGTGCGGTGATTTTATCCACAGGCATCATGAGCACACCGGACAGTTGCCGGGCGCTGAGCGGCTGACACGGTTCCTGGGGGGTATCAGCGTGCCGTTGTTTACCAAGTTGAAGGCGCGGGGCATTCCCGGTTTCGCAGCGCTGGAAGACTACCCCTACGCCGACGTGCGTGAGTGGGCCCAGGCCCACTTGAGTGACCTGTAACCCTACTTTCATGAGACGTGCCCATGCCTGACTCGATGCCGCAACGCGCCGATTACCGTCACTTCCAGCCGATCATCACGCGTTGGCACGACAACGATGTGTACGGCCATGTGAACAATGTCACCTACTACAGCTTCTTCGACACGGCGGTGAATACCTACCTGATCGAACAGGGTGGGTTGGATATTCATGACGGTGAGGTGGTGGGGTTTGTGGTGAGTTCGGCGTGCGATTACTTCGCGTCGATTGCTTTTCCCGACCGCCTGGACATCGGCCTGCGGGTGGGCAAGCTGGGCAACAGCTCCGTGCAGTACGAGTTGGCGGTGTTCAAGGCAGGCGAAGAGGAGGCCTGTGCGGCGGGGCGCTTTGTGCATGTGTTCGTGGATCGGGGGACGAACCAGCCGGTGACGATTCCGAGTGTGTTGCGCGAGGCGTTGCAGCGGTTGGTGGTCTGAATCGATCCAACAAACACTGTAGAAGCCAAAAAATGTGGGAGGGAGAAAGCCCCCTCCCACATTGGTTTTACAGTGTTCTTTAGCGCTTAGCGGTGACGGTAGTGATGCTTGTTCTTGCGATGCCCGTAGGCGTGGCCGCGGCCGCGATGGTCGTCGCGGTCATAACGGCGGCTATCACGACTACGACGATCATCGTCATCGCTCTTGTTGCCCATGTAGTTGCCCAGCGCACCGCCCGCGCCACCGCCGGCCGCTGAACCGATCAGTGCCCCGGTGCTGCCGCCGACACTGCGGCCCACCACGTTGCCGCCGGCTGCGCCCAGTGCGCCGCCAATGGCTGCTTCGCCGCGGCTGCGCTTGTCGGCGCCGACCGCACTACCGCCTGCGCCGCCCAGGGCCGCGCCGATGGTCGAACCGGTGTTGCCGCCCAACTGCTGGCCGACAACCGAGCCTAGAACCCCGCCCAATGCGCCGCCCACACCGGCTTCGGTGGTGCCACCGGCCATGGCTGCGCCACTGACCAGGCCAAGGGACAACAAGAGAATCGAGGAGAACTTCATAGAGAGACCTCAAGAGGATGACGGCGCGATCCTGAGGCTGTATTGACATGGTTACAATAGAAATCCGACCAGTAACACGAGTTGTACACAATTCTCTAAGTTACTGTTTTAGCTCGGGAACTTAAGTAGTTTTTGCGAGTCTTTAGCTACTTCGGAGCGGCCGCTTTTATGCAAAAGCGGCCTTTTTTGTGCCCGAAATGATCAGTCAGGCCGAACGCGCCATGATCAGCCCATTGTCACTGGCAGCTTCCAAACGTATCGCCACGAACTTCGACGTCGGTGTATGGCTGCCATCCCCGGTGCTTTCCAGCGGCACCAACGGGTTCACTTCCGGGTAGTAAGCCGCAGCCTGCCCCGCCGGAATATCAAACGCCAGCAAGGTGAAGCCCTTCACACGACGCTCGCGGCCGTCTTCCCACAACGACACGATGTCGGCTTTCTGCCCCGGCTTGAAGCCGAGGCGGATGATGTCGGCTTCGTTGACGAACAGCACGTCACGCTGGCCTTTGACCCCGCGATAGCGGTCGTCCAGGCCATAAATGGTGGTGTTGTACTGATCGTGGGAGCGCATCGATTGCATGATCAGGTCCGGCACGTGGCCCGTGGCGTGGGTGCGCTCGTGGATCAGGTCCTTGGGCAGGATGTTCGGGCGGAAGTTGGCACGGCCCGAAGGCGTGTTCCAGCGCCGGGCACCTGCGGAGTTGCCCAGGTAGAAACCACCGGGGTGTTTCAGGCGTTCGTTGAAGTCCTTGAAGCCTGGGATGGTATCGGCGATCAGGTCGCGGATGCGGCTGTAGTCGGCCACCAACCAGTTCCAGTCCACCGGTTTGCTGCCCAGGGTCGCGGCGGCGATGCCGGCGAGGATGGCCGGTTCTGATTTCATCAACTTCGACAGCGGCTGCAGTTGGCCGTTGGAGTCATGGACCATGCTGAACGAGTCTTCCACCGTCACCGCTTGCGGACCTTCGGCCTGGATGTCGATGTCGGTGCGGCCCAGGCACGGCAGGATCAGCGCGTCTTTGCCGTGCATCAGGTGGCTGCGGTTGAGCTTGGTGCTGATCTGCACGGTCAGGTCGCAATTGCGCAGTGCTTCGAAGGTGCGCGGGCTGTCCGGGGTGGCTTGGGCGAAGTTGCCCCCCAGGCCGATAAACACCTTGGAGCGACCTTCAAGCATGGCGTGGATTGCTTCCACCACGTTGTGCCCGTTGGTGCGCGGCACCTGGAACTGGAAGCGCCGCTCCAGGGCGTCGAGGAACGCCACCGGTGGGCGTTCGTTGATGCCCATGGTGCGGTCGCCCTGCACGTTGCTGTGGCCACGCACCGGGCACAGGCCGGCGCCGGGGCGGCCGATGTTGCCGCGCAGCAGCATCAGGTTGGCGATTTCCTGGATGGTCGGCACCGAGTGGCGGTGCTGGGTGATACCCATCGCCCAGCACATGATCACGTTCTTGCCCTTGGCGTACATGCGCGCCGCTTGCTCGATCTCGACCAGGGTCAGGCCGGACTGTTCGACGATTTCATCCCAGGAGGTGTCGTCGATCTGGCCCAGGTAATCCAGCACGTTGGCCGTGTGTTCATTGAGAAAGTCGTGATCGAACACGGCTTCCTTGCCTTCGGCCTGAGCCTGGCGCTCCCACAGCAGCAGGAACTTGGCCATGCCGCGCAGGATGGCCATGTCGCCACCCAGGGCCGGGCGGAAGTACGCGGTGTTGGTCGGCTTGTCGCCGTTGGTGAGCATTTCCAGCGGATGCTGCGGATGCTGGAAGCGCTCCAGGCCGCGCTCCTTGAGGGGGTTGATGCACACCACCTGGGCACCGCGTTTGACCGCTTCACGCAGCGGTTCGAGCATGCGCGGGTGGTTGGTGCCGGGGTTCTGGCCCCAGACGAATATCGCATCGGCATGTTCGAAGTCATCAAAAGTCACGGTGCCTTTGCCGACCCCCACGCTCTGGGCCAGGGCCACGCCGCTGGCCTCGTGGCACATGTTCGAGCAATCCGGGAAGTTGTTGGTGCCGTAGGCGCGCACAAACAGCTGGTACAGGTACGCCGCTTCGTTACTGGCACGGCCCGAGGTGTAGAACTCGGCCATGTCCGGGCTGGGCAGGGCGTTGAGGTGCTTGCCGACCAGGTCGAAGGCCGCTTCCCAACTGATGGGGGTGTAGCGGTCGGTTTCGGCGTCGTAGCGCATCGGCTCGGTCAGGCGGCCCTGGTACTCGAGCCAATAGTCGCTTTGCTCCAGCAGCGCGGTGACGCTGTGCTTGGCGAAAAACGCTGCGTCAACGCGGCGCTTGGTGGCTTCCCAGTTGACCGCCTTGGCGCCGTTCTCGCAGAACTTGACCATGCCGCTTTCCGGCGAGTCGCCCCAGGCGCAGCCCGGGCAGTCGAAGCCGCCGTTCTGGTTGGTCTTGAGCATCATGCGCAGGTTTTTCAGCGCGTTGTCGCTGGTCAGCCACGCCTGTGCCACGCTGATCAGCGCGCCCCAGCCGCCAGCCGGGCCCTTGTAAGGCTTGTAGCGCGGGGTTGGGGTTTGGTCGGCTTGATGATGATTGCTCACGGCTGGTTCTCCATCGCAGGGCTGTAGACCCGCGGCGCACTTTTCTGCGGCAGGTGGATGAGATTGAGGTGATGCCGGCGGGCCCATTGCAGGGCCAGGCCGGTGGGCGACGACAGGCTGACCAGGGTCTGGATGCCCGCGCGCAGGACTTTCTGGATCAATTCGAGGCTGCAACGGCTGGTGACAATCGCCAGCCCTCCGTCGGTGGGGACCCGTTGGCGGATCAGCGCACCGATCAACTTGTCGAGGGCGTTGTGCCGGCCGATGTCTTCACGGCCCATCAGCAATTCGCCCTGGTTATCCATGAACACGGCCGCATGCACAGCGCCGCTGTACTGGCCCAAAGGCTGGAACGCACTGATGCGCTGGCGCAGGCCGTCGAGCCATTCGGCAGGCGGCAAGGGCGCGCCGGGCAGCACTTGAAGGTCCGGCAGGGCCTGTTCCACCGCTTCCACTCCGCACAGGCCGCAGCCGCTGGTGCCTGCCAGCTGGCGGCGCTGCTGCTTGAGGTTCCAGAACGCACGGCTGGAGATCTGCACCTGAGCGTATTGGGCCGAACCCGAACCGCTAAGTTTCAGATCATAAATATCGCTGACGTCGGCGATAATGCCGCTGCCGATGCTGAACCCGACAATAAAGTCTTCCAGGTCCGTGGGCGTGACCAGCATGACGGCCTGGCTGATGTCGTTATAGGCAATCGCCAACGCCACTTCTTCCGCCAAGGCGGTGCTGGCGACTTCAGTGTGCTCGAGGTTGCAAAACTGGTAGCTCTGGCTGGCGACGGGCGCGGACGTTTCCGGAGCAGGCGCCGCGCAGACTGGGCGCTTGGCGTTCATGGGGCAGTACCACCGGCGGATTGATCAGTGTTTAGACTAGGCGCGACAAAGCGTCGCGTCTAATTGCCAGTACTGATCTACCGATAGATGACGTCGATCAAGACTCTGTTTGCGATTTCTGAAACAGCGCGAAACACGCCTCTGCCAATGCCGAACGCGGTGCGCTGCGCCGCATGATCAGGCCCAGGCGCGCCAGGGTGTGGGCGTCTTCGATGGGTTGCAGGCGCAAATGTTCGGTGAGGGCGTCCAGGCCGCCGTCCAACGGCATGACGGCGCAGCACAGTCCGCCATGCACCGCTTGTAGCAACTGATGGACGGCGTCGGTTTGTAACAGCGGCTGCGGGTGCAGGCCCCGGCTGTGGAAGTTGTGGTCGATGGACTGACGGAAGTGCATGCCACTGGTGAGCATGCCCAGGGGCAGTTCGATCAAGGCCTCCCAGCTCAGCGGCTTGTCGCCAAAACTGAAATAGCGCTGGTCGTAGAGCAGGCCCATGCGGGTTTCGCCGAGGGCCAGGGAGTCGAAGCGCTCGTTGTCCAGGCGGTCGAGGTAGGACACGCCCAGGTCCAGGCGATTGCTCGCCAACTGTTCGAGGATCTGCTCGGAGCTGAGGGCCGACAGCTCAAAGCGCAGGCTCGGATGCTCCTTGTGCAGTTGTTGCATCAACGCCAGCGGATCAAAGCTCGACAACGGCACCACACCCAGGCGCAACGTACCCACCAGGTTGCCACGGCAGGCGGCGGCTTCGGCCTGCAAACCGTCATAGGCCGCCAGCACCGTGCGTGCCCAGGCCAGCACGCGCTCGCCGGGGGCGGTGAACCCTTCGAAGCGCTGGCCGCGATTGACCAGCGGCAAGTCCAGCTCTTCTTCAAGGTTGCGCAGGCGCATCGAAAGGGTTGGCTGGGTGATGTGGCAACGCGCCGCGGCCTGGCCGAAGTGACGGGTCTCGTCGAGGGCGATGAGGAATTTCAGCTGCTTGATGTCCATCTTCGCTCCAGGGCTTATTCCAATGGCGGGGGGATTCTAGCGCGTTTGCGTCTTTGGTCGGGCTGGAACCCAAGTCTGCCGGACTGGTCTAGTCTTGGGCATCTGGAAATCAACTACCAAGGAGAGCGCACTATGAGCATTTTCAGCTTTATCAAAGAAGCCGGCGAAAAGATTGTCGACCTGTTGACGCCGGGTAATGCCAACGCGAGTGAGCAGTTGAAGGAACACGTAGCGAAGGTGGGTCTGGGGAATCCGAATGTGCAGACCACGGTGGATGGCGACAAAGTGACCGTGACCGGTGAAGTCGCCACCCAGGAAGAGAAAGAGAAGATTCTGCTGGCGCTGGGTAACATTCAAGGCGTGGCCAGTGTGGATGACCAGATCACCGTAACCGGCCCGGCAGTTGCCGCCGCCCGTTTCGTCGTGGTGAAAAAGGGTGACACCCTCAGCGCGATCTCCCTGACGGTGTACGGTAACGCCAACCTGTACAACAAGATCTTCGAGGCCAACAAGCCGCTGTTGTCCCATCCGGACAAGATTTACCCAGGGCAGACACTGCGTATTCCTGAGTAATACACGGGCGAAAAGGTGGGAGGGGGCTTGCTCCCTCCCACAGGGTTCAGAGCCCGACAATGAGATCGCGGTAGTCACCGACTGCTGCAAATTCAGCCGTGTCCTTTGGCCCCTTTTTGCTGTCCGGTTCTTTCACCGCCAGCAAATGCCCCACGCCAAATGCCTGGGCACTGCGCAGGATCGGCAGGGTGTCATCGATAAACAGGCTGCGAGCCGGATCGAACTGGATGTCAGCCTGCAAGGCATCCCAGAACTGCGGGTTTTCCTTGGCGAAGCCGTAGTCGTGGGAGCTGATCAGTCGCTCGAAATACGGCGCCAGTTCAATGCGCTCCAATTTCAACGACAGCGAATCACGATGGGCGTTGGTGATCAGGATCACGCGCTTGCCTGCCCGTTTGATCGCCGCCAGGAAGGTGTCGGCATCCGGGCGCAGGGCGATCAGGTGGGCGGTTTCCAGCTTGAGTTCGCGCACCGGGATGTTCAGCTCCGCACTCCAGAAATCCAGGCAATACCATTGCAACTGTCCGGCGTTACGCTCGAACAGAGGCTGCAACTCCATCTCGGCCATGGCCCGGCTCACCCCGTGCAGTTCGGCGTAACGCTGGGGCAGGTGTTCCATCCAGAAATGGTTGTCGTAATGCAGGTCGAGCAGGGTGCCGTCCATGTCCAGCAGGACGGTGTCGATGGCGTGCCAGGGCAAAGAGGGCATGGTGCGGTCTCATGTAAGTAAAGATATCCGACACAGACAATCGGAAAAGCCACGGTATAGTAACCCGATCACGCCAAGGAGCCGCTTATGCGCCAGAAACCCACCGTCCTCGCCCGCGAAATAGTCGCCAGTAGCCGTTTGTTCCGCGTGGAGGAAGTGCAATTGCGCTTTTCCAATGGCGTTGAACGGACCTACGAGCGCCTGGTGGGCCGCGGTGCCGGCTACGGCGCAGTGATGATCGTGGCGATGATCGACGAAGATCATGCGTTGCTGGTTGAAGAGTACTGCGGCGGTACCGATGAGTATGAGCTGTCGTTGCCCAAGGGCCTGATCGAACCCGGCGAAGACGTGCTGGCGGCGGCCGACCGGGAACTCAAGGAAGAAGCCGGCTACGGCGCACGGCAGTTGGAACACATTACCGAGCTGTCGTTATCCCCTGGCTACATGAGCCAGAAAATCCAGGTGGTGCTCGCCACCGAACTCTATGAAGAACGCCTGGAAGGTGATGAGCCCGAGCCGATGCGTGTGGACAGGGTCAACCTGCGCGAGCTGTCGCAGCTTGCGCAAAACGAGCAATTCAGCGAAGGCCGCGCCCTGGCGGCGTTGTACCTGGTACGAGATTTGTTGATTCAGCGTGGAGCGTTTACCCCATGAGCGAACTGTTTTTAGGCCACCCGTTTATCGCCCCTGTGATCGAACTGGCCCGCCAGGCGGGTGAAGTGATCCTGCCGTACTGGCGCGCCGATGTGGCGGTGACCTCCAAGGCCGATGATTCGCCGGTCACGGCGGCCGACCTGGCCGCCCACCATCTGATTCTTGCGGGCCTTACCGCATTGGACCCGAGCATCCCGGTGCTGTCCGAAGAAGACGCTGACATCGACCAGAGCGTACGTGCCGGCTGGCAGCGCTGGTGGCTGGTGGACCCGCTGGATGGCACCAAGGAATTTATCGCCGGCAGCGAAGAATTCACCGTCAATATTGCCCTGGTCGAACAGGGGCGCGTGGTGTTCGGCGTGGTGTCCATGCCCACCAGTGGCCGTTGCTACTTCGGTGGTGCCAGCCTGGGGGCGTGGCGTTCCGACGTGAACGAAGCGCCCAGGCAGATCCAGGTGCGCGAGGCCCCGGCAGTGGGTGAGGCGTTCACCGTGGTCGCCAGCCGCCGGCATACCAGCCCCGAGCAAGAGCGTCTGCTGGACGGTTTGAGCGAAGGGTTGGGTGAGTTGAAGCTGGCGAATATCGGCAGCTCGTTGAAATTCTGCCTGTTGGCCGAGGGCAGTGCCGATTGCTACCCGCGGCTGGCGCCGACTTCGCAGTGGGATACGGCGGCGGCCCAGGGTGTATTGGAAGGGGCGGGCGGCGAGGTGCTGGAGTTGAGTGGCGAGCCGTTCAGCTATCCGGCGCGGGCGTCGTTGCTGAATCCGTTTTTCCTGGCGTTGCCGGCGAAGGCGGCGTGGCGTGAGCGGTTGCTGACCTTGGCCCGCTCTTAATACCTCAGCCGATCTGAATGTGGGAGGGAGCAAGCCCCCTCCCACATTTTTTTGTGTATTGGCTTCTAGCGGTGCAAGACGTATTGGCCGGTAAACGTAACGGCCCGCTCTTCACTGCCCTCATTCACGATCCAGGTGTCCAACGCCAGCCGCGCCCGGCCATAGCGCCTGTAGGTCGCCAAAAAACGCTTCCACACCTTCTCCTCCGGTGCCGCGCAAATGGCGGTCGCGTCGTGCGTCACCGGCAGCGGATAACTGATCTGCCCTTCCTGAATCACGATATGCCCGTCTTCAATCCCTTCCTCGCGCAGTTGCAGGTGCATCCAGCCCCAACCCGCCAGCACCGCGCCGCAGTAGAGGCTGCCGCCGAACATGGTGCTCTTGTGGTTGATATTGGCGTGCAGGGGCAGATGCAGTCGCAGTTGCCCGTCTTGCCAGTCGAGTACCTTGAGGCCCATTTCGCGGGTCAGGGGGATGTCGTGGTGGAGGATGGATTCCAGGTAACGGCTGTCGCGGCTCATGGCGGCCTCTTGGTGGGTGGGCAGGGTCATTCGTCGTCAGTGCTTGGGTTGGCGAAGTTCAGGCCGTGCTTGCGCAATTTGTCGTGCAGGGTCTTGCGCGGTACGCCGAGGGCTTCTGCGAGGCTGCGCATGGAGCTGTGGGGGCGGGTCAGTTCGGCGGCGATCAGGCTTTTTTCGAACTGCTCGACCTGCTCGCTCAAGCCGCCCGGCGTGGAAGTCAGCACGCTGCTGGCGGGGTTGTCCGGGGTGCTGTCCAGCGCCAACTCCAGGCCCAAGGCGAAGCGCTCGGCGGCGTTCTGCAATTCGCGCACATTGCCCGGCCAGCTATGACGCAACAGCAGGGCACGCTGGCCCGGTTGCAGCTCATGCAACGGCAGGCCATGGCGGCTGCTGGCTTCGTCGGCGAAGTGCTGGAACAGCATCAACGCATCTTCACCGCGCTCGCGCAGTGGCGGAATACGCAACGGCGCGACGTTGAGGCGATAGTACAAGTCGGCGCGGAAGCGGCCCTGGTCGGCGGCCTGGCGCAGGTCTTCCTTGGTGGCGGCGATGATGCGGATATCCAGCGGGATCAGCTGGTTGCCGCCGAGGCGTTCCACCACACGTTCCTGCAACAGGCGCAGCAGCTTGACCTGCACGTCCAGGCTCATGCTTTCGATTTCATCCAGGAACAACGTGCCGCCGTTGGCGAATTCGAATTTGCCGATGCGCCGCTTCTGCGCGCCGGTAAAGGCGCCGGGCTCATGGCCGAACAGTTCGCTCTCCACCACCGACTCGGCCAACGCCCCGGCGTTGATCGCCACAAACGGCCCGCTGCGCCGGCTCGACAGGTCGTGCAGCGCGCGGGCCACCACTTCCTTGCCGGCGCCGGTTTCGCCGAGGATCAGCACATCCGCGCGGGTTGCGGCCAGGGCGCCGATCTGCTCGCGCAGGCGCAGCATCTGTGGCGAGTGCCCCACCAGGCGGGTGCTCAGTTGTTGGCGGTCGCTCAGGGCCAGGCGCAGGCTGCGGTTGTCGAGCACCAGCCGGCGCAGGGCCAGGGCGCGGCGCACGCTGTCGAGCAAGGCGTCGCTGGCGAAGGGTTTCTCGAGGAAGTCATAGGCTCCCGCGCGCATGGCCTGCACCGCCAGCGGCACGTCGCCGTGGCCGGTGATCAGCAGCACCGGCAGGTCCGGATCCTGGCCGTGCAGCTCGGCCAGCAACTCCAGGCCGTCCATGCCGGGCATGCGGATGTCGCTGACCACCACGCCCGGCCAATCCCGCGACAGGCGCGCGGTGATGCCGGTGGCTTCGCCCAGGGGCAGGACGTTCAGCCCGGCCAGGTCCAGGGTCTGGCACAGGGCCTGACGCAAGTGCGGATCATCGTCGATCAACACCACCTGAATCTGGTTATCGATACTCATACACTGCGGTCCTCGGACGGTTGCAGACTGACGCCCGGCGAGCCGGCACGCAATTTCAGGGTTAACAGCGCGCCACCTTCCTTGTGGTTGGCAAACAGCAGTTCGCCGCCAAAGGCACGCATCAGGGTGTCACAGATCGCCAGGCCCAGGCCCAAGCCCTGGGTGCGGGTCTTGGTGGTGTAGAACGGTTCGCTGGCGCGGCCCAGGGCTTCCATGCAAAAGCCCGGGCCGTTGTCGCGAATGTACAGGTTGACGCCCTGGGCGGTGGTTTCGGCACTCAGCCACAGTTTGCGCGGCGGGCCTTTTTCGGTAAGGGCGTCGAGGGCGTTGGCCAGCAGGTTGCCCAATACCTGGCGCAGGCGGGTTTCGCCGGCCTGTACCCACAGGGTCGCTTCCGGCAAATCGCGGATCAGTTCCACTTCCATCGAGCGCCGCCGCTTGGCCAGGAGCGCCAGGGCATCGTCGAGGGCGGGTTGCAGGGCCACGCTCTCCGGCGCGTGCCGGTCGCGCCGGGCGAAGGCGCGCAGGTGGGCGATGATCGAGGCCATGCGCCCGGTCAGTTCGCTGATCAGCTTGAGATTGCCCCGGGCATCGCTGGTGCGCTCGTGGTCGAGCAGGATCTCGGCGTTTTCCGCATAGCTGCGAATCGCCGCCAGGGGTTGGTTGAGTTCGTGGCTGATACTCGCCGACATGGTGCCCAGCGCTGACAGCTTGCCCGCCTGCACCAGGTCATCCTGGGCGCGCACCAGTTCCTGCTGGGCGTGTTCGCGCTCCAGCACCTCCTGTTTGAGACGCCGGTTGAGGCCTTCCAGATCGCTGGTACGTTCGACCACGCGCATCTCCAGCTCGCGGCGGGCCTTGGCTTCGAAGGCGATGCGTTCCAGGTAGTGGCGGCGGCGTTGCATCAACAGGCCCAGCAGCAGCATCAACACCAGCAACGTGGCGCCGCCCACGGCGACCACCGTGCGCACCGGGCGGCTGATCAAGGATTGCGGTGCCAGGATCTCCACATTCCAGCCGGTCTCGGCAATGGCGGTGGATTGGCGCAGCCATGCGCTGCTGCTCAGGCTCAAGGGTTGCGGGTCGCGCGTGGGGTAGGGCTGGATGGCGATGATGGCCTGGCGTTCCTCGGCGGTCAGCGGCCGGGTGGCACGGAAGCGCCATTGCGGGCGCGACGTGAGGATCACCACGCCGTTGTGGTCGGTGACCAGCAGTTGTTCCGGGGTATTGCCCCACAGGCTTTCGGTGTGGTCCAGGTCGACCTTGACCACCAGTACGCCGATGATCGTGTCGCCATCGCGCACGGCGGCGGCGAAGAAATAGCCGCGCTTGGCCGAGGTGGTGCCCAGCCCGAAAAACCGTCCCAGGCGCCCGGCCATGGCTTCGCTGAAATAGGGCCGGAACGAGAAGTTGCGCCCGACGAAACTGTCCTGCTTGTCCCAATTGGACGCGGCGAGGGTCTTGCCGGTGGTGTCCATCAGATACATCACTTCCACCCCGGCCTGGGCGGCGACGTCCTTGAGCAGCATGTTGGCGTTGACCAGGTTGGTACTGACCTGCGGCGCGGCCAGCGCCGTGCGCAAGGCCGGCAAGTCGCCGAGGATCTGCGGCAGCACTTCATAGCGATGCAGGGTGCCCAGCAGGTTGGCGACGTACAGATCGAGGGTCTGGCGGTTTTGCCCGGCCAGTTCGCTGCGATAGTAACGCTCGGCCAAGTGCTCCAGCGGCCACAGCAACGGTGCCAGGCACAGGGCCAACAGGGCGAGACTGCGCCAGCGGGGTCTTCGCGGAAGGGGTGGAGTCATGGGAGTCGTGCGCCTGTGGGTACAGGCGCATTATGCCTAGTGCTGCCCGGCAAGACACTCGCGCAATGCGTCTTGCCACAAGGGCTGACTGACGCGCCATTGCAGGCGCAGGTGGCTGCAATCGAGGCGTGAGTTCAGCGGGCGCCGGGCGGGCGTCGGGTAGGCGCTGGACGGGATCGCCTCCAGTTCGGCACACGCGCGGCCACTGGCGCGCAGGTGCTCGCCGATCGCCTGGGCAAAGCCGAACCACGAGGTTTCACCCTCGGCGGTCAGGTGGTAGATGCCCCATTCCCCGGCCTTGCCCGCCTGCCAGCGTTCGATCAGGGCGCGCGTACTGGCGGCAATGGTCACGGCCCACGTCGGCGCGCCGATCTGGTCGGCGACGATGCGCAGGTGGGGTTTTTCTTGCAGCAGGCGCTGCATGGTCAGCAGGAAGTTCTTGCCGTGGTTGGAGTAGACCCAGCTGGTGCGCAGGATCAGGTACTGGCCTCCCACTGCGGCAATCGCCTGTTCACCCGCCAGTTTGCTCTGGCCGTAGACGCCCAAGGGGTTGGGCGTGTCTGCTTCGGTGTAGGGCCCAGGCTTGCTGCCGTCGAACACGTAGTCGGTGGAGTAGTGGATCAACGGGCTGCCCAGGGCCTTGGCTTCCTCGGCGAGAATTCCGGGGGCGGTGGCGTTGATGGCGAAGGCGAGGTCCGGTTCGCTTTCGGCCTGATCCACAGCCGTGTGGGCGGCGGCGTTGATGATCAGGTCGGGGCGATGGGCGCGCACCTGCTGGCGGATGTGCTTGGCGTCGGCCAGATCGAGGTGCTCGCGGCCGAGGACAATCAGTTCGCCCAGGCCCTGGAGCTGCTGTTGCAGTGCCTGGGAGACTTGGCCATGTTGGCCGGTGATCAGGATTTTCATGGGAACAGATCGGCGTCCATCAGCAGTTTTCCAGCCTGGTCCTTGGCGGACAGTTGCGGCGGTTCGCTCAGTTGCCAGTCGATGGCCAACGTCGGGTCGTTCCACAGGATGCTGCGTTCCGCACTGGGCTGGTAGTAGTCGGTGGTCTTGTACAAGAACTCGGCGGAGTCGCTCAACACCACAAAGCCATGGGCGAAGCCTTCCGGCACCCACAACTGGCGATGGTTCTGTGCCGACAGACGCACGCCCACCCATTGCCCGAAATTCGGCGAACTGCGGCGGATGTCCACAGCCACGTCCAACACTTCACCGGCGGTAACCCGCACCAGTTTGCCCTGGGTGTGTTCCAGTTGGTAATGCAGGCCGCGCAGCACGCCTTTTTGCGAGCGCGAGTGGTTGTCCTGGACAAACTCGCGCTTGAGCCCGGTGGCCGCTGCAAAGGCGCGAGCATTGAAGCTTTCGTAGAAAAAACCACGCTCGTCACCGAACACCTTGGGCTCGATGATCATTACGCCAGGGAGTGAGGTGTCAACGACGTTCACCGGTTGTCTCCCGCCAACGTGTACAGGTATTGGCCGTAGCCGGTCTTGCCGAAGTATTGGGCGCGTTCGAGCAGATGGTCGCGGTCGATCCAGCCGTTGCTGTAGGCGATTTCTTCGAGGCACGCCACTTTGAGGCCCTGACGGTGTTCGATGGTCTGCACGTACTGTGAGGCTTCCAGCAGGCTGTCGTGGGTGCCGGTATCGAGCCAGGCGAACCCTCGACCGAAGCGCTCTACCTGCAAGTCACCGCGCTTTAAATAGGCGTTATTGACGTCGGTGATTTCCAGCTCGCCGCGGGCCGAGGGCTTGACGGCTTTGGCGATGCTGATCACGTCGTTGTCGTAAAAATACAGGCCGGTGACGGCATAGCTTGATTTGGGCGTAGTCGGTTTTTCTTCGATGGACAGGGCGCGGCCTTCGCTGTCGAAGTCGATCACGCCGAAGCGCTGCGGATCCTTGACCCAATAGCCAAATACCGTGGCACCTTTGCCGCGCTTTACCGCTGCATGCAGCTGCTCGCTGAAACGCTGGCCGTGGAAAATGTTGTCGCCCAGGATCAGGCACACGGGGTCGCTGCCGATGAACTGTTCGCCAATCAGAAAGGCCTGTGCCAAGCCGTCCGGCTGCGGTTGTTCGGCGTAGCTGAAGCTGACGCCGAACTGGCTGCCATCGCCCAGCAGGTTGCGGTATTGCGGTAAGTCCGCCGGGGTGGAAATCACCAGGATTTCTTTGATGCCCGCCAGCATCAGCACCGAGATCGGGTAGTAGATCATCGGCTTGTCATACACCGGTAACAGCTGCTTGGACACACCCAGGGTGATGGGGTGCAGGCGGGTGCCGGAGCCGCCGGCCAATACGATTCCTTTCATCATGCGATCAGATCCCTCGTGTCGGTATTGCCCAAGCGTTCACCCTGATAACTACCGTCCTGGACCCTGCGGCACCATTCCAGGTTATCGAGGTACCACTGCACGGTTTTGCGCAGCCCGGTGTCAAAGGTTTCTTCGGGTACCCAGCCCAGTTCGCGTTCGATCTTGCCGGCATCGATTGCGTAGCGTTGGTCGTGGCCTGGACGGTCTTTAACGAACGTGATCAGGTCGGTGTATTGCTCCACGTCGTGGGGATGTTGCGGCGCCAATTCCTCCAGCAGGGTGCAGATGCTGCGTACTACGTCGATATTCTTCTGTTCGTTGTGGCCGCCGATGTTGTAGGTCTCGCCGACCACGCCGTGTGTCACGACGCTGAGCAGTGCCCGGGCATGGTCTTCGACAAACAACCAGTCGCGCACTTGCAAACCATCACCATAGACCGGCAATGGTTTGCCCGCGAGGGCGTTGAGGATAACCAGCGGGATCAACTTCTCGGGGAAGTGGAAAGGCCCGTAGTTGTTGGAGCAATTGGTCAGCAGCACGGGCAGGCCGTACGTGCGGTGCCAGGCGCGGACCAGGTGGTCGGACGCGGCTTTGCTGGCCGAGTAGGGCGAGCTGGGCGCGTAGGGTGTGGTTTCGCTGAACAAGTCGTCCACGCCGTGGAGGTCGCCGTAGACTTCGTCGGTGGAAATATGGTGGAAGCGAAACGCACGTTTTTCTGGCTCGGCGAGTGTTTGCCAATAGCCACGGGCGGCCTCCAGCAGGCTGTAGGTGCCGACGATATTGGTCTGGATAAAATCCGACGGCCCGTCAATCGAACGATCGACATGGGATTCTGCGGCCAAGTGCATGATTGCCTGTGGCTCGAAGCGCGTCAGCACGGCGCTGACGCTGGCCTGGTCAATGATATCGGCCTGTACGAACTCATAGCGGCTGTTAGACGCAATGCTGGTCAGTGATTCCAGATTGCCTGCATACGTAAGTTTGTCCAGATTGAGCACTTCGTGTTCGGTGTTTTGAATCAGATGGCGGATCAGGGCGGAGCCGATAAATCCAGCGCCGCCGGTGATGAGAATGCGCATGTCGGAGGGCCTTTTCCTTAGACGGACATTAAGCGAATGAAGCATAGCTTGAGTTGTGCGGAAGATAGGCGCAAGCGCGGTATGCGTAGGGGGGTTGCCTAACTCACCTGAACAATGGCGATATACACCCCTGAAAAAAACGAGGCCACGCCCATGCTGCTTGCTACGTTGATCCATCGCGCCAATCTACCCTGCCCGCAAGTAGGCCCCGACCAGGCAGCGCAATTGCTCGAGCAGCACTACGGCCTCACGGGCACCCTGCAATCACTGGGCAGCCAGCAAGACCTCAATTACAAAATCGACAGTGCCCGCGGTCGGTTTGTTCTGAAAATCTGCCGGGGCGACTATGCGGCGATTGAGCTGCAGGCCCAGCACGCGGCCCTCGACACCCTGCAGGCCGTGCGGGTGCCCAAGGTCATCAAGGCCCTGGACGGTGAAGAGCTGTTGAGCGTGACGGTCGATGGCCAGCCCCTGCATCTGCGGCTGCTGGACTATATCGACGGCCAGCCGTTGACCCATCTGCCGCATTTGGGACGCGACGTGATCGCAGGCTTCGGCGACCTGTGCGGGCGCATGAGCCGCGCGCTGGCGGATTTCTCCCACCCTGGATTGGACCGTACCCTGCAATGGGACCCACGCCATGCCCGGGAACTGATCACCTATCTGTTGGCCACCCTGGAAAACCTGCCCCACCGCGCCGCGCTGGAACAGGTGGCCGAGCAGGTTGAACAGCGCATTCGCCCCCTGGCCGACCGCCTGCCCTGGCAAGCGGTGCACATGGACATCACCGATGACAACGTGGTGTGGCAGCGCGATGCGCAACGGCACTGGCAACTGCAAGGCGTCATCGATTTCGGCGACCTGGTGCACACCTGGCGGATTGCCGACCTGTCGGTGACCTGTGCGGCTCTGTTGCACCATGCCGAGGGCGACCCGTTTGCCATCCTGCCGGCGGTCCGGGCCTGCCATGCCGTGACCCCGTTGCAACGCGAGGAATTGCAGGCGTTGTGGCCACTGATCGTCGCCCGTGCGGCAGTGTTGGTACTAAGCAGCGAACAGCAGCAACGCCTGGATCCGGACAACACTTACCTGTTGAAAAACGCCGAACACGAGTGGGAAATTTTCCATGTGGCGACGTCGGTGCCGTTTGAACTGATGGAGGCTGCGATTCTCGGCAGTGTCGGTGAGACGCTGCCGTCGATTGCCAGCCAGGACTTCGCGCCGTTGCTACCGGGCCTGGTGGGGCGTGAGTTCGCGCTGATCGACCTGGGTGTGCTCAGCCCGCATTTCGAAGCCGGCAACTGGGAACTGCCCGGCATTGATCGGCAACTGCTGGATCAGGCGGCGGCGGTGCATGGGCTGGCGGCAAGTCGTTATGGCCAATATCGGCTGTCGCGTACCTGCCCGGACAGTGCCACCGAACCGCAGACTTTCCCCCTCCACGTAGAGCTGCATCTGCCCCATGGCACGGTGTTGGAGGCGCCTTTTGCCGGAACGCTGCATCAGGACGCCGATGGCCTTGTGAGCGTGCAAGGGGTGGAGCTGAGCGTGCGGTTGTGGGGCGTGGACACCCGGTTGAAGCACGGTTCATTGCTGGTGGAGGGGCAGGTTCTCGGTGAGGTCCATGGGCCGCTGACCGTGCAACTGTGCCGCGCCGACCTCGAACCGCCGCTGTTTTGTACACCGTCCCGGGCCTTGGCCTGGCAAGCCTTGTGCCCCTCGCCTGCGGGGTTACTGGGACTGGCCTGCGATGCCGAACCGGAACTCGACCCCCATGCCCTGCTGGCCCGGCGTGATGCCAGTTTCGCCCGCTCGCAGAAGCACTATTACGTCGACCCGCCACGCATCGAGCGCGGCTGGCGCAACCACCTGATCGATATGCAGGGCCGTTCCTACCTGGACATGCTCAATAACGTCGCCGTACTGGGTCACGGCCACCCGCGCATGGCGGCGGTGGCGGCGCGGCAATGGTCGCTGCTCAATACCAACTCGCGGTTTCACTATGCCGCCATTGCCGAGTTTTCCGAGCGCTTGCTGGCGCTGGCGCCGGCGGGCATGGATCGGGTGTTCCTGGTCAACAGCGGCACCGAGGCCAACGACCTGGCCATCCGCCTGGCCTGGGCCTACAGCGGTGGGCGCGACATGCTCAGTGTGCTGGAGGCCTATCACGGCTGGTCGGTGGCGGCGGATGCGGTGTCCACCTCGATTGCGGACAATCCCCAGGCCTTGAGCAGCCGCCCGGAGTGGGTCCATCCGGTTACCGCGCCGAACACCTATCGCGGTGAATTCCGCGGGCAGGACAGTGCGCCGGACTACGTACGAAGCGTGGAACATAACCTGGCGAAAATCGCTGCGAGCAAGCGCCAACTGGCCGGGTTTATCTGTGAACCGGTGTACGGCAACGCCGGCGGCATCTCCCTGCCGCCGGGTTACTTGCAGCAGGTGTACGGGTTGGTGCGTGCCCAAGGCGGCGTGTGCATCGCCGATGAAGTGCAGGTGGGCTACGGCCGCATGGGGCACTTTTTCTGGGGCTTCGAAGAGCAGGGCGTGGTGCCCGACATCATCACCATGGCCAAGGGCATGGGCAATGGTCAGCCACTTGGCGCGGTGATCACCCGTCGCGAGATCGCCGAGGCATTGGAGGCCGAGGGGTATTTCTTCTCATCGTCGGGGGGCAGCCCGGTAAGTTGCCGGATCGGCATGGCGGTGCTGGATGTGATGGAAGAAGAAAAATTGTGGGAAAACGCCCAGGTGGTCGGCGGGCATTTCAAGGCGCGGCTGGAAGCACTGATCGACCGTCATCCCCTGGTAGGCGCGGTTCACGGTTCCGGTTTCTATCTGGGCCTGGAGTTGGTGCGTGACCGGCAAACCCTGGAGCCCGCCACCGAAGAGACCACCCTGTTGTGTGATCGATTGCGAGAGTTGGGGATTTTCATGCAGCCGACTGGCGATTATTTGAACATCCTCAAGATCAAGCCGCCGATGGTGACCTCCAAACGTAGCGTGGACTTCTTTGTCGACATGCTGTCGAAGGTGCTGGATGAGCAACTGTAAATAATCGATTGTTATCGGTCATTGGCTGTCATATTTTTCATTCATGCTGTTTATTCTCTTCTAAGGCCGATTTTTATCCGTTATAAAGTCGGCCTTTACCCCATTCGGAGTCCTGATCGCCATGACCACCCTGCACAGCACCCCCCGCGCCGATGGCTTCCATATGCCCGCCGAATGGGCGCCACAGACCCAAACCTGGATGGTGTGGCCCGAGCGCCCGGACAACTGGCGCCTGGGCGGCAAGCCCGCGCAGGCGGCTCACGTGGCGGTGGCCAAGGCCATCGCACGGTTTGAGCCGGTGACCGTGGCGGTTTCTGCCGGCCAGTACGAAAACGCCCGCGCCCGCCTGGACCTGCCGAATATCCGTGTGGTGGAAATGTCCAGCGATGACGCCTGGGTGCGCGATACCGGCCCGACGTTCGTGATCAACGACCGTGGCGAAGTGCGCGGCGTGAACTGGGATTTCAACGCCTGGGGCGGCTTTGACGGTGGCCTGTACTCGCCGTGGAACCGCGACTCGCAGGTGGGCGGCAAGATCCTCGAAATCGAGCGCGCGCCGCGTTACCGCACAGAGGGTTTCGTGCTGGAAGGCGGCTCGATCCACGTCGACGGCGAAGGCACCCTGATTACCACCGAGGAATGCCTGCTCAACCGCAACCGTAATCCGCACCTCGACCGTGCCGAAATCGAAGCGGTGCTCAGCGCCAACCTGGCTGTGGATAAGATCATCTGGCTGCCGGACGGCCTGTTCAACGACGAAACCGACGGCCATGTGGATAACTTCTGCTGCTACGTGCGCCCAGGCGAAGTATTGCTGGCCTGGACCGACGACCCGCAAGACCCGAACTACGCGCGTTGCCAAGCCGCCATGGCCGTCCTGCAAAGCAGCACCGACGCCCGGGGGCGCTCGTTCACGGTGCATAAAATGCCGATCCCGGGGCCGTTGTATGCCACTGAGGAAGAGTGCGCAGGGGTCGATCCGGTGGACGGCACACAGGAACGTAATCCGACCGTGCGGTTGGCGGGTTCCTACGTCAACTTCCTGATCGTCAACGGCGGCATCATCGCGCCAAGTTTCGACGACCCGTTGGACGCTGAAGCCAAGGCTATCCTGCAGGACCTGTTCCCGCAGCACGAAGTGGTGATGGTGCCGGGCCGTGAACTGTTACTGGGTGGCGGTAATATCCATTGCCTGACCCAACAACAGCCGGCCCCGCATAAAAACTGAGTGCAGTTGTAACAACGCCTTTCCGGCAACCGGGCGTCCCTCGGTTTCGGTCTCTACAGCAAGCCCACGGCCCAGCACGGTCGTGGGCTTTTTTGTGTCCGCCCACCTATAAACACGCGACATTGGCATAGCTCTTGTATCGGTGTTGCCCCAGTGTCCCAGGGTGATGACCGCACAGTTCTGTCATAAACCTTGAGTAAGTTAGCCGCTCACGCAGCAGGAGAGAGCGCCGAAATGAATGCCAATATCAACCCGATGTACACGCGCACCTTCCACCCTTCGCGGGTTGACGGTGACGCGATCCATGCGCTGGGGCTCTGGTTGAAGGAAAACGGCTCGCGACAAGCCAGGCAGCAGCCGGATTTGCGCAGTGTGATGAGTGAACGCTACCCGGTGGGGTTGTTCAGCGAGGCTGAAATGCACGCGTTGTGCGAGTTGATGAGTAACTAACGAAATAGCCTTGGCTTCATCGCAGCTGCCTCGCTTGCGCTCGGCAGCTGCGATAAGAAGGGGGTTTACGTTTAGAAGCTATAAGTGCCCGTCACCACCAGGTTACGCGGCTCGCCCGGCTGAATCTGCGCCACACTGGTCGCCGATTCGTAGTAGGTCTTGTCGGCGATATTGTTCAGCGCCGCGCGCACATCCCATTCTTTCTGCCGGAACCCGACCAACGCGTCCCAACTGCCATAACCCGGCAGCACCACGGTGTTGAGGCTGTCGGCATAACGGTCGCCGACCAGGGTCAAACCGGTTTCCGCGTACCAGCCCATCTCCGGTTTCCAGGTGATGAACAGGCTTGCATTGCGCTTGGCCACGTCGCTGACGCGCTTGCCTTCAAAGCCGTTGTTGTCCTTCTCGACCTTGGCATCCTGCAGGCCGACACCACCGCGTACAGACCAGTTGCCGACGATCTTGCCGGTGGCTGTCAGCTCCACGCCGCGCGAGCGCTGCAGGCCGCTGAGCAGGGTAATGGTGCGGTCCAGCGGGTCGCTGGTGCGGCGGTTGTAGAGTTCCAGTTCGTACACCGCCAGGGTGGTGCTCAGGCGATCGTCGAGCCAGTCGCTTTTTACGCCGATCTCTTTTTGCTTGGTCAGCTCGGGGCTCAGGTCGTTGACGCTGCCGGCGGCGTTCGGGGTGATGCCGATCAGGCCGCCACCGGCCGGTGAGAAGGTCTTGCTCCACGAGGCATAGAACGAGTGGTGTTCCAGGGGCGTCCACACCAGGCCAAAGCGCGGGCTGGTGCTGTGGCTTTTGACGTCTTGTCGGGTATTGAGCAGTTTGTTTTTGGTGTCCACTTCGAAACGGTCGTAACGCAGGCCGGCCAGCACTTGCCACTGGTCGTTCAGACGCAGTTGGTCTTGCACATACAGGGCGCGGCTTTCGACTTCGGTGTGGTTGTTACTCGATACGCTCATGCGCCCGGTGTGGCTCAGGCGACGGTTGGGCTGGTTGAGGTCCAGGGCTGGCACGGCCTGGCCACCGCGGTTCACAGCAGTGGCGGTGTACAGCTTTGGATCGCGGCGCTGGCTGCCCAGCTCCACGCCGGTGAGCAGGCGGTGTTCCAGGCCGAAGGTGCTGAAGCCTCCTTCCAGCTCGACGTTGTTGAAGACGTTGAGGGTGGTCAGGTCTTGCTGCCAGCGTTGGCGCGTCACCCGATTGGTCGAGGCAACATAGGCGGTCTGGTAGGTGTTGTCGAAATCGCTGTCGAGCTTGAACACGCCGAGGGTCTGGCGCAGTTGCCAGTTGTCGTTGAGTTCGTAGGCCAGCTTGGAGCGCAGGGACTGGGTCTTGTCGTCGATGTAATCGCGGCTGTCGCCGTAGGTGGTGCTGCGACTGACGTCGGCGGGGCGGCCGTTGACGCCGGGGATGCCGCGATCCGGCGTGCGGTTGTAGCGGCTGTATTCGTATTGCACCAGCCAGTTCAGATCCGGTGTGAGCTGCCAGCTCATGGACGGTGCGAACAGTTGGCGATTGCCGCTGACGCCGTCGCGGAAGCTGTTGTTGTCCTGGTTGCCCATGTTCAGACGCAGGCTGATGTTGTCGGTGGGGTCGGTGCTCAGGTCGGCATACACACTGCGCAAATCGTTGCTGCCGCCCTGGGCCTCGATGCTCGACTTGCGCCCGGCCGTTGGCAGTTTGCTCACGCGGTTGACGATCCCGCCCTGGCCGCCTCGCCCGTAAAGCACGGCTGCCGGGCCTTTGAGCACTTCGATGCGCTCGATGTTGTGCAGGTCGCGCACGTACTGGCTGTCGTCGCGAATGCCATCGAGGTAGAAGTCGTTGCTCGCGTCGAAGCCACGGATGCGCAGACTGTCGAAGCGCGTGTCGGCGCCGCTGCTGACGTTGGGGATGCCGCTCAAGGCCTGGCCCAGGTCGTTGGTGCCGTAGGCGCGCAGGCTTTCGGTCTTCACCGAGTCGATGGCCTGGGGCACATACCGTACCGGTGTGGCGGTGCGGGTCGCGGTGCTGGTTTCCTTGACGCGCGGGTCGTCTTCGTCAGCTTCGGCGCTGATCGAGGTTTCGGGCAAGGTGGTGGCGGCACAGGCAAAACCGGCAGACAGCAGAACAGAAAGCCCAAGGGTCATGGGCGTCAGGCGAAGGGCAGGCATGGTGGAATGCATCCAAAGGGTTTGGCAGGAAAAAGCACGCTAATGGTAATGCTTTGCATTTGCGTGCGTTATCCATTACCAAACGTATCGGCTTTGAAATATGTTACGAGATGTGTTTCGTGGGTCGTTAAAGACAGAATCTGGTCGTTTTCAGAAAGGCAGTAGGCCTTTGCTTAGAATTATTTCGCCTAAATACAGACGATTCACGAAATTGACACATAGTTCAACGCGCGACTAGGATTGCGCCCAACGCCTGTGGCTAACAGCCATGACTCATCCAATAAGAAAAGGCCCGCGGCATGTTCAGTCGTCCGCGGGCCTTCTTTTTTCGGAAAAGTCGACACCAGAAAAGCGACATGGAGCCTGGTGTCATCGCGCGTACTCAACCCGTAATAAGGAATACAAAAAATGTTGAAGCAACGGATGAGTCTGATCGCTCTGGGGATTTTGAGCGCATCGACAGCAATGGCAAACGACCAGGAGCAATCCAAGGGTTTCGTTGAAGACAGCCACCTGAACATCGCAGCCCGTAACGCCTACATCAGCCGCGACTACAAAAACGGCAAGCAAGACAAAGCCGAATGGGGCCAAGGCTTCATCGGCAAGTTCGAGTCCGGCTTCACCCAAGGCACCGTCGGTGTGGGTGTGGATGTGATTGGCCAATATGCTATCCGTCTGGACGGTGGCCAAGGTCGCGCCGGCGCGGGGGGGATCGACTTCTTCAAGCAGGGTAATGGCACCACCAATCCAGATGGCTCGGCAAACCCTGGCTCGGCACCACACGACCTGGCCAAAGGCGGCGCAGCGGTCAAGTTCCGCGTTTCCAACACGGTGCTCAAGTACGGTGATCAGTTCCCTAACGTTCCGGTCCTGGCCTACGACAACTCCCGTCTGCTGTCCGAAACGTTCACGGGTACGTCGATCGTCTCCAAAGAGATCGCCGGCCTGCAACTCGACGCCGGTCACTTCACCAAGGAAGCTCGCAAGAGCGCCGAAGGTACCGACAGCGGCCGTCTGAAAAGCATCGACTACGTCGGTGGCAGCTACAAATTCACCGAAAACCTGTCGGCCGCGCTGTACGCCTCCGACATGCAAGACGTGCTGAAGAAGCAATACGTCAACGTCAACTACGTGCTGGCCCTGCCAGAGAAACAGTCGCTGACCTTTGACTTCAATGGCTACAAAACCAAGCTGGACAAGAGCTTCGCCCTGGAAAACCAAGGCAGCGAAGACGCTCGCGACAACAAGATCTGGAGCCTGGGCGCCACATGGGCTGTCGGCCCGCACAGCTTCACCGTCGCTCACCAGCGCAGCACGGGCGACACCGGTTACCTGTACGGCGGCTACCGCAACGCTGGCGGCATCGGCGACGGCGGCAACACCATCCTGCTGGCCAACTCCTACTGGTCCGACTTCAACGGCAAGGACGAGCGCTCCTGGCAAGCCGGCTACGGCCTGGACTTCAGCACCTTCGGCGTGCCTGGCCTGACCTACAACGTGGCCTACGTGCGCGGCACCAACATTGACGACGGTTCCAACCGTGGCAATGGCACCGAGCGCGAGATCTTCAACCAGTTCAAATACGTCGTCCAAAGCGGCCCGGCCAAAGACCTGAGCCTGCGTGCTCGTGCGTCCTGGTTGCGCGTTTCCAGCAATGCCGACAAGTACAACGTAGGCGGTAACGAAATCCGTCTGTTCGCCGACTATCCGATCAACGTTTTCTAAGTGATCGCACCTCGCGCCTGATTCCAGGCGATAAAAAACCCCGACTGGTTCGGGGTTTTTTTATGGGTGTGCATCAGTCCTCGCGGCTCTGCAAAATCTTGCGCGCCAACGCCGCATTCTTGTAGTCGAGCATCAAGGACAACCCCTCATAAGGTTCGATCTTTTTATTGTCGATACACAGCTGTGCCATCAGCAGCAGCACCTGGCGTTTCTTCTTGTTGACCCGCACGCCGGGTACACCGAACGCGGTCTTGCGCATTGCCGGTAACGGCGCCTCGGGCGTCAGTTGAACGGTTACCCAGATGCCCTGGACAAACTGCAACGTGATCTCCTCGATATGTTCGATGGGCAGCGGTTGCGCCAGGTTATTGAACACAAAATGCTCCGGTGTCAGGCGCAACGCGGTCTGCGGCGCGCGCTTGAATCGACGGATGCCCAGCCACAGCAGGCCCAGCCCGATAAGGCCCAGGCACGCGCCCGCGCCGACTGCCGACAGCGGCGTGCCTTTCAAACGCTCCGGGGCGAGCCAGACTCGACTCAGGATAAACAGGGCCGCCAGCACAAAGGGCAGGCCCGACACCGCCATCAGCACCCCGCGCCATTGGCCGCCTTCATGCAGGCTGCGCTCACCCTCGGCCGAAGCGGCCAAGGTTTCCAGCAGCTGGGTGTGCGCGCTGTTCTCCGACACCGCCACGTCCATCACGTCGCGAGACAGCTGCTCGCGCACTGCCTGGGGGGCACTGAAATAGGCATCCATCTGCGCATTCGCTACGTCGCTATCCACCTCGCGGGTGGCGCTGCGCAGGGTATCGTCCAGTGGCACGTGCAGCGCCTGCAGGCGTTCGCCATTGGAGGGGTGGGAGTCGGTGGGATGGGGTTGATGAATCTCCAGGGCTTCGGCTGATGGTTGCAATTCACACTCACGCAAGCTCGCGAATACGGCGTCGGGCAGATCGGTAGCCGCGCCTGCTTCACACAACGCCAACAAGGCATCCTCAACGTGCGGCTGCACCACCGACACCCGCAACAACGCCGAAGCCGCCGCCGCAGGGCCCGCCAACTGCGCGCCGGCAGCGTCCGCCAGCAATTCACGCTCACGGCTCCAGTGGTTCACCGCGTCATCAAAGCGCTGCATGAAAAACACACCGAACATGAACGACGGCCGCATCAGCCGTCCCTGGATAAAATCGCTGGTCAGCATCGTGTTCAATAGCGCTTCGAGGCTGCGATTGACCCCATCGTAGATCGGTAAAAAGCGCAGGCTGTATTCCGTGTCCTGCCCCACAAAGTGCGCCAGCTCATGGCCGATCACCGCGCTGATTTCTTCACGGCTCAGCAGGCCCAGATACAGCAACGGCACATGCAAGGTGCGCCCCTGCAGCAAAGTATTCGCCGGTTGCACAGTGGCCGCGCTGGAGGTCACGTAAAAGCCCTGGGCCAGGCTCACCACGATGTGGTCCGGTGGCAGCGCGCCGAGCCTCTCCGCCAATTCGTCCACATGGCGCCACAACCCTGGAGCCTGCACGGGCGTCACCACCTGGCCGAACATCTCCAGCGGCTCGGGCTTGAACATCCCCAGCATAGGGCGCAGCTGTCTGAGCAACTGCCAGATCGAATACACACAGAACGCCGCGATCACCCCCAGCACCGCCATCAGCTTGACTTCGCCACTGCCCAGCCGGCCGATATGCCACATCCCCAAGCCTTCGAAACTCAACGCCAACGCGACGGCCGCCGCCACCGCCACCACATGGCCCACCAGCACATAGGGCAACAGGCGGCTGCCCAGGGAGAACGCCTGCAATAACCTCTCCCGTGAGTGCCGTGCCCGCCGCCCGGCCCAGTACGTACCCGCCAATGCAGCCGCACCAATCAACGCCGCCGACAGACCCAAGCCCATCACCCACGGCGCCAGGACCCGCATTGCACGGTTCACGCGGTGGGCAATGGGCAGCTCGGCTTCGATTTTTTCCAGACGCGAGAGGGCCGTTTGCACGCTGATTTTTTCATCGACCAGGGCGACCATCGCCGTCGGCTCCTTCGCCGCCAGCGCTTGGAGTTGCTGTTTAGCGGTAGTCACCGTGACGTGGTAATCGACCAGCGCCGTGGTGGTTTCGTCAGCACGCTGACGCTCCCAGCCACCGAGGGCGGCCAGCAGCAGCGGGAAAACGATGAGGAGGCAGATCAGTTTGAGGGCGTTCATGGGAGTCCGTTCACGACGCAGGGATGTTCAGGTTTATACCGAAAAAAACGCCCCTGGGTATCTACACCACTCTCAAATGCGGGCACACAACTCTGTGGTGAGCGGGCTTGCCCCGCGCCGGGCTGCGCAGCAGCCCCAATAAAGGCACTGAGATTTTACTAAGCGCCTGGTTTTGGGGCCGCTTCACAGCCCTACTTACAGCCCGGTATTCCCAGGCGATTCCAACACCTTCACCACATCATCAATAGCGGACCTACAAAGTCCAAGCATGTGACTAAGGTGGAAAATTTATTGCTTGTCCCTACCGCCCCTCAATCAACGCACGCTCCTCCAACCAAATCTCCTGAACAAACTGATCCGTAATCGCATAAATCCCATGCCCTCGCCGCATGATGATGTTCTCCGCCACCAGCGCAATCACCACGGGTTGAATCTCTTCAACCCGCACTTCGCGACCTACCGTCTTTGAATATTCCGCAGCTGCATCGGTAGAGAAAATCCCCCGAGCATCGCCTTCCGTAGCCGCGATCTTGTTGAAAATCGCCTGAGCCAGGCTGCCCAGCTGTTCGACTTTTTCAAGCTCAATACTTGCCGCCGCTGAGCGTAAGGTGCTGGCAATCACGGGGAGGAAAAGATCAGGATCACCGCCCTGTTGCAGTAGCTGACGCAATGCCTTGAGCATTTCCTCAGGTCGATTGCCCAGGGTATTGAAGGCTTCGACAGCGGCTTCAAGTGAGGGGAGCTTTTCCTTCTTCACCGTCATTGCCAGTCGGTTGAGCAGGAATTCAACGTAGTCACCCTTTAGCAGTGGATACGCGGCCGATGTCGCGCCGGAAAACGCTTGGTTGCGTTTGGCGGTCAGCTCGCTTACCTGGGCTCTGTGGGAGCCTGTGCCGATAAAGAGGAAGTAGCCCGGCGTATTCGGGCGCGGGTTGATTGCATCACGAGCAGCCTTGAGGGCCAGGAGCAGTTGGTTGCCATCGTCGGAGGAAATGGCATGTTGCACCTCGTCGATGATCAACACGAGATCGGTCTTCGCTTGGTCGACGACCTCTGCGAGTGCTTGCGCTAATGTGGGGCCGTCGGCGTTGCCGATGCTGTCGAGTTTGAAACCGAACTTGAATCCTGCTGCGCCCAGATCGACATTGCTGACTCGCTTGAGCGTTTCCAGGATTGAAGAGCCCGGCGTTTGCAGTTCTTTCAGGGTCTTGTGGATGGCGTTGTGCACGAGCGTTGCCGGGTTGGCCAGCGTATCGCTCCATAGGTCGACGTAAATCACCAGGGCGCCTGCTGCTTCCAGGGCTGGGATAAGGTCGTTGCGCAGGAAGGTCGTTTTACCTGTACGGCGCAGGCCAGACAGAAAAAGACCTGAGCGTAGACCTTCATCTAATACGCCTGGATTGAGAAGCTGGTTTGCCATCGATTCAGCCAGTTCAGGGCGCTGAAATATGCTGCTCATGCAATTATCCCTTTTTATGGATACGCCATAATTATTGCCAATACATAATTTAGCATAAAGGATGAAATCCGGAGCTTTGGCGCGAAAAGAGGTGATTCAACAGGAGGGGAGGTGAGGCGTGGAGGGGATGATCGAGGATGAATATATGGTAAACCTCCTGAATTCGAACGTTGTCGATCATCCCTTCCGTAGAGAATAGGCAGGAATCCGCCAAAAGCTGCCGTGGCAGCAGGCTGCCGAAAGCAGTCCGCTGTCAACGCCCTCTATCGGCCGACGCTGTTGAAATATCGAGTACGAAAGCGGTTTTGTCTGGCAATTGCGCTACGTGCCGATCCGGTCGCCAAGGGGGTGCTTACCAGTTGTAACTCACCGATCCGGTCACATTTCGGCGATACCCGTATTTGCAGCTGTCGCCGGTGTAACCACACTGGGAGACATAGGTTTCGTCGGTCAGGTTGGACGCATTGAGCGCCAGCTTCGCCCCTGCATAGGATGAAGACAGCTTGCCCAGGTCGTAGCTCAGGCTGGCGTCAAACAGCGTGTAGTGGGGAATGCCTTCGCTGTTTTGCGAGTCGATATAGCTCTTGCCGACATAGCGTACTCCTCCCCCTATCGCCAAGCCCGATAGCGCGCCGCCCTGAATGGTGTATTGCGACCAGAGCGAGGCCAGTTGTTCAGGGGTATTGCCAGGTTGATTGCCTTTCTCATCGGCCGTATTGCTGCGGGTAATTTCAAGGTGTGAATAGCTGTAGTTGGCCATCAACTCCAGCGCATCGGACACCTGCGCCTTGCTTTCCAGTTCGATACCGCGCGACTGGATTTCTCCGGTCGCCACCGAGAAACGATTGTTGGCAGGATCGGCAGTCAGTACGTTTTGCCGCGTCAGGTCGAACAGCGAGACGGTCACGTAGCTGTCACTGCCCTTGGGTTGGAATTTGATCCCGACTTCATACTGGCGACCGGTTTCGGGTTCGAACGCACTGCCGTCACGCGCCACCGCCGTGATGTTAGGGAAAAACGACTCCGAATAGCTCGCGTAGGGCGCCAGGCCGTTGTCTGCCAGGTACATCACACCGGTCCGCCACGTGAAGGCGTGATCGCGCTGCTTGAGGTCTGCCGCCGTATCGGTGGCGTAATGGACCGTTTTCGAGCGTGCCCAGTCTTGGCGACCGCCCAGGTTGAAGACCCAATGCTCGTCGAATTTGAGCTGTTCCGAGAGATACACACCCGCCTGGTCTAGCTGACGACGCTGGTTGATGTCGTAAAAAGCGTCCAGGTCGCTGTAATCCTGGTGATAGACCGGTGCATACACATCCAGGGGATCAACCACGTTGCCACCCCCCAACTGGTTGGTACTGGCGTGTTGCAAATCGATACCGACCAGCGTTGTATGTTCGAAACGGCCGGCGTTCCACTGGGCCTGGAAGTGGTTATCGAGCAGGGCATTCTTCACCTTTTCGTGGCCCAGATAACCGAAGCGGCCCACGGTGCGCTGGTCGTCATCCAGGCCGTACTGGTAAATCGTGCGCTGTTCCTGATAGGAGCGGCTGTAACGGGCGTTCTGGCGGAATGTCCAGATATCATTGAGGTGATGTTCAAACTGATACCCCAGTGACCACTGTTCTACATCGTACTTGTCGAAGTCAGGGTCGCCGACAAAACGATCCGTAGCGATCCGTCCGTAACGCGAGCTGTCGAGGGTGCCTATCCGCGGCAACGCGTAGTAGCCCAGCACATTGCGGTCTTTTTGAAAGGACGCCAGCACCGTCAGCGAGGTGTCGTCCGAGGGGCGCCAACTGATTGCCGGGGCGATGAATTGACGGTCATCACGGGCGTAGTCGATTTGCGTACCGCTGTCTCGCCACAGCCCGGTGAGCCGATAAGTCAAGACGCCGTCCTCGCTAAGCGGTCCGCCGAAGTCCGCAGCCAATTGCTTGCGATCAAAACTGCCTGCCTGCGCCACCAGTTCATGCAGCGGCTCATCGGTGGGACGCTTGCTGATCACGTTGACCATGCCGCCCGGCGAGCTTTGCCCGTAGAGCACCGACGATGGCCCGCGCAGTACTTCCACGCGCTCCAGCCCATAGACTTCACCCACGGCACGGCTCTGGTTGGCAAAGCTGTACTGGCGCAGGCCATCGCGATAGATACCACCGCCAGTCGTCGCGTCAAAGCCACGAATACTAATCGTGTCGCGCCGGGTATCGACACCGTTGGCTTCACCATTGACCCCGGCGGTGTAGCGCAGCACCTGCCCGATGCTTTGCGGCTGCTGGGCATCGATCTGCTTACGGGTGACCACGCTGATCGATTGCGGCGTTTCCATGATCGACGTATCGGTCTTGTTGGCACTCATGGTCCGGCTGGCGACCAGGCCATCGTTGCGGCCCAACGAGGTGTCGTATGCGGTGCCACTGATCGCAGTCGGCGCTAACTCCAACACGTCGCCGTTGCTCGGTACCAGCAGCAGGCTACCGTCGTCCTGGCGCTCATAGGTCAGCCCCGAGCCGAGCAAGAGCTGCGCCAGGCCGGCCTCAGTACTGAAATTGCCTTGCAGCCCCTGGGTTTTCTTGCCAGCCGTCAGCGTTGAGCTGCCCGCCATGGTAATCCCTGCCTGTGCGCCGAAACGTGACAGCGCAGAATCCAGGGGGCCAGCGTCGATGCTGTAATGCTGCGAACTACCCGCGGCAAAGACTGGAAGGCCGCAAAGCGGTTGCACGCTGAGCAACAACAGCCCAAGCGTACGGGCACGCAGGGCGCGGGAAGGTGAAGTCATACGGGGCTCCTAAGGGGTCAAGACCCACCTCTGGCGGGTGGGTGATCCCTATAGGCCAAGCGAGTACGAAAAAACTATCGTGCAGCGGAAAAAATATTTCAGGCGGGCACGATCGAGACCCAATACCGCGTCATGCGCTCGATACGCACCGGCAGCGTGCGCGCTACCAGGGTCAAGGCTGCGTCGGTGTCATCCAGCGAAAAACTGCCTGTGAGGCGTAACCCTGAGACTTGCTCATGACAACGTAAAACACCGGGACGATAACGCGAGAGTTCCGCCACCAAGGCATCCAGGCGCAGGCGATCCGCCGGCAGAATCCCGCGCAGCCAGGCCTGGGCGACCAGCAGGTCGGGGCGGCTCGGTACGCCGATACCCAGGCGGTCCACCCGTGCCTGCCATCCGGCCTCAAGTGAAGAGGACGTTGGCTGGCCGCGTGAGTGCACCTGCACCTGGCCGCCCACGACGGTGACCTGCGTGCCCTGCCGGTCATGGCGCACCTGCAACTGCGCATCGCGGCTCTGCAGGATCGCGTCCGGCGTGATCAACTGCAGCGGGCGCGATTCTGCTCGCACATTCAAGGCCAGCTCGCCCTCTATCATCTGGATGCGCCGCACCTGGTCATTAAAATCCAGGTTCACCGCACTGGCCGTGTTCAGCCATAGCGAGCTGCCATCAACCAGGGTCCACTGGTGACGCTCGCCTGTTCCTGTGCGGTGGTTCGCCAGCGCGGCGCGCACTGGCGTGGACCCCGCGCCTTGCCAGGCAACGGTGCCAACCGCACCAAGGACCAACAGGCGCTTGAGTAACTGCCGACGTTTCTGCATGTCCGGCCCAGCCGACGCCAGTGCCCTGCGCGCGGTGGCATCGCGCAAGAGATTCGCTCCGGGCTGCTGCAACAGCGGCAAGCTGGCGACACGTTGCCAGGCCTGCTCATGCTCATCGCTCGCCTCGCGCCAACACCGCAATGCCTCCAGATCAGGCGCACTCATAAGCCCGGACTGCGTCCTGACAAGCCAATCAATGGCGATATCGCGCACCTGCGGATTAATCTCGGCCCTCATTCGAAACGGCTCGCATAGCAAACACTGAATGCCTTGCCCATGGCCCGTTGCACTTGAGCCACAGTCAAACCCAACTGCGCAGCGATCTGCGGATACGTCAGGCCGTCGAGCTGAGACATGAAGAAAATCTGCCGTATGCGCTCAGAGAGCCCAATCAGCAGCGAGTCGAGCTGCAACAAGGTTTCGATCACCAGATACCGGTCCTCGGGTGACGATTCCCCGCCTTCGGGGCGAGCAGCCAACGCTTCAAGATAAGCCCGCTCGATCTCCTGGCGGCGCCAGCGATTGACCAGCAGTCCATTGGCAATCGCCGCGAGAAACGCCATGGGCTGGCGCAACTCGCACACCTGCTGGGGGGCGCGCAGCACACGGATGAACGTGTCGTGGGCCAGATCCTCGGCGTCGGCACTGTGCCCCAACCGCCGGTTCAGCCAGCCCTGCAGCCAGCCGTGATGATTCTCGTACAACTGTTCGACGGACGATGTTGGGCTGGCATCCTGCATGTGAGGCTCGCACTGCGTGAATGATAATGTTTCTCATCGTATTGATCGGGCGCATGGTTGTACAGTGTTTACACCTGTTTGATGGGGTGGAATTCTCCGTCCATATTCCTGACGGCCTTTGAATTACCCTGGCCGGGTTTGTTTTCTTGCAGTTGCCGATATTCATTCAAACGCCAAATAGCACAAAGCCCCGAGTTACGGGGCTTGGTGCTGTGGTGCGCTTCGCGGTCACCTTGCAAACTAGAGGTTGCTCGATACGGATACGCAGTGATAACCAGCTCCCGGCAATCGAGTACTGGAGACGCTTTCCCTGCATGAGGGAACGCTCCAGCATTCCCAGGCTGTTGAGAATGTGGAAGACGGCTGCCTCCCCCAATTCCCAATCAGTGGCGTTGCCGGCATCAGTATCTGCAATGTCTTCCTGCACGGCTTTAAATGCCAGCACTCAGCGGTCACGTAGCGGCTCAAAGCCCGCTGCTGGGGGGTATTGACGATCTCGGTCGGTCGCCCGCGCCAGTTGATCCAACTCGCTGACAAGTTCGGGCTTTACTCGGAAAGACAGAACGGGAGAGGCTGCCATTAACGTTGTTCCACACGTGTTCTGTATGCGCTGTGTACATGGTATGCGGACGTTATGCTTCGGCTGGTAGTCGGCCACCAATAGCGGTTTGTCGGTTTGGGGAAGGATTTACAGGCGAGCGACTGGGTTGTATTAACCCAGAAACAACAAAGCCCTCACATTTCTGTGAGGGCTTTGTTTTGTATGGTGCGGCACCAGGAGTCGAACCTATACCTAACTATCTGTAAATAAAGTTTTTTATAGGCGGCTAGTCTTGGATATACCCCTAAATCTACCTCTAGCTAGGTGAAGACGCACGCATCTGACTTTTTGAGCCCTCCTGATGAAAATTAGCGATATTCGTTTAATTTGCAGAAGCGAATTGCATTGAAGGGAGGGCTGGTAGTGAATAGTCAAAAATATGTGGGTGTAGTAGCTTTGTGCCGGTATGCTTTCCGACTCAGCTAACTATCCCGGTGCTGAGCGTAGGGTATGGAGATCAGAAATGGAGTTCGGGGCTGTAGAAGTTAACGACGACCTTTGGAATGTCCTTCGTAAAGGCCAGAAAAATGCGCTTGAGCTGGCATTCGATTACCTTAACCAACCAGAAATTCGCCATTCATGCTTGGTAAGCATGCCCACCGGGGGTGGTAAAACAGGAGTGATTTCTGTTCTAGCCCACTTTGGGCAACAGCAGAAAATATTAGTTATTTGCCATCGTTCGGCGGTACGGGAGCAACTGGTTAAGCAGCTTTCAGGGGAGTTTTTCACTGATAGACTGCCTGAATATGATATTGAATTGAAAACAGTAATTGATGGTGTGGCACTTACTGAAGATAAAAGTATAAATGTTACTACTTTTCAGATGTTGTCGTCGCTATCTGAGGTGGCTTTAAGTGCGTTAGTTGAGGCTGTGGATCTGGTAATTGTGGATGAGGGACATTCCGAGCCGTCCCCAATCTGGAGTGAAATATCACGGTCATTTAGAGCCCATAAAGTCATAATAACTGCTACGCCATATAGAAACGATTTATTTAAATTTGATGTTGCTCCCGAATGGAGCTATGTTTATACATACAAACATGCGCTTGAAGACAATGTTCTCTGTGAGCCGGTTTGGGAGTCTATGGCTTATGAAAGACTGCTTCCGCGTGTAAAAGAACTTTTAGAGCAACAGCCTAATACCAAGTGTATTGTAAAATGCGAAAATGTTGAAGCTATAGAGTTATACGCCGAATTATTTTCTCCGGAGTTTTCTGTATTGGCTGTCCACCAACAGTTTTCAGGCGATGCAAGAGAGAACTTTAAATCTACAGTTCCTAGGTCACTTAAAAACTCCAGTTATGATGTGATTATTCATCAGAGAAAACTTGATGAAGGTATAGATATTCCACAAGCAAAAATTCTGGTTCTGACATATGCTGTCCGTAGTGGTCGAGAGCTTGTGCAAACAGTCGGGCGGGTTGTTCGGGCACATCGGAATTATGATGCGTTTACGTTGGAAATAAACTCGAACTCCAACTCGAGCTTGTGGAGAAATTTCCTAGATTTTGATGAGTATATTAGTGTTCGCGATAATTGTGTTTCGTTCTTAAAGTCACTTGATACATCAATGCTCCTAAAGAGGTATCTTGATGCCTTCCCTGATGTAAGTTATTTTGACTCAGGCTTTAGGAAGAAATTTGATATTGATAATTTCGATGTGGAACAAAGCTTAACTATTCCTCTGGCATCTCTCTGTTTTATAAAGAAGACGCCTGCTTTTACGATGGCTAAATTTATAGATGCCTTATATTGGAAGCTCACTATGGCTGGTGAGCTTGTCGTAATTCGAGAGTCTCTAGGTTTTTCAATTGCTCTAAGCATAAGTTTTAGTAATTCAAGGTTTTTAAAGGATTCTTTATTTTTTGAGCCGGCGCTTCAAGTTGTAATTTGTAGAGAGCTTGGTGACCTATTCGTTGTTTATGATAGTAGAGGCGTTAACTATTCGAGTGAAGCTGAAATTGGTCTTGGCGGTGTAATTTCACTGGAGGAAATTCTATCCCTCGGAGCAAGAACTGACCGCATTAGAACCAAGTCGGCCACAAGTATGGCCATAGGCGAAGCTAGGCGGCGTCCAGAAGGAGTCTCATGGCGAGGACGTAATCTCGAAGATATTCACTCGGCGCAGTCCAACGCCTCCTATGCACTGTCAACACTTATGGTTGATAATCTATCGCAGAATGGTGTTGCACAAAGTAGCTATTACCTCGGTGTAGGATCTGGACGAATTTCTGATCAGAAGAATAGGAACCTAAGTCTGCGCGGATTAGCTGCGTGGATAGATGATGTTGTAGATGTGATAAATAGCGGAAGGGTCGTCGAAAGTAATTTAATAAATTCTTTCGCGAAGCCCGTTGCTAACCCTCCGGAGTGTGAGCCTGCAAGCATCATTCTTGATTTTTGTGATTTTTCCGATCCTCTGATGTTTGCGTTAAATGGGCAGGAGTTTAATTTAATTAATGATATTATTTATCTAGAGTATGTGTCTGGCTCTAATAGTTTTGTTTATCGGGCGGAACTAGGGGATGTGCATATCTATTTGTCATATGACATAAATACACACGCACCTAGACTTGTTTTAGATAGTAACTACAGGCTTCTTAATCAACAGATATCTGATTCCGGGCAGGAGTTTTTCTCTGGACAGTCGATGACGGAAGTGTTTACTGCTGGATTGCAGAGGATTCTGTATATAAATTCATCAGCGTTCTACCAAGGACGATATTATAAATTTAGACTACCACTTGAGGCAGGATTTGACTTAGATAAATCCGCCATAGGTCGCTCAATTATAAAGGTAAACGAGTTACTTTCGCCCGGAATGGATGAAAAAGGAGGTTCCGCTGGGTTGGTACAAAACGCTTTTCTACCTAATTCCGTGTTTTTTTTAATAGACAAAATTCGAAATGTAAATGACTCTAATATGCGTGTGGCTGAATATGGTCCATTTTTCTCGCATATACCTGATATTGATTATTTGCTCTGCACTGATTTAAATACAGAGCCTGCAGATTTTATTGCCAGTTCTGAAACAAAGTTGGTATTTATACATGTTAAGTGTGGAGATACTTTGCAGCCGCGATCCTCAGCGGGTGCAATTGCAGAAGTAGGTGGGCAAGCAATAAAAAATATGGAGGTTTTGATAAGTCCTAATAAGGATCTTAAGTTTGGGAATCATCGATTGCTAGGCGCTCCGTGGCGATTAGATCTAACTCACCCAGACCTCCTAAAGCGAGTGCGGCTGATTCATAAGGAAGCCCCCGACGCTTATATGGCGAGATTAGGGGTGGGTTATGAGACTGTGGTTGATGAAGCGTGGCGCGTGTTTACTGAACGAAGAAATTCTTTACGGGTGGAAAAAGAAATTTGGATTGTGATCGGAAACGCTTTTTCTCGGACTCATTTTTCTAATCAAGTGAGTCGCGGTAATGAATGCATACATGAAAGTCTTCAGGCATTCCAGTTGCTAGACTCATGGACAGCAACTTCGGCAAATAATGATGTGGCATTCAAGGTGTTCGTTTCCTAGGGGCTTTTTTTATGAGTGGTACTCATTGATTGAGAGGTTCAGTGAGGGCAAGTTTGGTTTTGTGAATCTTGTAGTACCTAAGGGGAGTTAGTTATTTATAGCATGGTAAGATTTACTCGAAAACAAATCTGAAGTTTTGCCGCACTGTTTTTATAATGATTGTAGTTTGATGTCGGGGTAAACCAATGCAACTGGTTTGGGAAAAGTTTACATACGATACACTCGAAGATGCTAAGCGTCAGTGCTTCTGTTTGTACGTATTCCACCATCCTCAAGATGGAGATAGGCCTTTTTATATAGGTAAAGCTAAGAGTTTCGGTACAAGTCAAAGTTCTGGTTATACAGCTTCTGCTAGGTATAACAGTGGATATATGCACTTGATTGCTGGAATGTTGCGATCTGATTTTTCACTCTACATTGCACATATCGGAGAAGCTGCATTCAAGGATGTAGAGGCATACGAACAAGAACTTATTTATCAATGGGGGTCGGTGCGGAAACAAAAAATTAAGCCGAATCGTAAATCTGTGACTACTGTAAAACCATGGGCTACAAGTGACAGTTCGCTCAATGCTATGCCAAAAAGCGATATGCCTTAATCTCGCTATTAATTTTACTTTAGCAATGGAGAAATCAATTTAAGTATCCAGGGTGGCCAATAATCTCCCCCGAACTGTACCGACTTGGTAAAAGTAAAGTGACAAGATATTTGGTATGTTTTAGGCAGTTCAATGGGTTTAAGTTTGCATGGGTTGTAAGCGCTCTCTCTCTCTCTACTCGACCAAAGGCGAACGGTGTGTTGATCAGTCATGGCTATGTAAAGCATTACTAATCAACGTGGATGATATTTCTTGAATATTTGAATATTTGAATATTTGAATATTTGAATATTTATAACAAGTCTTTTCTATACATAAGTATGGTGAGAATTAAGAGGGTCATAATTTGATAAAACAATTTAATGTGGTTGTTGTGTTCGTTTCTCTCTGCATAGTTGGCAGCGCAGGTTCTATATGTCTCATGTATGGTGTCGAAGTCATTTATGTATTTTTGGAAATCAGAAATTGGGTCTTTGTTGTTGAATCTAACATATAGATATGGATCTTTCATAAGCTCGATCAATAGCCTGACCTTTTCTGCCGCTGCTTCAGTATCAAACTTTCCGTTTTCGAGATGATCAGGTTTAGCTTTACGAATTTTTTCGTCAAAGTTTAATATGTTTTCTTTAATGGAACTTAATTTATCTATTAGCGGAGCTATCTCTTTTGCAGAAGTATTGAAGTTGGAAAACTGATCGCTGGGAACGCAAGTATTATATCCAATGCTCTTAGACATTCGTACAATATCGGTACCCATTTCTTGAAGCGCTAATAGAATTTCTTTTGATCCCGCTACGTCGTAGAGCTGAACGATCTCTCGATGATACTCAAGAAGTGTATGTATATAGGCTGTGTCAATTGTTCGTTTTGTATTTTCAATGTTTAACTTCTCATAATACTGGTTGGTGCGTATACTTTTTAACAGTTCAGTTAATTTGTATTCGAAGTCCGCTCGTGGTCTGTAGAGTTCCATCTCTCTATATTGTATTTTGTCATTTTCTGGGAAAATAACTTTATCCAAAAAAATCTGAATTATAGATGTTGCGCAGATCCAGGCACATAAAATAATTTTTTTGTTCATGGTGACTTTTAAAGGAGTAATGTTGATTGCTGGCCGGTTGTAATTTGTTGTTGAGTTTTTCGCTTTTAATTGGTGCATCAGAGCTTAGCATGACTTCTCCAGAGTAAGCATCGTCCCAAGAAATTTCGTATGGTTATTTCGGTAACCGCCACCCTTTTTTTAACCGAGATACGATCAAACGAGCGGTCAGTACGTAATAATAATGGGTGGAGGTTGACTTATTATTCGCGCTGTTGTTTAGGAACCATATAAGGTGCTTTCGTTGCCATATCCACGGGTTTTCCAGGTTCCAGCGATTAACAATTGTCGTTTGGATTATCTTTGCCTGCCGAAGGTGACGTTGACGTGTGGTATACGATCCAGTCAGTACGCTCGCCAGGAACAGTTCCATATCAAATGTTTTGCTCATGCTCGACCACCAATGTAAGCCGAAACCACGTCGATACGACCGTGACCAAGTTCGTAGCTGATTTGTACTCGGGCCAACTGATCGAGGTGTTGGTTGAGTTGGTAGCAATTACCACCGTTGATGGGCGCGAGGTGATCAGTGATTTCCTCGTAGCGTTCGCACGCATAAGCCGCCCGCAGCTCATGAAAGCCTCTGAGTTCATGCGTGTGGAGGAGGTCTCGAGCGGGACGGACGGTGCTCGTTAGGAAGTCTAGGTAGCTTTCGTTCGGGGCCAATAGGTTGCGGCTACCTTTTGGCGAAACTTGATGGGCGAATGCCAGTGCCTCGCGGATCTTATTGCTTACCGTAATCCAGCGAGAGGCTGATGCGCCCGAACGACCGCCTTTGGTGCCGTCCTGGATGTTGATCCTGCCGAGTTGTTTGGCCTCACGTTGCAGCCGGGGCAGGTTTGCTAAATTGGCCTCACGTAAACGCATCCTGGTTTCGCGTGCCAACTGCACGATGGCAGCGACTCGTGGCTGCTGATGTTCACATAGCACTTCAACGATCCGTTTCACTTGTGCGCGGTCTTGGCCTTGAGGTACTTCACTGCGGATACCGGAGCGCTGCATTCCCAGCGCCTTACTTGGACTTGGCGCTCTCATATACTGATCACCGCGAAGCGCAGCCAGGGTCCGGTTCACGCTGGACAACCGGTTTTGCGCGGTGGCGATGCCTATAGCGCCTTGTTCAACTTGCTGACGCAGATGTCCGGCGTAGTCCAGCAAGGTCTGCCGATCTATCTGCCGCGCATCGTTAAACCCTGGCCCATCCTTCGACCGACACCACCGCACAAATGCCTGCCACCGATCACTGTGCGCTTTGACCGTGCCGTAATGCCCGCCGCCAAAAAGATCACGTAATGCTTGTGGCCCCGCATAGCTCAGCTGCCGACCATAGCCAAAATTGCGCCCGTCTCGCCTTCCTACCAATGCCATGAGCAAACTCCTCTCGAAGCCAAAACTTTTAAAACTTTCCCCACGTCATCCCGCCAAGAATGCTGAGTGTTATCAGGGATCAAGGCCCCTGCGACCTGTGAGGGTTGTCCACTAACGCGGGACTGGCGGCTCTTTACGACCGGGAGCTTGGGCATCTCATGATCTGGCCTCCTGAACACTTCCGAGGAAGTGGGCGGGTGGTGGCTGCATCGGCTGACGAATCCAACGCCGCGAGATCCTGAGTCAGGTAAAAGCAGTGATGCGATGACCGGGGCATGCCTGACTGTCAGTCAGGTGCAGTCCATTCCCTGGGCTGCGGCACCATCATCTGCGGCGCTGTTGCTGGTGACTTCGGTGTTTGTCACGCCGATTGTCACGAGGGGAAATGCTGCAATGCCTTGTACGAGATGGGCTGCAGCAGCGTTAGGAGCGCCCGTCTCTTTCCGGAAGAAAGAGACGGGCGCAGGTTGGCGCAATGAAGTGGCCAAGCGGATAGGTTGCTGCAGGGCAGCTATGAAAGGGAATGAGTTGCCGCAGTGGGCACGCTGGTAAAAGTAGGCATCCATCACATCGCTGTGACCGTGCGAGCCGCCGGACGCTAATCGCACTTTGGGAGAACCACCACGGTGTGGCGTAGCCTTAAAGGTTCTGGCTACCTGGGGTTGCTGTCAACGACAGCGCTTTGCCCGATCTTTTCTACGCCTGTGGATAATTCGGGTCAAGGCTTGAGTTCTCGGGAATTCTGCGGCTGTGGATGAAATTATCCACCGGTGGAAATCTGTGGTTTTCCACAGACAGTTGCGTGGGCTTTAGATTTTTTAAGTGAGGTCCATCCAAGCAGGGCGGCTTTGCAGCCCTGTTTGGATGGACCCGCGTGGACAAGCGGATCACTGAGATATGAAGACCGAACGCTTACTCGGTTGCGCCACGTTTTGCTTTTAGGCGAGTGACGTTCGCTCCGGTCTGGTTCGCGAACTCGTGTGGAGTGACATGCTCCTGCCGGTTGGCCTCTAGGTACCGGCTCCACCAGTTCATGATCAGCCTGCGCTCCTCAATGAACTCGGCCTTGTGGATGTAAGCGGCGCGGACGTTATTCCGCTCCTTGTGGCTCATCTGCCTTTCAATGGCTGTCTCGGACCACAGCCCTGACTCAATCAGCGCGCTACAGGCCATCGACCGAAACCCATGCCCGCAGATTTCGGTTTTGGTGTCATAGCCCATTTTTCTGAGTGCGCTGTTCACCGTGTTTTCAGACATGGGTTTCCAGGGCTTGGCGTCGCCTGCAAACACCAGGCCGAATTTGCCGGTGAGGACGTGGATCTGTTCAAGCAGAACCACGGCTTGCGGCGATAAGGGTACAAGGTGGATGTCCCCGGCCATCTTCGTTCCCCTTGTTGAAAAGGGTACTCCGTCCAACGCGGGTCGAGTGTCCGGTATCTCCCAGGTGCCGCGCTTGAGGTCGAACTCGCTCCAGCGGGCGAAGCGCAGTTCGCTGGAGCGGACGAACACATGCAGCGAGAGCATGACCGTCAGCCGGGTAAGTGCGCGGCCTCTGTAGGTGTCGATGCGCTCCTGCAATTCAGGCAGACGCGATAAGGGTAAAGCAGGGCGGTGAATCACCCTCGGGGCTTTGATCAAACCTTCAAGGTCGGAGGCAGGATTTGCCGCGATCTGTCGAGCACGTTTCGCCTCGCGCATGATGCTTTGCAGGTAGTTTTGTACCCTTAAAGCGACGTCAATCGTGCCGCGTTTCTGGATCGCTTCCAGAGGTTGCATCAGGTCATGGGTGTCCAGATCGACAATAGAGCGAGCGCCGATCAGCGGGAATACATGGGTTTTGAGGCGGCTCAGGACCGTCTTAGCATGGCCCGGTGCCCATTTGGCAGACATCGCTTTGTGCCATTCCAGTGCAGCGCTTTCAAAGGTTCGGCCTTTGATTGCGGCCTGCGTCTTGGCTTGATGTTTGGTCTCTATGGGGTCGATGCCTTTCGCCAGCATCCGCTTGACCTCTAGGCGCTTGTTGCGCGCATCGGCGAGGCCGACCACGGGGTAGCTGCCGAACGAGGTCAGTCCTTCGCGTCCATCAGGTTTGACATACCTGAGACGCCAGCCTTTACGGCCATTGGGTTGGACTAGAAGGTAGAGGCCGTCGCCGTCGAAAAGCTTGTAGGCGCGGTCAGTGGGCTTGGCTGAGCGGCAAGCCGAGTCGGAGAGTGGAGCAGTGGTGCGCGACATAAGGGTACTCCCCCTTTATCGAATTACCTTACCCCTAACATTACCCCTAAAACGGCTGGAATCCACCAGATTTTGACGTAACCCGACAGAACCCCAAAACGAAAAAACCCGCCAGAAGGCGGGTTTTTCGGGGGTTCCAGAGATTTTGAAAGCCTTCTCTGGAACCTTGTATGGTGCCGGCACCAGGAGTCGAACCCGGGACCTACTGATTACAAGTCAGTTGCTCTACCAACTGAGCTATACCGGCGTGTTAGGGCGACGATTATAGCGATTGGCAACGTTCTGTAAACCCCTGAATTCTGACTATTTTTGCAGAACCCGAGCTTTTTTCACGAACGCCCCTTTTTCCGGCAAGCACGGGTAGGATTCTTCTCTCGTCGCCGGGCGGCCTGGCCGGTGCGATCTTGAGTTCATCCCTGCCTAAGGAAGCCCCACGTGAAACGGATTCTCTCCCTGTGCCTCATCCTCCTCGCCGCCGCTCTCAGCGCGTGCTCCACTACCAAGCCCGGCAATGACCCCGCGCTGGTCGGTACCTGGAAAGGCCTGCGTTCGGAAGCCGGCAACTGTCAGTTCCTGTCGTGGACCAACCACCTCAAGGCCGATGGCCGTTTCACCATTACCTTCTTTCGCGATGCGCAGCAGACGCAGGTGATTCAGACCGAGCAGGGTTCGTGGTCGGCGGCCGACGGTAAGAACGAGTTGCGCACCGATGGGGTGCGTTCGCCGGATGTGTACGCCTATAAGCTGGTGGATCCGGACACCGTGCATTACGTGAGCATGGCAGCGGCCCCTACCAGTGATTGCCAGGGTGATTATGAATTCACCGAGAGGCGGGTTCATCAATAAGCCTGAGCCAATGCCCGCAGGCTGACGATGGTCAACGCGTTTGCGCTCGTGCTGGGTATCCTCTTGGTTCAATGGGTGGGTTCATTGAGGGTCGAGGAAGTGTCCAGCGGCGTGGGTTTTGCTTAGTTGTGCATAGACGTCGCGGGCGACCGCCGGGTGGGTTTTGCCTTGAATCCAGCTGCGGTTTGCGTATTCTGTCGCGCGATATGAATAGTAGGTTTAATCGCAAAATCGTGTAGGCAAATTTTCGAGACAGATTTGAGGCAATGGATTATTTGTTTGTGGGTATGTCAGATTTGTGCCGTTTTTGACCAGCAGGCCAACAAAAATCACGATAAATCAGTGCAAGTTCATGTTCTTACAAGGAATGCATTTTTTTCGGCGAAATAGTCATAAAAATGGCGCCAGGCCGTTCGTCGGATAAGATCGGGCTAAAAGCATCAAAATACTGACACCATCAATGTGATATCACAGAATGCCTCGGCCAACACATAACTATAAAAATACAAGGTCAGCTCTTCGCTGACCTTTTTATCGCCTTTAAAGCGCAAACCAGGTGGGGAGGGGCAGTGAGTGAGTCGAGCAGATGACATTTCAAAACTATTCAACAAGCTGGGTGCCAACCCGAATGGCTACCGCGAAATCGACTTTATCCATGAGTTTATCGAGGACGAAGTAGAGGTCCTGGAAAGCCCGGAGGTTGTTGCTCCCCCGCCTGCAGTGGCAGCTCTCTTGGACGAAGCCCCATCGGCCCCGTTGTTGCGTTTGCTCGAAGAGCTGAACCATGGCGCCGCCGACCACCTGCCACGGTCCGAAGTGGTACCGGGCACGCAAGGCGAGGTGTATTCGGAGCAGTCCACGCCGAAAGTGGTGGTGGTGGTTTCGGTTAAAGGGGGCGTGGGCCGTAGCACCTTGTCTGCTGCGATTGCCAGTGGCTTGCAGCGCCAGGGGCACCCGGCGCTTGCCCTCGACCTGGACCCGCAAAACGCCCTGCGTCACCACCTGTGCCTGGGCCTCGACTTCCCTGGCGTCGGTGCCACCAGCTTGCTTAACGAAAGCTGGGAAGCCCTGCCTGAGCACGGCTTTGGCGGTTGCCGCCTGGTGGCGTTCGGTGGCACTGACCACGAGCAGCAGCAGAGCTTGAATCGCTGGCTGGGCCAGGATCCGGAGTGGCTTGGCAAGCGTTTGGCCAGCCTTAAGCTGAACGGCCAGGACACGGTCATCATCGACGTACCGGCCGGCAACACCGTGTACCTCCGTCAAGCCATGTCGGTCGCCGACGCGGTGCTGGTGGTGGTGCAGTCGGATGTGGCGTCGTTCAGCACCCTGGAGCAGATGGACAGCGTGCTGGCGCCATACCTGCAACGCGCAAAACCGCCACAACGCTTTTATGTGATCAACCAGTTGGACGCCGCCCACCGCTTCAGCCTGGACATGGCCGAGGTGTTCAAGACGCGCCTCGGCAGTGCCCTGCTGGGCACGGTACACCGCGACCTGGCGTTCAGCGAAGCCCAGGCCTACGGGCGTGATCCCCTCGACCCTACCGTCAACAGTATCGGCTGCCAGGACGTCCACGCCCTGTGCCGCGCCTTGCTCGAACGCATCGACTCGGACCTTCCATGACCGACAATACGTCCTCCACGCCCTTCGTCGAAGGGCGCGCTGAACAGCGCCTGAATGGCGCCATCGCGCGCTTCAATCGCTGGCCTGCGGCGCTACGTACGGTGCTGGTATTTGCCAGTTGCGTGCTCGGTGCCCTGCTGTTTTTTGGCGTTATCAGTGCGCCGCTGGACCTCTACAGCCAATGCCTGTTTGCCGCTGTGTGCTTCATGGCGGTGCTGGTGCTGCGCAGGATCCCGGGGCGCCTGGCAATCCTTGCGCTGGTGGTGTTGTCGCTGGTGGCCTCGCTGCGCTACATGTTCTGGCGACTCACCTCCACCCTGGGCTTTGAAACCTGGCTCGACATGTTCTTCGGCTACGGCCTGGTCGCCGCCGAGTTCTACGCCCTGATCGTGCTGATCTTCGGCTACGTACAAACCGCCTGGCCGCTGCGTCGCACTCCGGTGTGGCTCAAGACCGAGCCGGAAGAATGGCCGACGGTGGATGTGTTCATCCCCACCTATAACGAAGCGTTGAGCATCGTAAAGCTGACCATCTTCGCCGCCCAGGCGATGGACTGGCCCAAGGACAAGCTGCGCGTGCACGTGCTCGATGACGGCCGCCGTGATGACTTTCGCGAGTTCTGCCGCAAGGTCGGGGTCAACTACATCCGTCGCGACAACAACTTCCACGCCAAGGCCGGCAATCTCAACGAAGCGTTGAAGGTCACCGACGGCGAATACATCGCGCTGTTCGACGCCGACCACGTGCCGACGCGCTCCTTCCTGCAAGTCAGCCTGGGCTGGTTCCTCAAGGATCCGAAGCTGGCGATGCTGCAAACGCCGCACTTCTTCTTCTCGCCGGACCCGTTCGAAAAGAACCTCGACACCTTCCGCGCCGTGCCCAACGAGGGCGAGTTGTTCTACGGCCTGGTGCAGGACGGCAACGACCTGTGGAACGCCACCTTCTTCTGCGGCTCGTGTGCGGTGATTCGCCGTGAGCCGCTGCTGGCAATCGGCGGGGTGGCCGTCGAGACCGTGACCGAAGACGCCCACACCGCGCTCAAGCTCAACCGCCTGGGCTACAACACGGCGTACCTGGCGATCCCGCAAGCCGCGGGCCTGGCCACGGAAAGCCTGTCGCGCCACATCAACCAGCGGATTCGCTGGGCGCGGGGCATGGCGCAGATCTTCCGCACCGACAACCCGCTGCTGGGCAAGGGCCTCAAGTGGGGCCAGCGCATCTGCTACGCCAACGCGATGTTGCACTTCTTTTATGGTTTGCCGCGTTTGGTTTTCCTCACCGCGCCGCTGGCCTATTTGGTCTTTGGCGCGGAGATTTTCCATGCCTCGGCGCTGATGATCGTCGCTTATGTACTGCCGCACCTGGTGCATTCAAGCCTGACCAACTCACGCATCCAGGGCCGTTTCCGGCACTCGTTCTGGAACGAGGTGTACGAGACCGTACTGGCCTGGTACATCCTGCCGCCGGTGCTGGTGGCGCTGGTCAACCCCAAGGCCGGTGGCTTCAATGTCACCGACAAGGGCGGCATCATCGACAAGCAGTTCTTCGACTGGAAGCTGGCGCGCCCTTACCTGGTGCTGTTGGCCGTGAACCTGGTCGGCCTGGGCTTTGGTATCCATCAGTTGATATGGGGCGATGCGTCCACGGCCGTGACGGTGGCGATCAACCTGACCTGGACCCTCTACAACCTGATCATCACCAGCGCCGCCGTAGCCGTGGCCTCGGAGGCGCGCCAGGTGCGTTCAGAGCCGCGCGTCAGCGCCAAGCTACCGGTGAGCATTATCTGTGCCGACGGCCGTGTGCTGGATGGCACTACCCAGGATTTCTCGCAGAACGGCTTCGGCCTGATGCTCACCGATGGTCACTCGATCACCCAGGGCGAGCGCGTGCAACTGGTGCTTTCGCGCAACGGCCAGGACAGCCTGTTCGATGCGCGCGTGGTGTTCAGCAAAGGGGCGCAGATCGGCGCCCAGTTCGAACCCCTCAGCCTGCGCCAGCAAAGCGAATTGGTACGCCTGACCTTCTCCCGCGCCGACACCTGGGCCGCGAGCTGGGGCGCCGGCCAACCGGATACGCCGCTGGCGGCCCTGCGCGAAGTCAGTTCCATCGGCATCGGCGGCCTGTTCACCCTCGGCCGCGCCACCCTACACGAACTGCGTCTGGCCTTGAGCCGCACCCCCAAAAAACCGCTTGATACGCTGATGGACAAGCCATGACCTCGAAGATTTTCGCTCGCCCTCATCCGCGCCGTGCACTCGCGCTGATGATCGCCTCGCTGATGGGTTTCAACACCCTGGCGCAAGCTGCCGAGCAAGCGGTGACCACCGTGCCCGTGCAAAGCACCGACAACGGCTACAGCCTGACCCTCAAGCAATTGGGGCGTCGCGACACCATGAACCTGCAAGGGGTGGAGTCTTCCGACAGCGTCAACTTCGACATTCGTGCCGACGAAGTGGTCAAGGGCGCGCAACTGTTGCTCAAGTACAGCTACTCGCCGGCGTTGCTGGCGGACCTGTCGCAGATCAACGTGCTGGTCAACGGCGAAGTAGCCGCCAGCCTGGCGTTGCCCAAAGAGGGTGCCGGTACTCAGCAGGAACAACTGGTGCAGATCCCGCCGAAGTTGATCACCGAATTCAACCGCTTGAGCCTGCAGTTCATCGGTCACTACACCATGTCCTGCGAAGACCCGTTGCACAGCAGCCTGTGGGCCAAGATCAGCAACAGCAGTGAGCTGAAAGTGCAGGTCGAGCCGATCGTCCTCAAGGACGACCTGGCCGTGCTGCCGCTGCCATTCTTCGATAAGCGTGACGCGCGCCGGGTGAGCCTGCCGTTCGTGTTCGCCACCGCGCCGGACAGTGCCGCCCTGGAAGCGGCCGGTGCGTTGTCGTCTTGGATCGGCGGCCTCGCCAGCTACCGTGGCGCGACCTTCCCGACCACCCTCGGCGAGCTGCCGGCCAAGGGCAATGCCATCGTGCTGGTGCAAACCGCCGAAGCCATGGATGTGCACGGTGTCGCCATCGCCAAGCCGACCGGCCCGACGTTGACCCTGATCGCCAACCCCACCGACGCCAATGGCAAGCTGCTGATCGTCACCGGCCGTGACGCGCAAGAGCTCAAGCGCGCCGCCACCGCCGTGGTGCTGGGTAGCCCGGTATTGGCCGGCAACAGCGTGGTCATCACCAAGCTCGAAGCCCTCGCGCCGCGCCGTCCCTATGACGCCCCGAACTGGCTGCCGAGCAACCGCCCGGTGCGCCTCGGTGAGTTGGTCGAGCAGCAGAAACTCAGTGTGTCGGGCTACAATCCCGGCGCCATCAGCGTCGACATGCGCCTGCCGCCTGACCTGTTCAACTGGCGCGAAGAAGGCGTGCCGCTGCACCTCAAATACCGTTACACCCCCCAGCAGGTGTCGACCAATTCCGCGCTGCTGATCGGTCTGAATGACCAGTTCATGAAGTCCGTGGCGCTGCCGTCGGTGACCAACCTGGGCGGCGGTCAAACCCTGCTCGACCAGTTGAAGAAAGACGAAAGCCTGCCCCGTGAAGTGACGACCCTGTTGCCGATCAGCTCGGCATCGCCCAAGTCCAAGCTGCAGCTGCGCTTTATGTACGACTACATCAAGGAAGGCGAATGCCGCGACATTATCGTCGACAACATGCGCGGTTCCGTCGATCCGGACTCGACCCTCGATGTCACCGGTTACCAGCACTACATCGCCATGCCTAACCTGGGTGTGTTCAACGACTCCGGTTTCCCGTTCACGCGCCTGGCCGACCTGTCGGAATCCGCCGTGGTCATGCCGGACAACTTCGGCACCGATGAAATCACCGCTTACCTGACCGTGCTCGGCCGCTTCGGCGAAGCCACCGGTTACCCGGCGACTGCGGTGAAAGTGGTACAGGCCAAAGATGTGCAAAGCGTCGCCGACAAGGACCTGCTGGTGCTCGCCACCGCCGCCAACCAACCGCTGCTCAAGCAGTGGCAGCAGTACCTGCCGGCGACCAGCGATGGCGCGCAGCATCAGTTCCTGTTGTCGGACCTGCCGCGTTATGTGCGCAGCTGGGTCAGCCCCGATCCGGCGGCCAATATCCACAAGGCCAATACCGGGATCACCTTCAACAGCTTGAGCAGCAGCACCTGGCTGGCCGGTTTCCAATCGCCGCTTAAGTCCGGGCGCAGCGTGGTACTGATCGCCAGCAACCAGCCGCAAGGCCTGCTGGAAGCTACCTCCGCCCTGATCGGCGGCGACGACTACAAAGATTCGATCCAGGGCAGCCTGGCGGTGGTGCAAGGCACGCAGATCAGCTCGCTGGTGGCGGACGAGCAGTACTACGTCGGCAAGCTCAACTACTTCAAGTTCATGCAGTGGCAACTGTCCCAGCACCTGGGGTGGATGCTGTTGATCACCTTCCTCAGCCTGGCGGTGGTCACGTCGCTGATCTACCTGTCGCTGCGTGCCCGTGCAAAACGGCGGTTGGCATGAGCCCGCTGCGTAGCATGGCCCTGATAGCGCTGGGCTCGCTGATGTGTGCTGGTGTGGCGCAGGCACAGAGCTGCGACTGGCCGTTGTGGCAGAACTATGCCAAGCGCTTCGTGCAGGACGACGGCCGCGTGCTCAACTCCTCCATGAAACCTACCGAGAGCAGCTCGGAAGGGCAGTCCTACGCGATGTTCTTCGCCCTGGTCGGCAACGACCGTGGCAGCTTCGACAAGCTGTGGACCTGGACCAAGGCCAACATGTCGGGGGCCGATATCGGCCAGAACCTGCCAGGTTGGTTGTGGGGCAAAAAGCCTGACAACACCTGGGGCGTGATCGACCCCAACTCTGCCAGCGACGCGGATTTGTGGATGGCCTACGCCCTGCTTGAAGCGGCCCGCGTGTGGAATGCACCGCAATACCGCGCCGATGCGCAATTGGTGCTGGCCAATGTGGAACGCAACCTGATCGTGCGTGTGCCGGGCCTGGGCAAGATGCTGTTGCCGGGGCCGGTGGGGTACGCCCATGCCGGTGGTCTGTGGCGGTTCAACCCGAGCTACCAGGTGCTGGCGCAGCTACGTCGCTTCCATAAAGAGCGGCCGAATGCCGGCTGGAACGAAGTGGCCGAAAGCAACGCGCGGATGCTCGCCGACACCGCCAGCAACCCCCATGGCCTGGCGGCCAACTGGGTCGGTTACCGTGCGACCAGTGCCAACACCGGGCTGTTTGTGGTCGACCCGTTCTCCGATGACCTGGGCAGCTACGACGCGATCCGCACCTACATGTGGGCCGGCATGACCGCCAAGGCCGATCCACTCGCGGCGGGCATGCTCAAGTCCCTGGGGGGCATGTCCCGGGCGACGGCTGCGGCGGCCACCGGCTTCCCGCCGGAGAAAATCCACGTCACCACCGGCGAAGTCGAGAAGAACAACGGCTATTCGCCGATCGGCTTCTCGGCGTCGACCATTGCCTTCTTCCAGGCCCGTGGCGAAACCGCCCTGGCACAACTGCAAAAGGCCAAGGTCGACGACGCGCTCAACAAAGCCTTGGCGCCCTCGGCGCCGGACAGCGCGCAGCCGATCTACTACGACTACATGCTCAGCCTGTTCAGCCAAGGCTTTTCCGATCAGAAGTACCGTTTTGAACAAGACGGTACGGTCAAACTTTCCTGGGAGGCAGCATGCGCCGTCACACGCTAGCCATTGCGATTCTCGCCGCCCTGGCCTCGACCGCCAGCTTCGCTGAAACCAGCGACCCGCAGTCCCTGCTGATCGAGCAGGGCTACTACTGGCAGGCGAAGAAAAACCCCGAGCGGGCCCTGGAGACCTGGCAGAAACTGCTTAACCTGAGCCCCGAGCAGCCGGACGCGCTTTATGGCATCGGCTTGATCCAGATGCAGCAGAACCACCCGGCCGAGGCGCAAAAGTACCTGGCCCGACTGCAAGCGCTGAGCCCGGTGCCGCGCCAGGCGTTGCAGCTGGAGCAGGACATCACCGTCAACATGCCGGAAAATGCCAAGCTGCTGGAGCAGGCGCGTGAATTGGGTGAGCCCGAAGACGAGCGCGAAAAGGCCGTGGCCTTGTACCGTCAGATTTTCCAGGGCCGCCAGCCCCAGGGCCTGATCGCCCGTGAGTACTACAACACCCTGGGTTTTACCGCCAAGGGCACCAATGAGGCCATTGCCGGCCTGCAGCGCCTGACCCGTGAGCGGCCCAACGATCCGATCGTTGCGCTGTTCCTGGCCAAGCACCTGGCACGCAACCCGGCAACCCGGCCGGACGGTATCCGTGCGTTGGCCAAGCTGGCCTCGAACAACGATGTGGGCGGCAACGCCGATGAAACCTGGCGCTTTGCGCTGGTCTGGCTCGGCCCACCGAAGCCGGACCAGGTGTCGCTGTTCCAGCAATTTCTCACCGTGCACCCGGATGACACCGAGATCCGCGCGCTCATGGACAAGGGCATCGCCCAAGGCAAGGGCGGCGGTGCCTGGCAGCGTGATCCGCAGATGACCAAGGCGTTCAAGGCCCTGGACGACGGCGACTTGAAAACCGCCGAGCCACTGCTCACGGCGCGCCTTGCGCAAAAATCCAATGACGTCGATGCCCTTGGTGGCATGGGCGTGTTGCGTCAACAGCAAGAGCGTTTCAGCGATGCGGAAAACTACCTGGTGCAGGCCACGCGCTTGCCCGGTGGCGCCGCGTGGCAGTCGGCCCTGAACGACGTGCGTTACTGGAACCTGATCAGCCAGAGCCGTGACGCCCAGCGCGCCGGCCGCGGTGCCCAGGCCCGCGACCTGGTGGCCCAGGCCGAGCGCCTGAACCCGGGCCAACCGGGTGCGGCAATCGCCTTGGCCGGTTTCCAGGCCCAGGACAACCAGTTCGACGTTGCCGAAGCCGGCTACCGCAAGGTGTTGGCCCGTCACCCTGGCGACCCGGATGCGCTCAGCGGTTTGATCAACGTATTGTCCCAATCCGGCCAGCCGGATGAAGCCCTGAAGCTGATCGACTCGGTGTCGCCGGCCCAGCGCGCCAAGTTTGCGCCGAGCGTGAAAATCAACGCACTGCGCGCTACCCAGGTCGGCAAACTGGCCGAGCAGCGCGGTGACCTGAAGGCCGCGCAAGCCGCCTACCGCCAGGCCCTCGACGCCGACCCGGAAAACCCCTGGACCCGCTTTGCCCTGGCGCGCATGTACCTGCGCGACGGTCAGATCCGCAATGCGCGTGCCCTGATCGACGGCCTGCTCAAGACCCAGCCCAACCAACCGGATGCGCTGTACACCAGCACCCTGTTGTCGGCTGAACTGAGCGAGTGGAAACAAGCCGAGGCCACCCTCGGGCGCATCCCAACCGCCCAGCGCACGGCGGACATGAACGAGCTGGCGATCGATATCGCCCTGCATCAGCAGACGGACATCGCCATCGAAACGGCGCGTCGTGGCCAGCGTCCGGAAGCCCTGGCGCTGCTTGGTCGTTCCGAGTCGCTGACCCGGCAAAAACCTGAGCGCGTGGCGGTGCTGGCTGCTGCTTATGTTGAAGTGGGCGCCCCGCAGTTCGGCCTGGACATGATGCAGAAGGTGGTGGAGAACAACCCCAACCCGACTGTCGACCAGAAACTGCTGTACGCCAACGTACTGCTCAAGGCCAACAAGTACAGCGAGGCGGGCGAGATCCTGCGCGAAGTGCAAGGCCAGCCGTTGACCGAGATCGGTCGCCAGCGCTATGACGATTTGATCTACCTGTACCGGGTCAAGCAGGCCGACGCCCTGCGCGAGAAGAACGACCTGGTGGCGGCCTACGACATGCTTTCCCCGGCCCTGGCCCAGCGCCCGAACGACGCATTGGGTGTCGGTGCCCTGGCGCGCATGTACGCGGCCAGCGGCAATGGCAAGAAGGCCATGGAGCTGTACACGCCGTTGATCCAGCAGAACCCGAACAATGCGCGCCTGCAATTGGGTCTGGCGGACATCGCCCTGAAAGGCAACGACCGCAGCCTGGCGCAATCGGCCAGCGACAAGGCCCTGGCGCTCGAACCGGGCAACCCGGAGATCCTCACTTCGGCGGCACGCATCTATCAGGGCCTGGGCAAGAACAGCGAAGCCGCTGAACTGCTGCGCAAGGCCCTGGCGATTGAAACCGCGATGAAGGCCAGGACCCAGGTGGCCCAGGCCGAACCTCAGGGCAAATCGTCTAACCCCTTCGTGGGCTTGCCGGGCCAGCGCCGCCAGGTCACCGACCTGACTGTCGCCGGCGCCGTGCCGCCGCCGATCGATGCACCGACCAAGACCGTCACGTCCAGCGCTTTTGCCAGCGCGACGTCCAACGACCTGAGCGACCCGTTTGTGCCGCCGTCGACCATCGCCTCCATCGACAGCCCCGAGCTGAGCCCGGCACGGCGTGCGCTGGATACCATCCTGCGTGACCGTACCGGGTATGTGGTGCAGGGCTTGAGCGTGCGCAGCAATAACGGCGAGAAAGGCTTGAGCAAGATCACCGATGTGGAAGCGCCGTTCGAAGCGCGCATGCCGGTGGGCGATAACACCATAGCGTTGCGCGTCACGCCGGTGCACTTGAGTGCGGGCAGCGTGGGCAGCGATGCGTTGTCGCGTTTCGGCAAAGGCACCACCACCCCGGCGGGCTCCCAGAGCGACACCGGTGTTGGCTTGGCCGTCGCGTTCGAGAATCCGGATGAAGGTCTCAAGGCCGACGTCGGGGTCAGCCCTCTGGGCTTCCTCTACAACACCCTGGTGGGTGGCGTGAGTGTCTCGCGTCCGTTCGAGGCCAATTCGAACTTCCGCTATGGCGCCAATATTTCCCGGCGTCCGGTCACCGACAGTGTCACTTCCTTCGCGGGTTCCGAAGACGGCGATGGCAACAAATGGGGCGGCGTCACCGCCAACGGCGGCCGTGGTGAGCTGAGCTATGACAACCAGAAGCTGGGCGTCTACGGCTACGCGTCGCTGCATGAATTGCTGGGCAATAACGTCGAAGACAACACCCGCCTGGAACTGGGCAGCGGCATCTACTGGTACCTGCGCAACAACCAGCGGGACACGTTGACCCTGGGCATCAGCGGCTCGGCGATGACCTTCAAGGAAAACCAGGACTTCTACACCTACGGCAACGGTGGTTACTTCAGCCCGCAGCGCTTCTTCTCCCTGGGCGTGCCGATTCGTTGGGCACAAAGCTTTGATCGCTTCAGTTACCAGGTAAAAAGTTCGGTAGGCCTGCAGCATATCGCGCAAGATGGGGCGGATTTCTTCCCTGGCGAAAGTACGCTGCAAGCGTCCAGGAATAATCCCAAGTACGAGAGCACCAGCAAAACCGGCGTCGGCTACAGCTTCAACGCGGCGGCCGAATACCGTCTCAGCTCGCGGTTCTACCTGGGGGGTGAAATCGGACTCGATAACGCCCAGGATTACCGCCAGTACGCGGGTAATGCTTATCTGCGCTACTTGTTCGAAGACCTGAGCGGACCTATGCCTTTGCCGGTCAGCCCGTACCGTTCCCCTTATTCCAACTGATTAAATCGGAGTCATTCATGCCTGTTTCTGCGATTGCCGGCCTAACCATGCTGGTACTGGGCGAAAGTCATATGAGCTTTCCCGATTCGTTGCTCAACCCGCTGCAAGACAACCTGACCAAGCAAGGCGCGGTGGTTCATTCCATCGGTGCCTGCGGTGCTGGTGCGGCGGATTGGGTCGTACCGAAAAAAGTCGAGTGTGGCGGCGAGCGCCTGCCCACCGGCAAAGCGGTGATCTACGGCAAGAACGCCATGAGCACCACGCCGATCCAGGAACTGATCGCCAAGGACAAACCCGACGTTGTCGTGCTGATCATCGGCGACACCATGGGCTCGTACACCAACCCGGTGTTCCCCAAGGCCTGGGCCTGGAAAAGCGTGACCTCGCTGACCAAGGCGATCACCGACACCGGCACCAAGTGCGTGTGGGTCGGTCCGCCGTGGGGCAAGGTCGGTTCCCAGTACAAGAAGGACGACACCCGCACCAAGCTGATGTCGGCCTTCCTGGCCAGTAACGTGGCGCCGTGCACCTACATCGATTCGCTGACCTTCTCCAAGCCGGGCGAGTGGATCACCACTGACGGCCAGCACTTCACCATCGACGGCTACCAGAAATGGGCCAAGGCCATTGGTACGGCCCTGGGCGACCTGCCGCCATCAGCCTACGGTAAAGGAAGCAAATAATGAAACGCATGACCCTGGGCCTGGCGACCTTGCTCGCCAGTGTCAGCGCCTACAGCGCCGACATCCCGTTGTACCCCACCGGCCCGGAGCAAGACGCAGCGTTCCTGCGTTTTGCCAACGGCACTCCCGGTGAGTTGAGGCTGGTGGCGGACGGTTCCAAGGCCAGCCTGGTGTTGAGCGGGGATAAAGCCGTGTCGGCCTTCCTGCCGGTGGTGGGGGGTGACAAGCCGATCAAGGGCGTGTTGAGCCGCGACGGCAAAAACGTCGACCTGTCGGTGACCGTGGCCCCCGGCGAATTCGCCACCGTGGTCGCGTTGGTCGACGCCCAGGGCGCCACGCGCCAGTTGGTGGTGCGTGAGCAACCGGACGACTTCAACGCGCTCAAGGCTTCCCTGGCCTTTATCAACGCCGATGCCGCCTGCGCCGACGCCAGCCTGGAAGCCGTGGCCCAAAAGGCCGAGCTGTTCAAGAAGGTGGCCGAAGGTTCGTTGCAACGCCGCATGATCAACCCGCTGGAATTGTCGGTGCAGCTCAAGTGCGCCGGTGCTCCGGTGGGCCAGCCGCTGACGTTCACCCTCAAGGCGGGTGAGCGCTATAGCGTGCTGGCCGTCCCTTCGGCTGCAGGTTCGAAGTTGCTGTTCGCTTCCGACGCACTCGCTAACTGATCGGGCCCGACACCACCATGGTCTTTGCCTCACTCGAATTCCTCACGCTGTTCCTGCCGGCCTTCCTGTTGATCTATGCCCTGGCTCGTCCGAGCTGGCGCAACGTCATCCTGTTGATCGGCAGCTGGTTGTTCTACGGCTGGCTGAGCCCGTTGTTCCTGTTCCTGCACATGGTGTTGACCGTGGTGGCATGGGTCGGCGGCCTGCTGGTGGACCGTTCCCGTGAGGACGGCAAAGGCCGGGTGCGCCTGTTGATCGCGTTGATTGTGTTCAACACGGCGGTGCTGTGTTGGTACAAGTACGCCAACATCGTCGCCGGTACCGTGAGCGAGGTGATCACCTGGTACGGCGCCATGCCGCTGGATTGGCAGCGCGTGGCCTTGCCGGCCGGCTTGTCATTTATCGTGCTGCAGGCGATTTCCTACCTGGTGGACGTGCACCGTCATACGGTGCCGGTGGAACGCAGCTTCATCAATTACGCCACGTACATTTCGATGTTCGGCCACTCGATTGCAGGCCCGATCATCCGTTATGACTGGGTTCGCCGGGAGCTGAACCAGCGTTATTTCAACTGGCCGAATTTCTCCCTCGGTGCGCGGCGCTTCATGATCGGCATGGGCATGAAAGTGCTGGTGGCGGACACCTTGTCGCCGTTGGTGGACATTGCCTTCCACCTGGAAAACCCGAGCCTGGTGGATGCGTGGATCGGTTGCCTGGCCTATTCGCTGCAACTGTTCTTCGACTTCGCCGGCTACAGCGCCATGGCCATCGGCCTGGGCCTGATGCTGGGCTTTCACTTCCCGGAAAACTTCAACCGCCCGTACCTGGCCAGCAGCATCCAGGACTTCTGGCGTCGTTGGCACTTGTCGTTGTCCAGCTGGTTGCGCGACTACCTGTATATCGCCCTGGGCGGTAACCGTGACGGCGTGTGGCGCACTTATCGCAACCTGTTCCTGACCATGGCGATCGCCGGGTTGTGGCACGGCGGCGACAGTTGGAACTACCTGTTGTGGGGGGCGGCGCACGGTATCGCGCTGTGTGTGGATCGCGCCTGGTCGCGGTCGAGCCTGCCGCGTATTCCGCCGGTGCTGTCGCACATCCTGACGTTGCTGTTTGTGTGCCTGGCCTGGACCTTGTTCCGCGCGCCGGACTTCCATTCGGCGCTGACCATGTACGCCGGCCAGTTCGGTATGCATGGCGTGGCCTTGGGTGACGCCATGGCCGTGGCCATGCGCCCGGCCCACGGCATGGCGGCGTTGCTGGGCCTGGTGTGCATCATTGCGCCGATCTGGCAGGTGCGTTGCGAGCAGCGTTTCGGTACCCAGCCCTGGTTTGTGGTGGCCGCTTCGTTGTGGCCGGTGGCCGGGTTTGTGTTGTCGTTCGCGCTGATCGCCAGCCGCGACGCCGTACCGTTTCTGTACTTTCAGTTCTAAGGACGCCCGACCATGCCCGCTCCTACCGCGCCGACTCCTCCGAGCGACTTGGCTGTTCGCACCAGCCCCCTGGCGGCCTGGGTGCTGGTGCCCTTCCTGGCGGCGGGGCTGCTGTCCTGCGCCTGGCTGATGGTGAAGGGGCCGATCAGCTTCTTGCCTGCCAAGGTCGACAGCGACATGCTGCTGCACGGTGAGTTGACCCACCGTTTCGCCAAGGAACTGGCCAAGGCGCCGATGGCGATCCAGGCGGCCAACCTGGAACGTGGCGCAAGCTGGCTGGCGTTCGGCGACACCGGCCCACGCGTGCGGCCGGGTTGCCCGGGCTGGCTGTTTATCAGCGATGAACTGCGCATCAACCGCCACGCCCAAGCCAACGCACAGGCCAAGGCCCAGGCCGTGATCGACCTGCAGCGGCAACTGGGTGAAAAAGGTATCGAGCTGCAAGTGGTGGTGGTACCGGACAAGAGCCGCATTGCGGTTGCCCAGCTGTGTGGCGTGTACCGACCGGCAGTGCTCAACAGCCGGATTCAGGACTGGACGGCCACTTTGCAGGCCGCTGGCGTGTCCGCGCTGGACCTCACCGATACCTTAAGACCCCTCGGGCCCGAGGCATACCTGCGCACCGACACCCACTGGAGCGAAATCGGCTCCAACGCCGGCGCCCAGGCGCTGGCAAAACGCATCCAGCAACGTGAGATCAAGGCTACGCCCGAGCAAACCTTTGAGATCACCCAGGCACCGCTTGCCGTGCGCCCCGGTGATCTGGTGCGCCTGGCCGGTCTCGACTGGTTACCGCCGAAGTTGCAGCCCCCGGGGGAATCGGTCGCGGCCAGCTCCGCCCACGAAGCGGGTGGCGCCACCAGCAACACTGATGACCTGTTCGGCGACGCCGGGTTGCCCAATGTGGCACTGATCGGGACTTCGTTCTCGCGCAATTCCAACTTTGTCGGCTTCCTGCAGAAAGCCCTGAACGCTCCCGTGGGCAATTTCAGCAAGGACGGCGGCGAGTTCTCCGGCGCAGCCAAGGCGTACTTCGACAGCCCGGCGTTCAAGCAAACCCCGCCGAAGTTGTTGATTTGGGAAATTCCAGAGCGGGATCTGCAGACTCCCTACGACACGATCAGTATTGGTCGGTAATTTGACGCCTTGCCGTTTATCTAAAAAATAGACGGCTTATCCATCAAAATAATGACACTTTTGTGCGCTTGAAGCAGACTGCCTGTACAAGGGCGACCATAAGAAGACCTGCGGTAAGCAGTCGTATCAGCTGACCTTTTCACGTCTTTAAGCTTCGCCGTGAGGAGGGTGCGCTATGAGCTTTACCGACGGTCTTCTTGCTCTGCTTGGCAAAGATGTCAGCCGTGACCCCCGTGGCCTGAATTCGCGACTGCACTTTTTTGGCAGCATTCCCGTGGAGGATGGCACCCCCTTTCCCCCTCAGGATTCCACTGTACAGTCCGCGCTGATGGAGAAGGCCGAGCGGCGCCCTTGCGTGGTGGCGCTGGTGTCGGTCAACGGAGGCGTGGGGCGCAGCACCCTGGCCACCCTGTTGAGCAGTGGTTTGCAGCGCCTGGGCGAATCGGTGGTGGCGGTGGACCTGGACCCGCAAAACGCCTTGCGCCGTCACTTCGGTGTCGCTCCGACCTCACCGGGCATCGGCCTCGCCAGCCTGCAGAATGCGCATTGGAAACACATCCAGCAGCCTGGTTTTGTCGGCAGCCGCGTCATTACCTTTGGCGACACCGATATCCAGCAGCAGGACACCCTGCAGCGCTGGCTGAAACATGAACCGTACTGGCTGGCGCAGCGGCTGCACGCCTTGGGCCTGGACGCCCGCCACACGGTGATCCTCGATACCCCCGCCGGTAACAGCGTCTATTTCCACCAAGCCGTGAGCGTGGCGGATGTGGTGCTGGTGATCGCCCAGGCCGACGCGGCGTCCCTGGGAACCCTGGACCAACTCGATGGGCTGCTGGCGCCGCACCTTGGGCGCGACCGGGCGCCGCACGTTCACTACGTGCTTAACCAGTTGGATGAGGACAGCGCCTTCAGCCTGGATATGGTTGAGGCATTCCGGCAGCGCCTGGGGACGAAAGAGCCGTTTGAGGTGCATCACGACGTAGGGATCAGCGAAGCCCTGACGTTCGGTGCCGACCCGCTGGACAGCCAGGCGTTGAGCCTGGCCGGTGACGATATCAATGAGCTTTGCCGCCTGCTGATTGCCCGCAAAAAGCAACTGTAAATGCCGGTTTATGTCCTTGACGCCAGATGCTTATGCACAGTTGGTTGTTTGGGCTGTCGCGAAATGATCAGGTTGTGGAGCCATTCTCATCACCCCGCAACTGCCTGTTTTACGTGCGTTTTATTCTGTGAACAAAAAATGAACAACGTGGCTTTTTGCCTGTAGCGCAGATGACCACAGGCCTTGTAACGATTCCATCAACAGAGTTATCCACAGGCTGGGGTGCGACAATTCTGCCCCTTAATCGCGCTCGGCAAGCACCATCAAGTTGCGTGGTGTCAGTGCGGTTTCGCAAAAGGTGCCCACCTCGACCCTGTAGCCACGTTCGGCCAGAAACAGTGCCCGATCCAGGACCAGCCACAGCTCAAGTGAGCGCCGAAACAGCCCACGCAGCAACTCCAGGTTCCTGACCTCGGCCAACCGTTGCCAGCCGTGCGCCTCCAGCGCCGTCCAATCCTGTTCACCTGTGGATAACCCTTTGAGGCTGGCCAACGCCTGGCAGTAGTCGGCGAAGGGTTTGTCCAGCCAACCGGCGGGCAGGGACGGTGTGGGCAGGTACTCGTCGCAGTGGCGTAATTGGCGTTGTAACTGATCGAAGCCCAGGCGGCGGGCCATGGAGATGTCCCGTTGCAGGCGCACGCGTTTGCCGGCCGTAACGGTTTCGCTGAGGGGCAGGCCAAGGTCGTCGACCGACAGCTGCAAGGTGGAAGCACGGCCCGCTTCGGACAGCGGTTGGTAGGCGCTCGCGTGGATGCGGTTGTAGCAGCACGGCGCTACGGCCAGTTGCTTGCAGCCGGCGGCACTGGCCAGTTGCAGCAGGCGCACATGCAGGTCGCCGCAGGCATGCAGGGCGACGGGGGTGTGCTCGGGGTCAAGGGCCACGTCTGCCATGACATCTTGCAGGCGATGGGTGACGGGCAGGCCGTGGTGGTCGCTCAAGGCCTGGCCTGCCGCGATCAGCGCCGGGTCGTATTCCAGGCAGGTCAGTTGCTGGCCGGTGTGCAGCAGGCGGCGGCCGAGGTGGCCCTTGCCGGCGCACCAGTCCAGCCAATGCCGGGGTGTTTGCGCAAACTGCAGCGCGGCGCCGAAGGCTTCGATTTGCTGCCACTTGCGCCCGGGTACGTCGACATTCAGGCGGCGCGCCGCGGGTTGCAGGGGCTGCTTCGGTAACTTATCCACAGCACTGAGGCGCAGGGCTTCGCGGGCCAATGAGGGAAAAGGCGCCGGCGCCGGTAGGGTGTGGGGATGGTTATGGCTGGTTTCCGCGTCGGACAACGAGCGTTGCCGCAGCCATCGGGCCAGTTGCGGATGCTCGGTTTCCCAAGGCAGTTGCCGATGCACAAAGGGCCGTGGTCGCCACAGCCCTTGGTGCTCGATCAGAAACGCATCCAGCGCCTTGAAGCGGGCTTCAACGTCCCTGGCAGGCATCGACGCGCAGCCAGCGTTCCAGCAGTTTGAAGCCGCGTACCAGCAGGAAGGAGATCAATAGGTAGAACACGCCGGCGGTGAAGAACATCTCCACCGTCAGGTAGTTGCGCGCGATGATCGTCCTGGCCATGCCGGTCAGCTCCAGCAGGGTCACGGTGCTCGCCAGCGAGCTGGCCTTGAGCATCAGGATCACTTCGTTGCTGTAGGCCGGCAGCCCGATGCGCGCGGCCCGGGGCAGGATGATGTAGAACAGCGTCTTGGGCCTGGACATGCCCAGCGCACGGGCGGCTTCGATTTCCCCAGGCGGAATGGCCTGGATGGCACCCCGCAGGATCTCGGCGATGTACGCGGCGGTGTGCAGCGTCATGGTGGCGGTGGCACACCAGAACGGATCGCGCAGGTACTTCCACATGAAACTTGAGCGGATGCTGTCGAATTGGGCCAGGCCGTAATAGACCAGGAACAACTGCACCAGCAGCGGCGTGCCGCGAAAGAAAAAGATATAAGCGTAAGGCAGGGCGCGCACAGACAGGTGCCTGGACGAGCGCGCGATACCCAGGGGGATGGCCAGGATCAGGCCGAGGATCACAGCGATGCTCACCAGCTCCAGGGTCAGGATGGCGCCCTGGATAAACTTCGGCAGCCACTTGATGATGACTTCCCATTCCATTACGTCGTCCTCACGAAGCCGCGGGCGGCGCGTTGTTCCAGGAAGTGCATGGCCACCATCGACAGCGACGTCAGGCCCAGGTAGATGAACGCGGCGACCATATAGAAGGTGAAAGGCTGTTTGGTGACGGTCACGGCGATCTGCGCATGGCGCATGATTTCTTCGAGGCCGATGACCGTGACCAGCGCGGTATCTTTCATCAGGATCAGGAACAGATTGCCCAGGCCCGGCAGGGCGATGCGCCACATCTGCGGCATGATCAACCGGGTAAAGATACGAAACTTCGACAGGCCCAGCGCCACACCCGCTTCGCGGTGGCCCTTGGGAATGGAGATGATCGCTCCACGCAGCACTTCCGTGGCGTAGGCGCCGAAACACAGGCCCAGGGCGATCACGCCTGCGGCAAAGGCGCTGAGGGACAGGTCGGGAATGTCGAGCAGCTCACCCAGTGAGCGCATGGCGTTGATCGTGCCGAAGTAAATCAGCAGCACCCACAGCAGCTCCGGCACACCGCGAACGATTGTCGAGTAAGTACCGCCCAGCCATTGCAACGGCTTGTACGGGGAAGTCTTGGCCAGGGCACCGGCGAGGCCGAGTACCAGCCCCAGGCATAACGCCGTGAGGGCCAGTTTGACGGTCATCAGCGCGCCGGCAGCGAGCGCCGGGCCGAATCCGTAGAGATCGAAATTCATGGTGTCTTCATATCGCGGCAGGCATTGCTGAAAGCCGGCGCGCTCAAGTGAGCGCGCCGGGCAGGCCGTTCAGGTCATTCGATGCTGAACGGGAAGTACTTGTCGTTGATCTTCTTGTAGGTGCCGTCTGCCTTGATCTCTGCCAGGGCTTTGTTCAGGCGCTCGCGCAGCGGGTCGCCCTTGCGTACGGCGATACCGATCTTGTCGCTCTCGACAACCGGGTCGCCCTTGAACTCGTAGGCCGAACCGTCTTTGCTCTTGAGCCATTCGTACTGCACGTACTTGTCGGCGAGGATCCCGTCGAGGCGGCCGGACGTCAGGTCAAGGTAGGCGTTTTCCTGGGTGTCGTAGAGCTTGGCTTCGGTGTCAGGCAGCTCGTCTTCCAGGTAGGTACCGGCCAGCGTCGCGCGTTGGGCGCCGATGACCTTGCCCTTCAGGTAGGCGGCGTCGGTCTTGAAGTCTGCGGTGGCTTTGGGCGCGATGAACTGCAGCTTGTTGGAGTAGTACGGGTCGGTGAAGTCGACGGCTTGCTTGCGCTCGTCGGTGATCGACAGCGAGGACACCAGGAAGTCGAATTTCTTGGCATTCAGGGCCGGGATGATGCCGTCCCAGTCGGACACGTACACGTCGCACTTCTCGACTTTCATCTTGGCGCACAGGGCGTCGCCGATGTCTTTGTCGAAGCCGACCACTTGGCCGCTGGCGTCTTTATTGTTGAACGGCGGGTAGGCCGCTTCGATCCCCATGGTCAAGGTTTCTGCCATGGCCGTGGCGCTGAACGCCATCGAGACGGCCGCGGCCAGAAGGAATTTTTTATAGTTCTGCATGCATGTTGCTCCGTTAGCGGTTGCTGGACATGAATTGTTTGCAGCGCGCCGAAAGCGGGTTTTCAAACACCTGCTGTGGCGATCCTTGCTCTTCGATCAGGCCCTGGTGGAGGAACACCACTTCACTGGACACCTGACGGGCGAAGCCCATTTCGTGAGTGACCAGCAGCATGGTGCGGCCTTCTTCGGCCAGCGCGCGGATCACATTAAGTACTTCCTGGACCATTTCCGGGTCAAGGGCTGAAGTGGGTTCGTCGAACAGGATGACCTTGGGCTGCATCGCCAGGGTGCGCGCGATGGCGGCCCGTTGTTGCTGGCCGCCGGACAATTGCGCGGGGTAGGCATGGCGCTTGTCGGCGATACCGACCTTGTCCAGCAGGGCTTCGGCCACTTCTATGGCCTCGGCCTTGCTCTGGCCGAGCACACGGCGAGGGGCCTCGATGATGTTGTCGAGGATGCTCATGTGCGGCCACAGGTTAAAGTTTTGAAACACAAAACCGATTTCGCTGCGCAGGCGGTTGATCTGCTTGCCGTCGGCGGCCTGCAGCTCGCCGTTTTTCGCGGCCTTGAGCTTGAGTTCTTCGCCGGCCACGAGGATCTGGCCCTGGTGCGGGTTTTCCAGCAGGTTGATGCAGCGCAGGAACGTGGACTTGCCGGAACCGGAGGAACCCAGGATCGAGATCACATCGCCGTCGCGAGCGGTCAGCGAGATACCTTTGAGTACCTCCAGCTCACCATAGCGTTTATGCAAGTTGCGGATTTCAAGCGCGGGCGTGGCCTCGGCCATGTGGGGTCCTCATTGTGTTCATTGCGATCTTCGCTGTTGGGCCGCCTTCCTGGCGAGGCGCCAAGCTAGCATAGCGTCCTGATGGCGGCCAACAGCGCGGCGGGCGGTAAACGGGCGGTGTGCGGCAGGGTGTCGCATCGGCACAGCAGGGTGTCGCGCCATCAACAACCGAACAACCGTTTTAACCCGTGAATCCGCAGGCTTCGCGTGAAAAAGGGCGCGATGGTGCCAGCTTTGGCCGGGTGTTGGAAGGGTTAAACGGGCAAACGGTAGCTATCGGCCCTTTTATGGCGCGCTGCTTACTTTTCGTGTGTGGTTTTGGTGCACTTGTTCGTCTTGAAAGTGAGTCGCACGGTAACGCTATAGCGGAATGCCATTGTTCTCAATGACTTGCGATGACTGGTGAATCGTCCTGCAGGCCGCGTCAATCGCGGTTTTGTAACATTTTGGCGCAAATCTTGCGTAAAAAATAAAGAACGCCCTGTTGGTTTCTTTTCACGAGGAAGAGCCCAGGCCGGGCGGACCGTTTTCGCAATTCCTCGCAAAGGTGTGTCAATGAGTAGTACGCAAAGCTCCAATGACCTCGAACAGGGGCTCAAACCGCGTCACGTCACCATGCTGTCGATTGCCGGCGTCATTGGTGCCGGTTTGTTTGTCGGCTCCGGCCACGCGATTGCTGCCGCCGGCCCTGCGGTCCTGCTGGCGTATGCCGCAGCGGGTACGCTGGTGGTCTTGGTGATGCGCATGCTGGCCGAAATGGCCGTGGCGTCGCCGGACACCGGTTCGTTCTCCACCTACGCCGACCGTGCGATCGGTCACTGGGCCGGCTTTACCATCGGCTGGCTGTACTGGTGGTTCTGGGTGCTGGTGATTCCATTGGAAGCCAACGCCGCCGCGACCATTCTCCACGCCTGGTTCCCGGATGTGGCCATCTGGGCCTTCACGCTGGTCATCACGTTGCTGCTGACGGCGACCAACCTGTTCAGCGTGAAGAACTACGGTGAGTTTGAGTTCTGGTTCGCGTTGATCAAGGTCGTGGCGATCGTGGGCTTTGTGATCCTCGGCCTGGCGGCAATTTTCGGCTTCCTGCCGACCAGCCAGGTCAGCGGCGTTTCCCACCTCTTTGACACCCAAGGCTTTATGCCCAACGGCATGGGCGCGGTATTGGCCGCGATCCTGACCACCATGTTCTCCTTCATGGGCACCGAGATCGTCACCATCGCCGCCGCTGAATCGAAGAACCCAGGCCAGCAAATCACCAAGGCCACCAACTCGGTGATCTGGCGGATTGGTTTGTTCTACCTGTTGTCGATCTTCATCGTCGTGTCCCTGGTGCCTTGGAATGATCCGACCCTGGCGGCGGTAGGTTCCTACCAGACCGTGCTGGAACGCATGGGTATCCCGAACGCCAAGCTGATCGTCGACCTGGTGGTCCTGGTTGCCGTGACCAGCTGCCTGAACTCGGCGCTGTACACCGCTTCGCGCATGCTGTTCTCCCTGGGCCGTCGCGGCGATGCACCGGCCGTGGCCAAGCGCACCAACAAGAGCGGCACGCCTTACTGGGCGGTATTGCTGTCCACCGGCGCGGCGTTCCTGGCGGTATTTGCCAACTACGTGGCGCCGGCAGCGGTGTTCGAATTCCTGCTGGCCAGCTCCGGCGCCATCGCGCTGCTGGTGTACCTGGTGATTGCGGTGTCGCAATTGCGCATGCGCCAGAAGCGCATGGCGGCGGGCGAGAAAATTGTCTTCAAGATGTGGCTGTTCCCAGGCCTGACTTACGCGGTGATGGTATTCATCGTCGGCACATTGACCATCATGCTGTTCCAGGAAGCGCATCGGGTCGAGATCATCGCGACTGGGGTCTTGAGCTTGCTGGTAGTGGCGGCGGGGTTGATTGTGTCCAGCCGTCGCAAGGCGCAGAGAGTGGGCGCTGCGGTGCTGAATTGATGTGATGGAATGCGGTGCTTGATTGCGCCGCAGTTCAAATGTGGGAGGGGGCAAGCCCCCTCCCACATTTGGTTTTAGTTGGTGAGGGCCTCGGATGCGGCGACGTAATCCGCCTGGAACTGCGGCGATTCGATCCACGCCAGTGCGGCGGCTTCATCGTCGCTGTCGGTGGCCCACTGCCGATACTCGATCAGTGCCGCCAGGATAAAGTCGGTGGCTTCTTCTTCGCCTTCCTGCTCCAGCACCAGGGCGAGCAGCGGGTGGGCCAGGAATACCGCGCAGAGGGCCTGCTGGCTGGTCTCGCCGGCGGTGCGCATCTCCACGAACAGCTCGGTCAAATCCACTGACTCAAGGTCAATGCGGTCGTCATCGCCGGCAAACGCATCCGGTTTGCTCGCGACGGCGCGCTGGGTGCGGTTCTGCTTGGCCTTGGCCTTGGCCCGGTGGGCACGTTTTTGCTGCTTGTTCGGCGAGGCCATGGGCTCACGTCCTTGGGTCAGGATCTGGGTGGGGTATTGAAGCGCAGGTTGAGGGAAATCCCAAGGGTATCCGCCGTTAATTGACCGTGTTGCAGCCAGGCCAATGCAATCGGCCACAACCGATCCTGATACTCGCTGCGAAAGAACGCGAAATGTCCGACCTGTTTTTCGCCGATGTCTTCCGGGGCGATGCGCAGATGGGTGCGCTCGCTGCCGTCGAAGTAACCCAGCAACCGCTCAATCGCCGCCACAGTGCCGAAGGGGTCATCGGTGATGCTGATCGCCAGCACCTGCGCCTTTACGCGACTGAATGGCAAGTCCGCCAGGGCCCGCCCGCTGGGCCGCGTCTCATACCTGGGCGTTGGCGTGCTCCAGTCGCGCACCACGCCTGCCGGCGTATCCTCCAGCCAACCCAGGCGCTTGCCGGGGAAATACCCGCAGAATGCCGTGACCACCGGCATGACCACATGCCATTTGGCAAACATCTGCCAGCGCCCGGCGGCGGCGTAATCGCGCCAGTAGGCGAACTGCGCGCCCACGGTCACGATTCGCCGGATCACCGCGCCGGATGCGCCCAGCCCTGCCGCACAGCCACCAAAACTGTGGCCGACCACATCAATCGGCTGGCCTGGAAACTCCCGCTGTGCCCGCAGCAGGATCGCTTCGAAATCCAGCGTACCCCAATCCGACCACGACGCCTTGAACCCACGCAACGAACCGCTGCGGGACTCGCCGATGCCGCGATAGTCGTAGGTGATCACGTCAAAGCCGTTGGCGAACAGGTAGTCGGCGAAACGTGAGTAGTGGCGGCAACGCACGGAGGTGGCGGCGTTGATGATGACGACCGGGCGTTCGCGGTCGGTGCGCGGGTGGCGCCAGGTGAAGCCGCCGAGGGGATGGCCGTCTGCGGCGGATTCCTTGAAGGATTCGCTTTGGCTATTTCTGGGTGTAGTTGCAATTTTTACTACTGAAGAGGCGTCATTCAAATTCATCGTTTCGAAGCCCCTGCCTGGATTATTATTTTTTAGTAACAGTTAGCCAGTTTGCCAGCACTTGTCTGCCCTTTGATTGGGTCATTAACCTTCGGCGCTCGCAAAGCGTGCAGAGCCCCGGCGAAAGCCATACATCCGAGAGAAACGACAGCAAACCATGGACAGATTAGACTGGCAGGCACCTATTCCGGAGGTCTCCATGAGCATCCCACGTTCTCCCATCGTTTCAGAGTTTGAAACTGAAGAGCAGGCTGCCAGCTACGACCGTTGGTTTCGTGCCAAGGTACAGGCTTCCATTGATGATCCTCGCCCAAGCATTCCACATGATGAGGCAATGGCCGAAGTCGAGAGGATGCTGGAAGAGAGGCGCAAGGCTCGTCGTGCTGCTCGTTAAATGGCGACCTGAGGCTATCGTCGCCTTGACCGAAATTATTGATTACATCGAGCAGTACAATGCCGCTTCCGCCGCTTCGTTGCACCGTACGATTGTGGAGGCCGCTGAGGGTTTGTCGTCAATGCCATACGGATTCAGGCAAGGGCGCTTGTCCGGCACTCGTGAAATGGTTGTTCATCCAAACTATCTGGTCGTCTATCGCGTTATGGAACAGGTCGAGATCCTGACCGTATTGCATACACGCCAAGAATATCCTTCAGAGGCGACCGGTCCGCTGCACTCGACCTCGCGCCAGTAGACGCATAGGCTTGCACCTCTGCGATCCACCAGAGCGTTTTCATGACCCGCGACACCCTCGAACACCACCAGATCCCCCTCTACTTCGCCGCTGTCCTCCTGGCTGGTGCTTTCGGCCTGCTCGCGCCTTCGTTGGCCCATGGCCTCGGCGTGCTGGTCACGCCCGCCATTGCGGTGTTGATGTATGCGATGTTCCTGCAAATCCCTTTTCTGGATCTGCGCCAGAGCTTGAGTCACAAGCGCTTTCTGTCGGCGCTGCTGCTGGCCAATTTCATCCTCGTGCCGTTGCTGGTGTGGGTGTTGACCCGTGGCCTGGTGGAGCGCCCGGCATTGCTGGTGGGCGCATTGCTGGTGTTGCTGACGCCGTGTATCGACTATGTGGTGGTGTTTACCCATATCGGTAAAGGCGACTCGCGTTTGATGCTGGCGGCGACGCCGGTGCTGTTGTTGCTGCAGTTGCTGCTGTTGCCGATGTACCTGAGGTTGATGCTGGGGGCGCAGTCCGGGGTGGTGGTGCAGGCGGGGCCGTTTATCGAGGCGTTCCTATTGTTGATCGTGCTGCCCATGGCGCTGGCGGTGATCACCGCATTCCTGGCACGACGCTCATCGGGCGTCAGCGCCTGGAATGACGCCTGGGCGTGGTTGCCGGTGCCGGCGATGGTGCTGGTATTGGTGGTGGTGATCGGTTCGCAAATCACTTCGGTGGTGCGCGACATTAACCTGTTGCTGCCGGTGATTCCGGTCTACGTGGCGTTCCTGTTGCTGGCGCCGGTGATCGGGGCGTTGGCTGCGAGGCTGTTCGCGCTGCCGGCGGCGACGGCACGGGCGGTGACGTTCAGCGCATCGACGCGTAACTCATTGGTGGTGTTGCCGCTGGCCCTGGCGTTGCCAGAAGGCGTGCGCGGCGTGGCGGCGACGGCGGTGATCCTGCAAACCCTGGTCGAGTTGGTGGGCGAGTTGATCTACGTGCGCCTGATCCCGAGGCTGGTGTGGCCTGCAGGTCGGTGAAACGTGAATGTTCAGGTTTGTTCAGGTGCTATTAGGGATACGTTCGGCACCCTAGGTCGGCGTTCCCTATCCGACAGGCCAACCCATGGATCACTGCAACCGTTTCCGCCTGGAGTCCCTGGGCATTTTCCTGTTCGCGCTGTTGCTGTTCACGCTGGGTATCTGGGACCAGCAACCCCAGGGCTTTGACGGGCGCTGGGCGCTGTTCCTGCAGGAAATGTTTCGCCATGGCGCGAGTCTTTTCCCCACCACCTATGGGCAGCCTTATGCGGACTACCCTGGTACCGCGACCTTCTTCAGTTACGTATTTGCCCGGCTGTTCGGTGCGCCCAACCACTTGGCCAATGTGCTGCCCACTGCCCTTGCATCCGCCGGGGTCGTAGCCTTGATCTATCGCTTGCTGGTCCCGGCGAGTCGCCCGTGGGCGTTGCTCACGGTGCTGCTGACGTTGCTCACCACCCAATTGCTCGAGAAGTCCCGCTCGGTATGCCTGGACCAGATGGTGGCGTTGCTGTGTGTCGGCAGTTTCTACCTGCTGCACAGTGGTGAGCGCCTGGGCTCACGGCTCAGGCAACTTGCGGTGTTCCCGCTGTTCATCCTGGGTTTCGCGATACGCGGCCCGCTGGGCTTGATCGAAGTCTGCGGCGTGGTGTGCGTGTATTGGGCGCTGGGCAGTCCTGGACGACGGGTCAGGCAGGTGTTGATCCACGGCATCGTCGGCCTGGTGTTGCTGGCGGCCTGTTGGTGGCTGTTGGTGAAGCTGGCGCGCATCAGCGGCGGCGATGGGTTTGCCGATGAAGTGTTCAAGATGCAAGTGGGCGGGCGCCTTGATGAAAGCGGCGAGCCGTTCTATTTCTACTTCCAGCTGAGCCTGTACCGTTACTTCCCCGTGGTGCCGCTGGCGTTGGTCACATTGGTTGCGCTGCGTCATCGTTGGGCGCAGCGGTTTGATGATCCGGTGCAATTGGTGGTGCGGCTCGGTGCCTGTGGGTTGATGATCCTGCTTGGCTTGTCGGTGCCGCATTTCAAGCGTGCCTATTACATCCTGCCCATGGTGCCGATGTTTGCGGCTGTCGCGGCCTATGGGCTGCTTCAGGCGCAAGGCTGGCTCTCGGGCGTGCGCAGGGGCTATGAGTGGCTTGTCGCGGCGCTGCCGGCGCTGTGCGTGGTTGCCGTGTTTGTCTGTCGGCATGGGTGGCAGAAGCACGGTTACTGGCCTAACGTTTCGTTGCCGCTACTGATTGCTGTCCTGTTGGTGCTGCAAGTGGCGGCGCTGGGTGTCTGGCGACGGCCGCAGCGACTGGTGTGGCTCAGCCTCGTTGCATTGGCGGCGCAATGGCTGGTGTTGGTGGCTGTCGTGGAGCCGGCCAAGGATTTGCAGTTCGATACCCGGAGATTCGTGGGGCAGGTGGAGGCGCTTCGCGTGAAGCAGCCGGGTACCTTGGTGTTTCTCAATCTGGGGCGTGATACCTGGGCCGTGCGCTACATGATGAACCTGGACCACGACGAGCAGCCCGTGTTTATCGCGGGTAACGAGGTTGGACGGCTGGATGCTTTGCCCCGTCCTGCCTGGGTGATCGTGGCACGCAAGGAAACGGCGCTGTTGCCGGGAACGCCCCTGGATCGCCTGCAGCCGAGCCTAGAGGGGCGATTGAACGACAACCCGCTGGTGGTGTTTTTGCTGAAGTGACCTGGCACCTTGCTGTATGTTTGCCGATCGAGTGACCGGTCGGTCAAATTGGCTGTGCCGTTTTTTGAACTTGCCGTATTGGAAGCACAGGGATATGACGAAAAAGGACTTTAAGCGGCCCGTCAGTGGCTACGTAATTGAGCGCTCGCGAATCGGAAGGCTGAGCATTGGCTTTGATGGCGGTTGCAGCTATCCGGCGATGATCAATGTGTTGAGGGCGGTCTTCGAGCGTTACGGGCGCCTGGTACGCTTTGGCGAGCAGCTGTCAGCCCAGGGCTGGCTGGATCGGGTGGAAGAGCGCGGCTTTGAGATATCCGATCAGGAGCGGGTGGCAGTGTTCACATTGATGTCGGATCGCAGCTAGCTGAAATCCCCTGGGGCGATGCTCGATCGCCCCAGGCGGCATCTATAAATCCCGGACAACAAAAAGCCCGCACTGGGCGGGCTTCTTGTGGGCTTTCGGGTGGTTTTTGCACCACCTGAAACTAATTAGTGGTGCCCAGAGACGGAATCGAACCGCCGACACGGGGATTTTCAATCCCCTGCTCTACCGACTGAGCTATCTGGGCAACGGGGCGCATTAAACGGGTTTTTCAGGGGGTCGTCAAGCAAGTTTTCAAAAAAAATTTAATTATTACCGTCGCTTACGTGCCGACCCCGATTTTTGATCAATTATTGAGCAGGCGGCACGTAGCCGTCAGCCTTGGCGTAATCCTCGCCGGAAAAGAACTTGTCCATTTCGCCTGACAGGTATTTACGATCTTCGGCGTTCATCATGTTCAGGCGTTTTTCATTGATCAGCAGCGTCTGGTGTTTCAGCCAGTCGCCCCATGCCTGGGCGGAGATATGATCGAAAATGTCCTGGCCCTTCGCACCTGGGTACGGAGGGCGTTCCAGGCCTGGCAATTCTTCGTTGTACTTGCGGCACATTACGGTGCGGGTCATGACGACTCTCCTGCGTTCAATACATCGGCCGCGCGTTTCAGCAGTTTCTTTACCGGGGCGGCAAGGCCCAGGCGCGGCGGGGTGGCGAGGTTATACCAGAGCCAGTCGGCCTCGGCCACGTGATGGGCGGATTCCTCGACCTGGACCAGCCAGGGTTCGATGGCCAGTTGGAAGTGGCTGAAGGTGTGGATCAGCCCCGGCAGTGCCTGATGCTTGCCCAGTTCGAGTGCGTGCTGGTTGGCCAGGTGTTCGAGGTCTTGCAGGTCGTCCAGTTCGGGCAGGCTCCACAAGCCGCCCCACAGGCCGGTGGAAGGGCGACGGTAAAGCAGGATAGCGCCTTCGGCATTGGCCAGCATCGGCATCAGCGTGCGCTTCTGCGGGATGCTCTTGCGCGGCTTGGGGATCGGGTAGCGTGTCTCCAGGCCGAGCAGGTGGGCTTCGCAGCCTTTTTCCAGCGGGCACAGCAGGCAACTGGGCTTGCTGCGGGTGCAGAGGGTGGCGCCCATGTCCATCATCGCCTGGGTGTAGGCGTTGACACGGTCATGGGGTGTGAAGCGCTCCGCGGTGGCCCACAGCTGCTTGGCCACCTTGGGCTCGCCGGGGTAGCCCTCTTGTGCGGTGAAGCGCGCCAGCACGCGTTTGACGTTGCCGTCGAGGATCGGCGCGCGCAGGCCCATGCTCAGGCTGGCAATCGCGCCGGCGGTGGACAGGCCGATACCGGGCAACTCGGTGAGTTTTTCCACATCCCTGGGAAACTCGCCGCCGTACTCGGCCACGATGATTTTCGCGGTCTTTTGCAGGTTGCGCGCCCGAGTGTAATAACCCAGGCCGGTCCACAGGTGCAGCACTTCGTCTTCCGGCGCGGCGGCCAGGGCTTCGACCGTTGGCAGGGAGGCCATGAAGCGGTCGAAGTAATTGAGCACCGTGCTGACCTGGGTCTGCTGCAGCATGATCTCCGAAACCCACACCCGGTAAGGCGTGATGCCCTGCTGCCAGGGCAGGTCATGGCGGCCGTGGCGGTCGTACCAGTCCAGCACCGCCGTTGAAAACTGCTCGTTTTTCATCGTTTGAACAGGCCTTTCAAAGCATCTTTGAGCTGCGGATTGACCTTGTCGAGCTTCTCTTCCAGCTTCTCGCTGAGCTTGTTGCCGGCCGCCTTGATCGCGACCTGGCTCAGGCCGTCCTTGTCCAGGCGGCAGGCCTTGGCGCCGAGCTCCAGCGGGCCACGGCAGCGCAGCGGCACTTCGATGCCCTGGAAGTTGGCGCCGACTTCGCAGGCCGGGTCCGGTACTTCGCGCTGGTCGCCTTCGACGATGATGCCGACGCGGTAATCCATGCCCAGTACGCGCAGGTCGACGTCACCGTTGCCATTGACCGCCAGCCCGGGGATGCGCACTTTCAGGTCGGGGTTGTTGGCGACGCCGTTACGGAAGGTCAGGTTGCCCTTCAACTCCTGGAACGGTGTGTCCTTGCCGCGTTGTTCGCCGCTCAAGGTCTTGCGGTTGAGCAGGGCGATACCGGTGCACAGTTGCTGCTCGAGGTTGGCGTTGAGCAGCACGCCGTTGTTGATCACAAAGCTGGCGGTACCGTTGAGGCTGTCGATCAGGGCTTTCTGGCTGTTGCCGCGGCCGCTGAGGTTGCTGTCGAGGGTGACCTGGCCTTTCACCGGCGGCGTTTGCCCCTGGGCCTGCAGGATGCGTTCGACCGGCACCTGCCTGATCCGGCTTTGCAGGGCCAGCAGCGGAATGTCCTGGCGCACGTCCAGGCTGCCATTGGCCTGGAAGGTGCCGTTGTAGAGCCCGCCGCTCAGGGTGTCGAGCTTGAGTTGGCCGTCGACGCCGGACGCTTTCAGCACGGCATTCTGGATCGGCAATTTACTCAGGGTCAGTTGGCCGAAGGCGAGGTCGGCATTCACATCCAGCTTGCGCAGGTGGGCCAATGGCAGCAGTTTGTCCGTGCTCCAGGCGCCTTTGGTCGGTGCTTCCGGCAGTGGCGTGGTGCCCCCGGCCGCCATGGCGCCGGCTTCGCTGTTCTGCACTTCGGCCTGGCGGGCGGCGGTCGCGCCCTTGGCGGATTCGGACTTGGCCGGCAGGTAGTTGTCGGCGTTGAAGGTATCGCCCTTGAGCTGCACGCGCAGCGCCTGCTTGGCAAAGTCGTCCACGGCGACGCGACCGGTAAAGGTGCTGCCATCGAGTTTCAGGTTCAGGTCTTCCAGCGCCAGGCTGGTCGGCGTGCCCTTGAGGCGGCTGACCAGCTCGACCTTGCTCAGGCTGCCCTCGGCCATGGGCGGCAGCGGGTTGCCGACGCTGTCGAGGAACTTGGCCAGGTCAAACTGGGCGATGGACAGCGCGCCGCTGAGCTGCGGGGTCTTGTCCAGGTCGTTGACCTTCAGCTCGCCCAGGGCGCGCAACTGGTTGGCCGCGAGCTTCAGGTTGGTCCATTCGGCGATATTGGCCGCCTGGTCCACCAGTAGCTGGCCCTGGGTGGAGAAGGTCACGGTCTTGCCTTGCAGCGGCTCGCCAGTGGCTTCGCCGGTGACTTTCATGTCTTCGAACTGGTAGCGCTTGAGCGCGCGCTCGATACGCAGGTTGCCGTTGAGCTCGGTCTTGACGCGCATCACCGGCTGGTTGCTGCCGAAGAAGGCGGTGAGTTTCACCGGGATACTCGCACCTTCGTGCACGGCGCCGGTGCTCAGCTGGATACTTTCGGCGCTGAATTGCTTGCCGGTCTGTTCATCGTTGTATTCGACGCGGGCGTTGTTGACCGTCAGGCTGTCGATATCCAGGCGGATCGGCTTGGACGGTTTTTCTGCTTCGGGCTCGGCAGGCGCTTGCGCTGGCGCGGGGGTTCCGGCAGTTGCCACCGGCGCGTTCTTGCCGATGTCTTCCCAGTTGCCATGGCCCTGCTTGTCGCGGTTGAGGCGCAGGTTCAGGCCTTCGACCCGCACATCGCTCATCTGCACCTCGCGACGCAGCAGCGGCAGGACGCGCACCGACAGGCCAAGCATTTGCAGGTCGGCGAAGGGTTGGGTCGGCGTGGTCAGGGTCGCCACGCTGGCTTCGTGCAGTTCAAGGCCGAGCCAGGGGAACAGGCTCCAGCCGATATCGCCATTGAGCGTCAGCTCGATGTGGGCCTTGTCGCGGGCAATCTGGCGAATCTCGTCTTTATAGTCGTTGGGATCGAAGAGATGGGTCAGGGCAAAGCCCAGAGCCACAATGATCAGCAACAGCCCGAGAAGTACCAGACCCAGGATTTTGCCGAACGCTTTCATGGGCGAGTCCTTGTATGTCGATTTCAAAATTTAGCCGCAGAGTATAACGCCCGACGGCCTGCGTCAGGTCACCGATCGTTACATTGTATCCATAGGGGTGAAAACGGGTTTTTGACGCCAATAAAACCGAAAAATCGCAAAAAGATGATGTCATTTTGGTTTTTCTGTCACTCGCTAATGCTAATCTTCAGCCGTTCGTTCGCCTTCTGCGACTTATCGTCGCGCCAAAATGGAGCTTCACTCTACAAAAAACGGCCACGCTTTGCGTGCAAGGCCGAGGGAGAGAGCGCCTGACGAACGCATACTAATAACTGGGGGATACATCAATGAGCAGCAGCACTGTGGCGGGCACTACCGCCCCACAGCCTGCGTTCCTGTCCAAGGAGCGCATTATCGCCAAGCCCGGCTTCAACCGCTGGCTGGTTCCACCGGCCGCCCTGGCCATCCACCTGTGCATCGGCATGGCCTACGGCTTCTCGGTGTTCTGGTTGCCGTTGTCCAAGGCGCTGGGTATCACCAAGCCTGTCGCCTGTGCACCGGACATGAGCTTCATCGCCCAGGTCTTCTCATCCCAATGCGACTGGCCCATCTCCATGCTGGGCTGGATCTACACCCTGTTCTTCATCTTCCTGGGCTGCTCGGCAGCGATCTGGGGTGGCTGGCTGGAACATGCCGGGCCGCGCAAGGCCGGTGTTGTGTCGGCGTTGTGCTGGTGCGGCGGCCTGCTGATCTCGGCGCTGGGTATCTATACCCACCAGATCTGGCTGATGTGGATCGGCTCCGGGGTCATTGGCGGTATCGGCCTGGGCCTGGGCTATATCTCGCCCGTATCGACCCTGATCAAGTGGTTCCCGGACAAGCGCGGCATGGCCACCGGCATGGCGATCATGGGCTTCGGCGGCGGCGCAATGGTGGGCGCCCCGCTGGCTGCTGCGCTGATGGGCCACTTTGCTTCGCCGACCAGCGTAGGCGTATGGCAGAGTTTCCTGGTCATGGCTGCGATCTACTTCGTGTTCATGATCGGCGGCGCGCTGTCCTACCGCGTTCCACCCACTGGCTGGAAGCCTGAGGGCTGGACCGCACCGGCGAAAAAAGCCAGTAACGCGATGATCACCCACCGTCACGTGCACGTGAATGTGGCGTGGAAAACCCCGCAGTTCCGCCTGGTATGGCTGGTGCTGTGCCTGAACGTGTCGGCCGGTATCGGCATCCTCGGCATGGCTTCGCCGCTGCTGCAGGAAGTGTTCGGTGGCAAGCTGCTGGGTGTCGATGTGCCGTTTGGCCAACTGGACGCCGGGCAATTGGCGTCGATTGCCGCCATCGCTGCGGGCTTCACCGGCCTGCTGAGCCTGTTCAACATCGGTGGTCGGTTCTTCTGGGCGTCGTTCTCCGACTACCTGGGGCGTAAAAACACCTACTTCGTGTTCTTCGCCCTGGGCTTTGCCCTGTATGCGCTGATCCCGAACCTGGGGCACCTGGGCAACGTGGCGCTGTTCGTGGCGGCGTTCTGCATCATCCTGTCGATGTACGGCGGTGGCTTTGCGACGGTCCCGGCCTACCTGGCCGACCTGTTCGGTACCCAGATGGTCGGCGCGATCCACGGTCGCCTGCTGACTGCCTGGGCAGCGGCGGGCGTGCTGGGCCCGGTGCTGGTGAACTACCTGCGTGAGTATCAACTGAGCATCGGCGTTGAACGCGCTGCGGCCTATGACATCACCTTGTACATCCTCGCCGGCCTGCTGGTGCTGGGCTTTATCTGCAACATGCTGGTCCGCCCGGTGGCCGACAAGTACTTCATGACCGATGCAGAACTTGCCGCCGAACAGGCGCTGGGCCATGACAAAGGGGCTGATGCCAGCACTTCCCTGGAGTGGAAAGCGGCGCCCGGCACCGTGCCATTGGCGATCGCGGCCTGGCTGGTGGTGGGTATTCCGTTGGCGTGGGGTGTGTGGGTGACCCTGCAGAAGACGGCGGTACTGTTCCACTAAGTTGAATACAAGCGGGCGCACCATCCTGGAGCACCCGCTTGTGTATACATGTCTATCCCGGCATTCCCCGCCTCAACTCGTCAGTCTTATCCCCTTCGATGTTTCTGTTTAGCGCCCGCGCCCCTATAATGGCTGCCTTTTTCGCCCAATGATTTTGCGGAGCTGGTGATGGCCGAACGTAAGGCGTCCGTCGAGCGCGACACTCTGGAAACCCAGATCAAAGCCTCGATCAACCTGGATGGCACCGGAAAGGCCCGATTTGATATCGGTGTACCTTTTCTTGAGCACATGCTGGACCAGATCGCCCGTCACGGGCTGATCGACCTGGATATCGTCAGCAAGGGCGACCTGCATATCGACGACCACCACACGGTGGAAGACGTAGGCATCACCCTCGGCCAGGCGTTTGCCAAGGCCATCGGCGACAAAAAAGGCATCCGTCGCTACGGTCACGCCTATGTCCCGCTGGACGAAGCGCTGTCGCGTGTGGTCATCGACTTCTCCGGCCGCCCAGGCCTGCAGATGCACGTGCCGTACACCCGCGCCACCGTGGGCGGCTTTGACGTCGACCTGTTCCAGGAATTTTTCCAGGGCTTCGTCAACCACGCACTGGTCAGCCTGCACATCGACAACCTGCGCGGCACCAACACCCACCACCAGATCGAAACCGTGTTCAAGGCTTTCGGCCGCGCGCTGCGCATGGCCGTGGAGCTGGATGAGCGTATGGCCGGGCAGATGCCCTCGACCAAGGGCGTCCTGTAATGCAGACGGTCGCGGTTATCGATTACGGCATGGGCAACCTGCATTCGGTGGCCAAGGCCCTCGAACACGTAGGGGCCGGCAAGGTGCTGATCACCAGCGATGCCAGCGTGATTCGCGAAGCCGACCGCGTGGTGTTCCCCGGTGTGGGGGCGATCCGCGATTGCATGGCGGAGATCCGTCGCCTGGGCTTTGACAGCCTGGTGCGCGAAGTCAGCCAGGATCGTCCGTTCCTCGGCATCTGCGTGGGCATGCAAGCCTTGCTCGATCGCAGTGAAGAGAACGACGGCGTCGACTGCATCGGCCTGTTCCCCGGCCAGGTGAAGTTCTTCGGCAAGGACCTGCACGAAGACGGCGCCCACCTGAAAGTCCCGCACATGGGCTGGAACGAAGTCAGCCAGGCGGTGGATCACCCGCTGTGGCACGACATCCCGGACATGGCGCGCTTCTACTTCGTGCACAGCTACTACATCGCCGCCGGTAAACCGCGCCAGGTGGTGGGTGGTGGGCACTACGGCGTCGAATTCGCCGCAGCGTTGGCCGAAGGTTCGCGTTTTGCCGTGCAGTTCCACCCGGAGAAGAGCCATACCCATGGCCTGCAATTGCTGCAGAACTTCGCCGCCTGGGATGGGCGCTGGTAAATGGCCAGGAAGCCGAAGCTGCCGATCTTGACCCTCACGCCGGAGCAGGAAAGTGAGGCTACCCTCAAGATCAAGCGCTTCATGGAAGACCGCTTCGAGCTCAAGCTGGGCTCGTTCGAGGTCGCCGAGATTCTTGAGCTGTTCACCACCGAAGTGGCTCCGCACTATTACAACAGGGCGATTTTCGATACGCAGACGCTCCTTAAAGAAAGGTTCGAAAGCATCGAAAGCGACCTGTGGTCGCTTGAGAAACCCTGATTTCCCAAGCATTGCTGAATATCGAATAAGGTTTGCCAGATGCTGATTATCCCCGCTATCGATCTCAAGGACGGCGCCTGCGTCCGTCTGCGCCAAGGCCGTATGGAAGATTCCACCGTGTTCTCCGATGATCCGGTGAGCATGGCTGCCAAATGGGTGGAAGGGGGCTGCCGGCGTCTGCATCTGGTGGACTTGAACGGCGCCTTCGAAGGCCAGCCGGTCAACGGCGAGGTGGTCACCGCGATCGCCAGGCGCTACCCGAACCTGCCGATCCAGATCGGCGGCGGTATCCGCTCCCTGGAAACCATCGAGCATTACGTCAAGGCTGGCGTGAGCTACGTGATCATCGGCACCAAGGCCGTGAAAGACCCGGCCTTCGTCGCCGAAGCCTGCCGCGCGTTCCCGGGCAAAGTGATCGTGGGCCTGGACGCTAAAGATGGTTTCGTCGCCACCGACGGCTGGGCTGAAATCAGCACCGTGCAAGTCATCGACCTGGCCAGGCAGTTCGAAGCCGACGGCGTGTCCGCCATCGTTTATACCGACATCGCCAAAGACGGCATGATGCAGGGCTGCAACGTGCCGTTCACCGCGGCGCTGGCGGCGGCGACGAAGATTCCGGTGATCGCTTCCGGCGGCATTCACAACCTGGGTGACATCAAGTCGCTGCTGGACGCCAAGGCGCCAGGGATCATCGGCGCCATCACCGGCCGCGCGATCTACGAAGGTACCCTGGACGTCGCCGAAGCCCAGGCTTACTGCGATGCCTACAACGGCTGAGGACTGACCATGGCGCTGGCCAAACGCATCATCCCTTGCCTGGACGTCGACAACGGTCGCGTGGTCAAGGGCGTCAAGTTCGAGAACATCCGTGACGCCGGCGACCCGGTGGAAATCGCCCGTCGCTACGATGAGCAGGGTGCCGACGAGATCACCTTTCTCGACATCACCGCCAGCGTCGACGGCCGCGACACCACGCTGCATACCGTCGAGCGCATGGCCAGCCAGGTGTTTATCCCGCTGACCGTGGGCGGTGGCGTGCGCACCGTGCAGGACATCCGCAACCTGCTCAATGCCGGTGCGGACAAGGTCTCGATCAACACGGCTGCGGTGTTCAACCCGGAGTTCGTCGGCGAAGCCGCGCAGCACTTCGGCTCGCAATGCATCGTGGTCGCCATCGACGCCAAGAAAGTCTCCGGCCCGGGCGAAACCCCGCGCTGGGAGATCTTCACCCATGGCGGTCGCAAGCCGACCGGCCTGGACGCGGTGGAGTGGGCGATGAAGATGGAAGGCCTGGGCGCCGGGGAAATCCTGCTGACCAGCATGGACCAGGACGGCATGAAGAACGGCTTCGACCTGGGCGTGACCCGCGCCATCAGCGATGCGCTGGGTATTCCGGTGATCGCCTCCGGCGGTGTCGGTAACCTGCAACACCTGGCCGACGGCGTGATCGAAGGCCATGCCAGCGCGGTGCTGGCGGCGAGTATTTTTCACTTTGGCGAATACACCGTTCCCGAGGCCAAGGCCTACATGGCGGCGCGCGGTATCGTGGTTCGCTAAACGTTGCTGGACACCATGGCAGGCGCGCGGCACTCTCTGCGCTTGCCATGGATTCCGGTAGCCTTCATGTTCAAGACCCTGCTGCTTGCCCTCGCCAGCGCCTCCATCTTCATGGTGAGTGCGGCCCACGCCGAAGAGCCGTCCGACGCCTCCCTGGTGTTGCTGACGGAAAATTTCCCGCCCTACAACATGGCCAAGAACGGCAAGAACTTCGCCCGGGACGAGAACATCGAAGGCATCGCCGTGGACATCGTGCGGGAAACCTTCAAGCGTGCCGGCATTTCCTACAATCTCACCCTGCGTTTTCCCTGGGAGCGAATCTACAAGCTCGCCCTGGAGAAACCCGGCTATGGCGTGTTTGTGATGGCGCGCCTGCCGGATCGTGAAGCGCTGTTCAAGTGGGTCGGCCCCATTGGCCCGGACGACTGGGTGCTGCTGGCCAAGGCCGACAGCAAGATCCAGCTCGACGACCTGGAGCACGCGCGCCGCTACAGGATCGGCGCCTATAAAGGCGATGCCATCGCCGAGACCCTGGAGAAGCAGGGCCTTAACCCGGTGGTGGTGTTGCGTGACCAGGACAACGCGCAAAAGCTCGTGGATGGCCAGATCGACCTGTGGGCCACCGGCGACCCGGCCGGACGTTACCTGGCGCGCCAGGTCGGTGTGACCGGGCTCAAGACTGTGCTGCGGTTCAACAGTGCCCAGTTGTACCTGGCGCTGAACAAGGATGTGCCGGATGAGACGGTGGCCAGGCTGCAGGCAGCGTTGGATCAGTTGCGCTCTGAAGGGCGGGTGGAACAGATCATGGCGGACTATTTGTAGCGGTAGACGCCGTTCTTGCCGTGCCCCGCCATGGCTTGATTGCTGCGCACACTGATCATCAGCTTGATATCAATCCACTCGATACCCTGGGCCTGGAGCTTGGGCAATTCGCGCTCGAGCACCGCCAGCGTCTGCGGATAGGGGTGGCCGATCATCACCGCCGAACCCTGTTTATGCGCCAGCTTGATCGCGGTTTGCAGCTGCGTGGCAATCGCCGCTTCGGTGCGCTCATCATCGAGGAATACATCCCGCGAGACATGGGCCAGGCCGATCTTCTGCGCCTCGGCGGCGGCCACGGTCTGTGCGCTGGTGCGGCTGTCGACGAAGAATTTGTTGCGCCGCTGCAGTTCCGCCATCAGCCAGGCCATGGCGGCCGGCTGGGCGGTCATGCGACTGCCCATATGGTTATTGATGCCGGCGGTGTAGGGCACGGCCTTGAAGGCGGCGTCCAGGCGTTGGCCAAGTTCTTCGAGGGAGAGTTCAGGGTGCCAGGCGAACGGGCCGGTGGCGGGGTCCATGGGCATGTGCAGGATCACGATCTTGCCGGCCTTGTGCGCTTCGCGGGCGAATTCGGCGGCGTGGGGCGTGTCGGGCATGATCGCCGTGGTCACTGGCCCAGGCAGGGCCAGCACGCGACGATCCCGGGGCAGGTTTTGCCCCAAGTCGTCGATGATAAGGGTCAGGTAGGCTTTGTGGGATTCGCCGGCAGGAGTCGCTTGCGCGACCCCTGCCAGGCTGCACAGCACAGCGATGATCAGGGCAACACGCATATCAACGGCTGCGCGTAATGCTCAGGCCCTTGAGCAGGCTCAGCGCCTGGGCCAACTGGTAGTCATCGTCCTGCGGCATCGGCTTGGCTTTCTTGCTGCTGCCGGTTGGCTGGTCGGCACCGCCGTTGCCATTGCCCAGGTGACCTTGCAGGTCGGCTTCCTTGTAGTACTCGCTGTCGATTTCGTTGGTGATCTTGGCCTTGCGCACTTCGATGTCCGGCACGATGCCCTGGGCCTGGATCGAGCGGCCGTTCGGCGTGTAGTACAGCGCGGTGGTGATCTTCAGGGCGCGATCGTTGTTCAGCGGCAGCACGGTTTGTACCGAGCCTTTGCCGAAGCTGGTGGTGCCCATCAGCACGCCGCGCTTCTGGTCTTGCAGGGCGCCGGCGACGATTTCCGAGGCCGAGGCGCTGCCGCCGTTGATCAGCACGGCCAATGGCACGTTCTCGCTGAGGTCGTTGCCGGTGGCCGAGAAGCGCAGCTCGGAGTTGGCGATACGGCCCTTGGTGTAGACGATCAGGCCCTTGGTGATGAAGTGGTCGACCACTTCCACCGCCGACTGCAGCACGCCGCCCGGGTTGTTGCGCAGGTCGAGCACGATGCCGCTGAGTTTCTTGCCGTTGTCCTTGCGCAGCTTGGCCAGGGCCTTGGCCACTTCGTCGCCGGTCTTGACCTGGAACTGGGTGATGCGGATGTAACCGTAGCCCGACTCCAGCAGCTGGCTCTTCACGCTCTTGACCACGATGGTCGCGCGGGTGAGCGTCACGTCAAACGGGTTGCCGCCGTCGCGCACCAGGGTCAGGGTGATTTTCTGGCCGATCTTGCCGCGCATCTTGTCGACGGCTTCGGTCATGGTCTGGCCGCGGGTCGGCTGGCCGTTGATCTTGACGATAAAGTCACCGGCCTGGATGCCGGCCTTGGACGCCGGGGTGTCATCGATGGGCGAGACCACCTTGATATTGCCGTCTTCGGCGCCGACTTCAATGCCCAGGCCGCCGAATTCACCGCTGGTGCTTTCCTGCAGCTCGGCAAAATCTTCCGGACCCAGGTAGGCGGAGTGCGGATCAAGGTTGCTGAGCATGCCCTTGATGGCATTCTCCAGCAGGGTCTTGTCGTCTACAGGTTCGACATAGGCGGCCTTGATCCGGTCCATGACCTCGGCAAAGGTGCGCAGCTCGTCCAGCGGCAATGGCGCCTTGGTGGTCGCGGCCGTGGCGGCGGGTGCAGCCGGGGCGGCCTGGTCGGCAAAAGCCAGAGGCGCGCCGATGACCAGGGCGATCGTCAGGGCCAGCGAAGTGAGGCGGGACAAATGCAGCATGTCGAACGAACTCCTAATGTAGATGCGACCCTATCCTTGGGACCGGCACCATTGTGCGGGATCGCTCGGGCGACCCTGCTGACGAATAGCGAAGTACAGCGCCGGGGTGTCCTGGCCACCACTGTTACCGACAGTGGAGATGGATTCACCGGCTTTTACAACATCACCTGCCGACTTGAGTAACGTCTGATTGTGGCCATAAAGGCTTAAATAGCCATTACCGTGGTCGAGAATCACCAGCAAGCCGGCGCCCCGCAGCCAATCGGCAAACACCACGCGCCCGCCATGTACGGCGTGGACTTGGCTGCCGGCAGAGGCGCTGATCATCACCCCATCCCACTTGGCGCGGGTATCGTCGCCTCGGGTTTCCCCAAAGCGTGCCAGTAGTCGACCATCAACCGGCCATGGAAGTTTGCCGCGGGCTGAAGCAAAAGGCCCGCCGAACGACTCGCCGGCACTGGAAACCAGCGGGCCAGGGGCGGCATGTGCCGGTTTACGCGGTGCGGGGGCATCGCTGGTGGCTGCCAGTTCGGCCTCACGCTGGCGCTTTTTTTCCGCTTCCTGCTGGGCGATCAGCGCTTTCTGTCGCGCTTCTTCGGCCTCGCGTGCCTGGCGTGCCAGGGTTTCTTCGATGGTCTTGAGCACTTTGGCCAGGTCGGCCTGGTCCTGCTCGCGGGCCTGCAGCTTGGCGTCGCGCGCCTTCACGTCGTCATTGAGCTTGGCCAGGGCCAGCTGGCGCTCCTTGCGGACCTTGTCCAGCTCGTCGCGCTGGGCGTTGAGGCTGGCTTTCTGGTCCTCCAGCTGCGACTGCTGGTTGGCGATTTCCTGTTCGACGTTGGCCAACTGGCGCAGGGTCTCGTTGAAGCTTTTCAATTGCTCCAGGCGGGCCTTGCTCAGGTAGTCGTAGTAGGTCAGGGTGCGCGCGAATTTCTCCGGGTTCTGCTGGTTGAGCAGCAGCTTGAGGTATTCCTGGCGGCCGCTCTGGTAGGCGGCGCGGGCCTGGATCGCGATCAAGCGTTGCTGTTCAACGCGTGCGCTCTGGAGTTTTTTTTTCTCAGCGTCGAGTCGCTCCAGTTCCGACTCGCTCTTCTTTAGTTCTTTTTGCAGCTCCTGGACCTGCTTCTCCAGCTTGCCCATTTCGGTTTCCGTGCCGCGCAGGTCTTTCTGCACCCCGGATTTTTCTTCCTGGAGCTTGCCGAGCAGTTTTTTCAGCTCGGTAATGTCCTGACGCGTAGCGTCCAACTGTTGTTGAGTTTGTGCGCGCTCGTCGGCAAACGCCGGTTGGAGCAGGCAGACAAGAGCGAGGGTAATCAAGGCGCGAAGCATAGAGGCGGGCGACACCAGGGAAAGGGACGGCCTAGTATGCCCGCCAAGCGCTGCAAAAAAAACGCCCAATTCGGCCTGGAAGGCAAGATAGGTGCCGAGTGGCGGTGGTATGGCAAAAAGACATCTACCAAACGCCGCAGATCCAATGTGGGAGGGGGCTTGCCCTCGATTGCGGTGTGTCAGCTGAATAGGTGTTGGCTGACCCACTGCTATCGGGGGCAAGCCCCCCTCCCACACTGTTGTTTAGATCAGACCAGGATTGAGGTGCCAGTCATCTCTTTCGGCTTCTCCAACCCCATCAGCATCAGCATGGTCGGCGCCACATCCGCCAGTACGCCGCCATCGCGTACTTTGAAGTTGCGCTTGCCGACGTAGATGAACGGCACCGGCTCGGTCGTGTGAGCCGTGTGAGCCTGGCCGGTGGTTTCGTCGGACATCTGCTCGCAGTTACCGTGGTCGGCGGTGATCAGCGCTTCGCCGCCGACTTTTTCCAGGGCCTCGACAATGCGGCCGACGCACAGGTCCAGGCATTCCACGGCCTTGGTCGCAGCTTCCAGGTTGCCGCTGTGGCCGACCATGTCACCGTTGGCGTAGTTGACCACGATCACGTCGTAACGCTGGTGGTCGATGGCGTCGACGATCTTGTCGGTGACTTCCGGCGCGCTCATTTCCGGCTGCAGGTCGTAGGTGGCGACTTTCGGCGAAGGGATCAGGATGCGTTCTTCGCCCGGGAACGGTTCTTCACGGCCGCCGGAGAAGAAGAAGGTGACGTGGGCGTATTTTTCGGTTTCAGCGATACGCAGCTGGGTCTTGCCGTTCTTCGCCAGGTAGTCGCCCAGCACGTTGTCCAGGCTGCCGGCAGCAAAGGCAGCGGGGGCCGGGATGCTGGCGGCGTATTGGGTCAGGCCGACGTATTGGACTTTTGGCTGGCGCGCCCGCTCGAATTCCTTGAAACCGTCTTCGACAAACACACGGCTCAGCTCGCGGGCACGGTCGGCGCGGAAGTTCATGAACACCACGGCGTCGCCGTCTTCGACCTTGACCGGCTCGCCGATGGTGGTGGCCTTGACGAATTCATCGCTCTCGCCGCGGGCGTAGGCGGCTTCCAGGCCTTCCTGGGCGGTGGCGGCGTGGAATTCGGCCTGGCCGTCGACGATCAGGTTGTAGGCCTGGGACACGCGGTCCCAACGGTTGTCGCGGTCCATGGCGAAGTAGCGGCCCACCAGGCTGGCGATGCGGCCCTTGCCCAGGGCGGCGAAGGTGGCGTCCAGCAGCTCGATGGAGGATTGCGCGCTTTTTGGCGGGGTGTCGCGACCATCGAGGAAGGCGTGCAGGTAGATCTTGTCGGCGCCGCGCTTGAAGGCCAGCTCGGCCATTGCCACCAGATGGTCCTGGTGACTGTGAACGCCGCCGTCGGACAACAGGCCCATGAAGTGCACGGCTTTGCCGGCGGCCACTGCTTTATCTACCGCTGCGCAGAGGGTCGGGTTCTCGAAGAACTCGCCATCGCGGATCGATTTGGTCACGCGGGTGAAGTCCTGATAGACCACTCGTCCGGCGCCGAGGTTCATGTGGCCGACTTCCGAGTTGCCCATCTGGCCGTCCGGCAGGCCCACGTCCATGCCCGAGCCGGAGATCAGGCCGTTGGGCACCGTCGCGGTCAGGCGGTCGAGTACGGGCTTCTTGGCCGCGTACACCGCGTTGTCGTGGTGGCTTTCACTGTGTCCGAAGCCATCGAGAATTATCAGGACCAAAGGTTTAGGCGTAGTAGTCATAGATCCTCTCGCGGCGGTAATAAAGGAAGGCAATTGAAAAGGGAGTGGCAGTTTAAAGCGAAGTTCCGACCACGTCACCGCCTTACGGGGGTTGGCCCCCCCTGACGGCTGTGTATACTTACCGCCATTTTAACGCCCTGGAACCTCCTTGATGGTTGATCACCTGATTGCATTTGCCACTGCCCACTATCTGCTCGTGGGTGCCTTCGTCATCCTGCTGGCGCTGCTGATCGCTCACGAATTGAGCCGTGGTGGCCGCAGCCTGAGCACGTCGGAGCTGACCGCGCTGGTCAACAAGGATGAGGCCATTGTGGTGGATATCCGCCCAGTCAAGGATTTCGCCACCGGCCATATCGTCGGTGCCCTGAACATCCCTCAGGACAAGCTGATCGCGCGCCTGCCCGAGCTGGAAAAGCACAAGGCCAAGACCATCATCCTGGTCGACGCCCAGGGCCAGCACGCCGGTACCCACGCCCGCGAGATGCTCAAGAGCGGTTTCACCGCCGCCAAGCTGTCCGGTGGCATCAGCAGCTGGCGCGCCGATAACCTGCCGCTGGTGAAGTGATATGAGCCAGGTCGTCGTATATTCCAGCGATTGGTGCCCTTACTGCATGCGGGCCAAAGCCCTGCTGGAGAAAAAGGGCGTTGCCTTCGAAGAGATCAAGGTCGATGGCAAACCCCAGGTGCGTGCCGAAATGGCCCAGAAGGCGGGGCGCACGTCGGTGCCGCAGATCTGGATCGGCGCTAAACACATCGGTGGTTGCGACGACCTGTTTGCCCTGGAGCGCGCCGGTAAACTCGATGCGCTGCTGCTCGTCTGACTCCTAACCCCTAAAAGACCCCAAGATCAAGAAGGATCTGCGATGACTGACCAACAGAACACCGAAGCAGCAGAAGCCCAAGGCCCACAATTTTCGCTGCAGCGTATCTATGTGCGTGACTTGTCGTTCGAAGCGCCGAAAAGCCCGGCTATCTTCCGCCAGGAATGGACCCCAAGCGTTGCCCTGGACCTGAACACCCGTCAAAAGGCACTGGAAGGCGATTTCCACGAAGTCGTGCTGACCTTGTCGGTCACCGTCAAGAATGGCGAAGAAGTGGCCTTCATCGCTGAAGTGCAACAGGCCGGTATCTTCCTGATCCAGGGCCTGGACGAAGCGTCCATGAGCCACACCCTGGGTGCGTTCTGCCCGAACATCCTGTTCCCGTATGCCCGCGAGACCCTGGACAGCCTGGTCACCCGTGGTTCGTTCCCGGCGTTGATGCTGGCTCCAGTGAACTTCGATGCTCTGTACGCCCAAGAGCTGCAGCGCATGCAACAGGAAGGCGCGCCGACGGTTCAGTAATCTCGAACCCGACGCAGAACCCAATGTGGGAGGGAGCTTGCTCCCGATGGCGGTGGATCAGTCACGTAGATGTCGACTGACACTCCGCCATCGGGGGCAAGCCCCCTCCCACATTTGTTATGTGTGTTACTTGAAGCCGAGTTGGCGCCAGCCTTCGTAGACGGCCACGGCGACGGTGTTCGACAGGTTCAGGCTGCGGCAGCCTTCGCGCATCGGCAGGCGCAGGCGATGCCCGTCCGGCAGGGCGTCGAGTACGTCGGCCGGCAGGCCGCGGCTTTCCGGGCCGAACAGGAAAGCGTCGCCTTCGGCGAAGCTGGCATCATGGAACGGTCGCGAACCCTTGGTGGTGAACGCGAACAGCCGTGGGTGGCCCAGGCTTTCCAGGCAGCTGGCCAGGTCGGCATGGCGCTGGAGGGTGGCGTACTCGTGGTAGTCCAGGCCGGCACGGCGCAGGCGTTTGTCGTCCATGTCGAAGCCCAGGGGCTCGATCAAATGCAGGTGGCAGCCACTGTTGGCGCACAGCCTGATAACGTTGCCGGTATTCGGCGGAATTTCTGGTTGAAAAAGGATGACGTGAAACATGCACGGCTCCGAAGGCAAAGATGCGCTGCATTCTACCCCTGAAGAAGACCCAAGGCCGAAGCTAATGCCGAGGGTCATGGGCTCATTGGCGATTGTCGGCCTGATGGTGGGCCTGATGATCGGTCGCCTGACCACCCCTGACCCGGTCGAGTTGCAGCAGATAGAGACGGCGGCGGACGGTGTTGTGGTGTGGTTCAACCGCGAACCCAAGCTGCACGGCGAGCACATCGACGGCACCGTGGCGCTGTTGTTCGATGCACAAGGCAAGGCCGCCAGCGGGCAGCTCAAGGTCAACGACAAGGATGTGAACTGGCGCGTGCGCAAGACCGATGCGGGCTTGCTGCTGAACCTGGTGGCGGCTCGGCCGTTGCGCGGGGAGTGGAAGGGCGAGGAGGTGGATGACCGCTGGCGGCTGGAGATCCATCTCCAAGAGCAATAAAAGAGGGAGTTCCCGGCCTGCCTGTACCAGGGCTCCCAAAACGGGGTGAAGCCAGAGGCTTCGGTGTTAAAGAGGGAATCCCCGGCCTGCCTGTACCGAGGTTCCCGAAAGCGGTGTGGAGCGCGACGCGGTTCGCATCAAGCACCCCGGGTGTAAAGAGGGGATTCTCGGCCTGCCTGTACCAAGGTCCCCGAAACTGGGTTGTACTGGGGTTATTGCAGGGCGCGTGCCAGAGTGGCTGAGTTGTGCCAAAAAATTTCTCCAGAAAGCGCAAAGCCCCGCAATACGGGGCTTTGGTGTTTTCGGGGTTCAGTATTTTCTTAACAAAACGCATGTTTCGGGCTTGGAACGTGTGCGCGATGCTAGAACAGGGTGCATTGAAGCGGTGCACGGTTCTGAGTCCGTGTGGGGGGCCAAATGTGAGAGGGGGCTTGCTCCCGATGGCGGAGTGTCAGTCGATATCTATCTGACTGATCCACCGCCATCGGGAGCAAGCCCCCTCCCACATTAGACCTCGGTAGATTGGAGATCAGGCGTCGTCGCCCTCATCGTCATCCCCACCATCGACCTTCATGCCCAACTCCTTGATCTTGCGCGTCAGGGTATTGCGACCCCAACCCAGCAACACGGCGGCATCGCGACGGCGGCCGGCGGTGTGCTTGAGGGCGGTTTCGATCATGATCCGCTCGAAGGCCGGCACGGCGCTGTCCAGCAGGTTCGACTGGCCGCGTGCCAGGGCCTGGTCGGCCCATTGGCGCAGCGCCTGTTCCCAGTTGGTCACCGGGGCCGAATCCTGCGGCAGGCTCAGCAGTTCCGGCGGCAGGTCGCCGATATGCACTTCGCGGCCGGACGCCATCACGGTGATCCAGCGGCAGGTGTTCTCCAGCTGGCGCACGTTGCCGGGCCACGGCAGGTTCTTCAGGTATTCCTCGGTCTCGCTTTTCAGCAGCTTCGGCTCGACGGCCAGCTCCTGGGCGGCGCGGCTGAGGAAGTGGCGGGCGAGGGTCGGGATATCTTCGCGGCGGTCCGACATCCGTGGGATGTGGATGCGGATCACGTTGAGACGGTGGAACAAGTCTTCACGGAACTTGCCGGCGTGCACCAGGGTTTCCAGGTTCTGGTGAGTCGCGGCGATGATGCGCACATCGACCTTGACCGGTGTGTGCCCGCCCACGCGGTAGAACTCGCCGTCCGCCAGTACGCGCAGCAGGCGGGTCTGGGTGTCGGCCGGCATGTCGCCGATTTCATCGAGGAACAGCGTGCCGCCGTCCGCCTGTTCGAAGCGGCCGCGACGCAGGTTGGCTGCGCCGGTGAATGCGCCTTTCTCATGGCCGAACAGCTCGGACTCCATCAGATCCTTGGGGATCGCCGCCATGTTCAGCGCGATAAACGGCGAGGCCGCCCGCGGGCTGTGGCGGTGCAGGGCGTGGGCCACCAACTCTTTACCGGTACCCGACTCGCCGTTGATCAGCACGGTGATGTTGGAATGGCTCAAGCGCCCGATGGCGCGAAACACTTCCTGCATCGCCGGCGCTTCACCGATGATTTCCGGGGTGCGGGTCAGGGTCGGCGGAGCTTCCTGGTTCTGCTGTTCCTGGGCGTGCTGGTTGGCGCGCTTGACCAGCGCCACGGCCTCGTCCACGTCAAACGGCTTGGGCAGGTACTCGAAGGCGCCGCCCTGATAGGACGCGACAGCGCTGTCCAGGTCCGAGTGCGCCGTCATGATGATCACCGGCAGGCGCGGGTGCTGCTCGCGAATCCGCGCCAGCAGGTCCAGGCCACTGGCGCCGGGCATGCGGATGTCGGAGATGATCACGTCGGGCTGCTGGCGCGCCAGGCGGCTCATCACCCCGTCGGCGCTGTCGAAGCTCTGGGTGGTCATGCCTTCCTGTTGCAAGGCTTTCTCGAGGACCCAGCGGATAGAACGGTCGTCATCGACGATCCACACAGTTTCACTACGGCTCATGTCGATGGGGCTCCTTGTTCCAGAGGCAGAAAGATCGAGAATGTGGTGTGGCCGGGATGGCTCTCACATTCGATCAGACCCTGGTGCTGGCTGATGATGTTCTGGGTAATGGCCAGGCCCAGCCCGGTACCGTCCGGGCGGCCGCTGACCATGGGAAAGAAGATGGTTTCCTGAAGTTCCGCAGGAATGCCCGGGCCGTTGTCGATGATCTCGACCTTGGTCACCAGGCGATGGCGCACGTGGCCGATGGTGAACTGGCGCAGGGCGCGGGTGCGCAGGCTGATGCGGCCAAGGCGCAGCTCGTTCTGGCTGCTGATGGCCTGCATGGCGTTGCGCACGATGTTGAGCACCGCCTGGATCATCTGCTCGCGGTCGATCAACACGTCGGGAATGCTTGGGTCGTAGTCGCGCACCAGGGTGATGCAGCCCTGGCTTTCGGCTTCTACCAACTGACAGACGCGCTCCAGAACTTCGTGCACGTTGGTCATCGCCAGCGACGGCAGCTTGTTGGAGCCGAGCATGCGGTCCACCAGGTTACGCAGGCGGTCGGCCTCTTCGATGATGACGTTGGTGTAGTCCTTGAGGTGCTCGTCCGGCAGTTCACGGGCCAGCAGCTGCGCCGCGCCGCGAATGCCGCCCAGCGGGTTCTTGATCTCATGGGCCAGGCCGCGCACCAGCATCTTGCTGGTCTCCTGCTTGGACAGCTGGGCTTCTTCCTTGGTGATGCGCAACAGGCGGTCGCGGGGGTGCACTTCGAGCAGCAGCAGCGTGGCGCCGTTGCTCAGGATCGGGGTCACGGCGTAGTCGACGGTCAGCGTCTGGCCGGTGAGTGCCGTGAGCATCGCTTCACGCTTGGTGAACGGGTGTGCCTGCTCCACTGCCTGGCGCAACGAACTCAAGGCTTCGGCCGACTCGGTGAACAATTCGCTGATGAACTGCCCATGGCTGCGCTGACCGCTGATGGCCAGGAGCATCTCTGCCGCCGGGTTCATGTACTCAAGGCGCAGGTCGTCATTGAGCAGGATGGTCGCGGTGGTCAGGTTGTCGAGTAGCAAACGGTGCAGTGCATCGCTGATGGTCATCGGGACCTCTTTTGGAGCAAGGCGCGGGCTTGAGGCACACGCTGATACAAGGAAAATGCAAAAACCAAACCAAGGCTCCGAAAAGAAGCGTGAATCCCCTGAAATAAGGGATTAAGGCGCGAAACTGTGGCGTTCTGCCAGCCCGCTCGGGAAGTTTCGAACCAAAATGGTGTGAGTCAGTGGGAAGGGTGCGGGATGTCGCACCAATATAGTGCGGTTTTGTGAAGGTTGTTCAGGAAGTGCCGAATTCACACAAATCCAATGTGGGAGGAACTCCCACATGTTCGGCTCGGGTTACAGCTTCAGTCTTTGTGGATACATAGCTCGGCCGTGGCGCGAATCATCGCCAGCTGCCGCAACGGGTCGTTCAGCGGTTCATGCACCGCTTCAGCCAGCCATTGAGGGCACTGCGGGTCGCTGCGTTGTGGCGTGAAGTCCGCGAGCTGTTGCAGCAGGCGTTTTTGCAATTGATCCAGCTGCGGGCGGATCTGCTTCACCAGGTCCGGGCGCGGGTCGTCGGGTGCCTTGCCCTGGAACTGCCAGTCGGACAGGTGGGTGTACTGCACCAGCTTGTTTGCCTCGATCTGCGCCGAGAAAAATTGCTCGGCGGCGGCGGGCTCCAGTTGGTAACTCGGTGCCTGGGCAATGACGCTGGCGAGCACGTCCTGCTCGCGCTTTTTGTCTTCTACCGGTTTTTTACTGTCCCATTTGCTCAGGGCCACCTGGTCGGCAATGGCCAGGCGTTCGGCGATGCTGTTGAGCAATGGCGCCAGTGTCGGCGGTGCAGCGAATGCACTGGCGCTGGCGAACAATAAAGTGAATGCGAGTAGACGCTTCAAGAGGTGACCTCCTAGGGTGCGGGCAAAAAAAAGACCTCCCGAAGGAGGCCTTTTTCAGCACGCTACGTCAAGCAGCGCTACCGGATCAGCAGCTGTAGTACAGCTCGTATTCCAGTGGGTGTACGAAGGTGCGTACTTTGATTTCTTCTTCGCTTTTCAGCTCGATGTAGGCATCGATGAAGTCGTCGCTGAATACGCCGCCTTTGGTCAGGAACGCACGGCCCTTGTCCAGCTCTTCCAGGGCTTCTTTCAGGCTGCCGCACACTTGTGGGATCTCTTTGGCCTCTTCAGGCGGCAGGTCGTACAAGTTTTTGTCGGCGGCGTCGCCAGGGTGGATCTTGTTCTGGATACCGTCCAGGCCGGCCATGACCAGGGCAGCGAAGGCCAGGTATGGGTTGGCTGCTGGATCCGGGAAGCGAGCTTCGATACGGCGAGCGCGCGGGCTGGATACGTAAGGAATGCGGATCGAGGCGGAACGGTTACGAGCCGAGTAGGCCAGCATGACCGGTGCTTCGAAACCTGGGACCAGACGCTTGTAGGAGTTGGTCGACGGGTTGGTGAAGCCGTTCAGGGCCTTACCGTGCTTGATGATGCCGCCGATGAAGTACAGAGCGGTGTCGGACAGGCCGGCATAACCTTCGCCAGCGAAGGTGTTCTTGCCTTCTTTGGCGATGGACAGGTGAACGTGCATGCCCGAACCGTTATCGCCGTACAGCGGCTTAGGCATGAAGGTAGCGGTACGGCCGTAGGCATCAGCCACGTTGTGTACGCAGTACTTCAGGGTCTGGACTTCGTCAGCCTTGGCCACCAGGGTGTTGAACTTAACGCCGATTTCGTTCTGGCCGGCAGTCGCCACTTCGTGGTGGTGAACTTCGATGACCAGGCCCATTTCTTCCATGGCGTTGCACATGGAGGTACGGATTTCGTGGTCGTGGTCGAACGGCGGAACCGGGAAGTAGCCACCTTTGATGCCTGGACGGTGGCCTTTGTTGCCGCCTTCCACGTCCTGGTCGGACATCCACGAACCTTGTTCGGAGAAGATCTTGAACATGGAGCCGGAGATGTCGGACTTGAACTTGACCGAATCAAAGATGAAGAATTCCGGCTCCGGGCCTACGAATACGGTGTCGCCGATACCGGTCGACTTCAGGTATTCCTCGGCACGCTTGGCGATCGCACGTGGGTCGCGGTCGTAGCCTTGCATGGTCGAAGGCTCGATCACGTCGCAGACGATGATCAGGGTTGGGTCTTCGGTGAACGGGTCGAGAACGGCAGTGCTGTCGTCCGGCATCAGGATCATGTCGGAGGCTTCGATGCCTTTCCAGCCAGCGATGGAGGAGCCGTCGAACATTTTGCCTTCTTCGAAGAAAGCATCATCCAGCGCGTCGCGAGCCGGCATGGTCACGTGGTGCTGAGTGCCTTTGGTGTCCGTGAAGCGCAGATCAATCCATTTAACGTCATGATCTTTGATGAGTTGAACCGACTTCGACATAGTGTCCTCCGGGTGGCTTCGGGCTGGGGTAGTGGAGTTAGCCCTTAGAATGTGGGTGATGCCGGCGCGGATAGTCCGCCATGGCAACCTGCCTCACAAGAGAGCAAATTGCATGCCAGTGCGCCAACATGGGTTTTTTGCTCCAAAAACGCCCCTATAAAGGTGCATTGCGACAAATGCCGGAAATTAGCGCACCGCAATGTGGCGCGCGCGAGTGCAAATGCACCTCTTTAGTGCGAGTCGAGTGTTGTGCATATTAACTGGTTAAACCTTGAGCGATTTCCGCTATAATCCGCGCCCCCCTTTTTCGGCAGGCCCTGCGCGCGCTGTTTCCATGAAATTAATCGTTAAAGTCTTTCCCGAGATCACCATCAAGAGCCGACCGGTACGGATGCGTTTCATCCGTCAGTTGGCCAAGAACATCCGTGCCGTGCTCCGCGATCTGGACCCGGCTGTGGTGGTGAACGGTGTGTGGGACAACCTCGAGCTGGAAACCCGCCTGACCGACGCCAAAGCCTTGAAGGACATGACCGAGCGCCTGAGCTGCATGCCGGGTATCGCGCATTTCCTGCAGGTGGATGAGTACCCGCTGGGGGACTTCGACGACATCACCGAGAAATGCAAACGGCACTTCGGCGACAGCCTTGAAGGCAAGATTTTTTCGGTGCGCTGCAAGCGTGCCGGCAAGCACCCGTTCAGTTCCATGGACGTCGAGAAATACGTCGGCAGCAAGCTGCGTCGCGAGTGCGGCGCCGCCGGAATTTCCCTCAAGGCGCCGCAAATTGAAGTGCGCATGGAAATTCGCGACCAACGGTTGTTTGTGATTCACAGCCAGCACGACAGCATCGGCGGCTACCCGCTGGGCGCCCTGGAACAGACCCTGGTCCTCATGTCCGGCGGTTTCGATTCCACGGTGGCGGCCTACCAGATCATGCGCCGCGGCCTGATGAGCCACTTCTGCTTCTTTAACCTGGGCGGGCGTGCACACGAATTGGGCGTGATGGAAGTTGCGCACTTTATCTGGAAGAAGTACGGCAGCTCCCAGCGCGTGCTATTTGTGAGCGTACCGTTCGAGGAAGTGCTGGGCGAAATTCTCGGTAAAGTCGATAACAGTCATATGGGCGTAGTTTTGAAGCGTATGATGTTGCGCGCTGCGTCCCGAATCGCCGATCAGTTGCAGATCGACGCGCTGGTGACCGGTGAAGCGATTTCCCAGGTTTCCAGCCAGACGCTGCCGAACCTGTCGCTGATCGACTGCGTGACCGAGAAGCTGGTACTGCGCCCGCTGATCGCCAGCCACAAGCAGGACATCATCGACTTGGCAGAAACAATCGGCACCGCCGACTTTGCCAAGCATATGCCTGAATACTGCGGGGTCATTTCGGTGAACCCCAAGACCCACGCCAAGCGCAACCGCGTGGAGTACGAAGAACAACAGTTTGATATGGCGGTTCTGGAGCGTGCGCTCGAGAACGCCAAGCTGGTCCCGATCGATCGTGTTATCGACGAACTGGGCCAGGATGTGCAGATCGAAGAAGTCAGCGAAGCCCTGGCCGGCCAGATCGTCATCGACATCCGTCACCCGGATGCCGCTGAAGATGAGCCGCTGGAAATCGCCGGCATCGACGTACAAACGCTGCCGTTCTATGCATTGAACGCGCGTTTCAAGGAACTGGATAACAGCCGTCAGTACCTGCTGTATTGCGACAAAGGCGTGATGAGTCGCCTGCATGCCCACCATTTGCTCAGTGAGGGGCATGCCAATGTGCGCGTTTATCGACCGAGCTAAGAGCCCGGGGCTGTTTGCCTGTGGCCTGCGTCACCGGCCCCCCGACTCTGCCGTCAAGCTGTAACGGCAAGGCCTGACTCTACTGTTAATCGCTGCCACGACCTGTCAGCACACCGAATCCTCTGATCGAGATACACAAGTGATCGAAAATCTACGTAACATCGCCATCATTGCCCACGTTGACCATGGTAAAACCACCCTGGTAGACAAACTCCTGCGTCAATCCGGCACCCTGGAGCGCAACGAGCTCAACGACGAGCGCGTGATGGACTCCAACGACCAGGAAAAAGAGCGCGGTATTACCATCCTGGCAAAAAACACCGCCATCAACTGGAACGGCTACCACATCAACATCGTGGATACCCCGGGCCACGCCGACTTCGGCGGCGAAGTAGAACGCGTAATGTCGATGGTTGACTCCGTTCTGCTGCTGGTTGACGCTCAAGACGGCCCTATGCCGCAAACCCGTTTCGTGACCAAGAAGGCGTTCGAAGCCGGCCTGCGTCCGATCGTGTGCATCAACAAGGTTGACCGTCCAGGCGCGCGTCCGGACTGGGTTCTGGACCAGATCTTCGACCTGTTCGACAACCTGGGTGCCACCGAAGAACAGCTGGACTTCAAAGTCGTCTACGCCTCGGCCCTGAACGGCATTGCCGGTCTGGACCACACCGACATGGCCGAAGACATGACCCCGCTGTACCAGTCGATCGTCGACAACGTACCTGCGCCGAAAGTTGACCGTGACGGCCCGTTCCAGATGCAAATCTCGGCACTGGACTACAACAGCTTCCTGGGTGTGATCGGCGTTGGCCGTATCGCCCGTGGCAGCGTCAAGCCGAACACCCCGGTTGTGGCAATCGGCGCCGACGGCAAGAAGCGCAACGGTCGTATCCTGAAGCTGATGGGTCACCACGGCCTGCACCGTATCGACGTTGAAGAAGCCTTCGCCGGCGACATCGTGTGCGTCAGCGGCATGGACTCGCTGTTCATCTCCGACACCCTGTGCCAGCCGGACAATGTCGAGGCAATGAAGCCTCTGACCGTCGACGAGCCAACCGTTTCCATGACCTTCCAGGTAAACGACTCGCCTTTCTGCGGTAAAGAAGGCAAGTTCGTGACTTCCCGTAACATCAAGGAACGTCTGGACAAAGAGCTGCTGTACAACGTTGCACTGCGCGTTGAAGAAGGCGACTCGGCTGACAAGTTCAAGGTTTCCGGCCGTGGTGAGCTGCACCTCTCGGTACTGATCGAAACCATGCGTCGCGAAGGCTTCGAAATGGGCGTTGGTCGTCCTGAAGTGATCATCCGTCAGGTTGACGGCGTGAAGCAGGAACCGTTCGAAAACGTCACCATCGACACCCCTGAAGAATCCCAGGGCAAGGTCATGGAAGAGATGGGCCTGCGTAAGGGCGACCTGACCAACATGGTGCCGGATGGCAAAGGCCGTGTGCGTCTGGAATACAACATCCCTGCTCGTGGCTTGATCGGTTTCCGTAACCAGTTCCTGACCCTGACCAACGGTGCTGGCATCCTGACCTCGATCTTCGATCGCTACGACACCATGAAGTCCGGCGACATGTCCGGCCGTCAGAACGGTGTCCTGGTATCGGTAGAAACCGGCAAGGCGCTGACCTACTCCCTGGAAACTCTCCAGGCGCGTGGCAAGCTGTTCGTTGAGCACGGTCAAGAGATCTACAACGGTCAGATCGTTGGCCTGAACAGCCGTGACAACGACATGGGCGTCAACCCAACCAAAGGCAAGAAGCTCGACAACATGCGTGCTTCGGGTAAAGACGAAACCATCGCCCTGGTTCCACCTGTTCGCTTCACCCTGGAACAGGCCCTGGAATTCATCCAGGACGACGAACTGTGCGAAGTGACGCCGAAGTCGATCCGCCTGCGTAAGAAGATCCTGGACGAAGGCGAGCGTACCCGCGCTGCCAAGAAAGCCAAGAACTGAGTTAACTCAGGCTGAATGAAAAACGCCCCCGGTCGAAAGGCCGGGGGCGTTTTTTTATGCCTGCAGTTTCTGTGGTGGCTGTACTGGCCTCATCGGGGGCAAGCCCCCTCCCACCTTTGAATGTGTTCACAGATCAAAATGTGGGAGGGGGCTTGCCCCCGATAGGGCCCTTGAGAGCCCCACAAAACCCGAATCAGAACTTGTCGAGGGTCTTGAATTTGGTCTCGCGCACCACTTCCTTCGGCTTGTACGCGCAATACCCCGGGCGCGGCCCGATCTTCGGGTGGTTGCGGCAAGTATCCGGGCGCTTGTCATAAATAGTGCAGAAGCGCGTCTTACGATCCAGGTACAGGCAGTCGTTGTTGCTCATGCGCTGCAGGGTAAAAATCTCGGATTTGTTGTTGTAGCGCTCGACGATGCCTTCCTTCTGCAACCGCTTGGCGATGTTCTTCGGCGGGTCGCCGCGCTCGAATTCATCGACGATACCAATGCGGATCAGGTCCTTGATCTTCACCTCAACCGGCAGCGTGCAGCAGCTGGACACGCAGCCGCCGCACATATGGGCGGAGTATTTCTGCCAAGTCTCGAGACGGTCGAGTTCCGCAGCGGCGATCAGTTGAGGCTTCATCAGGGTTCCAAAAGGTGGGGCGGTATCCGGGCGCGCGATCATACCGGGATTGGTGGTTTTTTGAACAATATTTTACGGATTTCAGCTCAAAGGCGCGGATGAGGGCTGATCGGGCACGACCCCTGCATCAAAAGCGTATTAAAGGTGAATGAGTTAAAAAACTGCCGAACCAGAGCGTCTACCGTCTGTCAGACCGACTAGGCTCTAGCAACTCCTTCAATCTCGCCCGAGGTCACACCGATGTCTCAGGAACCGCTTGCACGAGAAGCAGAGGTAGCCGCATTCCGCGATGCTGTCTTGACCAAACTCACCTACGCGGTGGGCAAAGACCCGGACCATGCCTTCGACCACGACTGGTTCGAAGCCATTGCCCTGGCCGCCCGCGACCAGATGGTCGACCACTGGATGGATCACACGCGGCGTATCTACCGCAAAGGCCAGAAGCGGGTGTATTACCTCTCCCTGGAATTCCTTATCGGCCGCCTGCTCTACGACAGCCTGAGCAACCTCGGCGTGCTGGAGATCGCTCGCGAAGCCTTGTCCGAGCTGGGTGTGGACCTCGAACGCATTCGCCTGCTGGAGCCCGACGCGGCGCTTGGCAACGGCGGCCTCGGCCGTCTGGCCGCATGCTTTATGGAAAGCATGTCGACCTTGGGCATCGCCGGTCACGGTTATGGCATTCGTTATGAGCACGGCTTGTTCCGCCAGGCGATTGTCGATGGCTGGCAGCAGGAACAGACCGAACGCTGGCTGGATTTCGGCAACCCGTGGGAATTCGAGCGGGCCGAGGTGATTTACCCGATTGGCTTTGGCGGCAGCGTCGAGACCCTGCCGGATGCCTCCGGCAAGCTGATCCAGGTGTGGACGCCCAACGAAACCGTGCGCGCCGTTGCCTACGACACCCCGGTGGTCGGTTGGCGCGGCGCCAGCGTGAATACCTTGCGCCTGTGGCGTGCCCGGGCGGTGGAAGACCTGCACCTGGAGCGCTTCAACGCCGGTGACCACTTGGGCGCCGTCGCCGAAGTGGCCCGCGCCGAGAGCATCTCCCGAGTGCTTTACCCGGCGGACAGCACCGAAGCGGGGCAGGAGCTGCGCCTGCGCCAGGAATACTTCTTCGTCGCCGCCTCCTTGCAAGACCTGTTGCGTCGCCACAAGAACATGCACGGCTCGGTCCTGAGCCTGGGCGAACACGCGGCGATCCAGCTCAACGACACCCACCCCTCGATCGCCGTGGCCGAGTTGATGCGCCAGTTGGTCGACCTGCACGACATTCCGTGGGAAGCCGCGTGGGATGTCACCGTCGAAACCCTGTCGTACACCAACCACACCCTGTTGCCCGAGGCTCTGGAAACCTGGCCGGTCGGCCTGATGGAGCGCATGCTGCCCCGGCACATGCAGATCATCTACCTGATCAACGCCCAGCACATCGATGCGTTGCGCGCCAAGGGCATCCATGACTTCGACGTGCTGCGCGCCGTGTCCCTGATCGAAGAAGACAACGGCCGCCGTGTGCGCATGGGCAACCTGGCGTTCCTCGGCTCCCACAGCGTCAACGGCGTGTCCGGCCTGCACACCCAACTGATGCGCAGCACCGTGTTCTCCGAACTGCACAAGCTCTACCCGGAGCGCATCAACAACAAGACCAACGGCATTACCTTCCGCCGCTGGCTGTACCAGGCCAACCCCAAGCTCACCGATATGCTGGTGGAAGCCTTGGGCCCGGACATTCTCGACACCATCGAAACCCGCCTGGGCGAGCTGGAAACCTTCGCCGAGAAACAGACCTTCCGCAAAGCCTTCGCCGATCAGCGCCTGCACAGCAAGCGTGCGCTGGCCGAGATCATCCATGAGCGCCTGGGCATTTCGGTGAACCCGGCGGCGATGTTCGACGTGCAGGTCAAGCGTATCCACGAATACAAGCGCCAGTTGCTCAACCTGCTGCACACCGTGGCGCTGTACCAGGCAATCCGTGCCGAGCCGGGCACCGACTGGGTGCCACGGGTGAAGATCTTCGCGGGCAAGGCGGCGGCCAGCTATCACCAGGCCAAGTTGATCATCAAGCTGACCAACGACATCGCGCGCACCGTCAACAACGACCCGACCGTACGCGGCCTGCTCAAGGTGGTGTTCCTGCCCAACTACAACGTCAGCCTGGCGGAAAGCATCATTCCGGCGGCGGACTTGTCGGAGCAGATCTCCACCGCCGGCTTTGAAGCCTCGGGCACCAGCAACATGAAGTTCGGCCTCAACGGCGCGCTGACCATCGGCACCATGGACGGCGCCAACGTGGAGATGCACGAGCGCGTGGGCGCCGATCACATGTTTATCTTCGGCCTCAGTGCGCAACAGGTGGAGGCACGTAAACATGCCGGTGAATTCAACGCCGGGCCCGATATTGCGGCGTCCCATCGTCTGAGCGATGTGCTGCAAGCGATTCGCGGCGGGGTGTTCTCGCCGGACGATCCGGGCCGCTATGTGGGCTTGATCGACGGGTTGATCGACTACGACCGCTTCCTGGTCTGCGCCGACTTCGATTCCTACTGGGACGCCCAGGCGCGGGTCGAAGCGCATTGGCATGATTCCAAGGCGTGGTGGCGTTCGGCGGTGCTCAATACCGCACGGATGGGCTGGTTCTCGTCGGACCGGACGATCCGCGAGTACGCCACTGAAATCTGGAAAGCCCTCGACTAAACACCGCAATACAAAATGTGGGAGGGGGCTTGCCCCCGATGACGGAGTGTCAGTCGACAAATATGTCGACTGGTACACCGCTATCGGGAGCAAGTCCCCTCCCACATTAGTTGCGCGTCGATATACTGAGCGCCGGTTTGCTTAGGGAATATCGACCATGCAATGGATTTTCATGCTGATTGGCCTGGTGCTCGGCTGGACGCTCGATGAGTCGTTCTATGATGCGGGCATCGGTGCGCTGTTGGGGTTGGGCATCGGCCAGGCGATTCGCCTGTCGAAGCTGGCGACCCAGGCGCAGCAGCAGGCTGTTCAGTTGGAAACCACGCAGAAGGCGTTGATCGCCCTGGGTGAGCGCCTGCGGCAACTGGAAGTACCCACGCCGACACGCACTGTCATCGTCGAGCCGCCTGTGCCTGAGGCGGCACCTGTCGCCAAGGCGCCTGAACTGGTGTGGGAGCTGCCGGCTGAATTGGCGCCTGTCGCCATGGTCGCCGAACCGAGCCAGCCATTGCCGGATGACGTCTGGACGCCTGCCCCGACGCCACGTCCGCCTCAAGAACCTGCTGCTCCCCGTGACCCAAACCTGATCGAACGCGCCATCAGCGGCGCACGCAATTGGCTGTTTGGTGGCAACACCGTGCTGCGTGTCGGTGTGGTGCTGCTGTTTCTCGGCCTGGCCTTCCTGTTGCGCTACGCCACCGAAGGCATGGTGGTGCCGATCGAACTGCGTTACGCCGGCGTTGCCGCGGCGGCCCTTGGCCTGTTGGGCCTGGGCTGGTGGCTGCGGTTGCGTAACAGCAACTACGGCTTGATGCTGCAAGGCACCGGGATCGCGGTGCTGTACCTGACGGTGTTTGCCGCGATGCGCCTGCACCCGTTGATCGACCCGAGCGCGGCGCTGGGCCTGCTGGTGGCGGTCACGGTGTTCTCGGCGATCCTGGCGATTACCCAGGATGCGTTGGGACTGGCCTGTGCGGCCGCGCTCGGCGGCTTCGCGGCGCCGATCCTCACGTCCACCGGCGCCGGTAATCATGTCGCGCTGTTCAGTTATTTTGCCCTGCTCAACGCCGGTATCCTCGCCATCGCCTGGTTCAAGGCCTGGCGCTTGCTCAACCTGATCGGCTTTGTCGGCACCTTCGGCATCGGCTTTGCCTGGGGCATGCGCTCCTACACGCCGGAACTGCTGTGGAGTACCGAGCCGTTCCTGATCCTGTTTTTCCTGATGTACCTGGCTATCGGCCTGTTGTTCGCCCGGCGCAAATTGCGGGAGATGGGCGACGCGCCCGAAGGCCGTGATGCGTTGTTGCGCTGGTCGGCATCCAAAGGCGACTACGTCGACGGCAGCATGCTGTTCGGCCCGCCGCTGGTGGGGTTTGGCCTGCAGTTCGCGCTGGTGCAGCACCTTGAGTTCGCCGCAGCATTCAGCGCGCTGGGCCTGGGCATCCTCTACATGGGCCTGGCCCGCGTGCTCAGTGGCGGGCGCGCCTTGCTGCTGGCGGAAACCTGCCTGGCCCTGGGGGTGATCTTTGCCAGCCTGGCGATTCCCCTGGGGCTCGATGCGCGTTGGACCGCAGCTGCCTGGGCCGTGGAAGGTGCCGGGATCTTCTGGCTCGGCTTGCGCCAGCAGCGGCCGTTGGCGCGGGCATTTGGCCTGTTGCTGCAATTGGGCTCGGCGCTGGCGTTTCTCAGTGAGCTGCGCATCGGCGAGCACACGCTGCTGGAGGGGGCGCCCTTGGGGGCGTTGCTGCTGGGCGCGGCCTTGCTGTTCAGCTTCGACCAACTGCGCAGGGCCGCGACGCAGCAGGCGGCGGAGTGGGAGCGCAAGGGCCTGCCGGTTCTGGCCAGCCTCGGCCTGACTTTCGTGTACCTGCTCGCGCCGCTGCTGTTGCTGACTCAAGGCACTGCCATCAGTTGGGCGCTCGCCGGCCTGGCGACCCTGTTCATCGGCTTGCGGATTGGCTCGCGCACGTTCCTGTTCACGGCGTTCGCCGTGCAACTGCTGGGCGGGGCGTTGTTCCTGCTGCGCTTGCAAGGCGGCGACTCGGCAGCGGTATTCAACGCCGGCTGGAGCGGCCTGCTCAGCGCGTCGTTGATCGGCCTGGCGTTGATCGGCGGCATGCTGCTGGCGGCGCGCGACGACATGGTGCGTAGCGATGTACGGCTGTTGCGCGGGCTGTCCGTGGTGCTGCTGGCCGGGTTGGTGCTGATCAACCTCGCCGTGCTGTTTGTACTGCCATGGGAAAGCGCCAGCGGTGTGTGGGCGGCCAGTGGGTTGTTGATCATCTGGTTGAGCCTGTACCTGCAACAGCGCGTCAGTTTTGTATTTGGGTTGCTGCTGCAAGTGATCGGCGGCGCGTCGTTCCTGCTGGCGGTGCCGGAGCTGCTCGGGCCTTTGGCCAGCGAAGGCCTGCGTCCCCTGGGACATAGCGGGTTCTGGACGCCGATGGTGCTGGGCCTGGCCGCCTTGATCGGTGCCTGGCGCCTGCAGCGTGAACCCCATGCGCCGGTGTTTGCCGTGCTCAAGCTGCAACGCCTGTCTGACCTGCTGCTGGTGTGGGGCGCGGCCTGGTGGGCGTTGGCGCTGATCGCTGAAGTGCTGCGGTTTATCCCCGATGAGCTGCGGGGGGCGTGCCTGCTGGGTAGTGCGGCGGTCAGCGTGGCGATCTGGGCGTTGCTCGCGACGCGCCTGCGTTGGGCGTCCCTGGGTATGCTCTGCACCCTGTTGATGCTGGCGGCGGGGATGGTTTTGCTGGTGTCTGCGCATAATTATTACCACCCGGCAGCGCACTACGGCTGGCTGGCCTGGCTGGCGGTGTTCGGGGTGCATTTCATCGCGCTGCGGCGTTTGGCGACGCTGGTGCCGGCCACCGTCCTGAGCGTTGCTCACGTGTTGGGTTGCTGGATGTTGATCGGCGTATTGGCGCTGGAGCTGCGCTACGGCCTGTTGTTGCTGTCGAGCGAATACAACGCCTGGCGCTGGCTGGGCTGGGCGATCCTGCCAAGTCTGTACCTGGTGCTGGCTGCTGCACCGCGCAACTGGCCATGGCCGGTGTCGGCGTACCCACGGGAATATCGAGTGCTGGCGGCACTCCCATTGGCGGTGCTGATGCTGGGCTGGTTCTGGCTGGCGAATACCTTCAGTGACGGCACGGCCAGGCCATTGCCCTATGTGCCGTTGCTCAACCCGCTGGACCTGGGCTTGCTGTTTGCGCTGCTGGGCGTGTACCTGTGGTCGCGCAGCGTGGCGCCGCAACGCGGGCCGCGTGCTGAATTGATCGCCCAGGGCATTGCCGGTATTTCGCTGTTCGCGTTCTTTACGGCCCTGGTGATGCGCACCGCACATCACTGGGGCGGCGTACCGTTCCATCTGGATGGGTTGCTGGAATCGATGTTGGTGCAAGCCGGCCTGTCGATTGTCTGGACCCTGATCGCCCTCGGCCTGATGATCGGCGGCCACCTGCGCCATCGCCGCGAAGTGTGGCTGATCGGCGCGGCGCTGATCGCGGTGGTGGTGGCCAAGCTGTTCTTTGTCGAGCTGAGCAACCGTGGCGGCCTGGCGCGGATCGTGTCGTTTATCGGCGTGGGCGGGTTGTTGCTGGTGGTGGGCTACTTTGCGCCGCTGCCGCCCAAGCGTGCCGAACCTGTGTTGGACACTGAAGGAGCATCCTCTTGATCGGTAAGTTGAGCGTGGTCGTGCTGGGCATCTGTACGACATTGTCGGCGTGGGCGCTGGAAACGCCGGCCGACTTCAGCAGCCAGGTGGCGCTGAGCGTCAGCGGCAACGGCCCCTGGTATCGCCTTGAGTTGCCCTTGGCCGTGCAACTGAATGCGCGCCAGGCTGACCTCAGCGATGTGCGCGTGTTCAACGCCGCCGGTGAACCCCAGGCCTACGCGCTGGCGCGTCAAGCGTCGCAACGCACCGAAAGTCGTGAAGTCACCGACGTGAAGTGGTTCCCGCTGTATGCCGCCGACACCCAGGCAACCTTGCCCGGTGTGGTGATGAAAACCACGGCCGAAGGCACCCTGGTGGAAATCAAACCGTCCACCGCACCCAAGCCCGGCAAGCAGGTGCTGCGTGGCTGGGTGCTCGATGCCAGTAAAATCAAGGCGCCGTTGCAGCAGTTGAGCCTGGACTGGAGCCGCGAGCAGGAGGGCTTCCAGCGCTTCAGCATTGAAGCCAGTGATGACTTGCAGCACTGGCAATCCTGGGGCGATGGACAAGTGGCGCGTTTGTCGTTTGCCGACGAGCGGGTCGAGCAGCATGACGTCAGTTTGCCGGGCCAGTCCGCGCGTTACCTGCGCCTGGTGTGGAAGGGGCAGGCAGCGCCGTTGCTGACCTCGGCCAGGTTGGCCAGTGCCACCAGCAGCAGCCTGCCGCTGCCGCTGGTTTGGTCGCAGCCGCTCTCGGGCACGCGGCTCAAGGCGGGTGAGTACACTTGGAAGTTGCCCACCGGGCTGGGTGTCGAACGCTTGCGTGTCGAGCTGAAGCAGGCCAATACGCTGGCGCCGGTGACCTTGGCGGGGCGACGCGATGGCAATCAAGCCTGGCAGCCGTTGAGCAACGGTCTGCTCTACCGCCTGACCCAGAATGGCCAGGACGTGGTGCAGGACGAGTTGCAACTGCCCGGCCAGACGGTCGCCGAACTCAAGTTGCAGGTCGACGAGCGCGGCGGCGGCCTGGGCGTCGAAGCGCCGGCCCTGCGCTTCGCGGTGCGCGCCACGCAGTTGGTGTTCCTGGCGCGGGGCGAGCCGCCGTTCACGCTGGCGCTGGGGAATGCCTCGGTGAAGGCGGCGAACCTGCCGTTGTCGACGCTGATCCCGGATTACACCTCCGAGCGCCTCAACACCTTGGGACAGGCCAAGGTGGCCGGGGCCGTCGCGGTCACTTCGCCACCGGTGCCGGCGGCTGTCGACAGCGGGCCGAACTGGAAAAAATTCGGACTCTGGGCCGTATTACTGCTCGGCGTGGCGGCGCTGGGAGCCATGGCCTACAGTTTGCTGCGCAAGCCGCCGGAGGCACGTTAAATAAAGTCCATGAACTCTATTGGGTTTAAATCCTCTGATAGGAGGAAATACGCCCCGACTCGCGTTAAACTGCGCGGGTTTTTAGCCCCCCCTTCATCGGAGCCTTCCATGTCCCGCGTTACCTTGAGTCGCTATTTGATTGAGCAGACCCGCAGCAACAACACGCCTGCCGATCTGCGCTTCCTTATCGAAGTGGTGGCGCGTGCTTGCAAGGAAATCAGCCACGCCGTGTCCAAAGGCGCATTGGGTGGTGTCCTGGGCAGCATGGGCACTGAAAACGTGCAGGGCGAAGTGCAGAAGAAGCTCGACGTGATTTCCAACGAGATCCTGCTCGAAGCCAACGAATGGGGCGGTCACCTGGCCGGCATGGCGTCCGAAGAAATGGACAATGCCTACCAGATCCCGGGCAAATACCCGAAAGGCGCCTACCTGCTGGTGTTCGACCCATTGGACGGTTCGTCCAACATCGACATCAACGCCCCGGTCGGCACCATCTTCTCGGTACTGCGTTGCCCGAACGAATACCTGAGCCAGAACGAAGCCCTGAACGAAAAGGCCTTCCTGCAGCCAGGCACCGAGCAGGTCGCTGCCGGCTACGCGATCTACGGCCCACAGACCATGCTGGTGCTGACCCTGGGCGATGGCGTCAAAGGCTTCACCCTGGACCGTGAAATGGGCAGCTTCGTCCTCACCCATGAAGACATCACCATTCCGGCTTCCACCCAGGAATTCGCGATCAACATGTCCAACCAGCGCCACTGGGAAGAACCGGTCAAGCGCTATGTGAACGAGTTGATGGAAGGCGAAGAAGGTCCGTTGAAGAAGAACTTCAACATGCGTTGGGTCGCGGCGATGGTGGCCGACGTACACCGTATCCTGACCCGTGGCGGCCTGTTCATGTACCCACGCGACAGCCGCGAGCCGTCCAAGCCGGGCAAACTGCGCCTGATGTACGAAGCCAACCCGATGTCCTTCCTGGTAGAGCAGGCGGGCGGTGCGTCCACCGATGGCCACCAGCGCATCCTCGACATCCAGCCCGACGGCTTGCACCAGCGTGTGGCGGTGTTCCTGGGTTCCAAGGAAGAAGTTGAGCGTGTGACCGCCTACCACAAGAAGTAAGCTGCGGCGATAAGTGAACGGCGTTGTTGTGAGCCGGTTCACCCTTAAAGAAGCCCCGAAACGTTTCAGCGTTTTCGGGGCTTTTTTGTTTTCGTTCGTCGGGAACCAGACACCTCTTTTCCCTTCTAAGCTTCTGGCAGATACCCAAGCTGCTTCGTCCCTCCAGGAGTTATTCCATGTCGTTACGCCGTCTCGCTTTGCTGGCTTTTTGCGTGCTGTTGGCCGCTTGCAGCAAGGTCAATCAAGAAAACTACGCAAAGTTGTCGGCCGGCATGCCTAAGGCCGAGGTGGAGTCGCTGCTGGGCAAGCCGACCGATTGTTCCGGCGCACTGGGCATGTCCAGCTGCACATGGGGCGATAAAAACAGCTTTATCAGCGTTCAATATGCCGGTGACAAAGTTCTGATGTTTTCCGGGCAAGGCCTGAAGTAAACCGGGGCGAAAGCCTGCGGGAGAAGAAGAATGATGCGTTTTGTTTTGTTCCTTTGCGCCAGCCTGTTTTTGGCGGGCTGCGCCAGCCATTCTGGCGATGATCTGCAACCCAAGACAGCGAGCAACGTCAACCTCAAGCGTTACCAGGGCACCTGGTATGAGTTGGCTCGATTGCCGATGTACTTCCAGCGCAACTGCGCGCAGTCCGAAGCCCGCTACACATTGCTGCCTGATGGCGATATGTCGGTATTCAACCGCTGCCTCACCACCGAGTGGAAGTGGGAAGAAGCCAAGGGCACGGCCACGCCGCAGGTGCCTGGCAAGACCGACAAGCTCTGGGTGGAATTCAACAACTGGTTTACGTCACTGCTGCCAGGCGTCGCCAAGGGCGATTACTGGGTGCTGTACGTCAGCGATGACTACAAGACCGCCATCGTCGGCAGCCCGAGCCGGCGCTATATGTGGATCCTGTCGCGCACGCCGACGGTCAGTGCGGACACCCGTGAAGACCTGTTGAGCAGGGCGCGGCAGCAAGGGTATGACACCACGCGGTTGATCTGGCGCACGTCGGATAAGCAGATGGCGAAGACTTCGCAGTAATTCTGGATCGCCACAGATCCAATGGTGGGAGGGGGCAAGCCCCCTTCCGCATGTTTAACCGAGTAGGTCTTTCAATACTTGTGTAAACGCCCGGCTACTCTCTTCCTCGCCGGCATGTCGCCCATCCCGCACGACCCACTTGCCGTTGACCAGCACATCGCGCACCTGCCGATCACCGCCGGCAAACAGCCAGCGATTGAGGATGCCGTCCTGTGTCGCTGTCGCCAGGTAAGGGTCGTCACCGTCCAGCACGATCCAATCCGCACGCTTGCCCACTTCCAGTCGACCTATCGGCTGCCCCAGCGCTTGTGCGCCGCCGTCCAGCGCCGCATCGAACAACGTACGGCCGACCATCGGCTGGTCGCTGCGATACAAGCGATTGCGCCGTTGATCGCGCAGGCGTTGGCCGTATTCCAGCCAGCGCAGTTCTTCCACCACGCTCAGGGACACATGGCTATCGGAACCGATGCCCAGGCGTCCGCCCTGGGCGAGAAAATCCACCGCCGGGAAAATCCCGTCGCCCAAGTTGGCTTCGGTGGTCAGGCACAAGCCGGCAATCGCGCGACTCTTGGCCATGCGCGTCACTTCTTCCGGGTTGGCGTGGGTCGCGTGCACCAGGCACCAACGTTCATCGACCTCGACGTTGTCGTACAGCCATTGCAACGGGCGTTTGCCGCTCCAGGCCAGGCAGTCGTCGACTTCCTTTTGCTGTTCGGCGATATGGATATGCACCGGGCACGTCTTGTCGCTGGCGGCCAATACTTCATTGATCTGCCGTGGTGTAACCGCGCGCAGGGAGTGGAAGCACAGCCCCAGTTGCTGCGCCGGCTGCGCCGCCAGAATCGGTTTGAGGCGCGCCTGCAGGTCCAGGTAGTTTTCGGTGCTGTTGATAAACCGTCGCTGCCCCTCATTCGGCGCCTGGCCGCCAAACCCTGAGTGGGTATAGAGCACCGGCACCAGCGTCAGGCCGATGCCGCTACTCGCTGCGGCCTGGCTGATCTGCCGCGACAGTTCCGTACGGTCGGCGTACGGCTGGCCGCTGACGTCATGATGCACATAGTGGAATTCGGCCACCGAGGTGTAGCCGGCCTTGAGCATCTCGATATACAACTGCCGCGCGATCACCTGCAGTTGCTCCGGGCTGATCTTGCCGACCATGCGGTACATCAGGTCGCGCCAGGTCCAGAAACTGTCATTCGGGTTGCCGGCCACTTCGGCCAACCCGGCCATGGCGCGCTGGAAGGCGTGGGAGTGCAGGTTCGGCATGCCCGCCAATACCGGGCCCCTGAGCCGTTCGGCACCGGCTGCGCTGGCGTTGGCCTCAACCTGTGTCAGCAGGCCATCGGCGCTGACTTCAAGACGTACATCGTTGGCCCATCCACTAGGCAGCAGCGCGCGTTCGGCAAAGAAAGCGGACATGATTAGAGCACCCCGGTCGTGTGTTTATTTGTATATACATATACAGACGTTTGCCTGCTCGGTAAACTCCGGCAATCTATGCATCTTTTCCCCTTGCAAGGATTCCCTGTGCCGACTCCGCCCGCCAAGTCTTCACTGGCTGCCCACATGGACGAAAGTCCGGCGCCCTTGTATGCCCGCGTCAAACAGATGATCAGCCAGCAGATCCTCAACGGCAACTGGCCGCCCCATTATCGCGTACCGTCGGAGAGCGAACTGGTCAGCCAGTTGGGCTTCAGCCGCATGACCATCAACCGTGCCCTGCGCGAGCTCACCGCCGAAGGTTTGCTGGTGCGCATGCAAGGCGTCGGCACGTTCGTCGCCGAGCCCAAGAGCCAGTCGGCGCTGTTCGAAGTGCACAACATTGCCGATGAGATCGCCTCCCGCGGTCATCGGCATACCTGCCAGGTCATCACCCTGGGTGAAGAGGCTGCCGGTTCCGAACGCGCCGTCGCCCTGGAAATGCGTGAAGGCGGGCGGGTGTTCCACTCGCTGATCGTGCATTACGAAAACGATATTCCCGTGCAAATCGAGGACCGTTTCGTCAACGCCCTGGTCGCGCCGGAATACCTGCAACAGGACTTCACCCTGCAAACCCCCTATGCCTATCTCAACCAAGTGGCGCCGTTGACCGAAGGCGAGCACGTGGTCGAGGCGATTCTCGCCGACGTTGCCGAGTGCAAGTTGCTGCAGATCGAGCCGAGCGAGCCGTGCCTGTTGATTCGCCGGCGTACCTGGTCCGGCCGTCAGCCGGTGACTGCCGCGCGTTTGATCCACCCCGGTTCCCGCCACAGCCTGGAAGGACGGTTCAGTAAATGAGTGCAGTAAAAGTCTGGCGCGCCGCCGATTACGTGCGCATGCCGTGGAAAAACGGCGGCGGCAGTACCGAAGAAATCACCCGCGATGCCGGCGAGGGCCTGGAAGGCTTCGGCTGGCGCCTGTCGATTGCCGATATCGGCGAGTCTGGCGGGTTTTCCACCTTTGCCGGCTACCAGCGCGTGATCACCGTGATCAAAGGCGCAGGCATGGTGCTGACCGTGGATGGCGAGGAGCAGCGCGGGTTGTTACCGCTGCAACCGTTCGCCTTCAAAGGCGACAGCCAGGTTTCATGCCGCTTGATTACCGGGCCGATCCGCGACTTCAACCTGATCTACTCACCCCAGCGTTACCATGCGCGGTTGCAATGGGTAGATGGTGTGCAGCGGTTCTTCACTACGGCGCAGACGGTGCTGGTGTTCAGCGTGGCGGATGAAGTGAAGGTGCTGGACGAGGTACTGGGCCATCACGATTGCCTGCAAGTGGACGGTAACGCTGGCTTGCTGGACATCTCTATCACTGGCCGTAGCTGCATCATCGAACTGACTCAGCGCGATTAAAAAATGTGGGAGGGGGCTTGCCCCCGATAGCGGTGGATCAGTCGGTATATCCTGGGCTGACACACCGCAATCGGGGGCAAGCCCCCTCCCACATTTGTTTTTGTGTCGCTTATAGAATCTGTTTCCAGTCCCTGCACCAATTTGTTACCGAACGCCCCAGCTCGGCGCAAAACCGCGCTGTCGTGACACACCTCCTTCGCTATAAACCCCCTTCGCAAGAAATTTCATCACGGCTCGAAGCCTTAATTTCCAAGGCTCGCACACGCTTTTCGGAAAAATCCTAACACCTCCCTCGGAAAGTTGGCCGCTTGATTGCATATGCTTGTATGTACAAGTAAAGATGTGTGCGTAAGACTCTCCTTCGCACCATCCATGTTCGCGCATCGATCGCCGAGGAGTTCTTGTTGTGACCAAGCCTACAAAATACCGTGACGTCGAAATCCGCGCCGCCCGCGGTAACAAGCTCACCGCCAAAAGCTGGCTGACTGAAGCGCCGCTGCGCATGCTGATGAACAACCTCGACCCGCAAGTGGCCGAGAACCCCAAGGAGCTGGTGGTGTACGGCGGTATTGGCCGTGCAGCGCGCAACTGGGAGTGCTACGACCAGATCGTCGAGAGCCTCACCCACCTGAATGACGATGAAACCCTGCTGGTGCAATCCGGCAAGCCGGTCGGCGTGTTCAAGACCCACAGCAATGCCCCGCGTGTGCTGATCGCCAACTCCAATCTGGTACCGCACTGGGCCAGTTGGGAACACTTCAACGAGCTGGACGCCAAGGGCCTGGCCATGTACGGCCAGATGACCGCCGGCAGCTGGATCTACATCGGCAGCCAGGGCATCGTCCAGGGCACCTACGAAACCTTCGTCGAAGCCGGTCGCCAGCACTACGATTCAAACCTCAAGGGCCGCTGGGTCCTCACCGCCGGCCTCGGTGGCATGGGCGGTGCCCAGCCTCTGGCCGCGACATTGGCCGGCGCGTGCTCGCTGAACATTGAATGCCAGCAGGTCAGCATCGATTTCCGCCTCAACAGCCGCTACGTCGATGAGCAAGCCACCGACCTCGACGACGCCCTGGCCCGCATCGCCAAGTACACAAAGGAAGGCAAGGCCATCTCCATCGCGCTGCTGGGTAACGCCGCGGAAATCCTGCCGGAACTGGTCAGGCGTGGCGTGCGCCCGGACATGGTCACCGACCAGACCAGCGCCCATGACCCGCTCAACGGTTACCTGCCGGCCGGCTGGACCTGGGACGAATACCGCGCCCGCGCCAAGACCGAACCGGCTGCCGTGATCAAGGCCGCCAAGCAGTCGATGGCGGTGCACGTCAAAGCCATGCTGGAATTCCAGAAGCAAGGCATCCCGACCTTCGACTACGGCAACAACATCCGCCAGATGGCCCAGGAAGAGGGCGTGGAAAACGCTTTCGACTTCCCAGGCTTCGTACCGGCGTACATCCGCCCGCTGTTCTGCCGTGGCATCGGCCCGTTCCGCTGGGCTGCGCTGTCGGGCGACCCGCAGGACATCTACAAGACCGACGCCAAGGTCAAAGAGCTGATCCCCGACGACGCCCACCTGCACAACTGGCTGGACATGGCGCGCGAGCGCATCAGCTTCCAGGGCCTGCCGGCGCGTATCTGCTGGGTTGGCCTGGGGCAGCGCGCCAAGCTCGGCCTGGCGTTCAACGAGATGGTGCGCAGCGGCGAGCTGTCGGCGCCGGTGGTGATCGGTCGTGACCACCTGGACTCCGGCTCGGTCGCCAGCCCGAACCGCGAAACCGAATCCATGCAGGACGGTTCCGACGCCGTGTCCGACTGGCCGTTGCTCAACGCCTTGCTCAACACCGCCAGCGGCGCGACCTGGGTTTCGTTGCACCACGGCGGCGGTGTGGGCATGGGCTTCTCCCAGCACTCCGGCATGGTCATCGTCTGTGACGGCACCGACGAAGCGGCCGAGCGCATTGCCCGCGTGCTGCACAACGACCCGGCCACCGGTGTGATGCGTCACGCAGACGCCGGTTACCAGATCGCCATCGACTGCGCCAAAGAGCAGGGCCTCAATCTTCCAATGATCAAGTAACCCGATGTGGGAGGGGGCTTGCCCCCGATGGCGGCGAACCCAGGACAATCCATCAGAGGTTGAATACACATGGCTGCAAACGACACCACCCCGTTGATCGAAAGGCGTTCGATCGACTACATCCCGGAAGCGGAAAGACACGGTCGTCTATTGAGCCAGTTCACCCTGTGGCTGGGTGCCAACCTGCAGATCACCGCGATCGTCACCGGGGCCCTGGCCGTGGTGCTGGGCGGTGATGTGTTCTGGTCGTTGCTCGGTCTGTTGCTCGGTCAACTGCTGGGCGGTGGCGTGATGGCGTTGCATGCGGCGCAAGGGCCCAGGCTGGGCCTGCCGCAGATGATCTCCAGCCGGGTGCAGTTCGGTGTGTACGGCGCGGCGATTCCGATCGTGCTGGTGTGCCTGATGTACCTCGGTTTCACCGCAACCGGCACCGTGCTTTCCGGCCAGGCCCTGGGCCAGTTGTTTGGTGTCAGCGACAGCGTCGGGATCCTGATCTTCGCCAGTGTCATCGTGCTGGTCACGGTGCTCGGTTACCGGGTGATCCACTTCATCGGCCGCGTTGCCAGCGTCATTGGCGTGATTGCCTTTGTCTACCTGTTCAGCCGTCTGATGAGCCAGGCCGACGTAGGCGCGCTCCTGCAAATCCGCCACTTCAGCTGGAGCAGCTTCCTGTTGGCGGTGTCGCTCGCGGCATCCTGGCAAATCGCCTTCGGCCCTTACGTGGCGGACTATTCACGCTACCTGCCGAGCAACACGTCCTCGCTGAAAACCTTTCTTGCCGCAGGCGCAGGTTCGGTGGTTGGCGCGCAGGTGGCGATGATCCTCGGCGTGTTTGCCGCGGCCATGTCCAACGGGCAATTTGCCGGTCACGAAGTGGCCTACATCGTCGGCCTGGGCGGTACCGGAGCCACTGCGGCGCTGCTGTATTTCAGCATCGCGTTCGGCAAGGTCACCATCTCCACGCTGAACTCCTACGGCAGCTTCATGTGCATTGCCACGATCATCAGCGGCTTCCGCGGTCGCCTCGAGGTCACGCGCTTGCAGCGCCTGTTTTTCGTACTGGCCATCGTCGGTACGGCGACCCTGATCGCCTTGCTCGGGCAGCACTCGTTCCTGGGGGCGTTCAAGTCCTTCATCCTGTTCCTGCTGGCGTTTTTTACCCCATGGAGCGCGATCAACCTGGTCGACTACTACTGCATCACCCGCGATCGCTACGACGTGCCGGCGCTGTCCGATCCGAACGGGCGCTATGGCCGTTGGAACCTGCTCGGTATCAGCGTGTATGTCTTCGGTGTGCTGGTGCAATTGCCGTTCATCTCCACCAAGTTCTACACCGGTCCCCTGGTGGCGGCCCTGGGGGATGTGGATATTTCCTGGATCATCGGCCTGGTCCTTCCCGCCGCGCTCTATTACTGGGCGGCGAAAAAGTGGCCTCGCGCAACGCCTGAACACCTGACCCTGCCGACAGAGCAGGGCGCTGCACCGACGACGACAAACGGGCTGGTTGCACAGGCCTGATGGGACGTGGACAGGGCAGGATGCCTACTGACTGCCGTAATCCATTTCAAGATTTGGGAGCGTCACAACAATGAAAATGCATAAGACCCTGTTGGCCACCGTGTTTTCCGCGGGCTTGCTGGCCACTGCTGGCGCCCAGGCGGCCGGTTGGTGTGAATCCGGCAAACCGGTGAAATTCGCCGGCCTGAACTGGGAAAGCGGCATGTTGCTCACCGACATCCTGCAAACCGTGCTGGAAAAAGGCTACGACTGCAAAACCGACAGTTTGCCGGGCAACTCCATCACCATGGAAAACGCCCTGAGCAGCAACGACATCCAAGTGTTTGCCGAAGAGTGGGTCGGCCGCAGCGAAGTCTGGAACAAGGCCGAGAAGGCCGGCAAAGTCGTCGGTGTCGGTGCCCCGGTGGTGGGCGCCGTCGAAGGCTGGTACGTACCGCGCTACGTGATCGAAGGCGACGCCAAGCGCAAGCTGGAAGCCAAGGCGCCGGACCTGAAAAACATCGCCGACCTGGCCAAGTACGCCGCGGTGTTCAAGGACCAGGAAGAACCGTCCAAGGGCCGTTTCTACAACTGCCCGGCCGGCTGGACCTGCGAGCTGGACAACAGCGAAATGCTCAAGAGCTACGGCCTGGAAAGCACCTACACCAACTTCCGCCCAGGCACCGGCCCGGCGCTGGATGCGGCGGTGCTGTCGAGCTACAAGCGTGGCGAGCCGATCCTGTTCTACTACTGGTCGCCAACCCCGCTGATGGGCCAGGTCGACCTGGTCAAGCTGGAAGAAAAACCCGGTGTGGATAAGACCGTGAGCATCAAGGTCGGCCTGTCCAAGACCTTCCACGAGCAAGCCCCGGAACTGGTGGCCGTGCTGGAAAAAGTCAACCTGCCCATCGACCTGCTGAACCAGAACCTGGGGCGCATGGCCAAGGAGCGCATTGAGTCGCCGAAACTGGCGAAAATTTTCCTCAAGGAACATCCTGAAGTCTGGCACGCCTGGGTGAGTGACGAGGCAGCCAAGAAAATCGACGCGGCCTTGTAGGTCAAGTGTGCCCGGCTACCCTCAGGGGTGGCCGGGCGCCTGGCCACAACCCACTGGATCGAGAGCACGCTATGTTTCCTGAGAGTTTTACGTTTTCCATCGCCGACTGGGTCAATGGTTGGGTGGATTCACTGGTTACCAATTACGGCGATGTGTTCCGGCACATCTCCGACACCCTGCTGTGGGCCATCGTCAACCTGGAAGGGCTGCTGCGCGCCGCCCCATGGTGGCTGATGCTGGCCATCGTCGGCGCCGTTGCCTGGCATGCCACCCGCAAGGTGCTGACCACGGCGGTGATCGTCGGTCTGCTGTTCCTGGTGGGCGCGGTCGGCCTGTGGGACAAGCTGATGCAGACCCTGGCGCTGATGATGGTCGCTACGGTGATCTCGGTGTTGATCGGCATCCCGCTGGGCATCCTGTCGGCGCGCAGCAATCGCCTGCGTTCGGTGTTGATGCCGCTGCTCGACATCATGCAGACCATGCCCAGCTTTGTGTACCTGATCCCGGTGCTGATGCTGTTCGGCCTGGGCAAGGTGCCGGCGATTTTCGCCACGGTGATCTATGCCGCGCCGCCGCTGATTCGCTTGACCGACCTGGGGATTCGCCAGGTCGACGGCGAAGTCATGGAAGCCATCAACGCCTTTGGTGCCAACCGCTGGCAACAGCTGTTCGGCGTGCAATTGCCGCTGGCGCTGCCGAGCATCATGGCCGGTATCAACCAGACCACCATGATGGCGTTGTCGATGGTGGTGATCGCCTCGATGATCGGCGCCCGTGGCTTGGGTGAAGATGTCCTGGTCGGCATCCAGACCCTCAACGTCGGCCGTGGCCTCGAAGCCGGGTTGGCGATCGTGATTCTCGCCGTGGTCATCGACCGCATTACCCAGGCCTATGGTCGTCCACGGCATGAGGCGAGCAAATGACTACTGTCAGCAAAATCGAAGTTAAAAACGTCTTCAAGATCTTCGGCGCCCGCGCCAAGGACGCACTGGCCATGGTCGGCCAGGGCAAGACCAAGGACCAGGTGCTGGCCGAGACCGGCTGCGTGGTCGGCGTGAACGATTTGTCCCTGAGCATCGGCACCGGTGAGATCTTCGTGATCATGGGCCTGTCGGGCTCGGGCAAATCCACGCTGGTGCGCCACTTCAACCGCCTGATCGACCCCACCAGCGGCGCGATCCTGGTGGACGGCGAAGACATCCTGCAACTGGACATGGACGCCCTGCGCCAATTCCGTCGGCACAAGATCAGCATGGTGTTCCAGAGCTTCGGCCTGCTGCCCCACAAGAGCGTGCTCGACAACGTCGCCTACGGCCTCAAGGTGCGTGGCGAAACCAAGCAGGTCTGCGCCGAACGCGCGCTGCACTGGATCGAAACCGTGGGCCTCAAGGGCTACGAAAACAAGTACCCGCACCAGCTTTCCGGTGGCATGCGCCAGCGTGTCGGTCTGGCCCGCGCCCTGGCCGCTGACACCGACATCATCCTGATGGACGAAGCCTTCAGCGCCCTCGACCCGCTGATCCGCGCCGAGATGCAGGACCAGTTGCTCGAGCTGCAAAAGACCCTGCACAAGACCATCGTATTCATCACCCACGACCTCGACGAGGCCGTGCGTATCGGCAACCGCATTGCGATTCTCAAGGACGGCAGGCTGATCCAGGTCGGCACGCCGAGGGAGATCCTGCATTCGCCGGCGGATGAGTACGTGGATCGGTTTGTCCAGCGGCGTGCGGCGGTGGTCTGACCCAGGTTCTGTGGTGAGGCTCAAGCGCCCTCCCACATTTGCAATGCATTCCCCTGTGGGAGGGGGCTTGCCCCCGATGAGGCCGGCAAAGCTGTAGAGAATATGAAGAGGTCAACAATGTCCCAGGCAGCAAAAATCATCATCGCCGACATCCCCCTGCGCTGGCAGGACGTGGTCGCCGTGGCCCGTCACGGTGCGGTGCTCGAACTCTCGGGCCAGGCCTGGGCGCGGATCGACAATGCCCAGGCCATCGTGCAGCGCATCGTCACCAGCGGCGAACGTGCCTACGGCGTGAACACCGGGCTGGGCGCGCTGTGCAACGTGTCCCTTGAGGGCGAGCAACTGAGCCAGCTGTCGCGCAATACCCTGTTGAGTCACGCCTGTGGCGTCGGCCCGGTCCTCAGCGACGAGCAGACCCGCGCGATCATCTGCGCGGCGGTCATCAACTACAGCCACGGCAAATCCGGCCTGCATCCGCAGGTGGTGCATTCGCTGCTGGCGCTGCTCAACCACGGCATCACGCCACAAGTACCGTCCCAGGGCTCGGTGGGTTACCTGACCCATATGGCCCATGTCGGCGTGGCGCTGCTGTGTGTCGGAAATGTGAGCTATGGCGGCCGGATCGTGCCGGCGCAACAAGCCCTGGACGAAGAAGGTTTGCAGCCTGTGGTCCTCGGCGCCAAGGACGGCCTGTGCCTGGTCAACGGCACGCCGTGCATGACCGGTCTGAGCTGCCTGGCCCTGGCCGACGCCCATCACTTGCTGCAATGGGCCGACGTGATCGGTGCCATGAGCTTCGAGGCCCAGCGCGGCCAGATCGATGCCTTCGACGAAGAAATCATCGCCCTCAAGCCGCACCCGGGCATGCAGCATGTCGGCCGCAACCTGCGTGCGTTGCTCGATGGCAGTGAAGTGATTGCGAGCAGCAAAGGCATCCGCACCCAGGACGCCCTGAGCCTGCGCTCGATCCCGCAGATCCACGGCGCGGCGCGCGACCAGGTGGAACACGCCACTCGCCAGATCGAGACCGAACTCAACAGCGCCACCGACAACCCGCTGGTGCTCGGCACACCGGACCACTACCGCGTGGTGTCCCAGGCCAACCCCCACGGCCAGTCCGTCGCCCTGGCCGCCGACCTGCTGGCGATTGCCCTGGCCGAAATCGGCTCGGTCGCCGAACGCCGCCTCGACCGCCTGATCAACCCCCACGTCAGTGGCCTGCCGGCGTTCCTGGTGAGCAACCCCGGGGTCAACTCCGGGATGATGATCGTGCAGTACGTCGCCGCCTCGCTGTGCGGACAGAACCGCCAGTTGGCGCAACCGGCGGTGCTCGACAACTTCGTCACCTCGGGGCTGCAGGAAGACCACCTGAGCATGGGCACCAACGCCGCGCTCAAGCTGCACCAGGTAGTGTCCAACGTCACCCAGATCCTCGCCATCGAGTACCTGCTGGCGGCCCAGGCCTTCGAATTCCTGAAAGACCAGCGCTTCGGCGCGGGTACCGCTCGCGCCTGGCGCCTGTTGCGTGAAGTGGTGCCGGCCTATGAGCAGGACCGTTGGCTGGCGCCGGATATTGCGGCCGCCGCCAAGGTACTCAAGGACACCGCATTACCGAATCTGCACTGAACACTTATTTCAAAAGAATAATTCACAAGGAGTATGAATGTGACTGCGCTAAACCTGATTCCAGGCCAACTGAGCCTCGCCCAACTGCGGGCCATCTACCAGCAGCCGGTAACCCTCAGTCTGGATGACAGTGCCTCGGCCCAGATCGAAGCGAGTGTGGCCTGCGTGGAACAGATTCTCGCCGAGAACCGCACCGCCTATGGCATCAACACCGGTTTCGGCCTGCTGGCCTCGACCCGCATCGCCAGCGAAGACCTGGAAAACCTCCAGCGTTCACTGGTGTTGTCCCACGCCGCCGGCGTCGGTGAGCCGATCAGCGATGCGCTGGTGCGGCTGGTCATGGTGCTCAAGGTCAACAGCCTCAGCCGTGGGTTCTCCGGGATTCGCCGGCAGGTGATCGACGCACTGATCGCGCTGATCAATGCCGAGGTGTACCCGCATATTCCCCTGAAAGGCTCCGTTGGTGCTTCCGGTGACCTGGCGCCATTGGCGCATATGTCCCTGGTGCTGCTGGGCGAAGGCAAGGCGCGCTACAAGGGCGAATGGCTGGAAGCCACCGACGCGCTGAAAGTCGCCGGCCTGACGCCGCTGACCCTCGCCGCGAAGGAAGGCCTGGCACTGCTCAACGGCACCCAGGTGTCCACCGCCTATGCCCTGCGTGGCCTGTTCGAAGGCGAAGACCTGTTCGCCGGCGCCTTGGCGTGCGGCGGCCTTACCGTGGAAGCGGTGCTGGGCTCGCGCTCGCCGTTCGACGCGCGTATTCATGCGGCTCGCGGTCAACGTGGGCAGATCGATTCGGCGGCGGCCTATCGTGACCTGCTCGGTGAGAGCAGCCAGGTGTCGCAATCGCACCAGAACTGCGACAAGGTGCAGGACCCGTACTCCCTGCGCTGCCAGCCACAAGTCATGGGCGCCTGCCTGACCCAGTTGCGCCAGGCGGCCGAGGTACTGGTGGTCGAAGCCAACGCCGTGTCCGATAACCCGTTGGTATTTGCCGCTGAGGGTGACGTGATCTCCGGTGGCAACTTCCACGCCGAACCGGTGGCCATGGCCGCTGACAACATGGCCCTGGCCATCGCCGAAATCGGCTCCCTGAGCGAGCGTCGCATCTCGCTGATGATGGACAAGCACATGTCGCAACTGCCGCCGTTCCTGGTGGGCAATGGCGGGGTGAACTCCGGTTTCATGATCGCCCAGGTGACCGCCGCCGCCCTCGCCAGTGAGAACAAGGCATTGGCTCATCCCCATAGCGTCGACAGCATCCCGACGTCCGCCAACCAGGAAGACCACGTGTCGATGGCCCCGGCTGCCGGCAAGCGCCTGTGGGAAATGGCCGAGAACACCCGCGGCATCCTCGCGGTGGAATGGCTGGCCGCGTGCCAGGGCCTGGACCTGCGCGAAGGCCTGAAAACCTCGCCGAAACTGGAAAAAGCCCGTGGCTTGTTGCGCGACAAAGTAGCGTTCTACGACAAGGACCGCTTCTTCGCCCCGGACATCATCGCCGCCAGCGAACTGCTCGCCAGCCGCTGCCTGAATGAGCTGGTGCCGGCCACGTTGCTGCCGAGCCTGTAAGCGGCTCGGAGGACGGCATGGCTCTCTGTAGTGAGCGAGCTTGCTCGCGCCGGGCTGCGCAGCAGCCCCAAAAAAGGCCGCGAGCGCTTCCCACTCGAGCGCGAGCAAGCTCGCTCACCACAAACAACTTTCTCAGGATAAAAATAATTAGGGACGAGAAATGCACCAGCAAGAAAAGGGTTTGAAACGCGGGCTGAGCGCCCGACATATTCGCTTCATGGCCCTCGGTTCCGCGATCGGCACCGGGCTGTTCTACGGGTCCGCCTCGGCCATCCAGATGGCTGGCCCCGCCGTGCTGCTGGCCTACCTGATCGGCGGCGCCGCGGTGTTCATGGTGATGCGCGCCCTCGGTGAAATGGCCGTGCACAACCCGGTCTCCGGCTCCTTCGGCCAATACGCCAGCACCTACCTGGGCCCGTTGGCCGGTTTTATCCTGGGCTGGACCTACGCCTTTGAAATGATCATCGTCTGTCTCGCCGACGTCACCGCCTTCGGCATCTACATGGGCTTCTGGTTTCCCGAGGTCGCGCGTTGGGTCTGGGTGCTCGGCATCGTGTTTTTGATCGGCGGCCTGAACCTGTGCAACGTCAAGGTCTTTGGCGAGATGGAGTTCTGGCTGTCGCTGCTCAAGGTCGGCGCCATCGTGGCGATGATCCTCGGCGGCTTCGGCATCATGCTGTTCGGCATTCATTCTGCCGGCGAAACCCAGGCCAGCGGCCTGAGCAACCTGTGGGCCCACGGCGGCTTCATGCCCAACGGCATTGGTGGGCTGATCGCCTCGTTTGCCGTGGTGATGTTCGCGTTTGGCGGCATCGAGATCATCGGCATCACCGCCGGTGAAGCCAAGGACCCGCAGCGCGTGATCCCCAAGGCGATCAACGCCGTGCCGCTGCGCATCCTGTTGTTCTACGTGCTGACGTTGTTTGTCTTGATGGCCATCTACCCATGGCCGCAGATCGGCAGCCAGGGCAGCCCGTTCGTGCAGATTTTCAGCAACCTCGGGATAGGCTCGGCGGCGACCCTCCTCAATATCGTGGTGATTTCGGCGGCCGTGTCGGCCATCAACAGCGACATCTTCGGTGCCGGCCGCATGATGTACGGCCTCGCGCAGCAAGGGCAGGCGCCCAAGGGCTTTGCCCGGTTGTCCAGGCAAGGCGTACCGTGGATGACGGTGGTGGTGATGGGCGCCGCCTTGCTCGGCGGTGTGCTGCTCAACTACCTGATCCCGGAAAACGTGTTCCTGCTGATCGCGTCGATTGCCACCTTCGCCACCGTATGGGTGTGGCTGATGATCCTGTTCACCCAGGTCGCCATGCGCCGCTCGATGACGAAAGAGCAGGTGGCCGAATTGAAATTCCCGGTGCCGTTCTGGCCCTGCGCGCCGGCTGCGGCCATCGTGTTCATGCTGTTTGTGTTTGGCGTGCTCGGTTACTTCCCGGACACCCAGGCGGCCTTGCTGGTCGGTGCGGTGTGGATCGTGTTGCTGGTCGTTGCCTACCTGCTGTGGGTCAAGCCCGCCGCCGGGCAAGCGGCCAAGGTCCATTACGACCCGGCCTTGTCTCATCGATAACTTAGGGAGGCGTTGATGAAAACCCTTTGGCAACACTGCCACGTCGCAACCATGGCCCAGGGCAAATACTCGATCATCGAGGATGCCGCCCTGGTCACCGCCGGTTCGCTCATCGAGTGGATCGGTCCGCGCAGCGAAGTACCGACGGCGGATTACGCCCAGGTGCATGACCTGCAAGGCGCGTGGGTCACCCCCGGGCTGATCGACTGCCACACCCACGCGGTGTTTGGCGGCAATCGCAGCGGCGAATTCGAGCAGCGCCTCGAGGGCGTGAGCTATGCCGACATCGCGGCCAAGGGCGGCGGTATTGCCAGCACCGTGCGTGCCACCCGCGCCGCCACGGAGGATGAACTCTTCGCCAGCGCCTATAAGCGCCTGCGCAGCCTGCTGCGTGACGGCGTGACCACCGTGGAGATCAAGTCCGGCTACGGCCTGGACCTGGCCAACGAGCGCAAGATGTTGCGGGTGGCTCGGCGCCTGGGCGAAGCGCTGCCGGTCAGCGTGCGTGCCACGTGCCTGGCGGCCCATGCATTGCCGCCGGAGTACAAGGACCGCGCCGACGATTACATCGAGCACATCTGCAATGAAATGCTGCCGGCTTTGGCGGCGCAGGGGTTGGTGGACGCGGTGGATGCGTTCTGCGAATACCTGGCGTTTTCCACCGAGCAGGTGGAGCGGGTGTTCAAGGTCGCCCGGCAACTCGGCCTGCCGGTGAAGCTGCACGCCGAGCAGTTGTCGTCGCTGCACGGCTCCAGCCTGGCGGCGCGTTACCACGCGCTGTCGGCGGATCACCTGGAATTCATGACCGAAGAAGACGCCATCGCCATGGCCGCTGCCGGCACCGTCGCCGTGTTGCTTCCGGGGGCGTTCTACTTCCTGCGCGAAACCCGACTGCCGCCGATGGACGCCCTGCGCAGGCACGGTGTGAAGATCGCCATCGCCAGTGACCTCAACCCCGGCACCTCGCCGGCGTTGTCGGTGCGCCTGATGCTGAACATGGCCTGCACCCTGTTCCGCATGACCCCGGAAGAAGCCCTGGCCGGTGTCACACAACATGCGGCTACTGCCCTGGGCATGGGCGACACCCATGGGTCCCTGGAAGTGGGCAAGGTGGCCGACTTTGTCGCCTGGCAGATTGATCGCCCCGCCGACCTCGCCTATTGGCTGGGCGGTGAGCTGGATAAACGCGTCGTGCGCCACGGCGTCGACGTCACTGTATAAGGAGCACTGCTGTGGATAAGGTTCTGAACTTCAAACAAGGCCGTGTGCCGCTGCTGATCAGCATGCCCCACGCCGGCCTGCGCCTGACGCCTGCGGTGGAAGCCGGGTTGATCCCCGAAGCGCAAAGCCTGCCGGACACCGATTGGCACATCCCCACGCTGTATGACTTCGCGGATGAACTGGGCGCCAGCACCCTGTCGGCGGAGTACTCGCGGTTTGTCATTGACCTGAACCGGCCTTCGGACGACAAGCCGCTGTACGCCGGTGCCACCACCGGCCTGTACCCGGCGACCCTGTTCGATGGCGTGCCGTTGTTCCGCGAAGGTCTGGAGCCGAGCGAGACAGAGCGCGCCAGTTACCTGCAAAAGATCTGGGGCCCGTATCACCGCACGCTGCAAGAGGAACTGGCGCGGCTCAAGGCTGAGTTCGGTTATGCGCTGCTGTTCGATGCGCACTCGATCCGCTCGGTGATCCCGCACCTGTTCGACGGCAAACTGCCGGACTTCAACCTCGGCACCTTCAACGGCGCCGCCTGCGATCCGGAACTGGCGAGCCAGCTCGAGGCCATTTGTGCCACCCATCCTCAGTACACCCATGTGCTGAACGGGCGCTTCAAGGGCGGGCATATCACTCGCCATTACGGCAATCCGGCGCAGGATATCCATGCGGTGCAGCTGGAATTGTGCCAGAGCACGTATATGGAAGAGTTCGAGCCGTTCCGCTATCGCCCGGATCTGGCCGAGCCGACGCAAGTGGTGTTGAAGCAGCTGCTGGAAGGCTTGCTGGCGTGGGGGCGCAAGCGCTACGAGTGACGAACGGTCGCCCCTGTGCAACTCACAGTCGCCACAGGTCGTGTTGGGAGAGGCCTCGCTCGGTAAGGTTGTGGTTATGGCGCACCAGACGCCACTTCCCATAATAAAAGCTGCCGAGTGAGACCTCTTTCATGAAAAGACTGTTCAACCGTTGCCTGTTGACCCTCACCGGCGCCGCACTCCTCAGTGCCCAAGCCATGGCCGCCGAACCGGTCTCCTGCAAATCCATTCGCATGGGCGTGGTCAGTTGGACCGATGTAGTCGCCACCTCGGGCATGGCCGACGTGCTGCTCAGCGGCCTGGGCTATGACAGCAAGCAGACCAGCGCCGTGCAGCAGATCATCTTTGCCGGTATCCGCGATAAACGCCTGGACGTGTTCCTCGGCTATTGGAAGCCGGCGATGGACAACAACATCGCGCCGTTTCTGGCCGCCAGGCAGGTCAAGGTCTTTGATAAACCCAGCCTCGCCGATGCCCAGGCCACCCTGGCCGTGCCGCAATACGTGGCTGACGCCGGGCTGAAGACCTTTGCCGACATCGCCCGCTTCAAGGACAAGCTGGGCGGCAAGATCTACGGCATCGAGCCCGGCAGCGGCGCCAATACCGATATCCAGAAAATGATCGACACCAACCACTTCGGCCTGGGCGGCTTCAAGCTGGTGGCTTCCGGTGAGGCTGGCATGTTGGCGGCGGTGCAGCGCGCAGTGAACCGCAAGGAGTTCGTGGTATTTGTCGGGTGGACCCCGCACCCCATGAACATCAATATGAAAATGGCCTATCTCACTGGCAGCGAAGACGTGTTCGGTCCTGACGAAGGGCGCGCCACGGTCTCCACCGTGACCGCGCCGGACTTTGCCGAACGCTGCCCCAACGCTAACCGATTGCTCGAGAACCTGACCTTCACCGCCGCCCAGGAAAGCCAGTTGATGGTGCCGATCATGGAGCGCCAGTCACCGCAGGACGTGGCCAGGCAATGGCTGCGCGACCACCCCGAGGATTTGCAGCGCTGGTTGGCCGGGGTTACAGCATTTGATGGCAGCGACGGCTTGGCGTCGCTCCAGGCCTACCTCAAACCCTAAGCCAAGTGCAGCCCCCGATAGCCATGGGTATCTTGAGGGTTGACGCATAACGCTGTGGTGAGCGGGCTTGCCCCGCGCTGGGCTGCGAAGCAGCCCCAATAAAGGCGCCGGGATTTTCTGTTAGTACTCAGCGTGTGGGGTTTTAGGGCTGCTTCGCAGCCCAGCGCGGGGCAAGCCCGCTCACCACAAGGACTTCATTACCTTAGATTATTCTTTCACCGAAGATGTGTAGATACGACTGCCCCGATAGCGCCATGCCGGGCAACCTATCAAGTGACTGATCCATCGCAATCGGAAACCCCCGACCTTGAACCTGCCGCGCCAGAGATCATCGCGTATGTACCCGATATCCCCGCAACTCGCCGCCTTCGTCGCAAAAACCGAGTCCTTCACCTGCGCCGACTCTTCCCTGACGAGCCAGCGCCAAAGTTACCAGCGCATGTGCCAGGCATTCACCCCGCCGAAACCGGAAGGCTTGCAGCTCACGGACTTCACCCTGGCCGGCGTGGACGTGCGCAGTTATCTGCCCCCTGCACCGCCACCCGCCGATGGCTGGCCATGTCTCCTCTATATACACGGCGGTGGCTGGGTGGTCGGCGGCCTGGATTCCCATGACTTCATCTGCTTCGAGCTGGCCAATGCCCTCCGGGTGCTGGTGATCGCCATCGACTACCGCCTGGCGCCCGAGCACCCATTCCCGGCCGCCTACGACGATTGCCGCGCAGTGTGGCAGGCGATCCAGAAAGGACAGGCGCCACACGCCATCGATCGGCAACGCCTGGCAGTGGTCGGTGACAGTGCGGGCGGCAACCTGGCGGCGGCGTTGTGCCTGGGGTTGCGCGATGATGGCCAGCCTATGCCGCGGGCCCAGGTCCTTATTTACCCCGGGCTGGGCGGCCCGGCCGATTTGCCCTCGCGCCGTGACTGCATGGACGCGCCGCTGCTCAGCACTGCCGACACCGACTACTACCTGGCGCTCTACCTGCGCGGTTTGGATAAACCATCGGCCTATGCCATGCCGCTGTTGGCCGAGGATCTCAGTGGTTTGCCCAGGGCCTTGATCGCAGTCGCCCAATTCGACCCGCTGCGCGACGACGGCATGCTGTACGCCGAGCGCCTGCAACAGGCCGGTGTGCCTGCACTGTTGTATCCGGGCAAAGGCCTGGTCCACGGCTGTCTACGCGCAAAGGGCCAGGCCCCGGAGGTGGATCGGCTGTACGGCTACCTGTTGGATTACCTGAGGAGCGAACTGCTGACGCAGCTCTAAGCGCTCAAGGACATGCTCATTGCACAATTCGGGTTTATAGTGCCAGACGGCAAAATAAAAGACGTCCCCCCAGGGATGAACCCGACCCCCTACGGAGCGCGCAATGCAGACTTGGTACCCGCAGATCAAACCCTACGCCCGGCACGATCTGGCCGTCGATGACACCCACACGCTGTATGTCGATGAAAGTGGCTCCCCCGAAGGCTTGCCTGTCGTATTCATCCACGGTGGCCCTGGCGCCGGTTGCGATGCCCAGAGCCGCTGCTATTTCGATCCCAACCTGTACCGCATCGTCACCTTCGACCAGCGTGGCTGCGGCCGTTCCACCCCGCGCGCCAGCCTGGAAAACAACACCACCTGGGACCTGGTCGCCGACCTCGAGCGCATCCGCGAACATCTTGGCATCGACAAATGGGTGCTGTTCGGCGGCTCCTGGGGCTCGACCCTGGCCCTGGCCTACGCGCAAACCCACCCCGAGCGTGTGCATGGCCTGATCGTGCGCGGTATTTTCCTCGCCCGCCCCCAGGACATCGAATGGTTCTACCAGGCCGGTGCCAGCCGCCTGTTCCCGGACTACTGGCAGGACTACATCGCGCCGATTCCCGCCGATGAGCGTCACGACATGATCGCGGCCTACCACAAGCGCCTGACCGGCAACGACCAGATCGCCCAGATGCACGCCGCCAAGGCCTGGTCCGGCTGGGAAGGGCGCATGCTCGGCCTGTGCCCGAGCCCGCAGCACGTGGAGCGCTTTTCCGAGCCTCAGCGCGCGCTGTCCATCGCCCGTATCGAATGCCACTACTTCACCAATAACTCCTTCCTGGAGCCCAACCAGCTGATTCGCGATATGCACAAGATCGCCCATCTGCCTGGCGTCATCATCCATGGCCGCTACGATATGATCTGCCCGCTGGATAACGCCTGGGAGCTGCATCAGGCCTGGCCGAACAGCGAACTGCAGGTCATCCGTGAAGCAGGCCATGCGGCGTCCGAGCCCGGGATTACCGATGCACTGGTGCGCGCGACCGGCGAAATGGCACGGCGCCTGCTTGATCTTCCGCCAGAAGAAGCATGAAGGCCTTGCTGCAACGGGTGCGTGGCGCCCGGGTCGAAGTGGCGGGCGAAATCGTCGGGGCTATCGACCAGGGTTTACTGGTGCTGGTGGCCGTCGAACCTGCAGATACGCCCGAGAGTGCCGACAAACTGCTGCACAAGCTGCTTAACTACCGGGTATTCAGCGACGACGAGGGCAAGATGAACCTGTCGTTGAAGGATATCGATGGGGGATTGCTGCTGGTGTCGCAGTTCACCCTGGCGGCGGATACCAAGAGCGGCCTGCGGCCAAGCTTCTCAACCGCTGCGCCGCCGGCCCTGGGAGCGGCGCTTTTTGATCACTTGCTGTTACAAGCGCAACAATTGCATGGCAAGGTGGCCTCGGGGCGTTTTGGTGCGGATATGCAGGTGCATTTGGTCAATGATGGCCCTGTGACCTTTCTCTTACAGACATGAATGTATTAAAAACGACTTTAATGCCTAAAAACGTAGGGTTTCGCTACAAATACTTCGTTGTCCCTGATGCGTTGTCTCGCGGGCTACTAGATAATCGCGCGCTACGGGGATCAGCGTTGTTTGGTCCATTTTTGACTTAGGTAGAGACTTGTCCGGTAACCACTGGGGAATCATTTTGCCCCAGGGGAGTCGGAACAATGCTCGCCAACCTGGCATATAGATAGCTGGCCGTTGGTTTTTTGATCTGTTTTCGGCGAGGGTTGCTCGTGATTGTTAGTCCCTGTAATGCACCAAAATTGTCTGCCAAACGGTTACGAAACGCACTGGTGACGGGCTCTGCCCTGTTTTGCCTGTTCGGCGCGGGTCAACTGTGGGCATTCAGTCTGGATGATGTGTCGGCCAAGGCAAAAGAGCTGGCCGGGCAGAAATACGAAGCTCCGCGCAGCAATCTGCCGAACGAATTCCGCGAAATGAAGTTCGCGGACTACCAGAAGATTCGTTTCCGCAACGAAAAAGCCGAATGGGCCGATCAGAACACCCCGTTCAAGTTGTCCTTCTATCACCAGGGTATGCATTTCGATACACCGGTGAAAATCAACGAAGTGACCGCCGACAGCGTCCAGGAAATCAAATACGACCCGACTCGCTTCGATTTCGGTGACGTGAAGTTTGATCCTAAAGCCACCGAGCAGCTGGGTTACGCCGGTTTCCGTGTGCTGTATCCGATCAACAAGGGCGACAAGCAAGACGAAATCATGACCATGCTCGGCGCCAGCTATTTCCGCGTCGTCGGCAAGGACCAGGTCTATGGCCTGTCCGCCCGTGGCATGGCGATCGATACCGCGCTGCCGTCGGGTGAAGAATTCCCGCGTTTCACCGAGTTCTGGATCGAGCGTCCAAAACCGGGTGACAAGCACCTGGTGATCTTTGCCCTGCTGGATTCCCCACGTGCGACCGGCGCCTATCGCCTGATCCTGCGTCCGGGCACCGACACGGTTGTCGATGTGAAATCCCAGATGTTCCTGCGTGACAAGGTCAGCAAACTGGGCGTTGCCCCGTTGACCTCCATGTTCCTGTTCGGCGCCAACCAGCCGTCCAAGGTGCTCAACTACCGTCGCGAGCTGCATGACTCCAGCGGCCTGTCGATCCATGCCGGCAACGGCGAGTGGATCTGGCGCCCCCTGAACAACCCTAAACACCTGTCGGTCAGCAACTTCACCGTGGAGAACCCGCGTGGGTTCGGCCTGCTGCAACGGGGTCGCAACTTCAGCCACTATGAAGACCTCGACGACAACTACGACAAGCGTCCAAGCGCGTGGATCGAGCCTGAAGGCGACTGGGGCAAGGGCTCCGTCGACCTGGTCGAGATCCCGACTGCCGACGAAACCAACGACAACATCGTTGCATTCTGGAGCCCGGCGGAGTTGCCGGAAGTCGGCAAGCCGCTGGAAGTGGCCTACCGCCTGCACTGGACCCTCGATGATGCCGCGTTCCACTCGCCGGACAGCGCCTGGGTCAAGCAGACCCTGCGCTCCACCGGTGATGTGAAGCAATCCAACCTGATCCGTCAGCCGGATGGCAGCGTGGCGTACCTGGTGGACTTCGAGGGCCCGTCCCTGAAGAAACTGCTGCCGGACGCCCCGGTGCGCAGCCAGGTGAGCGTGAGTGACAATGCCGAGCTGGTAGAAAACAGCGTGCGCTACAACGAACACACCAAAGGCTGGCGCCTGACCCTGCGTATGAAGATCAAGGACGCAGGCAAGCCGACCGAGATGCGTGCAGCCCTGGTCCAGGACATCACGCCGCCTGAGCCTGAGCATGTTTCGACCCAGGTGCTGAAGGCCGACAAGGTCCTGGCCAAGCAACACGAGAAACAGGCCAAGAAAGACGCGAAAGACAAGGAAGCCAAGCAGCCAGAAGCTGCCCCAGCCACACCGGAGCCGATCAAGACCGAGCAAGTCCTGACCGAAACCTGGAGCTATCAGTTGCCTGCCGATGAGTAATTCTCAAGTCCAGCCAGAGACTCTCTCCGAGTACCTGGCGCATCTTCCGATGACCGCTGAGCAGCGCGCCGAGTTGGCGGGCTGCACATCCTTCACCGAGTTGCACGAGCGCTTGTCGTCCAAGGCGTTCGATGCACCCGTCGACGCCGCCCAGGCGTCGGTGGGTCCCCGCTTGACCCTCAGCACGGCCGAAGAGCTGCAAGACGCCGAAATGCTCGGGCTCGACGCCAGTGGGCGCGTGTGCCTCAAGGCCACGCCGCCCATCCGCCGTACCCGCGTGGTGCCTGAACCGTGGCGCACCAATATCCTGGTGCGCGGCTGGCGGCGGATCACCGGCCGCAGCAACCCGCCGACCCCGCCGAAGGATGAGCGCGTATTGCCGGCGGCCCGCTGGCGTACCGTGGGTTCGATTCGTCGTTATATCCTGCTGGTGCTGATGCTCGGCCAGACCATCGTGGCCGGCTGGTACATGAAAGGCATCATGCCCTACCAGGGCTGGTCGCTGGTCGACTTCGACGAGATCCGCAACCAGACCCTGCTGCAAACCGCCACCCAGGTGCTGCCTTACGCCCTGCAGACCAGCATCCTGATCATGTTCGGGATCCTGTTCTGCTGGGTCTCGGCCGGTTTCTGGACTGCATTGATGGGCTTCCTCGAACTGCTCACCGGCCACGATAAATACCGGATTTCCGGTAAAAGTGCCGGCGACGAGCCGATCCCGAAAGACGCGCGCACCGCGCTGGTCATGCCGATCTGCAACGAAGACGTGCCGCGGGTATTCGCCGGTTTGCGCGCGACGTTCGAATCGGTGGCCGCCACCGGTGACCTCGATCGTTTCGACTTCTTCGTGCTCAGCGACAGTAACGAGGCCGACATCTGCATCGCCGAGCAGCAAGCCTGGCTCGACGTCTGCCGAGAGGCGGGCGGCTTCGGCAAGATCTTCTATCGCCGCCGTCGCCGTCGCGTGAAGCGTAAAAGCGGCAACCTCGACGACTTCTGCCGTCGTTGGGGCGGCGACTACAAGTACATGGTGGTTCTCGACGCCGACAGCGTGATGAGCGGCGAATGCCTGACCAGCCTGGTGCGCCTGATGGAAGCCACGCCGGATGCCGGGATTATCCAGACCGCGCCGCGTGCGTCGGGCATGGACACCCTGTATGCGCGCATGCAGCAATTCGCCACCCGGGTGTACGGCCCGCTGTTCACCGCCGGCCTGCACTTCTGGCAGTTGGGTGAATCCCACTACTGGGGTCACAACGCGATCATCCGCATGAAACCGTTTATCGAGCACTGCGCCCTGGCGCCATTGCCGGGTAAAGGTGCATTCGCCGGCTCCATCCTGTCCCACGACTTCGTTGAAGCGGCGCTGATGCGCCGTGCCGGCTGGGGCGTGTGGATTGCCTACGACCTGCCGGGCAGCTACGAAGAACTGCCGCCGAACCTGCTGGATGAACTCAAGCGTGACCGTCGCTGGTGCCACGGCAACCTGATGAACTTCCGCCTGTTCCTGGTCAAGGGCATGCACCCGGTGCACCGCGCGGTGTTCCTGACCGGTGTGATGTCCTACCTGTCGGCGCCGTTGTGGTTCCTGTTCCTGGTGCTGTCGACGGCCTTGCTGGCGGTCAACACCCTGATGGAGCCGCAGTACTTCATGGCGCCACGCCAGTTGTACCCGCTGTGGCCGCAATGGCACCCGGACAAGGCGGTGGCGCTGTTCTCCACCACCATCGTGCTGCTGTTCCTGCCGAAATTGCTGAGCATCATCCTGATCTGGGCCAAGGGCGCGAAAGAGTTCGGTGGCAAGTTCAAGGTGACGATGTCCATGCTGCTGGAGATGCTGTTCTCCATGCTGCTGGCGCCGGTGCGGATGATTTTCCACACCCGTTTCGTGCTCGCCGCGTTCCTCGGCTGGGCCGCGACCTGGAACTCGCCGCAGCGTGACGACGACTCCACCCCGTGGGGCGAAGCGATCAAGCGTCACGGCACGCAGACCCTGCTTGGCTTCTTCTGGGCCCTGCTGGTGGTGTGGTTGAACCCGAGCTTCCTGTGGTGGCTGGTGCCGATCGTGGGTTCGTTGATGCTGTCGATCCCGGTGTCGGTGATCTCCAGCCGGGTCAACCTCGGACTGAAGTCCCGCGATGAGAGCCTGTTCCTGATCCCTGAGGAATACAATCCGCCGCAAGCGTTGCTGTCCACCGACAAGTACACCCACGAAAACCGTTGGCACGCGCTGAAAGACGGCTTTGTGCGCTCGGTGGTCGACCCGCAGCAGAACGCACTGGCCTGTGCCCTGGCGACCTCGCGTCACGGTCAGGCCGAGCCCATCGAGTACCTGCGTACCGAACGTGTGCGCCACGCGTTGAAAGTCGGCCCTGCCGGCCTCAACAACGGCGAACGCCTGGCGTTGCTCAGCGACCCGGTAGCCCTGGCCCGCTTGCATGAGCAGGTCTGGAGCGAAGGGCATGCCGAGTGGCTCGCTGCCTGGCGGAACTCGATCAAGGCCGACCCGCACGCGCCGTTACTGCCGCTGCAACCGCTGTCGTCCCAGGCCCAACCGGCCTGATTCAGACGCCCCCGAGGGTTCACTTCGGGGGCGTTCGAAGCGCTGGTCCTACAGCGTTTTTCTACCGCCCTAACTCCTTGTTATTTCGAAACAAAAGTCCCTTGTCCGAGGCGTATTTGCGTGCCCGCGAGTGGGGTAGGATCGCCCCCCAAATTTGACTCGGTCACAGGGGGATTCATGATCAAAAGGTATTGTTCGGCATTGCTGATCGGCGTTATTGCATTGATTCACGCTGGTCTGGTGCAGGCCGGTGCCATCGACGATGCGGTTCGGCGTGGTGTGTTGAAAGTGGGTACTACGCCCACCTATGTCCCCTTTGAAATGACCGATAAAGAGGGTCGTATCGTTGGCTTTGAAATCGACCTGCTCAAGGTGATGAGCCAGGCCCTGGGCGTTGAGCTTGAATTGGTCAGCGTGCCCTATACCGAGTTGCTGCCTGGGCTGCAGGCGAAAAAGTTCGACCTGATCGGCAGCGGCATGACCGTCACCCAGGAGCGCAACCTGAAGCTGAATTTCAGCGACTCCTTTATCGTGGTGGGGCAAACCGTGTTGCTGCACCCCAGCCTGAAGGACAAGGTCGCCAGTGTCGAAGACCTGGACGACGCCACTTACCGTGTCACCACCGTCCAGGGCACCACTGGCGAGGCGGCGGCGCAACGCTTCCTGGGGGCGGCGCGCTTGAGCAGTTTTGCAACGCCCCGGGAAGCTGTGCGCCAAGTGGTGAACGGTGCCGCCGATGCCTTTATTTATGATGCGCCCTACAACCTGATCGCCCTGAGCCTGCCGGAAAACCGCGAGCTGCTGGCGCTTGAACAGCCGTTCACCTTTGAGCCCTTGGCGTTTGGCGTGAAGAAAGGCGATTTTGACAGCCTCAACTGGATCAACCATTTCCTCAATCAAGTCGCCCAGGACGGGACCTACGATCGCTTGCACGACAAGTGGTTCAAGGACATGGACTGGCTGGTAGAGGTCGACTGGAAGTCATAACTTCTTACACATCAATCCGTTGCCAGCGCTGCCAACGCAAGCGTCTATCCCAGCAGCTGGCTGCGTTGTTGTGGGACTTTTCCGACATACGCAGATAACAAATACCCGTGAAACCTTTGTGACAGGCAATGAGTGGGTTAGGATCGCACCCCGAATTGGTGCAGCCCTTTTGCGCGCCGACCGTATAAGAATCGTTCAGGGGACTTGATGATGAAAAAGTATCTTTCGATGCTGCTGCTCGGCGTCGCCGCGCTGGTTTCGGCCAATGCCGCCCAGGCCGGTGCCATCGATGATGCGGTCAAGCGCGGCACGCTGAAAGTCGGCATGGACCCGACCTACATGCCGTTCGAAATGACCGACAAACGCGGCGAAATCATTGGGTTCGAGGTCGATATCCTCAAGGCCATGGCCAAGTCCATGGGCGTCAAGCTGGAGCTGGTGTCCACCGGCTATGACGGCATCATCCCGGCGTTCCTCACCGGCAAGTTCGACATGATCGGCAGTGGCATGACCCTGACCCAGGAACGCAACCTGCGCCTGAACTTCAGCGAACCCTTCATTGTGGTTGGCCAGACCCTGCTGATCCGCAAGGAGCTGGAAGGCACCATCAAGTCCTACAAAGACCTGAACGACGAGAAGTACCGCCTGACCTCCAAGCTCGGCACCACCGGTGAGATGGTCGCCAAGAAGCTGATCTCCAAGGCCAAGTACCACGGCTATGACAACGAGCAGGAAGGTGTGCTGGACGTGGTCAACGGCAAGGCCGATGCCTTCGTGTATGACGCGCCGTACAACGTGGTCGCCGAGAAAAAAGTCGGTAACGGCAAGCTGGTGTTCCTCGAAGAACCCTTCACCTTTGAACCCCTGGCGTTCGGCCTGAAGAAGGGTGACTACGACAGCATCAACTTCATCAACAACTTCCTGCACCAGATCAAGAACGACGGCACCTACGATCGCATCCATGACAAGTGGTTCAAGAGCTCCGAGTGGCTCAAGGACATGGAATAAAGCGGGACTGTTTTCTGGTGTGAGAGGGCTTGCTGTGGGGAGCCCGCTCGCCACCTCAGGTGTGCGGGCCTCGATTTTTTTGGATGCTGAGTAGATGAAACAGAAAAAAGCCCAATGGCCCTGGCACCTGCTGACCGTCGTCGTGCTGGTCGGCCTGGCCGGCGCCTTGTATTACGCCACCTCGCTGATGTCCTACGAGTGGCGCTGGAACCGGGTCCCGCAATACTTCGCCTACCAGGCCGAAGAGTCCCAGCGCGCTGCGGACATCTCCACTGTCGTGGAGCTGGTCCGCAAGGGCGATGTGGCCGAAGTCACCCTGCGCAACGATGCCGGCGTCGAACAGCGCGTGAGCGTGGCCGACAACAGCCTGCAAGTGGCGCGCGGCGATGATGTGGCCGAAGGCGACGTCATCGGGGTTAACCGCCATTGGGCGTTGGGCCCCTTGATGTGGGGCCTGTGGACCACGTTGTGGCTGTCGGTGGTATCCGGGATTCTCGGCCTGGCGATCGGTCTTGCCACCGGGTTGTGCCGACTGTCCAATAACCCGACCCTGCGCGATCTGTCGACGATCTACGTCGAGCTGGTGCGTGGCACGCCGCTGTTGGTGCAGATCTTTATTTTCTACTTCTTTATCGGCACGGTGCTCAACCTGTCCCGGGAATTCGCCGGGATCGCCGCGCTGTCGCTGTTCACCGGCGCGTATGTGGCGGAAATCGTCCGTGCCGGCGTGCAGTCCATCACCCGTGGCCAGAACGAGGCGGCTCGCTCCCTGGGCCTGAGCGCCAGCCAGTCGATGCGTCATGTGGTGCTGCCGCAGGCCTTCAAGCGCGTGTTGCCGCCGCTGGCCGGGCAATTTATCAGCCTGGTGAAAGACACCTCGCTGGTCTCGGTGATCGCGATTACCGAGCTGCTCAAAAGCGGTCGCGAAGTGATCACCACCTCGTTCTCGCCGTTTGAAATCCTGTTCTGCGTCGCAGGGCTGTACCTGCTGATCAACCTGCCGCTGTCGAAAATGGCCAGCCGGCTTGAGCGGAGGCTCGCCCAAAGTGATTGAAGTCCGCGATCTGGTAAAAGTCTTCGATACCCGCGGGCATGTGGTGCGCGCGGTGGACCATGTGACCACCCAGGTGGCCAAGGGCGAAGTGCTGGTGGTGATCGGCCCGTCCGGCTCCGGCAAGTCCACGTTCCTGCGTTGCCTCAATGGCCTGGAAGAATTCGATTCGGGCTCGGTGAGCATCGATGGCCTGCAACTGGCCGACCCGAAAACCGATGTGAATGCCTATCGCCGTGAAGTCGGCATGGTGTTCCAGCACTTCAACCTGTTCCCCCACATGACCGTGCTGGAAAACCTGTGCCTGGCGCAAAAAGTCGTGCGCAAGCGCGGCAAGAAGGAGCGCGAAGCCAAGGCCCTGGCGCTGCTGGAAAAGGTCGGCATTGCGCAGAAAGCCAACGAGTTTCCATCAAGGCTTTCCGGCGGCCAGCAACAGCGCGTGGCGATTGCCCGGGCGTTGGCGATGGAGCCCAAGGTGATGCTGTTCGACGAGCCCACCTCGGCCCTCGACCCGGAAATGGTCGGCGAAGTGCTGGACGTGATGAAGACCCTGGCCCTGGAAGGCATGACCATGGTCTGCGTCACTCACGAAATGGGTTTTGCCCGTGAAGTGGCGGACCGGGTGCTGTTCTTCGATCATGGCAAGTTGCTGGAAGATGCGGCCCCGGCCGAGTTCTTCGCGGCGCCCAAAGACCCGCGCGCCCAGGCGTTCCTGCGCCAGGTGCTATAGGGCGCGGGGCGTTCATACCTTGAACCGCCCCACGCATTGCTGCAAATCCGTTCCCAGCCGCGCCAGTTCGATACTGGCCGCTGCCGTCTGCTCACTGGCGGCGGCGGTTTGCTCCGAGGCGTCGCGTACCTTCAATACGCTGCGATTGATCTCTTCGGCCACCGCACTTTGCTCCTCGGCGGCAGCGGCGATCTGCGGGTTCATTTCCTGGATGACCGACACCGTGCGGGCGATCTCCGTCAGGGAGTCCCCGGCATTACGGGCCAGGCCGACGCTGTTGTCGGTCAGGGTGCGGCTGTAGTCCATGATGTCGGCCACCTGTTGTGTACCGCTGTGCAGGCCGCCAATCAGCTCTTCGATCTCCTCGGCGGACTGCTGGGTCCGTTGGGCGAGACCGCGCACCTCATCGGCGACCACCGCGAAGCCTTGACCGGCCTCGCCGGCCCGTGCGGCTTCTATCGCGGCGTTGAGCGCCAGCAGGTTGGTCTGCTGTGACACGGACTTGATCACATCCAGCACGCTGCTGATTTTCTGGCTTTCCCGTTGCAGCCCAATCATGGCCTGGCCTGCGCGCGCCATTTCATGGGCAAGGTGCTCGATTTGCGCCACGGCATCCGTCACCACCTGATCGCCCAGCTCAGTCTGTTGATTGGCCTGTCCGGCGGCGAGCGAAGCCTGCTCGGCGTGGCGTGCAACCTCCTGGGCGGTGGCGAGCATCTGATTCATGGCGGCGGCGACCTGCTCGGTTTCATCGCGCTGATTATTCACCCCTGCGCGAGTTTGTTCGGTCACGGTGGAGAGCTCCTCGGCGGCGCTGGCAATTTGCCGCGCGTTGTCGCTGATGTTGCCAATCAGCCCCCGCAGGTTCAGCGTCATTTGGCTCATGCTGCGTTGCAGTTGACCCAACTCGTCACGCCGTCGGGACTGCACATCTTGGCTCAGGTCGCCTTGGGCAATGCGATTGGCAGCGGACAGCGCTTTGCGCAGCGGTTTCACGATTTGCCCGGCAATCAGCCAGGCTGCCAGAGTGCCCAGCAGCAAGGCGGCAGCGGTCGTACCAAGGGTTTGGGTGCGGGCCTGTTCGGCTTCGCGTTCGCGCCGCTGAGTCTGGTCCTGGCTCAAGAGGTCGCTCTGGGCGAGCAGTTCGTCCAGTTGCTGTTCCAATTGCTTTTGCGCGCCCTCGGTTGTGAGTTGCGTGTCCTTGAGGCGTGTGAGGTGGGTGCGGATACTGAGCACGGTATTTTTCAGGGCGCCGCTGTCGACCGGCAATTTTGCTACGCCAGCCTGGGCGAGTTCGAGGTTGCGCTCGGCGTCGCTGACGGCCTGGGCGTAGGCATCCAGCGAGCTGGCGGCCCAGGCAGGGGTTTGGGCGCGATCCTCCGCCTGCTCTATGGCCTGGCGCAGGTTTTCGATGGCATCGAGGGCTTTTTCATCCTCCTGGTCGGGTAAGTCGCTGGCCAGTTGTGCCAGCACGTCGCCGGTGCGTACGGAGCTCTGCTTCAGTTGTTCACGGGCACTCTCACGTTTCTCGACCAGGGCGGGCACCTCCTTGAGCGTGGTTTTGAACGTTGCGGAGAGGCGGGTCATCTCCTGCAGGTATTGAATGGATTTGGGGACTTTGAGCCGGTTGGAAAGCTCGCTCAGGAATCCGTCGATTTTTTCTATGCTCACGCTCAATTTGTTGAGGCTGTTGGTATCGTCCAGGGTTCGGTAGACGATTCTGTCGGCCCGCAGTTCTTCACCCGTCACGGCCAGTTGCGCGAGCACGGTCAGGGTCTGCGAGCGGTAAAGGGACGCGGCCAGCGCTTGCCAGCCAGTCACGGCAATCACAAGGCTCAATGCCAGGACCAGGGAGAAGCCCAGGGCCAGTTTGAGAGTGACACTGGCGTCACCCAGCAGGTAAGTCATTCGACGAAGCATGATCAACCTCCGACAAGTGAACAGTGGGCGTTCTCAACGTGCGCAGGCACATTGAGCTGAATTGAACGCTAGTTCTCTCGGCGCAGAGGTGGGGCTGATAAATGCGTAGGAAATTTCACAGATTGCAGGCGGCGACCCAGGGCGGGTCGCCACGCGGGGAAGGGGTCAGACCCTGAAGCGGCCGACCAGCGCCTGGAGATGAGTGCCCAGGCGCGCCAGTTCGGTACTCGATGCGGCGGTCTCTTCACTGGCCGAAGCCGTCTGCTCGGAGATATCGCGCACGTTCAACACACTGCGATTGATCTCTTCCGCCACGGCGCTTTGCTGCTCGGCGGCGGTGGCGATCTGGGAGTTCATCGCCTGGATGGTCGAGACCGTACGTGTGATGTTCTCCAAGGCGCTGCCGGCGCGGCGGGTCAGCTCGACACTGCTGTCGGTGAGGCCACGGCTGTTGTCCATGATGTTCGCTACCTGCTGGGTGCCGCTTTGCAGGCCGACGATCAGCTCTTCGATCTCTTCGGTGGACTTCTGGGTGCGCTGGGCCAGGCTGCGTACTTCATCGGCCACCACCGCGAAACCGCGTCCGGCCTCACCGGCCCGTGCCGCTTCAATGGCTGCGTTGAGCGCCAGCAGGTTGGTTTGCTGGGCCACGGACTTGATCACATCGAGCACGCTGCCGATCTTGTCGCTTTCGCGCTTCAGATCGGCCATGGCGACCGTGGAGTTGCCGACTTCAGTGGCGAGGCGTTCGATCTGGGCGATCGCTTCGCCGACCACTTTGTCGCCTTCGCGGGCCTGCTGGTCGGCGGCCACTGCGGCTTCGGAGGCTTCCTCGGCATTGCGCGCCACTTCCTGCACGGTAGCGGCCATTTCATTCATGGCGGTGGCCACCTGGTCGGTCTCGACTTTCTGGCTGTTGACCCCGGCGCTGGTCTGTTCGGTCACGGCCGACAGTTGCTCGGCAGCGCTGGCGATCTGGGTGACCCCTTCGCTGATGCCGCCGATCAACTCGCGCAGGCCCACGGTCATGCTTTGCATGGCGCGTTGCAATTGGCCCAGCTCATCCTGGCGCAAGGAGGTGAGGTTGTGGCTCAGGTCGCCCGACGCGACACGCTCGGCGACCTGCAGGGTCTGGTTCAGGGGGAGGATGATCTGGCGGGTGATGGCCCAGGCGGCAACCAGGCCGAAGATCAGCGCCAGCACGGTGGCCGTTAGCAGCAAGTATTTGGCTTGCGCGGCATCCGCATCGCGTACCGCGGTCTGGGAAACCGTCAGTTTGTCACTGTGGCCCAGCAGGATATCGCCCTGGGCAGACATGGTCTTGAGTGCCGCTGCGCTGGCCACTTGAGAGTCGCGGTATTGGCTGACGGCGGCGCGGTAGGCTTGCAGTGAGACGCTGGCCTGTTGCAGGTTGGCTGAATACTGATCAGGTATTTGGCTGGTGAGGCTGGTGATTTTTTTCAGCGCGTTGTCGATGGCATCCAGCGCGGGCTGCTCGGCCTCCACCTTGCCGCTGTAGGTGTAGCCCCGTACTTGGAAGCGTGCTTGCTGGATCAGTTTGCTCAGGTCCACCACGCTGTTGAACAGCGTGACACTGTCGCCTTGCAGCAGGGATTTCTCCACTTCGCTGACCTTGAGTACCGCATTATCGGCGGTATCGCCCAGCTTGCTGCGGGCATTTTCGCGGTTGGTGCCTGCCTGCACCATATCGTTGAACGCGCGCTTGTACTGGTCCACGGCGACCAATTGCTCATCGACCAGGGCGGCATCCGTGGGTTGTTCGATCAGGCTGCGTGCGGTCTTCAGGCCAGTGTCCAGCTTGTTCAGCAGTTCGCTGACGGCGGTCGGGCCTTGTTCGCCACGGCGCATCTCGTAGTCAAGGCGTGCCAGGCGCAGGTCTTTGGTCAAGCCGTTGAGGCTGGAGATGTAACCCAGCTTGTCACCACGGCTGATCACGTCGCCCAGGCCGCTCCAGCCGGTGAAGGTGATCATCAGTGTCAACAGCAATACCAGGCCAAAGCCCACCGCCAGCTTGGTTTTGACGCTGACATTCCCCAGCTTTTCGGCTAACCAACGATACATGTTGCGAACTCCCCTGGAACAAGGCTTGGACTTATTCACGGGTTATCGGCTTGCATACGGAATTCTGTAGCGACGCTGTCCCCTGTGGGAGGGGGCTTGCTCCCGATAGCGGTGGTTCAGTATCAGAAATGCTGACTGACCCGCCGCTATCGGGAGCAAGCCCCCTCCCAAAGGGTTATGCGGTGTGGTTAGAAAAGGCGGGCGAGCAGGGCGGTGACGGCCGTTTCGACGCGCAGGATGCGGGCGCCCAATTGCACCGGCTGCAAGCCGGCCTTGGCCAGCAGGTCCACCTCATAGGGGATCCAGCCACCTTCCGGGCCTATGGCCAGGGTGACCGGTTCGTCCAGGCCGCGTGGGCAGGGTGGGTAGTCGCCGGGATGGCCAATCAGGCCAAAGGTGCCTGCGGTCATGGCCGGCAGGCGGTCTTCGACGAAGGGCTTGAAGCGCTTTTCGATAAGGATTTCCGGCAGTACCGTGTCCCGCGCCTGTTCCAGGCCGAGGATCAGTTGTTCGCGAATGGCCTCGGGCTCCAGGAAGGGGGTCTGCCAGAAGCTTTTTTCCACCCGGTAGCTGTTGACCAGCACCACTTTCGGCACGCCCATGGCCGCCACGGTTTGCAGGACCCGGCGCAGCATCTTCGGACGTGGCAGGGCCAGCAGCAGGGTCAGGGGCAGTTTGGCCGGCGGTGGTTGGTCGAAGCTCACTTGCAGTTCGGCTTCACGGGCTTCCAGGCGCAGCAATTGCGCGTTGCCCATCAACCCGCCAAGGCGCCCGACCCGCAGGCTGTCGCCTACGGCGGCGCGGTGGACTTCCTGCATATGCACCAGGCGCCGATCACGCAGGATCACCCGGTCGGCCGCGATAAAGTCGGCATCGAACAGCAGCAGCAGGTTCACGGCTGGGTCGCTGGCGGCTGGTCGTCGTCTGCGGGTTGGTCATCCGGGTGATCGCCACGCTTGCTGATCAGGCCGCTGAACAGGATGCCGATCTCGAACAGCATCCACATCGGCACGGCCAGCAGGGTCTGGGAGAAGATGTCCGGCGGCGTGAGGATCATGCCGACCACGAAGCAGCCGATGATCACGTACGGGCGGATCTTCTTCAGGTACTGCACGTTGACCACGCCGATCCACACCAGCAACACCACGGCCACGGGGATTTCGAAGGCGACGCCAAAGGCGAAGAACAGCGTCATCACGAAGTCGAGGTAGCTGGTGATGTCCGTCATCATCTCCACGCCGGCCGGGGTGGCGGCGGCGAAGAACTTGAAGATCAACGGGAACACCAGGAAGTAGGCGAAGGCCATGCCGGTGTAGAACAGCAGGATGCTCGACACCAGCAAGGGCACGGCGATGCGCTTCTCATGCTTGTACAGGCCCGGCGCGATAAAGCCCCAGATCTGGTGCAGGATCACCGGGATCGCCAGGAACAGCGAGACCATCATCGTCAGCTTCAACGGTGTGAGGAAGGGCGATGACACATCGGTGGCAATCATCGTCGCGCCGGCCGGCAGGTACTGGCGCAGCGGCGTGGAGACGAAGGTGTAGATCTGCTGGGTAAAGGCGAACAGCCCGGCAAAGATCACGAAGATCGCGGCCACGCAACGCAGCAGGCGGGTCCGCAGCTCGGTCAGGTGCGAGACCAGCGGCATATGCTGGTCGTTTTCCGGTTTATCAGCGCTCATGGGGCTCGCGGCGGCAATGTAGGGTCATGGGGCGCGGGCGACGCAGCGGGCGTCGGCGCAGGCTCGGTTGGAGCGGTCGGGGTCGGGGCGGCGGGCTGGGTATCCACCGCTGGCGCAGGCGCGATGCTGTGCTCGGCCACAGGCTCCACCGGTTTGGCGGGCTCCTGCACCGGCGACAGGATCTTCCGGGCTTCCTGTTCCAACGACAGAATATGTTCGTTGTGCAGTTGGCGACGGATCTCGTCGGCGCCGATTTCCCGTTCAACTTCCTGTTTGATGGCGTTGAAACTGCGTTTCAGGCGCCCGATCCACAGGCCGGCCGTGCGTGCGGCACCGGGCAGGCGTTCCGGCCCCAGTACCAGCAAGGCAACCAGGCCGACGAGCAGCAGTTCAGAGAAGCTGATACCAAACATTAGTCAGTGCTCACGAGTCTTTGCGGGTCGGCTCTTCGACTTTTTCAGCCTGCACGTCGAAGGTGCGACGCTCGGTGATCGGCTGGGTGGCCTGGGGGTGTACAGGCTGGGCCGGTGGCACCGGGTTGGCGGCCGGGTCGGCAGGCTTATCATCGTCGTTCATGGCTTTACGGAAGCCCTTGATCGACTCGCCCACGTCGGTGCCGAGGTTTTTGAGTTTCTTGGTGCCGAATACCAGTACCACCACTACCAGAATGACGATCCAGTGTTTCCAGTCAAAAATGCCCATGCTGCAAATCCTCTAGTAAAAGTTATTCAGGCGGACGGGCGCGATGCCTTTTCGGCGTGCCCGGACAAGCCGAAGCGACGGTCCAGTTCATCCAGCACGGCCTGTGGATGCTGCCCCAGTTGGGCGAGCATGACCAGGCTATGGAACCACAAGTCGGCGGTCTCATAGATGACATCGCTGCAATCGCCGCTGATTTGCGCGTCCTTGGCCGCGATGATGGTCTCGATGGACTCTTCGCCGAGTTTTTCCAGGATCTTGTTCAGACCCTTGTGGTACAGGCTGGCGACGTAGGAGCTGTCGGCGTCCGCACCTTTGCGGTCCTCCAGCACCTGGGCCACACGGTTGAGGGTATCGCTCATGGTCAGTGTCCTGCCGAGTAGATGGCGTGCGGGTCTTTGAGCACCGGCTCCACGACCTTCCATTCGCCGTTCTCGAACACGCGATAGAAGCAGCTGTGGCGGCCGGTGTGGCAGGCGATGTCGCCGATCTGCTCGACCTTGAGGATCACCACGTCGGCGTCGCAGTCGATGCGCATCTCGTGCAGGGTCTGCACGTGCCCGGACTCTTCGCCCTTGCGCCACAGTTTGCCACGGGAACGTGACCAGTAAATGGCGCGCTGCTCAGTGGCGGTGAGGCTCAGGGCCTCGCGGTTCATCCAGGCCATCATCAGCACGCGCCCGGTCTTGTAGTCTTGGGCAATGGCCGGCACCAGGCCGTCACTGTCCCACTTGATCTCGTCCAGCCAGTCTTTCATTTTCGGCTCCGGCAATTTGCGACAGTGTATAACCGGATTGGCTATCGACGCACGATCAGATAAACACCCACGGCGACCATGATGCCGGCCGGCCAGTGGCCCAGTTGGTTCAGCGGCCCGCCAATGGCCAGCATCACGCCACCGACCAGGTGCGCGGCCCCCAGCAGGCGCAGGAACCAGTCGTCCTTGCGCTTCTGCCAGGGCGGTGCGGGGTCTTTGGCATGGGGCTGGGACATGCGCTCCAGCAGGTCGCGGGTCATGTTGGCCAGGTGCGGCAGCTGTTCGAACTGGCTGTGCAGGTTGCCCAGCAGGGTTTTCGGGCTGACCCGCTCGCGCATCCAGCGTTCCAGGAACGGCTGGGCGGTGTTCCACAGGTCGAGGTCCGGGTACAGCTGACGGCCCAGGCCTTCGATGTTGAGCAGGGTTTTTTGCAGCAGCACCAGTTGCGGCTGCACTTCCATATTGAAGCGCCGCGCGGTCTGGAACAGGCGCATCAGCACCTGGCCGAAGGAGATATCTTTCAGGGGTTTTTCAAAGATCGGCTCGCACACGGTGCGGATCGCCGCTTCGAATTCATTGAGCTTGGTTTCCGCCGGCACCCAGCCCGAATCGATGTGCAACTGCGCCACGCGGCGGTAGTCGCGCTTGAAGAAGGCGAACAGGTTGCGCGCCAGGTAGTCCTGGTCTTCCGGGGTCAGGCTGCCGACGATGCCGCAGTCGATCGCAATGTACTGCGGGCTCCACGGGTTGACGGTGCTGACGAAGATATTGCCGGGGTGCATGTCGGCGTGGAAGAAACTGTCGCGGAACACCTGGGTGAAGAAGATCTCCACGCCGCGCTCGGCAAGCATCTTCATGTCGGTGCGCTGGTCGGCCAGGGTCGCGAGGTCGGTGACCTGCACGCCGTAGATGCGCTCCATCACCAGCACTTTCGGGCGGCACCAGTCCCAGTACACCTGCGGCACGTACAGCAGCGGCGAGCCTTCGAAGTTGCGCTTGAGCTGGCTGGCGTTGGCCGCTTCGCGCAGCAGGTCGAGTTCGTCGTAGATGGTTTTTTCGTAGTCGGCGACCACGTCCACCGGGTGCAGCAGGCGCGCATCGGCAGAGAAACGTTCGGCGGCGCGGGCCAGGATAAACAGCCACGCCAGGTCCTGGCCGATGATCGGCTTGAGGCCCGGGCGAATCACCTTCACCACCACTTCTTCGCCGCTCTTCAACTGCGCGGCGTGCACTTGCGCCACCGAGGCCGAGGCCAGCGGTTCGACGTCGAAGCGGCTGAACACCTCGCTGATCTTCTTGCCCAGTTGCTCTTCGATCAGCTTCATCGACTGCTGGGAATCGAACGGCGGCACGCGATCCTGCAGCAGCATCAGTTCGTCGGCGATGTCTTCGGGCAGCAGGTCGCGGCGCGTGGAGAGGATCTGCCCGAACTTGATAAAAATCGGCCCCAGGTCCTGCAACGCCAGGCGCAGGCGCGCGCCTCGACTCAACTCCAGCTGTTTGCGCGGGAACCAGCGCCAAGGCAGCACATAGCGCACCGCCAGCAGGAACCATGGCAAGGGCAGGGCGAACAGCAGGTCATCGAGGCGGTAGCGGATTACGACGCGCTGGATACGGAACAAACGGCGGACGGCGAGCAGCTTCATGCGTTATCGCTTGGATCAAGGGAACGGCTCAGGCGCTCGAAGCGGGCCTCGAGGCGTTCCAGGTCGATTTTGGCCTTGTCGAGCTCACGAAAGCGCGCTTGCGCTTCTCGTTCGCCGACCAGGGTGCGCGATTCTTCGCTCAAGTATTCGGCAAGGTTCTGGTTGAGGCTGGCGAACCCCTGCTGGTACCAGCGCGTGCGACTGCGCAGGTGCCCGCTGATCAGTTGGGTGGCGACGGGGCCGATCCAGCGGGACAGCTCGTATTCCCAGTCCAGTTCCAGGTCCTGCAGCACGGCGGCCAGGTCCATCAGGACCGCACTGTCGCCTTCCAGGTGCACTTCGGGGCCGTGGAGGATGGCGGTCTTGTTGCGGCTCAGCGCCAGGTGCAATAGGCTGGAGGCGGGTGCACGCAGGGTGCAGTCGGCTTCGGCAGCCCATTGAGTGGCGAGCAGCAGGCCTTCATCGCTGGGCAGGATAAACAGCTGCAGGGCGGGGCTGCTGCAGTCCACGGCGATGACCTTGCCGTTCAAGTGCGCGAGCCGTGCCAGGGCGGTGCTGTCCAGGCGCAGTACACGGTTGATCCCGTGTTCGACGCTGGCGAGAAGGCCTTTGAGCAGCATCAGGGCTTGATGCCACGGTGCAGGGCGACAATGCCCGAAGTCATGTTGTGGTAGGTCACGCGGTCGAAACCGGCTTCTACCATCATCGACTTCAGGGTTTCCTGGTCGGGGTGCATGCGGATCGATTCGGCCAGGTAGCGGTAGCTTTCGGCGTCATTGGTGATCAGCTTGCCCATCAACGGCATGAAGGCGAAGGAGTAGGTGTCGTAGACCTTGGACATCAGCGCGTTGGTCGGCTTGGAGAACTCCAGTACCAACAGGCGGCCACCCGGCTTGAGGACGCGCAGCATCGAGCGGATCGCGTCTTCCTTGTGGGTCACGTTGCGCAGGCCGAAGGCGATGGTCACGCAGTCGAAATGGTTGTCGGGGAACGGCAGCTTTTCAGCGTCGGCCTGGACGAATTCGATATTGCCGGCCACGCCTTTGTCGAGCAGGCGATCACGGCCGACCTTGAGCATCGAGCCGTTGATATCCGCCAGCACCACCTGGCCGGTAGGGCCGACAAGCTTGGAAAACTTGGCCGCCAGGTCACCCGTACCGCCGGCGATGTCCAGCACGCGGTTGCCGGTGCGTACCCCCGACAGCTCGATGGTGAAGCGTTTCCACAGGCGGTGCATGCCGCCGGAGAGCACGTCGTTCATCAGGTCGTACTTGGCTGCCACGGAGTGGAACACCTCAGCGACTTTTTCCGCCTTCTGGCTTTCCGGGACGTTCTTGAAACCGAAGTGAGTGGTGGGTTCGGCATCGCTGCCTTTGCGCTGATCAGTCATATCGCTGTCACCAAAAGAGAATGCGGGACATGATAATCCCCAAGGCCTGCTTTGTCTTGGCAAGGCTGCAGGTAAGATAGGCAGGCACCGAGACCTTTTGCCGCATTCAAGGTATTCAAATCCCTATAAAGAGGAGTCATCGTAATGGCCCGTATAACCGTTGAGCGTGCACATTCCCTGGGTAAAGAAGGGGCACGCGCAAAGGCCGAGAAGTTGGCGCATAAACTCCAGGAGCAATATGGCCTGGAGCCCTCGTGGTCCGGCGATACCTTGAACCTCAAGCGTTCGGGGGTTAAAGGCACCGTGTTGGTGGCGGATGATTCGCTGCGCATTGATGTGGAACTGGGCCTGTTGATGTCGGCCATGAGTGGCACCATCAAGTCCGAAATCGAGAAAGCCCTGGATAAAGCCTTGGCCTGATCCGCGAGTACTTAGGGTGCCGATTCTAATTTTCCAGCCTACTTTGTGCCCAGGTCCTCAACTCCTGCGGGCCGTTCCTCCCCCCTTTTCTGCGTGAGGTGCACCATGGCCAAAGTTATCCTGAAGAAAAAAATCGATGCTCAGACCGGCGCGTTGAGTGACGTTAAAACCTACGCCCGCAAGATCTGGTTGGCGGGTCTTGGTGCCTACGCGAAGGTCGGCAGCGAGGGCGGCGACTACTTCAAAGAGCTGGTTAAAACCGGTCAACATATTGAAAGTAAAGGCAAAAAAGTTGCAGTGGAACAACTTGATGCAGCCAACAGTCAGATTGATCAAGTAAAGAGTAATGTCTCCGCGGTCAAAGGTCTGGTAGAAGTTCAGCTGGATAAAGTTGAAAAAGCTTTTGATACTCGCGTTGCCAGTGCCTTGAATCGAATTGGCATTGCGTCTAAACATGACGTGGAGACACTCTCTGCTAAGCTCGAAGAGCTGACGGCATTGCTCGAACGTGTCGCGCGTAAACACTAAGGAGACATCGGGATGGCTGTTAAAAAGACTACTCAGAAAGAAGGCAGCTCGTGGGTCGGGAAAGTTGAAGAGTATTCCCGCAAGATCTGGCTGGCTGGTTTAGGCGTTTACTCGAAGATCGACAGTGACGGCAGTAAACTCTTCGAGACGTTGGTTAAGGACGGCGAGAAAGCCGAGAAGTTGACCAAGAGCGCAGTGGGTAAACAAGTAGGTGCTGCTAAAGCCACTGCCGGTTCGCGCATCAGTGATGCGAAGAAACAGGTATTGGGTACTTGGGGCGAACTCGAAGGGGCTCTGGACAAGCGCCTCAACAGTGCTATTTCGCGCCTGGGCGTGCCGAGTAAAGCTGAGCTGAAGACCCTGCACAGCAAGGTCGATACCCTGACAAAGCAAATCGAAAAACTGACCGGTGCCAAAGTGGCTCCAGTGAAAGCGGCCGCCGCTAAACCGGCTGCCAAGCCTGCTGCAAAAACGGCCGCTGCCAAACCAGCGGCTAAAACGGCTGCCAAACCTCTGGTGAAAGCTGCCGCCAAGCCAGCTGCAAAACCCGCGGCCAAGGCAGCTGTAAAAGCAGTCGCTAAACCGGCTGCCAAAACCGCAGCGGCCAAACCGGCTGCCAAGGCCACCGCTAAACCCGTGGCTGCGAAAGCAACTGCCAAACCTGCGGCTAAGCCAGCAGTCAAGGCCGCCGCAAAACCGGCCGCTAAGCCCGCAGCCAAAACCGCAGCCGCCAAACCCGCGGCCAAGCCTGCCGCTGCTAAACCTGCGGCCAAGCCAGCTGCCGCGAAACCGGTGGCCAAGCCAGCCGCCAAACCTGCTGCGGCGAAGAAGCCAGCTGCAGCGAAAAAACCGGCAGCGCCTAAGCCTGCTGTTGCCGCCAAGCCGGCAACCACGGCACCGGCTGCTTCGACAGCCAACTCGGTGTCGGCACCCACGCCTGCCGCCACCCCGACTGCAACGCCGGTCACCCCGACGCCAACCAGTCAGTCCTGATTTTTCCGGGACGCGAAAAAAATGCCCGGCCTGCAAAGGCTGGGCATTTTTTTCGTGCGCGGTTCCCCATCAATTGTAAGTAATGGAAACGGTGACAGTGCTGTCCAGGGTACCCGCGGTAATTGGGGTGCCGGTTTTCCGATACGACGCATTCATCGGTAACAACGCTCTTGCGCCGCTTGTGGCGATCTGGCGAGTGCGCTCGGCGACAGAACCATTGGCGGGAATGTCAGCGACGTTTCGGTGGGAAAGCGAGAGCGCCGTCCCGGCTGAGGTTCCGGTGTTGGCGAACAATGCGCCATTGCCGCTGGACGGAGTGCCCGCGAACAGAAAGAACACATTTTGAATGTCCGATTCGCACTCGGCGGTAATGTCGAAATTTGTCGTACCCACTTCTTCGGATGAATCAAAATCCGATACTTTGATCGAGGGCAGGGTGATGGTGCGGGTCACATCACCGGCGGCCAGGTTGCAGGTGCCGGCGTTGACCTGGCCGGTAAAGCGCAAGGTGCCCGTGGTTGCGGCCTGGACCGCAGTGGCGGCCAGGCTCGCGATGATAGCCAGCAGCAGGGGCAGGGCTCGAATCCTCATTACATACTCCTCAGGTTTTTAGTTATAGGTGATGTTGACGGTCGCGGTCGTTTCGAGCCTGCCTTGGCTGACCGTGCCGTTCTTGTGATAGGCCGCACCCAGCGGCAGCACCGCGCGCCCCCCGGAGACCGGCACCGTGCGGGTGTTTTCGGTGCCGTTGGCGAGGATGTTCTGGATACCGCCGCCAATGCGCGAATACAGCCACAGGGCGACGCCACCGGCAGTGCCCGTATTGGCGAAGAGCCGATCATTGCCAGGTGCGGGGGTACCGGAAAAGCGGAAGGTCACGTTGGAAGCGTTGGTGCAGTTTGCGGTTAACTCGAAGTTGCGTGGGCCCGCGGTCGTTGCGTTGTTGAATGCGCCGACTTGCACCGGGTCGAGCGAGATCGTGCGGTTGACGTCGCCGGTTGCCAGGTCGCAGGTGGCGGCGGGCCTGACAAAGCGCACTGCGTTGCCGAGCCTCAAGGTAAAACTCTCCGGACGGTTATCCAGTCTCTGCACCCAAATGTTACCGGCAGGCACTGTCCCGTCTGTTACAGGCCCGGCTTTATAGAACCTCAACTCCGCGGCCATGAAGCTGGTGAGGGGGCCGCTGAATGTGCGTTGTTGGTTATGCATGCCAAAGAAAGGGTAAAGCGAGCCGGAATGTCGGATGCGCATGTGCACGCCCACGCCAGGAACCTCGGTCTCGTAGTACTTTGAGTGAGACCTTGCGTTGTAGCGCCCGGTAATCGTTAATAAAGTGTGGCCGCAATTCATGGTGTAAGAGGGTGCCGTACCAGTGAATTCCTTAATGACAATTTCAGACTCCACCGGGAGGCTGTCCGGCACGACGATTGTGGACGGAAGGGTGAGTGTGAATGTGTCGTTCTGATACCTGTCACACGCCGCTTGAGCCGCAATCGGCGAGCCAAGGACCAGCACTGTTGACATGAGTTGTATGGCGCGTTTCATCTTCAGTCCCGCAAAAGAAATAGGGCGGTTGCAGGCAAGCAGTGCGCTGGGCGTGCTCGCCTGCGCCGGATCAACTGCTTGCATTGCGCTCGCTCGACGGTGGCATGTGCTGTGCTGTATCGAGCCGGCAGGTGCCCGCGTCGAGATTAAGCAAGCGTTGGGTGCCGGCAATGTTCGACTGTGGACCCAAGTCGTAATGCAACTGGCATGCGGCGCCGGCATGGGGGCCCCACTTGATCGTCAATGGTCCCTGTGTACGAGACACTCGAACAAAGGCTTGACCACCCTGCCCGACCACCCCGACGCTCGCGCCGTCCTCATCGAACACATCCGCACCAAACGGCAGCGGGCTGCCATCCTCGCGCAGTGCCGTGATCAATATGGCCTGGCCGCTGACCGTCTCGAACTTAAGCTTCACCACCGAACCGGCACGGGGCGCTACGTTCTGGGCGGCGGTCTTGAGTTCCACATCGACCGAAAGGTCCTTCGGGTCCAGCTCCACGACGTTCTGGCGATACGGGGTCAGGTGGGGTACCACGGCGTAGCCGCTGTTACCGACTTGCGCGCTGTGGTTACCGTTGATCCGCGCACCCTGGGCGTCGGGCGCCTGGACGATGCCGATGGTGTCGCCCAACTCCGGGGCGAAGGTCACGCCGCCGGCGTGGGCAACGATGCCGCCGGTCATCCCCAGCGATACCGAGCGGTAGTCGCTGCTCTGCCCGTAACCGGCAGACAGCACGCCGTGGCTGGCCTGGTATTTCATATCGGCACTCGCGGCGTTGCCACTGCCTCGGGTTCGACTGGCACCAAGGCCATAGCTGAATTCGCTGCGTTCGCCAAGGCTGCCGCCGACGTTCACGCGCTCGCCACTGTTTTGGTCGCCGTGATAGACCGTGGTGGTCAGGGTCGGCGAACGCGCGCCGCTGCCCAGTGGCAGGCTCAAGGTCAGATCCACCTGCTTGTCGACTCGGTCGCTCAACAGGTCACGGGTGCGCTGTGCACTGACGGTATAGTGAAGGCCCTTCCAGGTGCCGCTGTATCCCGCGGTAAAGGTCAGGTTGCCACTTGTGCGGTTCCAATAGTTTTGCGAAGAACCGGTCAGGTAAACCGAGCCGTTGCCCAGGCTCTGGTTGAGGCTTATGTCCATTCTGTCGCGCAGGCGCGAGACGCTGTCGAGGCTGAGTCCGTCGATGGCAAGGTCGCGAACCCGTGCGGCATCGCCCACGCTCAGGAACCCTTCAGTGGAATAGCGGTAGGCCCCCAATGCGAAGTGAGTGCCGGTGTCTGCGAAATTCTTGCTGTAGCGCAGTTGCAGGCTTTGTCCCTCACGCGAACCGTGTCCAGGTACATGGGCATTGGAGTGGGTCAAGTCAAATGACACCGCACCCAATGGCGTGTTGAGTGCCGTTCCCAATAATTGTGAGTTGTAGTCTTGGCCCACGACCGCACCGGTATAGCCGGTCAGTAGATTGCTGAGGCCATGCTGGTAGGTCGCCTGCATCAGTGTGGGTGGGTGCCGAAGGCCAAGCTCGTCGAGCTGGCCGATGCTCAGCGAATAGCGGTGGTGGCCGGGTCGCAGGAGGTTGGCGTTGGCCGCAAAGGGGACGATGAACTCCCGCTGACGGCCATCCGCCTCGGTGATCGTGACGGTCAGGTCGCCGCCATATCCGGTAGGGAATAAATCATTGAGTACAAACGGCCCAGGCGCCACCGACACCTCATCCAGCAGTACCCCGCGCTGGCGCACGGTAACCCGCGCGTTGGTCTCGGCAACGCCGCGCACCACGGGGGCAAAACCGGTCTGGGAATCAGGCAGCATCCGGTCATCGCTGAACAGGCTCGCACCCCGCAGGCGGACGCTGTCGAACAGCTCGCCCGGCGTGTAGATTTCGCCGACCATCAATTGAGACTGCAGCGAGCTCATTTCACGCTGAACGTAGGTGCTGCTGCTTTGGTAGCCAGTGCCCACCTTTGATTGGCTGTAGCTGCCGTTGTGGCGCCAATGCCAGTCGCCCAGGTTGAGCCCGGTGTTCAGGCCGACGTAGTTGGAGTTGAGCGACTGATGCCTGGTTTGGGTGGCAAAGGTGTTGGCGTTGTAACGCACGAAGGCAGCGTCGATGCCACTGTCCCAGTGTTTGGGATCGATATAACCCCGAGCCTTGCGTGCGAGGTAAATCTGCGGAATCTGCAGGTCAAGGCGATTTTCACCGGAATCGAACCGGCCGCTGGCGCCTGGCAGGTAGCTGGCAATATCGGCGCATGCGGAAAATACGGCGTCGGTCGATTGCCTGTCGACCGCCTCCATGTCGATGCCGAACCTGAAGAGCGCGTCACGCTCAAGGCACATCTGCGCAGTGTCTTGTCCGTCCATCGCTTTGAACGATAGCGTCTCTCTGCCTATCCATTGGCCGTTGAGATAAACCTCCGCACGGTAGCTGCCGGGTAGCACGACGTTGCCTTGGTTGAACTTTGAAATGTCGACCTGCAAGCCCGCTGCCCCGCCGGGAAAAAAGGCCGGGTTGAATACAGAATGCGTGGCGTCTTGGGCCGCTGCAGTGTGGGCGCCACCCAACAGCAATAGACCTTGAGCTACAAGCGTCAACCTGAAAGGCGATATAAACCCGTTTTCGGGTCTGGCCGGTGTTTTCGAACTCATGGATACCGTTCCCGGGGAAAGTTGTGGTCCGAATTGCGACAAAGCGCGGCCCTGTCCTGACGAACAAGTACTGAACGGACGTGTTTGATTTGTGCTGCGGCGGGTCAATCAACCTCGAGAGGCAGGGACTGGACCCTGATGAACTCAGGGTGGGGCGATCATGGCGACACCTTGGCGCTGTGCTGGATCGTGAGCCCGAAGTCGTCGAGCGTCTGGAACTCCACGGTCATCTCGGCCGTACGCAACGACGCAAGCCCTGCAATCTGGAAGTGGTTGCGGCTATCGGGCGCCACCATATTGTCTCCGCTCGATGCAGCGGATTTGCGCGCATGGCGCTGCCCCTTCGCGACCACTTCGATCTTGTCGAAATTCACGTAATAGGGGGTCGGGTTATAGACCTCCAGTGACGGGCCGTGCTCGGTGGTTACGCTGCGCCACTGCAATTTGGCCGGCGCGGCTTCGGCCGCAAAGGGCAGGCTGGGCGGTCGGAGAAACACCTTGATCCTGGAGCGGAAGGCAAGTTGCAACTGGTTGCCCTGGGCGGCATCTTCGGCCTGCGAAGGCACTTCGAGTAAGTTGAACCAGTACAGGCTTTCCTGCGCAGACGGCAGCGTTTCGCCGGTGTATGCCAGGCGCACGACGTGTTGCCGGCCTGGCTCGATACGAAAGATCGGCGGCGTGACAACAAAGGGGATTCCGCCGGCGTCCGGGGTAGAGTGCTCGTCACCCTTGTCCAGCCATGCCTGCATCAGGACGGGTACCTGATTCTTGCTTTCCAGCCTTACTGTGACTTCCTTGTCCTGTTGCGGATAGATGATCCGTGTGCTGCTGATCACAACGCTTGCCTGCGCCATGACGGGACAGATCAGTGCAAGCGTCAACAGGCTGAGTCTGGTTAGCCAATGTGAGATCAAAGTCGCGTTCATGCTGCGGGTTATCCTGCGGACGAAAGGGTGACAGCCGTCGTGTGCTGCACGCGGGCGCCAAAATCGCTGACGGAAACGAACTCGACCTTGGGGTTGCCGTTGGGACGAATACGCAACTGGGGCAATGCAAACAGTTTCATGTCTCCGGCCGGCAATAACAGACCGTCATTGGCCGCCTGGCTCGGCGCCTTGTTGAACCGTTTGCCTTCGCTCAGCAACGCGACCGATGCCAGCGAAATATGGTAGGGCGTGGGGTTGGTCGCTTGCAGGGCGAACCCATTGTCATGGGGGACCAGTTTCCACTGCAGTCTGGTTGCCGCGCTGCTGACGGGGTATGGCAACCCTTGTGGGCGCAGGAACACCCGCAAGCGAGTGCGAAACGACAATTCGATCTGGTTGTTTTGCGCGGCGTCGGCGGAAGTCGGCGGCACTTCGAATATGTTCAACCAGAACAGGCTTTCGCGATCAGTAGGCAACGGGGCGCCGGAATAACGCAGGCGCAATGCCTGTTGTTGGTGCGGTTCGATGCGAAACATCGGCGGTGAGAGGGTGAACGGAGTCTGCGCAGTCGCTGGTGTCGAGTTTCGGTCGCCCGTATCCAGCCAGGTCTGTACCAGTGCCGGGCGATCGCCTTTATTTTCCAGGCGCACAACCACTTCCTGCTGCTCAGCGGGGTAGATCACGCGTGTGCCATGGACAATGATGCCGGCATGGGCGTTGAGCGCGTGCAGCGATAGCAGCCCGAGGGCAAAGGTGGCGAGAGCACGGCAGGCCATTCTTTTAATCATTTGAAGTCTCTTCGAGTCTGGGGGCGGACCCGCAATGCAATTGCAGGTCCCGGGCTTCGAGGTCTGCGTATGCAGACGTGTTGTCCCTTACTCGGCGTATTCGACCAGGAAGCCGACGCGTGTTTTCACCGTGCCTTCGGTTGCGGCGCCGCTGGCGTACATTTGGGCTGCCAGCGGGATAATGGCCTGGTTATCGGCGATCACGACGCCCTCGGATTTATCGGTGTAGACGTTGATCGGGGAGCCGTCGCGGTTAGTGACTTCGACCTGTACGTTCTTGGCATTGGTAGTGTCGGAAGGGTCGTCGTAGCCGTCGATGTTCAAGCGCCCGGTCGCCACGTCAATGGCCGGGCTGGTTGGGTCGAACGCCACCATGGCGGTGCGGCCGTTGGTGCAACTGCCTTCGCCGGGCCCGCCAATGCGAATGGTGAAACCGGTGAGGTTGGCGCGACTGCCAGCGGTTGCCAGGCGTGAAGCAGAGACGCCGCCCAGGTTGACGTCCTTGACCACTGCGCCTGTGCCAGGTGCGGCACCCTCGACGGTGCAGGTCACATCGGTCACCAACCCCGTGAAGTTGATGACCCCGTCGTTGGTGGCGAATGCGGGCCGTGATAACGCAGCTGTCAGGGCAAGAAGTGTTGCAGCGGTGGAGATAGCGGTAAATTTCATGATGATTCCGGTCGTGATTTTAATAAACGAGAGCCGCCACAGGTAAAAAGCAGCACCTGTAGTTCGTTTCGAACTAGTCTCTAATGGCGGTTATATAATTTGGCGTGCAGTGCCAGATGGCATCTATAGTGAAGTGGCGAGTTTTATCTCGTGATAGTTCGAAAAATAATCGGGTTAACTTAGGAATTGTCTGTAGTACTGGGAATTATCTGTAGGATGTTGCTGAAGGGGTAACGCTTATTGCCCCGCTATGTTGATCCCTTGATGGGGCAGGGTATACCGTGCTCGCAGCAGCGAATAATGTTGCGGTGTTGTATTTACTTATGCGGGTTTATTTATGCCTACTTCAATATCCACTACGTATACCGTCATGCTGCTAGATGACCATGCGATGCTTCGGCAGGGGATCGAGTTGGGGTTGAGCAACGAGGCCGACCTCCATGTGGTCGGCTCTTTCGGGACGGCCAAGGAATTACTGGAAGCCCTTGCGCGGCGCCCGGCGGATGTGGTGGTAATGGACTTCATCCTGGCCCCTTCGGACAACGATGGCCTGAGTCTTATACAAGCGCTGAACCGGCGCTTCAGCCAGTGCCGGCCGTTGATTGTCTGTTCGCATTACACGCCCGCTACCGTATCACTGTCGCTGAAGGCTGGCTGTTGGGGAATCCTGGGTAAAACCCAGAACCTGACGGAGTTGATCACGGCTATTCGAACCGTCGCCCAAGGTCGAATTTATCTGCAGCCTTGCATGGTGCCTGCTTTGCAGGGCATGCAATCAATGCTGGAAGTCGTGAGTATGAAGTCGAAAATGGACTATGCAACGCCGTTGCGCTTGAACGCCTGTCTTACGCCTAAAGAACAGGAGGTGCTGCGATGTTTTCTGGATGGAATGTCGGTGAATTCGATTGCCGCAAAGTTTTCACGCAGTGCGAGTACGATCAGTACGCAGAAACAATCGGCTTATAGAAAATTGGGAATCAAGAATGACAGTGAGTTATTCAAGTTTACCCAGCAATTCGGGGAGTTTGAATGATTCGGCTCAACTGTCAGCCGCAGATTTCCGGATAATGCTTAAACATGATCGTCCAGATAGCGCAGCGCCAATCGCTCCGTGGCCTGCCGCGCCGCAGGTAGCAGATGCGGCGCCACCAGCATCATGACCTGATACACCACCACCCGCACCTCGCCCTCACGGTCGAGAATGCGTTGGTAGTCCAGGGAGAACAGCAGGGTCATGGTGATCTGCTCCACCAACTGGCCCAGCGCCTGGGTGTCACTGACCAGTTGCCCGTCCGCCTTCAGGCGCGCCAGCAAGGACGCGAGGGTGCGCTTGAGTGCGGTCAGCAGGTTGCGAATGCCCTTGGCCAGTTTCGGCAGGCGCCCCGCCAGGTTCGACAGGTCCTGGAACAAAAACCGGTATTGGGCCATGCGTTCGATGATCAGGTGCAGGAACAGCCAGTAATCCTGGGCCTGCAGTTGCGCGTCCGCCGGCGGGTCGAGCAGCGGCGCCAATTCGCCCTGGAAGCGCTCGAACAACCCCAGCACCAGCGGTTCCTTGCCATGGAAGTGGTAGTAGAGGTTGCCGGGGCTGATCCCCATTTCATTGGCCACCTCCATGGTCGACACGTTCGGCTCGCCCTTCTGGTTGAACAACTGCAAGGCACATTCAAGGATACGGTCGCGGGTCTTCATCCAGTCTTCTTAATCTGATCGTTGAGCTCAGCGCACTCGCACATAGGTGCCGGGCGCCGCTTCCATGGGTGGGTAATTCTGGTTGCCCAGGGCGGTGAGGGTTTCGCGCTGTACGCCCGAGCGCTGCTGGATCCACGCCAGCCACTGCGGCCACCAACTGCCCTCGACGTGGTTGGCGTCGTAGTACCAGGCACGCGGGTCGCTGCTCAGCTTGGGATTTTCGACGTAGTTGGCCTTGGGGTTGCCCGGCGGGTTGAGGATGCTCTGGATATGCCCGCTGTTGGACAGCACGAAGCGCCGCTCGCCACCGAGCAATTGCGTGGAGCGATACACCGCGTCCCACGGCGTGATGTGGTCGTTGATCCCGGCCACGCTGAAGCTGTCCACCGTGACCTTCTGCAGGTCGATGGGCGTGCCGCACACTTCCAGGCCGCCGGGATGGCTCAGCGGGTTGTGCTTGAAGAAATCGAGCAGGTCGCCATGCAGTGCGGCGGGCAGGCGCGTGTTGTCGTTGTTCCAGTACAAAATGTCGAAGGCCGGCGGTTCCTTGCCCAGCAGGTAATTGTTGATCCAGTAGTTCCAGATCAGGTCGTTGGGACGCATCCAGGCGAACACCTTGGCCATGTCGCGGCCGTCCAGCACGCCTTGCTGGTAGGAACGACGCTTGGCGGCTTCCAGGGTTTGCTCATCGGCGAACAGCATGGCGGGGCTGTCGATCTGGCTGTCCAGCAGGCTCACCAGGTAGCTGGCGCTGGAGATGCGGCGCAGCTGGCGCTTGGCTTGCAAGTGGCCTTGCAGGGCGGCGATGGTCAGGCCACCGGCGCAGGCGCCCATCAGGTTGACCTCGCGGGCACCGGTGATGGCCCGGCAGACGTTGAGTGCTTCCTCCAGCGCCGCCACATAGGTGGACAGGCCCCATTCGCGGTGGCGCACGTCCGGGTTGCGCCAACTGACCATGAAGGTCTGCAGGCCGTTCTTGAGGGCGTACTGCACGAAGCTGTTGGCCGGGCTCAAGTCGAAGATGTAGTACTTGTTGATTTGCGGCGGCACGATCAGCAGCGGCCTGGCGTACTGTTTTTCGCTCATGGGCTTGTATTGGATCAACTCAAGCAGCTCATTGCGAAATACCACCGAGCCTGGGGTGGTGGCCACGGTCTTGCCGACTTCAAAGGCCTGTTTGCTCACTTGGCGCGGCAGGCCGTTGTTGTGCAGCAGGTCGTCGAACAGGTTGCTCACGCCGCGCACCACACTGTTGCCGCCGGAGTTGAGCAGCTCCTTGACGGCCAGCGGGTTGAGCAGGGTGTTGGAGGGCGACACGGCGTCGTTGATCAAGGCGAAGGCAAAGTGCGCGCGGGCGCGGTCGTCGTCACTCAGTGAGCTGTCATCGATCCACTGGCGGGTCTGCTTCTGCCAGCTCAAATAGGCTTGCAGGCTGCGTCGGTAGAACGGGTTGAGCGTCCAGGTCGGGTCGCTGAAGCGGCTGTCCCGTGGGTTGGGCTCGTGCACGCTCTCACCCAGCAGCACACGACCCAGTTGACCGCCCAGGGCCAGGGCGTGACGGGCGGTATGCACCGGGTTGCGCCAGCCGTGGGCGGCAACGCTGCGTAAGGTCGACAGCAAATCCCGACCGCGCAGGCCGGTGATCGCGTTTTGTGCGTTGATGAACGCGGCAGGGGTGGGCGCCGGGTTCGTCACGGGTCTTTCTCGCATGAGCCAACACTCCTTCGTCAAGCCATCAACAGGCACGCCAATTCAGAACCATAGTCGGTTCTCGGCAAGTTGCGCGGCGGTGTGGTCCTTACACCGCAGGTCGCGGGTGAATCACGGCCCGCATGCGCTCCTCCTCGAGAAACTTCATGATGATCGGCGCCACGGCTTCAGCCCGGGTGATCAGGAACAGGTGGCCGTCATCGATGATGTGCAACTGTGCGTTGGGAATGCGCCAGGCCAGCATGCGCATGTTGACCAGCGGGATCAGCGGGTCGTCGTCCCCGGCCAGCACCAGGGTCGGCTGGCGGATCTTGTGCAGCCAGTGGATGCTGGTCCAGCCCAACCCCGCGAAGAGTTGCCAGTAGTAGCCCAGCTTGCCGGCCGAGCGCACTTTGCTCGCGTGCTCGGCCGCCAGTTTCGAATCGCGGCGGAACGAACCGCCATAGATCATCGGTGCGATGCGCACCACGTGGGACGGTTGGATATAGCGCCGGGGGCTGGCCATCAGCCACAGCACCTTCGGCTTGCCTGGCACCATAAAGGCACCGGCCGCGGTCGCCGCCAGGATCAGTTTCTTGCAGCGTTCCGGGTAGTCGTAGGCAAACTGCTGCGCCAAGGCGCCGCCCCAGGACACGCCCACCGCATTCACCTGGCCATAGTCCAGGTAGTCCAGCATGCGCGCAGTGAGCTTGGCCAGGCCGGGAAAACGATAAGGCCGGTTGGGCGTCGAGGAGCCACCCACGCCCGGCACATCGAAGGCGATCACTTCCAGGTCCGGGTCCAGGGCCTGGACGAACGGAAACACCAGCTCAAGGTTGGCGCCGATACCGTTGAAGATCAGCAACGGCGTCAAGTGGGGCTTGCCCGGGCGTACCGCCGTGCGGATGGTCTGGCCATCCAGGTCGATGGTACGAAAGATGAACGGTTGCGGCATGCTCAAGCCCTGTGAGATGTGACGGTTGGAATGCAGGCCAACGGTGGGAGGGAGGGGGCTTGCCCCCGATTGCAATTGATCAGATGGCTGACACACGGCCATCGGGAGCAAACCCCCTCCCACATTTGAACGCATTTCAATTCAGCGTTCGTGTACGTAAGTCCCGGGGGCTGCTTCCGCTGCGGCATAGGTCTTGTTACCCAAAGTCGTCGGTGCCTTCTTCAGCTTGCCCGCCCGTTCCGCTTGCCACGCCTGCCAATGCAGCCACCACGAGTCAGTATGCTTGGTCGCATTCTCCTGCCACTCCAGTGGCTTGCCCGCCAGGCTGTCGCTGGTCTGGTAGCGCGCCTTGGGGTTGCCGGGCGGGTTGAGGATGCTCTGGATATGCCCGCTGCTGGAGAGTACGAATTCCACCTTGCCGCCAAACAACTGTGCCGACTTGTAGCACGACTGCCAGGGCGTGATGTGGTCGTTGGTGCCGGCCAGTGAATAGATATCGGCCGTGACCTGCTTGAGGTCGATGGGCGTGCCGCACACTTCCAGAGCATTGGCGCGCACGAGTGGGTTGTTTTTGAACAGTTCGATCAGGTCGCCGTGGAAGGCAGCCGGCAAGCGCGTGGTGTCGTTGTTCCAGAACAGGATGTCGAACACCGGCGGCTCATTGCCCAGCAGGTAGTTGTTGACCCAGTAGTTCCAGATCAGGTCGTTGGGGCGCATCCAGGCGAACACCTTGGCCATGTCGCGGCCTTCCAGTACACCGGCCTGGTAGGAGTGGCGCTTGGCCGCTTCCAGGGTCTGCTCATCCACGAACAGCGCGACCTGGGTGTCCAGGGTGGTGTCCAGCACGCTCACCAGCAGGGTCAGGGCGTTGACCTTCTTCTCCCCCAGCGCCGCGTAGTGGCCCAGCAGGGCGGTGCAGGTGATGCCGCCGGAGCAGGCGCCGAGCATATTCACGTCTTTGCTGCCGGTGATCGCGGTGACCACGTCGACCGCTTCCTTGAGCGCCTCGATATAGGTCGACAGGCCCCATTCGCGCTGGGCCTTGGTCGGGTTGCGCCAACTGACGATAAAGGTCTGCTGCCCATTGCGCAGGCAGAAGCGCGCCAGGCTCTTTTCCGGGCTCAGGTCGAATACATAGAATTTGTTGATCTGCGGCGGTACCACCAGCAACGGGCGTTCGTGCACCTGTTCGGTGATCGGCTTGTACTGGATCAACTCCAGCACGTCGTTGCGAAATACCACCGCCCCTTCGGTGATGCCCAGGGTCTTGCCCACTTCAAACGCGCCCATGTTGACCTGGCTCGGCATGCCGCCGTTGTGCACCATGTCCTTGGCCAGGTGTGACAGGCCGTCGAGCAGGCTCTTGCCGCCGGTTTCAAAGAAGCGTTTGACCGCCGCCGGGTTGGCCGCGCTGTTGGTAGGGGCCATGGCTTCGGTCATCAGGTTGATTACGAAGTGGCCGCGGCTGATGTCCTGTTCCGACAGGTTACTGTGGCCGATCCAGTCGTGCAGTTCCTTGCGCCACGCCAGGTAGGTTTGCAGGTAGCGTTTGTAGAGCGGGTTCTGGCTCCAGGCTGGGTCGTGGAAGCGACGGTCATCGCTTTCGGGCTGCAGCTGCGATTTGCCGAACATCACGTTCTTCAATTCAACGCCAAAATGGGCGACGTGCTTGACGCTGTGCAACGGTTGCTTGATGGCTTGGGTCAGCACCATCTTGGCCGAGGCCAGTAAATCCTTTTTACGTAACGCGATGATCGGGTTGAGCCCCAGGGTGTTTTCCGAGGCCTGGCGTTTCAAGTCATCGTTGTTCTTGTTACTCATCTACGACGCTCCATTGTCCGAAAGACGAGTACCGGGTACCGCTGCGCACCAGGTTTCGATACACAACACAAGCCAGGTACTGCGACTCGGGTGACCGTTGATACCGCATCGTCAAATGCAGGGAACTTGCCAGTTCCATTGGTTACCCGAGTTTAATTTTTTTCGCAAGCGGGCCAATCGTTGGCCACGCGACAGGGCATTCAAGCAGATGAAATTAGAAAATGCCCTCTAAAGAGCAAGAAGCCTGGACTAGAGCATCAGCCGCACGACCGACTCGCTCGGATCACGGGTTTTGCCGGCTGCCTTGAGCTCGGCGAGATAATCGGCCCACAACGCGTCCTGACGCACGGCCAATTGGTAGAGGTAGTCCCAGGTGAACAGTCCGCTGTCATGTCCGTCGTCGAAGGTCAATTTCAGTGCGTACTGGCCGGCTGGTTCGATCTTGGTCAGGCGCACGTTGAGCTTGCCGAATTGCAGGATGGGCTTGCCGTGGCCCTGGACCTCGGCGGAAGGCGAATGCACCCGCAGCAGTTCGGCGGGCAACTGGTAGACCTCGTCGGGCCCATAGGTGAGGCCGAGGGTGTTGGAGGTTTTGTGCAGGTTTACAGCGGTAGGAAACTTGGCCATATGAGGTGCTCTTGAATAAACCGGCTTAAAAATGTGGGAGGGGGCTTGCCCCCGATTGCAGTGGGTCAGCTATAGATAAGCTGACTGATCCACCGCTATCGGGGGCAAGCCCCCTCCCACATTTGAAGCAAAGCAGTTCTGTGTGAGGCTTACAGAATATACCGCGACAAGTCCTCGTTCTGCGCCAATTCGCCCAGGTGGCTGTTGACGTAGTCGGCGTCGATCTTGATCGCTACGCCATTCTGCGCCCCGGCCATGTCGCCGGCGCTGAAGGACACTTCCTCAAGCAGGCGCTCAAGCAAGGTGTGCAGGCGGCGCGCACCGATGTTCTCGGTCTTCTCGTTGACCTGCCAGGCAATCTCCGCCAGGCGCTTGATACCGTCCGGCAGGAACTCGATGCCCAGCCCTTCGGTTTTCAGCAGCTCACGGTACTGCTCGGTGAGCGACGCATGGGGTTCGCTGAGGATGCGCTCGAAGTCGCCGGGGGTCAGCGCCTTCAGCTCTACGCGAATCGGCAGCCGGCCTTGCAGCTCGGGCACCAGGTCGCTTGGCTTGCTCAGGTGGAACGCACCCGAAGCGATAAACAGGATGTGGTCGGTCTTGACCATGCCCAGCTTGGTATTGACGGTGCAGCCTTCGATCAGCGGCAGCAGGTCGCGCTGAACACCTTCGCGGGATACATCGACGCCGCCGGAGTTGCCGCGCTTGGCGACCTTGTCGATCTCGTCGATAAACACGATGCCATGCTGCTCAACGGCTTCCAGGGCCTTGGCCTTGAGCTCTTCGTCGTTGACCAGGCGTCCCGCTTCTTCATCGCGTACCAGCTTCAGCGCGTCCTTGACCTTGAGCTTGCGGCTTTTCTTCTTGCCCTTGCCCATGTTGGCGAACAGATTCTGCAACTGGCTGGTCATTTCTTCCATGCCAGGCGGTGCGGAGATGTCGACGCCAGAGACTTCAGCGACTTCGATCTCGATTTCCTTGTCGTCCAACTGGCCTTCACGCAGGCGCTTGCGGAACAGCTGGCGGGTGTTGGAATCCGAGGCCGGTGCGGCATCTTCGTTGAAGCCCATGCGCGCGGGTGGCAGCAGGGCGTCGAGGATGCGTTCTTCGGCGGCGTCTTCGGCGCGGTGGCTGACCTTGGTCATTTCCTGCTCGCGCAGCAGCTTCAGGGCAGCGTCGGCCAGATCACGAATGATCGACTCGACATCGCGGCCCACATAGCCGACTTCGGTGAACTTGGTCGCTTCGACCTTGATGAACGGCGCGTTGGCCAGCTTGGCCAGGCGTCGCGCGATCTCGGTTTTACCGACGCCGGTCGGGCCGATCATCAGGATGTTCTTCGGTGTTACTTCAACGCGCAATTCTTCGGGCAGTTGCATCCGGCGCCAGCGGTTACGCAGCGCGATGGCAACGGCGCGCTTGGCATCGTCCTGGCCGATGATATGGCGATTGAGTTCATGGACGATTTCGCGGGGAGTCATGGACATAGTGTTTGGCGGCCTCAAGCGGGAATAAGCCTGTGGCTTACTCGGCGAGGTCCTGCTCCTCAATGGTGAAGTTGTGGTTGGTGAACACGCAGATATCGCCGGCGATGCCCAGGGCGGTCTCGACGATTTCGCGGGCCGACAGGTCGGTTTTCTTCAACAGTGCGCTGGCTGCGGCTTGTGCATACCCGCCGCCGGAGCCCATGGCGATCAGGCCATGTTCAGGTTCAACCACATCGCCGTTACCGGTGATGATCAGGGACGCATCTTTGTTGGCGACGGCCAGCATGGCTTCCAGGCGGCTGAGGGAGCGGTCGGTGCGCCATTCCTTGGCGAGTTCGACCGCGGCGCGTACGAGGTGGCCCTGGTGTTTTTCCAGCTGGCCTTCGAAACGCTCGAAGAGGGTGAAGGCGTCGGCGGTTGCACCGGCAAAACCGGCGAGGACCTGGCCGTGATACAGGCGACGCACTTTTTTCGCATTGCCTTTCATCACGGTATTGCCCAGGGAAACCTGGCCGTCGCCGCCCATGACGACTTTGCCGTGGCGACGTACTGAAACGATGGTGGTCAAGGGGAGAGTCTCCACGCAGCGGGGCGAAAATGCCCTGATGGAAACTCATATGGGGGTGGCGGGGGGGATTTCAACCATGGGGGTTTATGGCGGACGAGTGGTGTTTATCGGTCTGACACCCATTTCAGAGCGCTGCAAAACCAACTGTGTGAGGGGGCTTGCCCCCGATAGCGGTAGATCAGTCAATATTTTCGGCGACTGATACACCGCCATCGGGGGCAAGCCCCCGCCCACATTTTTATCGAAGTTGAGCCCGAATCAGCGGCTCTGGCGCTGTTGTAACAACAGGTTGCTAAACCCGGCGCCGGCCAATTGCTTCTGCGCCACGGTGAGCTGTTCGCGGTTGCTGAACGGCCCCACCAGCACGCGATACCAAGTCGCGTCCTTCACCGTGCCGGACTCCACCGTCACCGTCTGGCCCAACAGAATGATCTGCGCACGCACGCGATCCGCATCGGCCTGCTTCGGGAACGAGCCCGCCTGCAGGAAGAACTTGGTCACCGGCGCGGCCTTGGTTTCGGCAACCGGTGGTGCTGGCGGCGGAGTAATCCCGGCCAACGCCGCCTGGGCCCGGGCGGTATCGATTTTCGCGGCTTCTGCCGGGGTTACCGGGGTGGTCGGCACTTGCGGCGTCGGCAGGGTTTTCTCCGGCACGGCGTCAGGCGGCACGATCACTTCCGATTCCGGCAGCAGCGTATAGAAGTCGTACTTCGGCTTTACCGGTGCTGTCGGGCTCGGTGCAGTCTTGTTGGCTTCGGCCATTTTCGTGGCCTTCTGCTGCTCCTGCTTGACCCGTTTGACGTCATCGCCCTGGCCTGGGTCCAGCTTCATCAGGAACACGATAAACGCGCCGACCGTGAGGCCGATGGCCATCCACAACCAGCCTGGGATCGGCTTCTTCGCCGGGGCCTGGTAGCGGCTGGCGCCGCGCTTGGGTGCAGGTTTTTTCTTGGCAGCCAACTTACATACGCTCCAGAGTTTCCAGGCCCAACAGTTCCAGGCCTTGCTTGAGGGTCCGTCCAGCCAGTGCGGCGAGGCGCAGGCGACTTTGCTTCTGGGCTTCGTCGTCGGCGGTGAGGATCGGGCAGTTCTCGTAGAAGCTGGAGAACAACCCGGCGACTTCGTACAGGTAGGTGCACAGGATATGCGGCGTGCCTTTCTCGCCGACGCTGTTCAGTACTTCGCCGAATTGCGCCAGCTTGGCGGCCAGCTCCTGTTCATGGGGCGCGTCCAGCACGATGCGGCCTTCGACTTCGCTGAAGTCCTTGCCCAGCTTGCGGAACACACCGGCCACGCGGGTGTAGGCGTACAGCAGGTACGGCGCGGTGTTGCCCTCGAAGTTGAGCATCAGTTCGAAGTTGAAGCTGTAGTCGCTGGTGCGGTGCTTGGACAGGTCGGCGTATTTCACCGCGCCAATCCCCACCACGCGGGCAATATTGCGCAGGTCGGCCTCGGCCAGCTCCGGGTTCTTTTCCTTCACCAGGTTGTAGGCGCGGTCCTGGGCTTCGTTGAGCAGGTCGATCAGCTTGACGGTGCCGCCATCGCGGGTCTTGAACGGGCGGCCATCGGCGCCGTTCATGGTGCCGAAGCCCATGTGCTCCATGTGCATCGGATGGGTGACGAAACCGGCGCGACGTGCCACTTCGAACACCTGCTGGAAGTGCAGGGCCTGGCGCTGGTCGACGAAATACAGCGCACGGTCGGCCTTGAGCACGCCGCTGCGGTAGCGCACGGCCGCGAGGTCGGTGGTGGCGTAGAGGTAGCCGCCATCGGCCTTGACGATGATCACCGGCAGCGGCTCGCCGTCGGCGGTCTTGAATTCTTCGAGGAACACGCACTGCGCGCCGTTGCTCTCCACCAGCAGGCCCTTGGCCTTGAGGTCGTTGACCACGTTGATCAGGTCGTCGTTGTAGGCGCTTTCGCCCATCACGTCGGCCATGGTCAGCTTGACGTTGAGCAACTCGTAGATTTCCTGGCAGTGGGACAGCGAGATCTCGCGGAAGCGGCCCCACAGTTCCAGGCATTCCTTGTCGCCGGCTTGCAGCTTGACCACCAGACCGCGGGCGCGATCGGCGAACTCTTCGGATTCGTCGAAACGCTTCTTGGCGGCGCGGTAGAAGTTCTCCAGGTCCGACAGCTCGTTGCTGGTGATCGGGTTTTCCTGCAGGTAGGCCATCAGCATGCCGAACTGAGTGCCCCAGTCGCCTACGTGGTTCTGGCGGATCACGGTGTCGCCGAGAAACTCCAGGACCCGGGCCACGCCGTCGCCGATGATGGTCGAGCGCAGGTGACCGACATGCATCTCCTTGGCCAGGTTGGGCGCCGACAGGTCGATGGCCACGCGCTGAGCCGGGCCGGCCTTGCGTACGCCGATCCTGGCGTCGGCCAGGGCCGCATCCAGGCGTGAAGCCAGGGCCTGGGTGTTCTGGAAGAAGTTGATAAAGCCCGGGCCGGCGATTTCGGCCTTGGTAACGCTCTCGTCGGCAGGCAGCGCGGCGATGATTTTTTCCGCCAGGTCGCGCGGCTTCATGCCGGCCGGCTTGGACAGCATCATCGCGATGTTGCTGGCGAAGTCGCCGTGGGTCTTGTCGCGGGTGTTTTCCACCTGGATCGCCGGCGTCAGGCCTTCAGGCAACACACCTTCGTTGACGAGTTGGGTGAGGGCTTGTTGGATCAGCTGGCGAATGGTGTCTTTCATGGTGTTCTCTTTCGACCGCAAGCGGCGGCGCGCGATGCGCAGGTGGAAAAACTGGGCATTATCCGTGGCGAGGGCGGGCTTGCCAACCTTCGCAGGACCTATGGCCAGGCTTAATACAAATCTACCGGGTCTACATCCAACGACCATCGCACCTGGCGGCCACTGGGCATTTGCTCCAGCGCAAGTAACCAGCTACTTAATAGCCGATGCAGCGGTGCGCGGGACGTGGCCTGCAAGAGTAGCTGGGCACGATAACGCCCGGCACGACGCTCCATGGGCGCGGGCACCGGGCCGAGCAATTCGATGCCGCTCAGCCCCAGCTCGCCGAGCAAGCGTTCGGCGGCGCTGCAGGCTTCATCCAGAAAACCCTCGGCCTGCCCCGGTTTATGGGCTTCGGCGCGCAACAGCGCCAGGTGTGCAAAGGGCGGCAGGCCGGCGGAGCGGCGTTCGCTCAGCGCTTGTTCGGCGAAGGCAAAGTAGCCTTGTTCGGTCAGTTGAATCAGCAGCGGATGGTCGGCCAGGTGGGTCTGGATAATCACCTTGCCCGGTTCCTCGGCGCGCCCGGCACGCCCGGCGACCTGCACGATCAGCTGCGCCATGCGCTCGCTGGCGCGAAAGTCGCCGGAAAACAGGCCGCCGTCGGCATCCAGGATCGACACCAGGGTCACCCGGGGGAAGTGGTGCCCTTTGGCGAGCATTTGCGTACCCACGAGGATGCAGGGCTGGCCCTTCTGGATGGTGGCGAACAGCTGGTTCATCGCGTCCTTGCGCGAGGTGCTGTCGCGGTCGACCCGCAAAACCGGGTAGTCCGGGAACAGAATGCCCAGGCGCTCCTCGGCGCGCTCGGTGCCTGCGCCCACCGGACGCAGGTCGACCTTGCCGCACTGCGGGCAATGGCGCGGTACACGCTCCACATGGCCGCAATGGTGGCAACGCAGTTCGCCATGGCGCTGGTGCACGGTCATGCGCGCATCGCAACGCTCGCACTCGGACATCCAGCCGCAGTCATGGCACAGCAGGGTCGGCGCAAAGCCCCGGCGGTTGAGAAACACCAAGACCTGCTGGCCGGCCGCCAGGGTCTGGCCGATAGCTTGTTGCATCGGCCCGGAAATGCCGCTGTCCAGCGGCCGGCTTTTTACGTCCAGACGCAGGAAACGGGGTTGCTTGGCGCCGCCAGCGCGCTCGTTCAGGCGCAGCAGCCCGTAACGACCGGTGTAGGCATTGTGCAGGCTTTCCAGGGAGGGTGTGGCCGAGCCCAGCACAATCGGGATGTCTTCCTGGCGCGCGCGCACCAGCGCCAGGTCGCGGGCGTGGTAGCGCAGGCCTTCCTGCTGTTTATAGGAGCCGTCGTGTTCCTCGTCGATGATGATCAGCCCGGGGTTTTTCATCGGCGTGAACAGCGCCGAACGGGTGCCGATAATAATGTCGGCTTCGCCATCCCGCGCCGCCAGCCACGACTCCAGGCGCTCACGGTCATTGACCGCCGAGTGCACCAGGGCAATGCGTGCGTTGAAACGCTGTTCGAAGCGCGCCAGGGTCTGCGGGCCCAGGTTGATCTCGGGGATCAGCACCAGTGCCTGTTTGCCGGCCTGCAGGGTTTCGCGGATCAGCTGCAAATAGACTTCGGTCTTGCCGCTGCCGGTGACGCCCGCCAGCAGGAACGCATGGAAGCTGTCGAAACCTGCGCGAATCGCTTCATAGGCGGCGCGTTGTTCAGGGTTCAGCGGCAGTTCGGGCTGGGCCAGCCAGTGTTCGTGGCGCGGGTCGGGGGCGTGCCTGCGGATTTCCACCTGAACCAGGCCCTTGGCCAGCAACAGGTCGAGGCTGTCCTTGCTCAGCATCAGCTTGCTCAATAGCTGATGGGCGACGCCGTGGGGATGCTGGGCCAGGGTCGCCAGGGCTTCACGCTGGCGCGGGGCGCGGGCGATGCGCGGGTCGTCGAGGCGTGCGCCGGGCACCGTCGACCAGAAGCGCTCCTGGCGCGTTTCGGCCAGTTCGCCCTGGCGCAACAGCACCGGCAGTGCCCAGCTCAGCGTGTCACCGAGGCTGTGCTGGTAATACTGGGCGGTCCACAGGCACAGCTTGAACAATGCGGGCGGCAACGGCGGCGTGGCATCGAGCAGGGCGATGGCCGGCTTGAGCTTCTCGGCCGGCACGTCACTGTGGTCGGCGACTTCCACCAGGATGCCGATCATCTCTCGACGGCCAAACGGCACACGCACGCGCATGCCCGGCTGCAACTGCGCGCGCAGCACACCGGCCGGGGCCCGGTAGTCGAACAGGCGGCGCAGGGGCGAGGGCAGGGCTAGGCGCAAAATGGCGTCGGGCACGCGAGAGGTCTCATCTATAAAGGAAAGGCAGGCGGTGGCGCAGGGGCGGGAGCCTAGCAGACCGGGGGAGGCTTGGGGTAGCCGCCAGTTTTCTGATGAAAGGTGCTTTTATGTTGACACGCAATGGGTGTCGCCGCTTGCGCGTTTAAAAAGGTCTGGTAGAATCCGCGGCCTAATTACGTGCGGTATTCGACAATAGTGTCGAGTGGCGGCACGCTAGCCCGAGGAAGTCACCATGAAAGCCGATATCCATCCAGCGTACGAAACCATCGAAGTAACCTGCAGCTGCGGCAACAAGTTCGAAACTCGCTCGAACCTGTGCAAGCCACTGGGTACTGACGTATGCAACGAGTGCCACCCGTTCTACACCGGTAAGCAGAAAACTCTGGACACCGGCGGCCGTGTACAGCGCTTCGCAGATCGCTTTGGTGCTTTCGGCAAGAAGCCTGCTGCTACTCCAGCAGAGTAAGGCTCAAAAGCCTTATGGGCTTTTGCCAGCTGTTGAAAAAGGCGTCCCTTGCGGGCGCCTTTTTTGTGCCTGCGATTTGGGTGACGGCCGTGCAGGCCGAGGTATTCTGCCCCGCGCCGATGGCCCTGGCCCGCGTGGAAGTGCAGCGGGTAGTGGATGGCGACACGGTGCGCCTCAAGGATGGCCGCAGTGTGCGGATGATCGGTATCAATGCCCCGGAAACCGGCAAGAAGGGGCGCGCCGACGAGCCATTTGCAGTCGCGGCTCGTCAGCGCCTGCAGGCGCTGGTGGCTGCCAGCGGTGGTCGTGTCGGCCTGGTGCCGGGGCGTGAGCGCAAGGATCATTACGGCCGCACCCTGGCCCACCTCTATGGTGCCGACGGTGAGAACCTGGAGGCGCAACTGTTGGCCGAGGGCCTGGGGTTCCAGGTCGGCGTGGCGCCGAATGTCGATCTCGTCGCCTGTCAGCAGGCGGCTGAAAACAGCGCCCGTAAAGCGCGCCTGGGCCTGTGGCGCCAATCGCCGGTACAGTCTGTGGCGCAGCTCAAACGCTCCGGGTTTGCCGTGGTCAGCGGCCGGGTCAGCCAGGTAAAGCGCAATCGTGGCGGTATCTGGATTGAAATGCAGGGATCACTGGTATTACGCATCGCCCCTGTTCTGGTCAGCCAATTCGATGCTGCCACGCTCAATGGTCTGCAAGGCCGCACTGTTGAGGCGCGGGGCTGGGTACAGGATCGCTCGCGACGCGGCGGGCTGAAAAAAGGTCAGGCGCGCTGGCTTCTGCCGTTGACCGATCCGGGCATGCTCAAATCGACGCCTTGAGAAAAAATTGTAGACATTTTTTAAGTCGATTGTGAACAGTTGAGCCCTTGTATCCCGTGGCTCTTGGCCGAAAGTCTTAGTGCAGGGCCCTTGACACCTGTGACTGCCCAGTCTTGTAGGGACTTTACGACACGAGTATCCTCGGCGGTCCGTCGACCAACAGTAAAAGCGGAATGCCGATATGTCTGATTTGAAAACTGCCGCTCTCGAATATCATGCCCATCCTCGTCCAGGAAAGCTGAGTGTAGAGCTCACCAAAGCCACCGCCACCGCCCGCGACCTGTCGCTGGCCTACAGCCCTGGCGTGGCCGAGCCCGTACGTGAAATCGCCCGCGACCCCGAACTGGCGTACAAGTACACCGGCAAAGGCAACCTGGTTGCAGTGATTTCCGATGGCACCGCGATTCTCGGCCTGGGTAACCTCGGCCCACTGGCCTCCAAGCCAGTCATGGAAGGTAAGGGCGTGCTGTTCAAGCGCTTCGCCGGCATCGACGTTTTCGATATCGAAGTCGACTCCGAGAGCCCGCAGGCTTTCATCGACACGGTCAAGCGCATTTCCATCACCTTCGGTGGCATCAATCTGGAAGACATCAAGGCACCTGAGTGCTTCGAGATCGAAAAGGCCCTGATCGAGCAGTGCGACATTCCGGTATTCCACGATGACCAGCACGGCACCGCGATCGTCACCGCGGCCGGCATGATCAACGCCCTGGAAATCGCCGGCAAGACCCTGGCTGACGCCAAGATCGTCTGCCTGGGCGCCGGCGCTGCGGCCATCTCCTGCATGAAGCTGATCGTCAGCATGGGCGCCAAGCTGGAAAACATCTATATGGTCGACAGCAAGGGCGTGATCCAGTCCGAGCGTACCGACCTGAACCAGTACAAGGCGATGTTTGCCCACCCGTCCTCCAAGCGTACCCTGGCTGACGCCCTGAACGGTGCCGACGTGTTCGTCGGCCTGTCCGGCCCGAACCTGCTGAGCGCTGAAGGCCTGAAGTCCATGGCGGCCAACCCGATCGTGTTCGCCTGCTCCAACCCTGATCCTGAAATCGCCCCGGAACTGGCCCACGCCACCCGTGACGACGTGATCATGGCCACCGGTCGTTCGGACTACCCGAACCAGGTCAACAACGTGCTGGGCTTCCCGTTCATCTTCCGTGGTGCCCTGGACGTTCGCGCCAAGCGCATCAACGAAGAGATGAAAGTGGCTGCCGCCAACGCCCTGCGTGAACTGGCCAAGCTGCCCGTGCCTCAGGACGTGTGCGATGCCTACGGTGGCGCCAAGCTGGAATTCGGTCGTGAGTACATCATCCCGAAACCAATGGATAAGCGCCTGATCACCCTGATCTCCGATGCCGTGGCCAAGGCCGCGATCGAGACCGGTGTGGCCACCCTGCCGTATCCGAAAAACTACCCGCTGCAAAGCGTGGATGATGTGTTCAACGGCTAAGCCGCTGTAGCGCACCAACAAAAAGCCCCGGCTCTAGCGAGCCGGGGCTTTTTGCTGTGTGGTAATTAACTCGGAGAACCGAATGTGGGAGGGGGCTTGCCCCCGATTGCAGTGGGTCAGCTACAGATAAACTGGCTGGTCCACCGCTATCGGGGGCAAGCCCCCTCCCACATTGGATCTGTGTTTAAACACAGGCTCTGTCAGAACAGATCGATCGGCGCCGCTTCATCCGCCGGCAGCGGGCTGCCCGGTACGACGCCGTTGCCCAGTTCATTGACCGACGGCGGCGTATCTTCGCTCTTGAACAGTTCGAAGTACGCATTCGGCGTGCTCGGGGAGGCCGCACGGCCACTGACCGGGTCGATCCGCAGGCTGAGGATGCCTTCCGGCTCCGGTTGGGTGTGCAGCGGCTTATCCTTCAAGGCCGCGCCCATGTAGCTCATCCAGATCGGCAGCGCGACGGTACCGCCGAACTCGCGGCGGCCAAGGCTTTCCGGCTGGTCATAGCCGGTCCACACAGTGGTCACGTAGTCGGCGTTGTAGCCGGAGAACCAGGCATCCTTGGATTCGTTGGTGGTACCGGTCTTGCCCGCGATGTCCGCGCGCCCCAAGGCCAGGGCACGACGGCCGGTGCCTTTCTTGATTACGTCTTCCAGGATGCTGTTGAGGATATAGGTGGTACGGCCATCCACAATGCGCTCGGCCACGGCGGGTGCCTGCGGTTCGGTTGCAGCGGGGGGGGTAGTTGGCGCGGTTCCTGGGGTCGGCTCGATGGTGATACCGCCATTGCCTGGCGCCGCCAGGCCATCCGTCGCAGCGATGCCGTTGACCACATCACCCGGCACGCGTGGCGGGTTGGCGGTGAACAGGGTGTCGCCGTTGCGGCTTTCGATCTTGTCGATCAGGTACGGCGCGATCTTGTAGCCGCCGTTGGCAAAGGTGCTCCAGCCGGTGGCGATTTCCATCGGCGTGAGGGTCGCGGTACCCAAGGCCAGGGACAGGTTCGGCGGCAGGTCCGATTTGTTGAAGCCAAAGCGCGTGATGTAGTCGATGGTCTTGCCGACACCCATCGCCTGCAGCAGGCGGATCGACACCAGGTTGCGTGACTTGTACAGCGCCTCACGGATACGGATAGGGCCAAGGAAAGTGTTGGTGTCGTTCTTCGGGCGCCAGACTTTGTCCAGGTACTCGTCGACGAACACGATGGGTGCATCGTTGACCAGGCTGGCGGCGGTGTAGCCGTTATCCAGGGCGGCGCTGTAGATGAACGGCTTGAAGCTCGAGCCTGGCTGGCGTTTGGCCTGGGTGGCCCGGTTGTAGTTGCTCTGTTCGAACGCGAAGCCACCCACCAGGGCGCGGATTGCACCGTTCTGCGGGTCCAGCGATACCAGTGCGCCCTGGGCCAGCGGCACCTGGCTGAATTTCAGGCTGTCGTCCTTCTGGCGTTGCACGCGGATCAGGTCGCCCACTTGCGCGACATCCGACGGTTGCTTCGGCATCGGGCCCATGCTGTTGGTGTTCAGGAACGGGCGCGCCCATTTCATGCTGTCCCAGGCCACGTGGGCTTCGCCGGTGCGGGTCAGTACCTGCACACCATCTTTCTTCACCTGGGTGACGATGGCCGGTTCCAGGCCACTGATCGCGCGCTGTTTGCCCAGCTCGGCCGTCCAGGCGCTCAGGGTCTTGCCTGGCAGGCGCGACTCAGGGCCTCGGTAGCCGTGGCGCTGGTCGTAGGTGATCAGGCCGGAATGCACGGAGTCATTGGCGATCTCCTGCAAGTCGCTCGGAACCGTCGTGGTCACGCGGAAGCCTTCGGTGTAGGCCTCGCTGCCGTAACGACCGACCATCTCGGCACGCGCCATTTCGGCGATATACGGGGCATTCACTTCCGGCGTCGGCACGTGGTAGCTGGCGTTCAACGGCTCGGCCACCGCACTTTCATAGGCGGCCTGGTCGATCTTGCCCAACTTGTACATGCGCCCCAGGATCCAGTCGCGGCGCTCCTTGCTGCGCGCCGGGTTGGCCAGGGGGTTGAAGCGCGAAGGGGCCTTGGGCAGGCCGGCAATCATCGCCATCTGCGCCAGGCTGGCGTCACGAATCGACTTGCCGTAGTAGACCTGGGAGGCCGCCTCGATCCCGTAGGCACGGTTGCCCAGGTAGATCTTGTTGACGTACAGCTCGAGGATCTCGTCCTTGGTCAGCTGACGTTCGATCTGCAATGCCAGCAGGATTTCAGTGGCTTTGCGCGAAAAACTGCGCTCGCTGGTGAGGAAGAAGTTCTTCGCCACCTGCATGGTGATGGTGCTGCCGCCGGATTGAATGTGTCCGCTTTTTACCAGTTGCGTGGCCGCACGTACCAGGCTGCTGGGGTCGACGCCATAGTGGTTGGCAAAATTATCGTCTTCGGCCGACAGCAATGCGCTGATGAAATTAGGTGGAATGTCGGCAAAACGGATCGGTGTGCGGCGCATTTCGCCGAACTCCGCGATCAGCTTTTCATCGCTGCTGTAGACCCGCAAAGGAATCTGCAACTGGATACTTCTGAGGGCCTCTACGGAGGGTAAACCCGGACTAAGGTAGAGGTAGGCCCCGCTGAGTACGAGCAGCAGCCCGCAGACGATCGCGACAATGGAGTACCCGAAAAACTTCAGCAGACGGATCAAGGCTTTTGGATTTCCAGAGAAAAGAATGGGTTACGCGTCGGGGCATGCATGGCAAACGATGGATCGACCCGAGCTGCAGATAAAAAGCGGGGAAAAACGCTGGGCATTAAAGCATTTTTCGCCTTGGGGCGTCATTCGCGCCGGCTCAACAAGTCGACCGAATGCAGGGCTTCCGGCGGCAATCAGGCGTTAAGACAGGCAAAGCTTTGGGGAGTTTTATGGGAAAGGGATTTTTCAGGCGCAAAGTCGACACCGTCCTTGGCGTCGACATCAATGAGGCAGGGATCAGGCTGGTAGAGCTGAGCTGTTCAGCCAACCGTTACACCGTGCAGGGCTACGCCATACAGGCGCTGCCGGCCCAGGCGGTGGTCGACGGCGTCTGGCTGGACCTGGAAGGCATAGGCCATGCGCTGTACACGGCGCTGTCCCGGCTGCGCACGTCGGCCAGGCAGGCGGCAGTCGCCGTTTCCGGTCCTTCGGTCATTACACGGGTCATTGAAATGCAGGTGGGGCTTGGCGACGACGAAATGGCCCGGAGGATCCAGGTGGAGGCAGAGCAATACATTCCCTACCCGCTGGACGAGGTGGCGCTGGACTTTCAGGTCCAGGGGCCGTCGACGCTGGATCCCGCGCGGGTCGAGGTGTTGCTGGCCGCGTGTCTGAAGGAGCACGTCGAGGTCCGTGAAGCCGTGTTGGCCCTGGCGGGGCTGGTGCCCAGGGTGGTGGATGTCGAAGGGTTTGCATTGGCGCGCGCTTGCCGTCAGGATTTCGCCAGCTTCACGCCGGGTCATCGAGTCGATGGTGCCCAGTGGATCGTGGATGCCCCTGGGATGGGAGTCGCTTGCGGGTTGGCCCTGAGGAGTTTCGCTGGATGACACGAATCAATCTTTTGCCTTGGCGCCAGGCGCTGGCGGAGCGCAGGCGTAAATATTTCCTGATACTGCTGGTGGCGTTTGCCTGTGTCGCGCTCGCGACGGTGTGGCTGGCGGACCAGGTGATCGACCAGGCGATCGACCGGCAGGTGACGCGAAACGATCATGTGCGCAAGGACGTCGGCGTCCTGGACTCGCGTATCCAGACCATTGACGACCTCCAGGTGCAAAGCCAGCAACTGGCGGAGCGCATGAAAGTCGTGCAGGACCTGCACGATAATCGCTCCGCCGGTGCACAGCTGCTGGATCAGTTGGCCCGTGCGGTGCCCGACGGTGTGCATTTGCATGAGGTCGTGGCGAAGGGCGATACGGTGAGTATCAGCGGCAGTGCTGAATCCAGCCAGGATATTGCCCAACTGATGCGTCGCCTGGAGGCATCCGAAGGCGCCCACGCCACTCGCCTGCAGCATGTACGAACCGAAGGCGCTCGCGGCAACAATGAATTCCAGTTGATGGTGCGCCAGGGAGAATCTTCCGAGGCCCAGCCATGAGCCGGTCCTGGCTCGAATTTTCCGCGCTGACTCACAATGCTGCCAAATGGCCCTTACCTGGCAGGATCTTGCTGGGCTGTGCGCTGGCCGGCGTGGTGCTGTTGGTGGGCGACCTTGTGTACCTCAGCCCGTCGCGGGAGCGCTTGCGCGAGGTCGAGGTGCAGGAAGTGAGCTTGCAGCAGCAACTTGCGGAAAAAGCCGTCCTGGCTGCGGACCTTGAAGAGCGGGCTCGCCAGGTCCAGCTTATGCAGGAAAAGGTCAGCGGGCTTTTGCAGCAAATGCCCGAAGAGTCCGAAATGCCCGGCTTTCTTGAGGACATCGCCAGGATGGCGCTGGCCAACGGTTTGGTGATTGAGAGCGTCACTCCGCTGGATAAGCTGTCTAGGCCGTTCTATCACGAACAGCCCGTTCGCATCGGCGCCACCGGTACCTATCACGACCTGGCGACGTTTGTGAGTGCCCTGGGCGGCCTTTCGCGAATCGCCACGGCGCACGACATTGCCATAAGGCGGGATGGCAAGCTGCTGCGCCTTGATCTGCTGACCAAGACGTACTGGCATGAGCGACGAGGCATCAAGCGGGACGCGGCTGTCATGCAAGGGCAACCGTTTGTATACGGTGCTTCTGGTATTCGCGATCCGTTCCAGCCCATTGCCCTGCAAGTCGACCGCGCGCCAGGGCGGACGGCCGCTGCGCCGGACCTCGCTCGCCCGCGGGAAGCCTTGGAAGGCCACCCAATGGATCAGTTCGAGATGGTCGGCACGTTGTCCCGTGGGGCGCAGACCTTCGCCTTGCTGCGCCAGGCCTCGACCGTGCATCGCCTGGCAGTCGGTGACTATCTGGGGCCGGACCATGGTCGAGTTACAGCGATTCATGACGGCCATATCGAACTGGTCGAGTTGTTTCCCGATGAACAGGGGGGATGGCTGGAGCGTCCGCGAACCCTCGTGCTAAACGTCAACTCATAACGGAATCAAACAATGAAAAGGACTTTCTCGTCCTTCGGTGTGGCGCTATGGATAGCGTTCACGGCACCGATGGCTGCTGCTGTGCCCAATCGTGTGGACCTGATCCAGCTACCGCCTCCCGGCAGCGCGGATTCGGGCGTCTATAGCGGTGAAAAGTTGAACCTCAACTTCCAGGACATCGGACTACGTGCTGCCTTGCAGCAAATTGCCGACGTGGCGGGCCTCAATCTGGTGGTCGGCGATGACGTACAGGGCTCTATCACCCTGCGGCTCAAAGGCGTGCCCTGGGATCAGGCGCTGGACCTGGTGCTGCAAACCAAAGGCTTGGATAAACGGATAAAGGCTGGTGTCCTGCTGGTGGCGCCGGCCGAGGAGTTGGCTGCACGGGAACTGCTGGCGCTGGAGTCGCGCAAGCAGATGGCCGACCTGGCGCCGCTGCGCCGTGAGCTACTGCAAGTCAACCATGCCAAGGCGGCAGACCTGGCCAAGCTGTTTCAGTCGGTGAGCGGCTTTGAAGGCACGACCGATGAGCGTGGTTCAGTCGCAGTGGATGACCGCACCAATAACATCATTGCCTTCCAGACCGGCGAGCGCCTGGAAGAGTTGCGGCGGATCGTGGCGCAACTGGATGTGCCGGTGCGCCAGGTGATGATCGAAGCGCGGATTGTCGAGGCCAATGTCGACTACGACAAAAGCCTGGGCGCGCGCTGGGGTGGGCGGCTCACTCGCGGGAATTGGGCTGCCGGGGGGATCCAGAAGCCTTTGCCGGACGGTGCCCAGGCGCCGGAAAACGTGCCCGGCTCGCCATTTGTCGACCTGGGTTCACTCACGGGTACATCGGGACTGGGCATCGCCTTTATCACCGATAACCTCCTGCTGGACCTGGAACTGACCGCCATGGAGAAAACCGGCAATGGCGAAATCGTCTCGCAGCCCAAGGTGGTCACTTCCGACAAGGAAACCGCGCGCATTCTGAAGGGCACCGAAATTCCCTATCAGGAATCCACCTCCCAGGGTGCTACCTCGGTGTCGTTCAAGGAGGCGTCCCTGTCGTTGGAGGTCACGCCGCAGATCACCCCCGATGACCATGTGATCATGGTGGTCAAGGTCACCAAGGACGAGCCCGACTATCTCAACAAACTCAATGACGTACCGCCGATCAAGAAAAACGAGGTGAATGCCAAGGTGCTGGTCAAGGATGGCGAGACCATCGTCATCGGCGGGGTTTTCTCCAATACCCAAAGCAAAGTGGTAGATAAAGTGCCATTTTTGGGCGATGTGCCGTATCTTGGCCGCCTTTTCCGGCGCGATGTGCTGGCGGAGAAAAAATCCGAGCTGCTGGTATTCCTGACTCCGCGTATTATGAATAACCAGGCGATTGCTGTGAGTCGTTGATTCTGTGCGAAATTTGATTCTTGTAGGACCGATGGGGGCTGGAAAAAGCACCATCGGCCGATTGCTGGCCAAAGAGCTGCGCCTGCCATTCAAAGATTCCGACAAGGAAATTGAATTGCGCACGGGTGCCAATATCCCATGGATCTTCGATAAGGAAGGCGAGCTGGGCTTTCGCGACCGCGAGCAGGCGATGATTGCCGAGCTGTGCGGCTGCGATGGCGTGGTATTGGCCACCGGCGGCGGCGCGGTGATGCGCGATGAAAATCGGCGGGCGCTGCATGCCGGTGGTCGGGTGGTCTATTTGCATGCGTCAGTCGAGCAGCAGGTGGGGCGTACCGCCCGTGATCGCAATCGTCCTTTGCTGCGCACGGCAAACCCGGAAAAAACCTTGCGCGACCTGCTCGCGCTGCGCGATCCGCTGTATCGGGAAATCGCCGATCTGGTGGTGGAAACCGATGAGCGGCCGCCTCGGATGGTGGTTCTCGACATTCTCGAGCGCCTGCAACGGCTGCCACCCCGTTAAAGCCAGGCCCGAAATGCGCTATTCTCGGCGGCGCGCTATCACCCTGCGGGGTGTGGCGTAGAGCCATCAGGCAACGTCAGATCTCGACGTTACCGGTCGTCAATACATCTTCAACGCGGGGACACATGCAGACACTTAAGGTCGATCTAGGCGAGCGCAGCTACCCGATCCATATTGGCGAAGGTCTGCTGGACCAGCCCGAATTGCTGGCCCCGCACATTGCCGGGCGGCAGGTGGCAATCATCTCCAACGAGACGGTCGCGCCGCTGTATCTTGAGCGTCTGAGCCGCAGCCTGGCGGCGTACTCAGTGATCTCCGTGATTCTGCCCGATGGCGAAGCCCACAAGAACTGGGAAACCCTGCAACTGATCTTTGACGGCCTGCTGACCGCGCGCCATGACCGCCGAACCACCGTGATTGCCCTGGGCGGCGGTGTGATCGGCGACATGGCCGGCTTTGCAGCGGCCTGCTACCAGCGCGGCGTGGACTTTATCCAGGTGCCGACCACCCTGTTGTCCCAGGTCGATTCGTCGGTGGGCGGCAAGACCGGCATCAATCACCCCCTGGGCAAAAACATGGTCGGCGCGTTCTACCAGCCCCAGGCCGTGCTGATCGACACCGCGACCCTCAACACCTTGCCACCGCGGGAACTGTCGGCGGGCCTGGCGGAAGTCATCAAGTACGGGTTGATCTGCGACGAACCCTTCCTGGCCTGGCTGGAAGAACATGTGGACGCCCTGCGCGCACTCGACCAGGTGGCGCTCACCGAGGCGATTTCCCGCTCCTGCGCCGCCAAGGCGTTGGTGGTGAACGCCGACGAACGGGAGTCCGGTGTACGGGCCACCTTGAACCTGGGCCACACCTTCGGCCATGCGATCGAAACCCACATGGGCTATGGTGTGTGGTTGCATGGAGAGGCCGTAGCGGCTGGCACAGTGATGGCATTGGAGATGTCGCAACGTCTGGGCTGGATCAGCGCCCAGGAGCGTGATCGCGGTATTCGCCTGTTCCAGCGTGCCGGTTTGCCGGTTATCCCGCCGGAAGAGATGACCGAGGCGGATTTCCTCGAACATATGGCAATAGACAAGAAAGTGATCGACGGTCGCCTGCGACTGGTGCTGTTGCGCCATATGGGCGAAGCGGTAGTGACCGACGATTATCCGAAAGAGATTTTACAGGCCACGCTGGGAGCGGATTACCGCGCCCTGGCTCAGCTGAAAGGTTAATAAGATCCCGATGACTAGTTTGCATGCCGACGAGGCGTTCCTCGGCCATTACCAGTTAAGCCACGACCCTTTTGCTCCACGGGTGCCTGGTTTCAAATTTTTCCCGGCCCAGCGCAAGCCGGTGCTGGGGCAACTGCACCATCTCGCGCGCTACAGCCAACTGCTGCTGGTCGTCACGGGCCCGTTGGGCAGCGGCAAGACCTTGCTGCGCCAGGCCCTGGTGGCCAGCACCAACAAACAGTCCGTACAGAGCGTGGTGGTGTCGGCCCGTGGTGCCGGTGATGCGGCGGGCGTGCTGCGTCAGGTAGCCCAGGCGCTGGACGTCGCCACTGCCGAGCCGAATGCGATCCTCAAGCAGGTGGTGCAACTGGGTCTGACCGGCCAGGAAGTCTACCTGCTGGTGGATGACGCCGAGCAGCTCGACGAATCCGCCCTGGAAGCGCTGCTGGCGCTGGCGGCGGGCACGCCGGAAGGTCGCCCCCATGTGTTCCTGTTCGGTGAATCGTCGTTGATCGCCGATCTGGAGCAGATCAGCGGTGATCAGGAGCTGTTCCACGTTATCGAACTGCAGCCGTACGAAGAGGACGAAACCCGGGAATACCTGGCTCAACGCCTCGAAGGCGCAGGGCAGGGCATCGAACTTTTCTCCGCTGCGCAGATCTCTGATATTCACGAAAGCTCCGACGGCTGGCCTGGCACCATCAACCAGGTCGCCCGCGATGCCATGATCGAAGCCATGATTGCCAGCCGCTCTGCGGTCAAGCGTCCAAAGATGGGGTTCACTATGCCTAAGAAGCACGTATTGGCAATTTCCGCCGTTGTCGTGGTTGCGGTTGCCGCCGCCTGGTTGATTCCGGGTCGCAGCAAGGCACCGACCACCGCCGGTGCGCCAACCGAACAGGCGCAGTTGCCACTGGGCAAGCCCACGCCGAATGTCGAGTTCGCCAATTCCGGTCAGCCGACCAACCTGCCGATGGTGGGCCAGCCGGTGATGCGTGGCCCGCTCGCCGAAGAAGCCGGTGGTATCTCCGAAGGCGACGACGGTGTGCCGGTGGAAGGCTCCAGCGCCACACCGCCGACCGTGACCACTACTGCGCCACCTGCGGGCGTTCCCGCAGGTACGCCAGCGACCCCTGTGGCGCCCGCCGCCAAGCCGACCCCGGCACCGACCGTTGCCACTGCCAAGCCTGCGGCGCCAGTGGCGAAGCCGGCTCCGGCGCCAGCCGCCAAACCGGCTGAAAAGCCGGCAGCCACCGTCGCCAAGGCCGGCAGCAGCTGGTACAGCAGCCAGCCCACCGGCAACTTCGTCGTGCAGATCCTCGGCACCAGCTCCGAAGCGAACGCCCAGGCGTTCGTGAAAGAGCAGGGCGGCGAATACCGTTATTTCAAGAAAGTGCTCAACGGCAAGCCTCTCTACGTGATCACCTACGGCAGCTTCCCAAGCCGTGCCGCAGCTGATTCCGCCATCAAAGCCTTGCCAGCGAAGGTTCAGGCTGGTAAACCTTGGCCTCGCACTGTCGCCAGCGTTCAACAAGAACTGGCAGCAACTCGCTGAAGATCCGGCGGCCTTACCCAGGCCGCCCTCCCGGCACCTCAAAAAAGATCGCAAGGCGTGCAGCCCCTCCAGGCCGCGCGCTTTGTGGTGTCTGCGTTACAGTAGCTTTTGAGTCGTAGCGGTCAGAATTAAAAAAGTTTTGACTAGCACAGCATATCGCTTTAAACCTTTCATAAATGCGACATAGATTTGCGACATTTCGTCGCTAAATTTGTGAGCGTTCGTGTCGGTGTGTACAATGACCTCCCTTTTGCCCCCGCTAAGCCGGCGTACGTTCGGCGTGGAAGGTAACCGGTTGAATTGAAAAGAAATTTGCCTCGATATAAGAGGCAGCCTGGTGAGAAAGTGTCTATGAAAGCAGGTCTGTACCAACCCGATGAATTCAAGGATAACTGCGGTTTCGGCCTGATAGCCCATATGCAGGGCGAGCCCAGTCATACCCTTTTGCAAACGGCCATCGAGGCCCTGACCTGCATGACCCACCGCGGTGGGATCAACGCCGACGGCAAGACCGGTGACGGTTGCGGCTTGCTGATTCAAAAGCCCGACCAGTTCCTGCGCGCGGTCGCCAAAGAGCATTTCGCGGTCGACCTGCCCAAGCAGTACGCCGTGGGCATGGTGTTTTTCAACCAGGACCCGGCCAAAGCCGAAGCCGCTCGCGAGAACATGAACCGCGAGATCGTCGCTGCCGGCCTGCAGCTGGTGGGCTGGCGCAAAGTGCCGATCGACACCAGCGTGCTCGGCCGCCTGGCCCTGGAGCGCCTGCCGCAGATCGAACAAGTGTTCATCGCAGGCGACGGCCTGAGCGACCAGGACATGGCGATCAAGCTGTTCACCTCCCGTCGTCGCTCGTCCGTGGCCAACGCCGCCGATGCCGACCACTACATCTGCAGTTTTTCCCACAAGACCATCATTTATAAAGGCCTGATGATGCCGGCGGACTTGACCGCCTTCTATCCAGACCTGAGCGATGAGCGCCTGCAAACCGCCATTTGCGTGTTCCACCAGCGCTTCTCCACCAACACCCTGCCGAAATGGCCGCTGGCCCAGCCATTCCGCTTCCTCGCCCACAACGGCGAGATCAACACCATCACCGGCAACCGCAACTGGGCCGTGGCCCGTCGCACCAAGTTCGCCAACGATTTGATGGACCTGGAAGAACTCGGCCCGCTGGTCAACCGTGTGGGTTCCGACTCCTCCAGCATGGACAACATGCTCGAACTGATGGTCACCGGCGGCATCGACCTGTTCCGTGGCGTGCGCATGATCATTCCGCCTGCGTGGCAGAACGTCGAGACCATGGACCCGGACCTGCGTGCATTCTACGAGTACAACTCGATGCACATGGAACCGTGGGACGGCCCGGCCGGCGTGGTCATGACCGACGGTCGCTACGCGGTGTGCCTGCTCGACCGTAACGGTCTGCGCCCGGCCCGCTGGGTCACGACCACCAACGGTTTCATCACCCTGGCCTCGGAAATCGGCGTGTGGGACTACAAGCCGGAAGACGTGATCGCCAAAGGCCGTGTAGGCCCTGGGCAGATCCTCGCCGTGGACACCGAAACCGGCCAGATCCTCGACACCGATGCCATCGACAACCGCTTGAAGTCCCGTCACCCGTACAAGCAATGGCTGCGCAAGAACGCCCTGCGCATCCAGGCGACCATGGAAGACAACGACCACGGTTCGGCGTTCTACGACATCGACCAGCTCAAGCAGTACATGAAGATGTACCAGGTCACGTTCGAAGAGCGCGACCAGGTGCTGCGCCCGCTCGGCGAGCAAGGCTACGAGGCGGTCGGCTCCATGGGCGATGACACGCCGATGGCCGTGCTGTCCCAGCGCGTGCGCACGCCGTACGACTATTTCCGCCAGCAGTTCGCCCAGGTGACCAACCCACCGATCGACCCGCTGCGCGAAGCCATCGTGATGTCCCTGGAAGTCTGCCTCGGTGCCGAGCGCAACATCTTCCAGGAGTCGCCTGAGCACGCCTCCCGCGTGATCCTCAGCTCGCCGGTCGTTTCCCCGGCCAAGTGGCGTTCGCTGATGACCCTGGAGCGCCCGGGGTTCGACCGCCAGATCATCGACCTGAACTACGACGAGAGCCTCGGCCTTGAAGCCGCTGTGCGCAACGTCGCCGACCAGGCCGAAGAAGCCGTGCGCGCCGGGCGTACCCAGATCGTGCTGACCGACCGTCATATCGCTCCAGGCAAGTTGCCGATCCACGCTTCGCTGGCCACCGGCGCGGTGCACCACCGCCTGACCGAAAAAGGCCTGCGCTGCGACTCCAACATCCTCGTGGAAACCGCCACCGCCCGCGACCCGCACCACTTTGCGGTGTTGATCGGCTTCGGCGCCTCGGCGGTGTACCCGTTCCTCGCTTATGAAGTGCTGGGTGACCTGATCCGTACCGGCGAAGTACTGGGCGACCTCTACGAGGTGTTCAAGAACTACCGCAAGGGCATCACCAAGGGCCTGCTGAAGATCCTGTCGAAGATGGGTATCTCCACCGTCACCTCCTACCGTGGCGCGCAGCTGTTCGAAGCCATCGGCCTGTCGGAAGAAGTTTGCGAGCTGAGCTTCCGTGGCGTGCCGAGCCGCATCAAGGGTGCGCGGTTCGTCGACATCGAAGCCGAACAGAAAGCCCTGGCCGCCGAAGCCTGGAGCGCGCGCAAGCCGATCCAGCAAGGTGGCCTGCTCAAGTTCGTGCACGGTGGCGAATACCACGCCTACAACCCGGACGTGGTGAGCACCCTGCAAGCCGCCGTGCAGCAGGGCGACTACGCCAAGTTCAAGGAATACACCGCGCTGGTGGATAACCGCCCGGTGTCGATGATCCGCGACCTGTTCAAGGTGAAGACCCTGGATACGCCGCTGGCCATCAGCGAAATCGAACCGCTGGAATCGATCCTCAAGCGCTTCGACTCTGCCGGTATTTCCCTCGGTGCCTTGTCCCCTGAGGCCCACGAAGCCCTGGCCGAAGCCATGAACCGCCTGGGCGCGCGTTCCAACTCCGGTGAAGGCGGTGAAGACCCGGCGCGCTACGGCACGATCAAGAGCTCGAAAATCAAGCAGGTTGCCACTGGCCGTTTCGGTGTGACCCCGGAATACCTGGTCAATGCCGAAGTGCTGCAGATCAAGGTGGCCCAGGGCGCCAAGCCCGGTGAGGGCGGCCAGCTGCCGGGCGGCAAGGTCAATGGCCTGATCGCCAAGCTGCGTTATGCGGTACCGGGCGTGACCCTGATCTCGCCCCCGCCGCACCACGACATCTACTCGATTGAAGATTTGTCGCAGCTGATTTTCGACCTGAAACAAGTCAACCCGCAGGCCCTGGTCTCGGTGAAACTGGTCGCAGAAGCGGGCGTCGGTACCATCGCCGCCGGCGTGGCCAAGGCCTATGCCGACCTGATCACCATCTCCGGCTACGACGGCGGCACCGGCGCATCGCCGCTGACCTCGATCAAGTACGCCGGCGCACCGTGGGAACTGGGCCTGGCGGAAACCCACCAGACCCTGCGCGGCAACGATCTGCGCGGCAAAGTGCGGGTGCAGACCGACGGTGGCCTGAAAACCGGCCTCGACGTGATCAAGGCCGCCATCCTCGGCGCCGAGAGCTTCGGCTTCGGCACCGCGCCGATGATCGCCCTGGGCTGCAAATACCTGCGCATCTGCCACCTGAACAACTGCGCCACCGGCGTCGCCACTCAGAACGAAAAGCTGCGCAAGGATCACTACATCGGCACCGTCGACATGGTGGTGAATTTCTTCACTTACGTCGCCGAAGAAACCCGTGAGTGGCTGGCCAAGCTGGGCGTGCGTTCCCTGGAAGAGCTGATCGGTCGCACCGACCTGCTGGACATCCTCGAAGGCCAGACCGCCAAGCAACAGCACCTGGACCTGACGCCGTTGTTGGGCAGCGATCACATCCCTGCAGACAAGCCACAATTCTGCCAGGTGGATCGCAACCCGCCGTTCGACAAAGGCCTGCTGGCCGAGAAAATGGTCGAAATGGCCGGTTCCTCGATCAACGACGCCATTGGTGGCGAATTCGCCCTGGATATCTGCAACTGCGACCGTTCCATCGGCGCACGCATCTCCGGCGAAATCGCGCGCAAGCACGGCAACCAGGGCATGGCCAAGGCGCCGATCACCTTCCGCTTCAAAGGCACTGCGGGCCAGAGCTTCGGCGTCTGGAACGCCGGCGGCCTGCACATGTACCTGGAAGGCGACGCCAACGACTACGTAGGCAAGGGCATGACCGGCGGCAAGCTGGTCATCGTTCCGCCCAAAGGCAGCGTCTACAAGACTCAGGACAGTGCCATCATCGGCAACACCTGCCTGTACGGCGCCACCGGTGGCAAGCTGTTCGCCGCCGGTACGGCCGGTGAGCGTTTCGCCGTGCGTAACTCCGGTGCCCACACCGTGGTGGAAGGCACGGGCGATCACTGCTGCGAGTACATGACCGGTGGCTTTGTCGCGGTACTGGGCAAGACCGGTTACAACTTCGGTTCGGGCATGACCGGCGGTTTCGCCTACGTGCTCGACCAGGACAACACCTTCGTCGACAGGGTCAACCACGAGTTGGTCGAGATCCAGCGGATCAGCGGCGAAGCCATGGAATCCTACCGGAACCACTTGCAGCACGTGCTGGACGAGTACGTCGAGGAGACCGGCAGCGAATGGGGGCGTAACCTCGCTGAAAACCTCGATGATTACCTGCGTCGTTTCTGGCTGGTCAAGCCCAAGGCTGCCAACCTGAAATCGTTGCTTTCCAGCATCCGTGCCAACCCGCAGTGATATGCGCCTGAAGAGTTTGATGAGGTTTTAACATGGCTGAACGTCTGAATAACGACTTCCAGTTCATCGATGTCGGGCGCAAAGATCCGAAGAAGAAACTGTTGCGTCAACGCAAGAAAGAGTTCGTGGAAATCTACGAACCCTTCAAACCCCAGCATTCGGCCGATCAGGCCCACCGCTGCCTGGGTTGCGGTAACCCGTATTGCGAATGGAAGTGCCCGGTGCACAACTTCATTCCCAACTGGCTCAAGCTGGTGGCCGAGGGCAACATCCTCGCCGCCGCCGAGCTGTCCCACCAGACCAACACCCTGCCGGAAGTCTGCGGCCGGGTGTGCCCGCAGGACCGTCTGTGCGAGGGTGCCTGCACCCTGAACGACGGTTTCGGCGCGGTGACCATCGGTTCGGTGGAGAAGTACATCACCGATACCGCGTTCGCCATGGGCTGGCGTCCGGACATGTCCAAGGTCAAGCCGACCGGCAAGCGTGTCGCGATCATCGGTGCGGGCCCGGCGGGCCTGGGCTGTGCCGACGTGCTGGTGCGCGGCGGCGTGACCCCGGTGGTGTTCGACAAGAACCCGGAAATCGGCGGCCTGCTGACCTTCGGTATCCCCGAGTTCAAGCTGGAAAAGACCGTGTTGAGCAATCGCCGCGAAGTCTTCACCGGCATGGGCATCGAGTTCCGCCTGAACACCGAAATCGGCAAAGACGTGACCATGGAGCAGCTGCTCGCCGAATACGATGCCGTGTTCATGGGCATGGGCACCTACACCTATATGAAGGGCGGCTTTGCCGGTGAGGACCTGCCGGGCGTTTACGACGCGTTGGACTTCCTGATCGCCAACGTCAACCGCAACCTGGGCTTTGAAAAGTCGCCGGAAGATTTCGTCGACATGAAAGGCAAGAAGGTCGTGGTCCTCGGCGGCGGCGACACCGCGATGGACTGCAACCGTACCTCGATCCGCCAGGGCGCCAAGTCGGTGACCTGTGCGTATCGTCGTGACGAAGCCAACATGCCCGGCTCGCGCAAAGAGGTGAAGAACGCCAAGGAAGAAGGTGTGAAGTTCCTCTACAACCGTCAGCCGATCGCCATCGTCGGTGAAGACCGCGTCGAAGGCGTGAAGGTGGTCGAGACCCGTCTCGGCGAACCGGACGCCCGTGGCCGTCGCAGCCCCGAGCCGATCCCGGGCTCCGAAGAAATCATCCCGGCCGACGCCGTGGTCATCGCCTTCGGCTTCCGTCCAAGCCCGGCGCCGTGGTTCGAGCAGTTCGAGATCCAGACCGACAGCCAGGGCCGCGTTGTCGCCCCGGAACAAGGCCAGTACAAGCACCAGACCAGCAACCCGAAAATCTTCGCCGGTGGCGACATGGTGCGCGGCTCTGACCTGGTGGTGACGGCGATCTTCGAAGGCCGCAATGCCGCCGAAGGGATCCTGGACTACCTGCAAGTCTGACCCTGATCCCAGGTTGAAAGGGGATCAAAATGTGGGAGGGGCTTGCTGTGGTGAGCGGGCTTGTCCCGCGCCGGGCTGCGAAGCAGCCCCTTTGATCTGCGGTGAACCCGACGGGGGGCAAGCCCCCTCACCACAGCTAGCTACCGCGACAAATTGACCCGATAGACAAAAGGCACCGCTCTTGCCGTGCCTTTTGCGTCGCGCTCTGAGAAAATGCCCGCACTTTTTTTGCGGATGCCGACATGACTGCCCTCAAGAACGACCGTTTCCTTCGTGCCCTGCTCAAGCAACCCGTGGACGTCACCCCTGTGTGGATGATGCGCCAGGCCGGTCGCTACCTGCCGGAATACCGCGCCAGTCGCGCCCACGCTGGCGACTTCATGAGCCTGTGCATGAACCCGGAGTTCGCCTGCGAAGTCACGCTGCAGCCACTGGATCGCTACCCGCAACTGGATGCGGCCATCCTCTTCTCCGACATCCTCACCATCCCCGACGCCATGGGCCAAGGCCTGTACTTCGAGACCGGTGAAGGCCCGCGTTTCAAGAAAGTCATCAGCACCCTGGCCGATATCGAAGCCCTACCGATCCCCGACCCGCACAAAGACCTCGGCTACGTGATGGACGCCGTCAGCACCATCCGCCGCGAGCTGAACGGCCGCGTGCCGCTGATCGGCTTCTCCGGCAGCCCATGGACCCTGGCCACCTACATGGTCGAAGGCGGCTCGTCGAAAGACTTCCGCAAGACCAAGGCCATGCTCTACGACAACCCGCAAGCCATGCACCTGTTGCTGGACAAGCTGGCCCAGTCGGTCACCTCCTACCTCAACGGCCAGATCATGGCCGGTGCGCAAGCCGTGCAGATCTTCGATACCTGGGGTGGCAACCTGTCGGCGGCGGCGTACCAGGAATTCTCCCTGGCCTACATGCGCAAGATCGTCAGCGGCCTGATCCGTGAACACGAAGGCCGTAAAGTGCCGGTCATCCTGTTCACCAAGGGCGGTGGCCTGTGGCTTGAAAGCATCGCCGACGCTGGCGCGGATGCACTGGGCCTGGATTGGACCTGCGATATCGGCGAAGCCCGTCGTCGTGTCGGTGGCAAGGTCGCGCTGCAAGGCAACATGGACCCGACCGTGCTGTACGCCAAGCCGGAAGCGATCCGCACCGAAGTCGGCCGCATCCTGGCCAGCTACGGTACAGGCAGTGGCCACGTGTTCAACCTCGGCCATGGCATCACTCCGGAAGTGAACCCGGACCATGCGGGTGCCTTCCTGCAGGCCGTGCACGAGCTGTCAGCGCAATACCACCCGTAATACTCCCGCCTGAATCGGATCCCCCTTTGCCTGGCGAAGGGGGATTCGCTGCGTTTCAGCGTTCGTTAAGTCCTGCCTTGGTAATGTGGATGCTTTGGGATTTCTCCTACAGCCTCCGGTAACTTGCCTCGGTAAAAATCCTACCCGACTCTTCCTCTCGCCAGTGCATGGCGTTCATTGTCAGGTGATCTCAGGATGAACACTTCAGCGTATTCAACGAGCCAGAAACTGCTGCATTGGGTTTCGGCTGTCATTATTGTGTGGGCGTTATTGTCGGGTTTTTTCGTGGCTGTATTCAGCGTGCCCGCCTCGGTCAAGGCGTGGGTGGCGTTCTTCAATGTGTCGCTGACCACTGTCTATATTCCGGTGTTTGTCTTGCGGGTCTATTGTTCCTTTGCCCACGGCCTGGACTTTTCCGTCAAGCGAACACCGCAGGAATACCTGGCGTTGCTGGTTCACAAGGCCATGTACCTGGTGCTCGCCGTGGTGTTGGCGACCGGCGTGCTGATGATGGATCGCCCGATCAATATCTTTAACCTGCTCTCCATCGCCCCCCTCGACCACGACCCGGCCCGCATCGCCCTGTATACCCGTGTGCATGTGCTCTCGTGTGTGGGGTTGCTGCTGATGCTGGTCCTGCATATCGGCGCCGTAGTCATGCATGAGCGCCGGGGCAAGCGGGTGATGGCGCGGATGTCTTTTGAGAAGACATCCGGTGCTGTGCTCGGGGATCAGGGTGTCAGAATTTGTTCTGCAAATCGTGCAACCACATGATCGAAGGCTTGCTGATTACCGAGTTCTGTCGCGCGTAATGCAGTCGTAATGGTTTTGAAGTCCTCGTCAGTGGCCTGGGCAACAAATGCCGGATCGAATACGCGCTCTAAGGCATCTTGTCGGCGGTTGTTCAGATAGGCGATATCCAAGGCTAGGACTTCGATCATTTTTGTTGCTGGCGAGTCATTGGTATCTGTCGCTTGGATTTGCCCCGTCAATAGATAGCGGAAGCGCAGTTCACAACCGTCCTCGGTGGGCGAGATATGTTCAGCTTCATCAAACCAATTGCCTTTGACGTGCCCGCAATGCAAAGGCGAACCGGGCTTGGTTTCCCTGATGCAGGAGGCATGAAGGTTTTGGTATTCAAGCGCCAGCTCTTCGAAATGCTCCTGGGGACGGAAGTGTTCGATGTGGCTGGATGCAGCATCAATATCTCTGCCGCAGTAACAACAAAAGCCACCTTGTTCCAGCAATAAGCTGACATGCAGTTCACGTTTTTCGGGATTCTGCAGCGTAGAGTATGTGGGTACCCATTCGTCGTTGATTGAAGCTTTCCACTGACTAAAAGAAGCAGGTTCAGTTCCTTTGAACACTTGTTTCATTTTCCGAGTATCTCCTTGCGGCGAATCAGCGCTTGGGCACCAGCAAATTCGGGTAGGTCTGGCGCTAGTTTTTTAAGTGCTTGGAGCTGGGTTTTGGCCTTTTCCAGTTCGTTATCTTCGATGGTGCTGAATAGTTCGCTTAGAAGTACTTCTACTTTTGGCTCGCGCTCGGAGACACCCATGACTTCTTCAAGGATTCGGCTGGAGTCTAACCCATAAGTAACGCGGGGATGAGAGGGGGATTCATTAGTTAAGAGAATGACTTCTCCTGGCCTGAGACTACCAATAATTTGAGGCGAGTGACTGGCTGCGATGAATTGGATTTTAGGGAATAGTTTTTTCAAAGTCGAAGCTATTGTCCGCTGCCATCCAGGGTGCAAGTGGATGTCCAGTTCGTCGATTATGACAATTCCAGTTGTCTCTTCTAAAACTTTATTTTTTAAGTGTGGATTGAGTAGGCACATTCGCCGAGCTATGTCAGAAACCATTGCCAGCATGCCGCGCTGTCCATCGCTCAAACTGTTAAAAGTTAAGCTTCTGTTGTTTTCAAAATGCACCAGTAAGCTGCGAATACCAAGGTCGTACTCAATCCCTTTTGCGTCAGGTAGAGCGTGGGTCAGCGCTGAATTTATCAGTTGGAGCTCGTCATTGAACTTGGGTGATGCTGTGGAACGAGACATTTTCTGAAGGCGTTCTAAGGTTTTTCCAATAAGCCAGCTTTCAAATGTTTCTAGATTTGCAGAGGCATCAAACCAGTCTTTGTAGGCGTCTAGTCTTGAGGGTTGTTGGCGTGCTGCGAATTCAACAGATATATCAGACGAATTCCATCGGCGGTCAGCTCGATAAAAAGCCATGAGCGGGAGATCAACAATGTTTTTTGATGATGGGTTGAGGATATCAATTGAACTGTTGAGTACTGGGATATCAAAGACCTTGAGTTGACCTTCACGTACCAACGATTCATTCCAAGCCGCGCGGCCGAAAGCGGAGCCGACAGCATCCAGTGTCACGGGATATATACGTTCAAACCTATAGCGACCCTCGAACTCTTGGATTTCGAACCTTGCATCTTGGTTTGATATCTGAAGAGCCGCTCCCCCCAATGACGATGAAAACGAATACAGGCTTGCCGCCACCGCCTGCAACAACGAAGTCTTACCGCTCCCATTCACCCCCACCACCAGGTTAAAACCCGGCTGAAAGTCAAAAGTGGCATCTTCGTAGCAACGAAAATTCTGAATATGAAGCTGGTCCAGGCGCATTCTGGCTTTCCTTTACCAAGACTGACGAATGCCGACAGTGTACCTTGGCTCGTCGGAACCGCCAGAGGTGCAGGTGTTACGCGCTTTTTGCGCTCCCCAACGGCGGCAACTTCGCCAGTTTCAACGCCACCAGCAACGCACCCATCAACAGCGCCACGATAAACGCGCCGATGCCGTTCCATCCGCCGAAGTGCCAGAAGAAGCCGCCCGCTGTCCCGGCGATGCTTGAGCCTACGTAATAGCAAAAAAGATACAGCGACGACGCCTGCCCCTTGGCTTTCACCGCGCGGCGCCCGATCCAACTGCTGGCCACCGAGTGGGCGCCAAAGAAGCCGAAGGTGAAGATCAGCATGCCCGGCACCACCAGCCACAGTGGGGTGAACAGGGTCAGGGCCATGCCGCCGAGCATCAGCACGATGGTGGCCCAGAGCACGCGGCGGCGGCCGAGGCGGTCGGCCAGGGAGCCGATTTTCGCCGAGCTGTAGATGCCCGAGAGGTACACCAGCGACAGCAGGCCCACCAAGGCCTGGCTCAGGCCATACGGGTCGGCCAGCAGGCGATAGCCGATGTAGTTGAACATCGTCACGAATGCGCCCATCAGCAGGAAGGCTTCAAGGAACAGCCACGGCAGGCCGGCATCCTTGAAATGCATGACGAAGCCATCCACCAGGCTGCGCGGCTTGAGGCTGCTGGCGCGGAAGTTGCGCGATTCGGGGAGGATCTTCCAGAACACCGTGGCGGCAATCAGCGCCAGGGCGCCGATGATCAGCATTGCGGTGTGCCAGCTGACGAAGTCGATCAGTACACCGATGATCAGGCGTCCGCTCATGCCCCCGATGGCGTTGCCGCCGATGTACAGGCCCATGGCCAGGCCAATGTGCTGGGGGTGGATTTCTTCGCTCAGGTACGTCATCGCCACGGCAGCCAGTCCGCTCAAGGACAGGCCCACCAGCGCACGCATCAGCAGAATCCCTTCCCAGGACGGCATCAGGCCGCTGGCGATGGTCGCCAGCGCGGCGCAAAACAACGCGGCGACCATCACCGGTTTGCGGCCCAGGGTGTCGGAAATCGGCCCGGTAATCAGCAAGCCCAGCGCCAGCATCGCCGTCGCCACTGAGAGGATCAGGCTGCTTTGTGCCGCATTGATCGAGAACTCGTGGGACAGCGCCGGCATCATCGGCTGTACGCAATACAGCAGGGCGAACGTGGCGAAGCCGCCGGAGAACAGCGCCAGCACCGTGCGCATGAACATCGGCGTGCCTTTTTCGATGTATGCGTCATTGAGCTGCGCCACCACCTCATCCAGGGCGGTGGGCGGGACGTCTTGGGCGAATGGAGCGACAGCAGATTTCACGGAGACCTCGGGGAGGAAAAGCCTGCCAGGACTGGCAATGCAAAAAAGAATATAGCTGGCTAATGATTCTTTCCAATATATTGTTCGACCCGTTTGATAGCTTTTACGACCTAATGAGGCTGGCATGGAACTACGTCACCTGCGGTACTTCATTGCCGTTGCCGAAGAACTGCACTTTGGCCGTGCCGCGCAGGTGCTGGGCATCTCGCAACCGCCATTGAGCCAGCAGATCCAGGCACTGGAGCAGGAGGTGGGCGCGCGCTTGTTTGAGCGTACCAATCGTCGGGTCGAACTGAGCGAGGCCGGGCGCTTGTTCCTGCACGAGGCGCGGTTGGTGCTGGCCCAGGTCGACAAGGCGGCGGACGTGGCCCGCCGTGCGCAGTTGGGGGAGCTGGGCGAGTTGAAGATCGGCTTCACCTCGTCGGCGCCGTTCAACTCCAGCATCCCGCAGGCGATCTTCGCGTTTCGCCAAGCCTTCCCGGCGGTGCACCTGAACCTGCAGGAAATGAGCAGCACCGAAGTGGCCGAATCGCTGGTGGATGAGTCGATCCAGGTTGGGCTGATGCGTCCGCTGCCGTTGCCGGACTCATTGAGTGTGATTGAGCTGATGCGCGAACCGCTGGTTGCCGTATTAAACGCTGACCACCCCTTAGTGGAGGGCAGTGAGCGTGGCCTGCACCTTGCGCAACTGGCGGAGGAACCCTTTGTATTTTTCCCTCGCACCTACGGCAGTGGCCTGTACGCCCAACTGCTCAACCTGGCCCGTGATGCCGGCTTCAGCCCGCACTTCGCCCAGGAAGCGGGGGAGGCGATGACCATCATCGGGTTGGTGGCGGCGGGCTTGGGCGTGTCGGTGCTGCCGGCGTCGTACCAACGGATACGCATCGATGGCGTGGTCTATCGCACCTTGTTGGATCAGGAGGCGGTGACGGCGGTATGGCTGGTGCAGCGCAAAGGCGCACAAACGCCGATGGCGCAGGCGTTTGTGGAGTTGTTGACGCGCAAGGCGGTGCAATAACTCACCGCCAACGGGCTCTCTGTGGCAAGCCCGCTCGCCACAGAGGATGTGCCCGGCCTTGGTTTTACTTCGACGTTCCCGTCTGCTCAAACAACTGCGCTGCCGACCCTGCCTCACCACTCACGCCATTGCTGCGCAGTCCCGCCATGATGTCGCTGTCCAGGTTGTTCACCCAACGGTTGTAGTTGCGATGGATCTTGCCGTCCTTGTAGCCCAGTTGGCGGCTGTCGCGGTAGGTGATGGCGTAGCTGTTGCGGGTGTAGCGGATGTCGATGGCCGCGTAGTACTGGTTGCGCACGATGATTTCGGCCTGTACCAGTTGCGGGCTCAGGCGTTGCACTGTCCAATCGCGTTTTTGCAGGGCGTTGACGATCACCTTTTTCATCTTTTCTTCGCTGACCTGGGCGTCGGCCGGCAGGTCGTGCTGGGTGTTGAGGACCGGCTTGCTGGTGCAGCCGGCGGTGACCAGCAGAGCCAGGGTGATCAGGGTGACGCGTAGCAAGGAAGACATTCCGTATTCTCCAATCGATTAAAAAGTCAGGACCAGCGGCGGAAGATCAACGAAGTATTGACGCCGCCAAAGGCAAAGTTGTTGTTCATCACGTAGTCGTGGTGCATCTCGCGGAATTCACCCTGCAGGTAATCCAGCTCGCCGCATTGCGGGTCGACGGAGTCCAGGTTGAAGGTGTGCACGTATTGGTCGCGGTTCATCATCTCGATGCTGAACCACGATTCCAGCGCACCGCAGGCGCCCAAGGTGTGGCCGAGGAAGCTTTTCTGCGAGCTGATGGGCATGCGGCTGCCGAACAGGCTGCTGGTAGCCTGGGTCTCGGCGATATCGCCCTGGTCGGTGGCGGTGCCGTGGCCGTTGACGTAGCCGATGGCGGCCGGCTCCAGGCCCGCATCTTCCAGGGCCAGCTCCATGGCGCGGCGCATGGTTTTCTGTTCCGGGCGCGTGGTGTGCTGGCCGTCGGCATTGCTGCCGAAACCGACGATCTCGGCATGGATATGCGCCCCCCGCGCCAGTGCGTGTTCCAGCTCTTCGAGCACCAGCATGCCGCCGCCTTCGCCGATCACCAAGCCATCGCGGCCGCTGTCGTAGGGACGTGGACTGGTCTGCGGCGCATCGTTCTTCAGGCTGGTGGCATACAGCGCGTCGAACACCATGGCTTCGGTGGGGCACAGCTCCTCGGCGCCGCCGGCGAGCATCAACGGCAGGCGGCCGAACTTGATCGCTTCATAGGCATAGCCGATGCCCTGGCTGCCGCTGGTACACGCGCTGGACGTGGGGATCAGCCGCCCGGTGAGGCCAAAGAAGATGCTGATATTCGCCGCTGTGGTGTGGGGCATCATGCGCACGTAGGAGTTGGCGTTCAGCCCCTCGGCCACCGAGTTCAGCAACATATTGCCGAAGGCCTTGATCTCATCGGTACTGCCGGTGGACGAGCCACAGGCCACGCCCATGCGCCCGTCCTTGATCGACTCGTCACCGAGCAAGCCCGCGTCCTGCAACGCCTGCTCCGCCGCCCACACCGCCAGGCGCGAGACGCGGCCCATGCTGCGCAGCTGCTTGCGCGTCCAATGGGCGGGCACGACGAAATCATCGACCGGCCCGGCCAAGCGCGTGTTCAACTCGGTAAAACGCTCCCACTCGTCCATGCGTCGGATGCCGCTGCGGTTGGCGCGGAAGTTGGCGGCGATGGTGTCCCAGTCGCTGCCCAGGGAGGTCACGCCGGCCATGCCGGTGACGACGACGCGTTTCATCAGCACAGGCCTCCATTCACGGCCAGGACCTGGCGCGTGATATAGCCGGCTTCGGCCGACATCAGGAAATTCACCGCACCGGCGACTTCTTCCGGGGTGCCCATGCGTTGCGCCGGGATCATCTTCATCAGTTCTTCCACCGGTACGTTTTCATCCAGCATGGCGGTGTCGATCAAACCGGGGGCGACGCAGTTGACGGTGATCCTGCGCTTGCCCAGTTCGATGGCGAGGGCCTTGGCCGCACCGATCAGGCCGGCCTTGGAGGCGCTGTAGTTGACCTGGCCACGGTTGCCGATCAACCCGGAGACCGAGGTGATGCACACGATACGCCCGGCTGCGCGACGACGAATCATCGGCATCATCACCGGGTGCAGCACGTTGTAGAAACCATCCAGGTTGGTGCGCATCACCACGTCCCAATCGTCTTCCGACAGGGCCGGGAAGGCACCGTCGCGGGTCAGGCCGGCGTTGAGCACCACGCCGTAATAAGCACCGTGTTGCTCAACATCGGCTTCAAGGATCTGCTTGCACGCGGCGCGGTCCGCCACATCGAATTGCAGCACCCGCGCCTGGCGGCCCAAGGCCTCGATCTCGACCTGTACCGCGCAGGCTTCGGCGTGACCGCTGCGGCAATGCAGCACGATGTCATGCCCGGCCTGGGCCAGGCGCAGGGCAATGGCGCGGCCGATGCCACGGCTGGAGCCGGTGACCAGTACGGGTTCAGTCATGGCGTTTCGTCCTTCGATTCATCTAAATAGTTGGCCGCCTGGGGCGGTCGAAATACATTCAGGCGCGCACTGGCCTGGATACCGCTACCGGTGAGGTGGCATTCGAACACACCCATGCCGTTGTCGTCTTCCAGGGAACGCAGGCCGTGGATGTTCAACTCGGCGCCGGCCGGGAAGTGTTCCACGTTGCACTCGAACTTGCGTGTGCCGAGCAGGAAGCCCAGTTCCACCGCTTCACCCTTTTGACGGGCGCGGCAGCCGGCGTAGGCGGCGACGCTCTGCGCCATCAACTCGATGCCGACCCAGGCCGGCAGGCTGCCGTCAGGGCGGTTGAACAGGCCGCCGGGCTTGACGGTGAGGCGGGTGTGAATCTGCTCTTCATCGAACGACAGCACCTGGTCGATCAGGATCATGTCGCCGGCGTGGGGCAGCAGTTCGGCGAGTGGCCAATCGGTCATGGGGCCTCTCCGATTATCAGGCTGACATTGTTGCCGCCGAAGGCAAACGAGTTGCTCATCAGGCAGCGTTTTTCCAAGGTGTCCCCCGCCTGCGCCCATTGCAGGGCGGGCAGCGCGGGGTCGGCCTGGCCGTCCCACACATGGGGCGGCACCCGGCCATGGGCCAGGCTCAGCCAGCAGAACGCGGCTTCCAGCGCGCCGGCCGCGCCCAGGGTGTGGCCGCTCATGGGTTTGGTCGACGAGCAGACCACGCCGTCGGGGAACAGGCTGGCGACGGCCAGGCTTTCCATGGCGTCGTTGTGTTGGGTGGCGGTGCCGTGCAGGTTCAGGTAGCCGATCTGCCCGGGCTGCACGTTCGCACTGGCCAGGGCCTTGCGCATCGCCTGCAACGCGCCTTTGCCGGTGGGTTCCGGCGCGGAGATATGGTGCGCATCGCAACTCGCACCGCTGCCCAGCAGGGCGATCGCCGCAGGCGCTTTAGTCATCAGGAACAGCACCGCCGCTTCGCCGATATTGATGCCGTTGCGGTTCACCGAAAACGGGTTGCAGCGTTCATTGGACACGGCTTCCAACGCGCCGAACCCATTGAGGGTCAGCTTGCACAGGCTGTCGACGCCGCCGCAGAGCACCGCGTCGCACACTCCCAGGTCGAGCAGGCGTTGTGCGCTCATCAAGGCCCGGGCGCTGGAGGTGCAGGCGGTGGAAATCACATAGGCCGGGCCGCTCAGTTGCAGCCAGTCGGCGAGAAAATTCGCCGGGGCGCTGAGTTCCTGTTGCTGGTAGTCGTAGTCGCTGGGGAAGTGCTGATCGCGCAGGTACTGGGCGATTCCACGGCTGGCTTCGTCGATGCCGGAGGTGCTGGTGCCGAGCACCACCCCGACCCGCGAGGCGCCATAGCGGTGGATCGCCTGGCGAATCTCGCCCTCGATCTGCAGCGCCGCCTCCAGCAGCAGTTGGTTATTGCGGCTGCTTTGCTGGCCGAGCTCTGTCGGAATGGTCGCCAGCTCGCCGTGCACACTGCCTACCGGCAGCGTGCGCTCCGGCACCCAGCCGCTTTCGGCACGCATCCCCGAGCAGTCGCCGGCAAACAGGCTGCGACTGACGGCGGCCTGGCCACGGCCGAGGGCGCAAATCACGCCGAGGGCATTGAGGTAGGCGCTCATCGGGCGGCACCGAGTGGCGTGATGCGGTAGCTCAAGGGCTGGTCGCTCATGTTCACACTGAAGACTTCTGACGATTGGTAGACGATCTGCCAATGGCCCGGCAGGGTCCGCGTGAGGTCCATCGCCTGGGCGCCGGGGTAGAGCGCGCGTACGTCATCGGCCGAGGCCAAGGCAAACAACAGTGCGGCAAACAGCTCGCGCGCCTGGGGATTGGGCGGCAACAGACCGTCGGCCTGCCACTGGCCATCGATCAGTTTCTGCCGGGCCTGGGGAATGCCCAGGGGGTCCATCATCGACCAGCGGATTGCGCCGCCTTCGCGTTGGATCACCAGCAGCCAGTCCTGGCTCTGGCCGTCCGCCAGGCGCTGCACATGCAGCTGTAGCGGCAAGGCCAGGGCCGGGGTTTTTTCAGGCAGCGGCGCCTGGTTGGCGCAGGCGCTCAGCAGCAACAGGCAACCGATCAACAGGCTGCGCATCATGGTGCGGCGCTCGCCAGGGGTTTGCGCGCCACGCAGTTGACCAGGGTTTCCTCACGCTGGCCCACCGGCGGCGGGGTACGCAGGCCCCATCGCTCCAGCAGGCCGAAGTCGCGGGAACGGCTCCACCACAGGTAGGGGTACGAAACGTTCTGCGGGCCGAACTCAAAGCCCTGCTCGCGGAGCATCTGCAGGTACTCTTCGGCGCTTTTCTGCACATGCATGGGATGGCGGAACAACCAGCGAATGACCCAGGTGTCGATATAGGCTTCGGTGGATTCGGCAAACAGCAAGTAACCGCCCGGCTTGAGCACCCGGTAGAACTCCTTGAGTGCGCGATGCTGTTCAACCAGGTGATGGAAGGTCTGGTGGCAGAACAGGATGTCGACGCTGGCGTCCGGCACATCGAGGGTGGCGCAGTCACTGCCGATCAATTCGATGGCCAGGCCCTGGCGCGCGGCTTCGGCCTTGCTCAGCTCCAGGCTGTGGGGGTCGGCATCCAGGCCGATCAGGCGCGCGGGGGCAAACACCTGTTGCAAGTACTGGAATGACTTGCCCTGGCCGCAACCGGCGTCCAGCAGCACCGGCGCCTCGGGCAACGGGTCGGTGAACAGGCTGCGCAGGTCGTTGATTGCCACGCGCAATACATGGTGCTGCCAGGTATGGCTGCGCAGGAACCAGAAGCCGAAGCGGGTTTCTTCGACGTAGTTTTTACTCAGGTATTGAGACGTCATACCGGTTCACTCGCACAAATTTCCGACAACATCCGCAAACGTCGCTTGGGCTCGCTGACAAACGGGTTGCGTTCGTCCCACGCGTAACCTGCGAGGATCGAACTGATCATCCGGCGAATGTCCGGTGAGCTGCCGGGGTGGAAAATCACATCCTGGAAGGTGCCTGCATACCAGCCTTCGACATAGCAGCGGAAGGTGTCGACACCGCGCTTGAGCGGCTCGGCAAACTCGGTTTGCCAGTCCACGGTCTCGCCTTTGAGCTGACGATGCAGCACGCCGGCGGCCATGCTCGCCGAGCGCATGGCGATGGTCACACCGGAGGAGAACACCGGGTCGAGGAATTCCGCCGCATTGCCCAGCAGCGCAAAGCCGGGGCCGTGCAGGGTTTTGACGTTGGCCGAGTAGCCGCCGATGGTGCGCGCCGGCGTATCCCATACGGCGTTGTCCAGCACGCCGGACAAACTCGGGGTTTCGTCGATAAAACCGCGCAGGCAGGCGTCGAGGTCCGCGTCGCGCGCGTCGAAATGCGCCTTGGCCGCGACCACGCCCACCGAGCAGCGACCGTTGCTGAACGGGATGGTCCAGAACCAGATATCGCGCTTCGTAGGGTGCGTGGTGACCAGGATCTTGGTGCGGTCGAAGCCTGGGTGTTCGATGCGGTCTTCAACGTGGGTGAACACCGCCTGGCGCAGCGGGAAATTCGACGGCGCCTCCAGGTCGAGCAGGCGCGGCAGCACGCGGCCGTAGCCGCTGGCATCGAGCACGAACTTGGCCTTGATGTGGTACTCGCTGCCGTTCTCGCGGCGCACATGCAGGTAGCGGCACTCACCGGAGAAATCCACGCCGACGATGGTTTCGCCGTAGCGGATGTCGACGCCTTGCTGGGCGGCCTGATCGGCCAGCAACTTGTCGAACTCGCCGCGCTGCACCTGGAAGGTAGTGGGCTTGCCGTTGCTGAAGGTGTCACCGAAATCGAACGCGCTGTAACGCTCGCCCCAGGCAAACGCGGCACCGGTTTTTACCTGGAATCCCGCCGCTTGCACGGCGTCGAGCATGCCGGCCTCTTCGATGAAATCGATGCAGTGCGACAGCAGGCTTTCTCCGATCGAGAAGCGCGGGAAATGCTGGCGCTCGATGATCAATACATCATGCCCTTTGCGTTTGAGCAGTGCGGCGGCAATCGCGCCGGATGGCCCGGCACCAATCACCACCACCTGGCGACGTTCCATTTCAACTATGGGCACGAGGGCTCCTTGCCGCTTTGGCGATAACTACATTCATGAGGCGTGTTTCCGTTGGCCGGCCCAGGGGGCCAGCATAAAGCTGAATGCCAGGCCCAGGCTGACCGACAGGCCGAAATTACTCACTGCCGGGGTACTGGACACCGCCAGCAGGCCGAACGACAACCAGGTCGTCAGCGCTGCCAGCAGCGTCCCTAAAAGGCTGACAGCGGGGCCGCCGATCTGTTCGCGCATCAAAATCGCATAGTCGACACTGATGGCCGTGACCAGCAGCAACCCGAACAGGCTGAACAGGGTCAGCGGCTGGCCCAGCCAACCCAGGCTGGCCAGGCTGCACAGTGCAGCCAGCAACGGCAGGGCGACGATGCGCAAGGCCCCGCCGAAACCGAACGGCAGGATCAGTAACAGCACGATCAGCACGCACGACATCAACTTCAATTCGGCGGCGCTGATCTGCGTGTCGGCGAATACACGGTTCAAATCCCCGAGACGATCCACCAACTGCACGCCGGGCAGGTCCACGGCCTGCACCCGCAGCAGCGCCGGGTTGTTCAAGCCCTGCAGGCTGACCATGGCCGCCACGCCGCCGTCCACCGGGCCCAGCCACAGCGTGCGCCAGGGTTCGGCCAAGGGGCCCACCAGCGCAGCGTCGATGTCTTCGGTGGGCAGCGCTTGCAGTTGCGCGACTTCGGCGTGCAGGGCGCCGGCGGGCACGCCGAGGTCCAGCAGCGGCTGCCAATGCTGTGGAAGTGTGCTCAGGGCATCGCGCAGTTGCTGCTGTTCGGCGGGCAGGCTGACCAGTTGGTTGAGCGCCAGGTAACCCTGGAGCTTGTCCATATTCACCAGTTGGTCCAGGCGTTGGCCCAGGGCGGCTTGCCGCTCCAGCAACTGCGGCTGGTTGTCGGCCCGTATCAGGAAAAACTGGCTGGTGGGCTGGAAACCGGTAATGCGCGCCACGGCCTGTGCCTCTTGCAGCAGTTGCGGCGGCGCACCGATCCACTGGCGAATATCGTTTTTGCTGTCCAGCTGCCAAAGGCCGCCGGCGCAGAACAGCAGCACCCACACCAGCAGCACCGGACTGGGCACACGCTTGAGCAAGGTGGCCCGCACCCGCCACAGGCATTCGGCGACGCGCAGCGGCCATTGGGCCGGGCGCAGTTCGACACCCTTGAGCAGTGCCGGCAGCAGGCACACCGCTGACAGGTAGGCGCCGACCAGGCCCGCGGCGGAGAACACCGCGATTTGCGTCAAGGCCGGGAAGGGCGTCCAGGCCAGCGCCAGGTAGCCGATGCAGCTGGTGGCCAGGCTCAGGCTCAGCCCTGGCAGCGTCAGGCGCAATGCCGGCCAACTGCGCCAGGGGTTCATGCTCCAGCTTTTCGACAGGTAGTGCAGCGGGTAATCCACCGCGACGCCGATCAGGCTGGAGCCGAGCACCAGGGTCATCACATGCATATGGCCGAACAGCGCCACGCAAGCGACGGCACCAAACAGCATGCCCACCAGCACCGGTACAAACGCCAGCAGCACTCGCCAGCGGCGGAACGCCAGCAACAGCAGCAGCAGAATGCCGACGGTGGCGCCGCCGCCGACCCAGGTGATTTCCCGCGTGGCCTGCTGCTGGCCATTGGCGGCGTAAAGCAAACCGCTGGCGGCGAGCAATTGCGCGCCGTGTTCGCCGGCCTGCGTGCGGCTGGCCTGGAGCAGATCCGCCACCTGCAGCGGCAGTTTCATGTCGAAGGCATTGCCGGTGGTGCGCGCCCGCAGCAGCACCCAGCTCTTGCCGTCGGCATCGGCGATCAAGGCGCCGCTGCCGATGTCCAGTTGCACCGAGCCGCGTTGCGGCTGGCTGTTCTGGATGCGCCCGGTCAGGCCCAGCCAGTCGTCCTGGCTCGGCACTAGGCTGAAGCCGGTGAAGGGGTCGAACAGCGACTGCACCCGTTGCTGGATGAACGCGTCCGGGTGGTCGATCAGTTGTTCGCGGTCCTTGGTCGAGAGCATCGCCAGCCGCCCGCGCAGCAACTGTTCACGCAGTGCCGGCAGGTCGGCTTGCAGGTTCCATTGGACCTTCTCGAACAAGCCGCTGGCCTGCCAGCGCTCGCCCAATTGCTGGGCGACGGCCACCGCTTGCTGGCGATCGGCGTGCCCCACCAACACCAGCATTTCGCGGTTGAGCGGCTCCTGCATGCGCTGTTCGGCTTGCAGTTCCAGGGCGTCCGGCGTACTGCCCGGCACCAGCTCCATCAGGTTGGCCGACAGCGGTGCACCATCGCGCCACTGCCAGCCGGCCAGGGCCAGCACGGCCACCAGCAGGATCAGGAACAGGCGGGGCAGCAGGCGCTCACTGGGCAAAATCGTGTTGCTCCGCGTCGCTCAATGGCTGGCCGGCGCTGCTGTCCTGCATGCGCAGCACGGTGCTGTCGCCCTGGGTTTCCAGCAGTTCGATCTTCTGCACCAGTTCACCGCCGTCGATATTGATCTGGGTGAATACCTGCTTGAGCAGCAGTGAACGCGGGATCAGCGTGAGCTTCCATTGCCGGGCTTCGCCTTGCAGTTGCAGCTCGAAGTCGCGCTGCAAGCCGCTGCTGTCGCCCTGGAGCACGGCGAGGAACAGACGGTTCTGTTCGGCGCCGGCGCTCTTGTTCGGCAGCAGTTGCCAGCCGTTGGCGTCACGCCGGGCAATGCCTTGGGCGCTGATGCGGTAGTCCTGTTGCAGCGGGGTTTTCAGCAGCCACAGCAGGCCGTGGTCCTTGGCCAGGACGAAGGTGCCCTTGCTGACCAACGGCTGCGGCAGCGCACGCAGGTGTTTTTCCTGGATAAAGCTGCCGTGGATCACAGAGGGTTTGGCCAACTGGTCGCTGAGTTGTTGCAGGTCGAAGGCCTGGGCTTGAAGCGACAGCAGCAACGCGCCAAGGAAGGTGATCAGTTTCATGACAAGGCCCTGTCGACGGCGTCGGTGAATACTTTGGGGGACGCCAGCTGCATCTCGCGAGTGGCGATGTCCACCGCCACCTGCACAGTGCTGGCGCGGGTCAGGCGCTCGCCGCTGGCCAGGTCGGTGATCAGGTAATTGACCTTCAAGCGGTTCTCCCACTCCACCAGGCTGGCGCGCACGTTGATCGTCTGGCCGAACACCGCACCGCGCACATAGCGCAGTTGCATGTCGATCACCGGCCAGGCGTAGCCGGCTTCGAGCATCGCCGTGTAGTTATGGCCGATCTTGTCCAGCAGCGCGCAGCGTGCGACTTCCAGGTACTTCACGTAATGCCCGTGCCAGACGACGTGCATGGTGTCGACGTCAAAAAACGGCACCAGGATTTCGGTGTCGCTGTGCAATACGCCAGGGCTACGCATGCAGCCTCCAGTGTTGCTCGGCGATGCGTTGCAGGCACAGGCGCAGTTCGCCTTCGAGAGCACGGTCTTCGATGACCGGCGGGAAGTCCTGGGCCAGCTCTGCATGCATGGCCGCCAGCGCCGGCGGCAACGGGCGTGCGTCGTCGGCCTGGGCGCGCAGCCACACACCCTGGTTGGCGGCGAGCAGGGTGGCGGCGGCGACCTGTTCGGTCAGCTCCAGCACGCGGATCGCATCGCGGGCGGCGATGGTGCCCATGCTCACCTTGTCCTGGTTGTGGCACTCGGTGGAGCGCGAGAACACGCTGGCCGGCATGGTGTTTTTCAGTGCTTCGGCGGTCCAGGCGCTGGTGCCGATCTGCACCGCCTTGAAACCGTGGTTGATCATCGCGCGGTCCGCCGGTGCGCCGGACAGGTTGCTCGGCAGGCCGTGGTTGTAGCGCACGTCCACCAGCAGGGCGAGCTGGCGGTCAAGCAGGTCGGCGACGTTGGCCACCAGGGTCTTGAGGCTGTCCATGGCAAAGGCGATATGCCCGCCGTAGAAGTGCCCGCCATGCAGCACGCGTTCTTCTTCGGCGTCGATGATCGGGTTGTCGTTGGCGCTGTTCAGCTCGATCTCGATAAACGAACGCAGCCAGTTCAGGCTGTCGGCCAGCACGCCGAGGACGTGGGGCGCGCAGCGCAGCGAGTAGCGATCCTGCAGGCGATGCAGCGGCGCGGTCGGCGCGTCGATCGCCAGATCCTCGCGTAGCCAGGCTGCGACTTGCATCTGCCCCGGATGTGGCTTGGCGGCGAACAGGCGCTCGTCGAAGTGTTCCGGGTTGCCTTGCAGCGCCACCACGTTCAGCGCGGTGATACGGGTGGCCAGTTGCAGCAGGTAATCGGCGCGGGCGAAGGCCAGGCAAGCGATGCCGGTCATCACCGCGGTGCCGTTCATCAGTGCCAGGGCTTCCTTGGGGCGCAGTACCAGCGGCTCCCAGCCGAGTTCGCGATGCACGTCGGCTGCCTGGCGACGCTCGCCACGGAACAGCACTTCACGCTCGCCGGACAGGGTCGCGGCCACGTAGGACAGCGGGGTCAGGTCACCGCTGGCGCCCACCGAGCCTTCTTCCGGGATCAGCGGCAGCACGTCGTGTTCGAGGAACCCATGCAGGCGCTCCAGCAGTTCCACGCGCACCCCGGAGACACCGTGGCACAGCGACTGCAAGCGCGCCGCCAGCACCGCACGGGTGGCCTGGGCGTCGAGCAACTTGCCCAGGCCGCAACCGTGGAAGGTGTACAGGTGACGGGGCAGGGCCTCCACGTGTTGCAACGGCACCGCGACCACGCAGGAGTCACCGTAGCCGGTGGTCACGCCGTAGATCACGCCTTCCTTGTCCAGCAGCGAGTCGAGGAACTGTGCGCCCTTGGCGATGCGCTGGCGATACGCGGCATCGCCTTGCAGCTGGGTAGGCACCTGACGGTTGGCCAGGGCCAGCACGTCTTCGATGCGCAGGGGGCGTTCGCCAAAGGTTACCGGCTCAAGATGCGTCGTCATCGGTCTTCCAGAAAGGGTAAAAGTTGAACCATTGTTGGGGCGCTTCCAGGCAGAACCGGCCCAGGCGTGCGGCGTAGCGCGCGGTCCACAGGGCGATGACCTGCTCGCGGGTGCTGCGTTTCCATTCGATCAATTGCGCGAAGGGCTCGATGGTCAGGCGATAGCGGCCCTGGTGTTTCAGGCACATCAGCAGGTTGACCGGGCACTTCAGCAGGCCCGCCAGCAGCCACGGGCCTTGGGGGAACGCGGCGTCATGGCCGAGGAAATCCACGCGCACCGTGCGCCCGCCATGCAAGGGCACGCGGTCGCCGGCAATCGCCAGCCACTCGCCGTCGTCCAGGCGCTGGCTGAGCAGCAGCATGGTGGCCGGGTCCAGCTCGCTGACCTGGATCAGGCGCAAGTGGGTGGCACCGGCTTCGCCCAGCAGGCGGTTGAAGCGTTCGGCGTGCTTGGTGTGCACCAGCACGTTCATGGTGACCTGTTCGCCGATTTCCGCCAGCGCGCGGCACACTTCGAGGTTGCCCAGGTGGGCGCCCACCAGCATCTGCCCGCGCCCGGCGCGCAGTTGCCCGCGCAGTTTCGCCGGGTCGTTGATCTCGATCTGTTCCAGGCGCAGCTTGCCGTTCCACACGTCGAGTTTGTCGAGCAGGGCATCGGCGAAGGCCATGAACTGGGCAAAGACTCTGCGCTGGCTGGGGCGCAGTTCATCGCGCCCGCTCCAGTCGGCCAGGCGCTGCTGGTATTGCCAGGCGCTCTGGCGCGCGGTGCGGCCGAACAGGAAGAAGTACAGCACGATGCCGTACAGCACCGGGCTCAGCAGGCGGCGGCCGAGGACCTTGGCGGCGAGGGCGGTGAATTTCATCAGCCAGTAGCTGCCGCGTTCTTCGCGGTCGGCCCAGTGCTTGGTGCTGTCGCTCATGCCTGCCACCGTCGCCACAGGATCAGCGGCGCACGCACCAACATGCCGAAGAACAGGCGGGTGTGCATGGCACTGATGCGTACGTTGTCGCGGAACAGGCGGAAGTGCGACAGGCCGTCGGCGGGGTAATGCACCTGGGTCGGCAGCCAGCGCATCGGCTGGTTGCGCCAGGCAAGGCGCACCAGGATGTCGGAGTCGAAGTCCATGTGCGTGCCGATATAGGCCGAGTCCATCAGCGCCAGCACCGGTGCCAGCGGGTACACGCGAAAGCCGCACATCGAGTCGCGGATCTGCAGTGACAGGGTGTTGATCCACACCCACACATGGGTCAGGTAACGCGCATACAAACGGCCCTTGGGCACGCTTTCGTCGTATTCGGGGTAGCCGCAGATGATTGCGTTGGGCTGCCTGCGGGACGCGTCGATAAACGTTTCGACTTCACGCAGGTCGTGCTGGCCGTCGGCATCGACCTGCAAGGCGTGGCTGAAGCCCAGGCGCGCCGCTTCGCGAAAGCCCGCCATCACTGCGCCGCCCTTGCCCTGATTGGTCGGCAGGGTCAGCAGGGTGACATTGTCCAGCCGCGCCAGTTGCGCCAGCACCGCTGCGCAGGCCGGGCTGCTGCCATCGTCCACCAACAGGCACGGCAGGCCACTGTTCAACAGGCTGTGGACCACGGCGGGCACGGCGGCTTCGTGGTTGTAGACCGGGATCAGGGCGCAGGGGTTATGCATGGTGTCCCTCAGCGTCTGGTAAATAACCTGTGGCGAGCGGGCTTGTTGTGGTGAGCGGGCTTGCCCCGCGTTGGGCCGCGGAGCGGCCCCAGTAAGGTAACCGAGACGTGTCAGACAGACCTCCGGCGCAGGTTTTGGGGCCGCTACGCAGCCCAACGCGGGGCAAGCCCGCTCGCCACAAAAGCTTATGCATGGGCCGCTTCCAATTGGATGCGGCCGCTGGAGCAGGCGGCGACGCCGTTGCGGTAGGCGAAATACAACTTGCCGCGTTCCTGGTCAAAGCGCAGGTGCAGTTCGATACGGTCGCCGGGGCGCACCAGTTGCTGGAACTTGAGCACTTCCATGCCGGCAAAGGTCGCGGGCAGATCGAGCAGTTGTTGGCCGAGGTTGAACGCCCACTCCACCTGGACCACGCCGGGCAATACCGGAGTGACCGGGAAGTGGCCGCTGAAATAGGCCAGGTCCGGCGGCACGCTCAGTTGCAAGGTCCATTCGCCATCGACTTCGACGTGCTCCAGCACTTCCGGCGCCTTGGGCCGGGGCGCCAGCAGCAGCGCGGCCACATCGGCCTGGGGCAGTTTGCCCTGGGCATTCAGCGGCAGCTGGCGCAGCAGCCGCCAGCGACGTGGCAGCGCCAGGGCTTCGCAATGCTGGCTCAAATGCTGGCGCAGGGTCTGGGTGACAGTCCGTCGGCCCTGGTTGCGCAAGGCGTGCAGGCCGTCGGCACTGAGCACCACCAGCGCGCCGAGGGAGGCGCGGTTTTCCTGCACCACCCCCAGGCGCGTTTCGGCGACCCACGGGTGGGCCATCAGCGCCTGCTCAAGCATGGGCAGGGAGATGCGTTTTTCTTCCAGCTTGACGATACGGTCCAGGCGCCCGAGCAGCTCGAAGCGACCATCGGCATGGATGCGCGCCGCGTCAGCGGTTTGTTCTATGTGCCCGACGGGCAAGTATGGCGAGGCGATGCGCAGGGCACCGTCGGCGTCCTGGCTCAGGTGTACATCGGCGAACGGCTGCCAGGGTTGCGCACCCTGGCGCCAGGCGATACCGCCGGTTTCCGAGCTGCCGAGGATCTCGGTCGGCCATTGCTGCAAGCGCTCGTAAAGACTGCCGGCCGCCTCGATGGGCAGGGCACCACCCGACGAAAATACCCGCGATACCTGGCTCAGCGCCGGCCAGTCGAGGTTGTCGCCCATGCGCTTGAGCAGCGCCGGGCTGGCGACCCAGGCGAATTGCGGGTGTTCGCGGCTGGCGCGTTGCATGTCTTCCGGAAACGCCAGCTGGCGGCGCACAAAGCTGCGCCCGGCGCACAGCGGCCACAGCACGCGGAACAGCAAACCGTAGATGTGCTGGGTGGCGACACTGCCGATGATGCAGGCGTCCTTCAGGTCTGAACCCCACAGCGCTTCCAGGGCCTGGACCTCATTGGCCAACTGGCGCAGGGTCTTGTCGATACGCTTGGGTTCGCCGCTGGAGCCGGAGGTGCACAGGCTCAGTTGGCAGGTGTCCAGGTCGAGGGCGGCCGGGCTCAACGGTGCTTGATACAGCGCGTCCAGGTCTGCCGCTTCAGTCAGCCAGGCGTCGACAACCGCGTCCCAGCGTTGGCGGGTCTGGGGTTGCAGATCGGCGGGCAGCAGTACGCTGGCCCCGGCGCGCCAGGCGCCCAGCAGTGCAATCGCCAGCAGGCCGGCGTCTTCCAGGTGCAGGGCCAGGCGCTGGATGCCACGGGCTTGCAGCCCGGCGGCCAGGCTCAGGGAGTGCTCCCACAGCTGGGCGTGATTCATCGCAGGTTCGGTGGTCACCAAACGCTGTTCCAGCGGCTCGAGCAACAGGTGCTCAAGATTCAACCCATTCATACGCGGCCTCGAACCCTTTGTCGTACCAGCCATTCCACGGCAAACAACAGCCCCATCAGCCCGTAGGCAATCAAGCCGTTGTACAACGTCCACCAGCTCAACGGCGCCCATAGGGTGAGGGCGGCGGCGAGCAGGCCATTACACAGAAAAAACACGCACCACACCACGGTGACCTGGCGCGTATACACGATCGCGTGCGGCGGCAGCACCGGGTCGGTCATGCGCGCCAGACGCTCCACCATCGGCGGGCCGTATTTCAGGCTCAGGCCGAACAGCGCCAACATGAACGCACTGACCAGGCTCGGGTACCAGCGCAACAGGTGCGGGTTGTCGAACCAGGCCAGGGCCAGGCAAAACACGATCACCGCCAACGCCATCCAGCGGCTGCCGGGGCGCGCCGCACCCGTGACCGCGCGCAGCAGCCACAGGCTGCCCAGCAGCAGGCCGAATTGCCAGGGCGCAAAGTGCTCGGTGCCGTAATACACCGCAAACGGGTACAACAGCCCCGCCAATAACAGGCCAAGGCCGATCAGCCGGCTCATGCGGCAGGCTGGACCAGACGGTACACCGCCTCAACCACGTCGTTGACGGTGCGCACGGCCTTGAACTCTTCGGCGGCGATCTTCTTGCCGGTCTGGCGCTTGATATGGTCGATCAGGTCCACGGCATCGATGCTGTCGATCTCCAGGTCCTGATACAGGTTGGCGTCGAGGGTGACGCGCTCCGGGGGCAGTTCAAACAGTTCCACCAAGGCATCGCGCAGGGTGTTGAAAATATCGTCACGAGTTTGCATGGTCCGGTCTCAAGCTGCCTGTCTGGCCGTGACGAACGCCGCAAGGCTGGCCACGTTGGTGAAGTGATTGCGGGTGTCCTTGGCGTCGGCATCGATCTTGATACCGTACGTTTTCTGGATCGCCAGGCCCAATTCCAGGGCGTCTACCGAATCCAGGCCCAGGCCTTCGCCGAACAGGGTTTGGTCGCTGCCGATGTCGTCGGCGCTGATGTCTTCCAGGCCCAGGGCCTCGATGATCAACAGCTTTATATCGTGCTCAAGGCGGTGTTGGTCGCTCATCTTCGGCGAGCTCCTTAATGAAATAATGGTGCAGGTAATCGTTGAGCTTGCGTGAGGCCTGGGGCGCGGGCCCCAGTGTTGCGAACGCCTGTGGTTCTATATCGGCCCCCACGCGCAAACTGAAGTGAAAACGGCATTTAGGGATGCGATACCAGGGTTCTGCCTTGGTCAGAGTGGTGGGGCTGACCTTGATCACTACCGGGGTGATGATTGTCGCACCGCGCAGGGCAATGGCGGCGGCCCCGCGATGAAAGGCGGGCGCCACGCCGGGGGTGGTGCGGGTGCCTTCGGGAAAGATGATCAGCGTCTGGCCGTTGCGCAGGGCGTCAGCGGCGGCGTCGAGCATGTCTGCGCTGCCGTCGTTGCTTATGTAACCCGCGTCGCGCACCGGGCCACGGGTGAACGGGTTTTGAAACAGGCTCTGCTTGATCACGCAATTGGTCTGGCGCATCAGGCCGATCAGGAACACCACGTCGATCAGCGAAGGGTGGTTGGCGATGATCATCTGGCCCGGCTGGCCGAGCCTTTCGGCGCCTTCGACGCTGTAGGTCAGCACGCCGGCGCGTTGCATCAGGCGGATAAAGAACCAGAACAGCTTGCTGATGGTATGGCGGGCGCGGCGCTGGTGCCTTTCTACGTTGCCCGGCAGGCAGCTGAGCAGGGGAAAGACCAGCAAACGCAGGCACAACCCGCCGACGCCGAACACGAAGAAGCTCGCGGCAGTGGCGAACAGGCGCCAGTAGTAGGCATCCCGTGGCTTATCGTTCACGACTTGCGTTGCCAGTTCCATACACGGTTCTTCCAGGCATGTTGGCAGGCGCCCTGTTCGGTAAGCAGGGTGCGCAGCAGGTTCAGGGCGTGGGGCCACTGGGTTTGAGTGGGTTGGACAGTGCCGGCGCTGAGTTCCAGTTGCCACTCGTCGCCTGGCGTCAGCAGCAGGCCGAGGGCGTAGGGAAACGGCACGTCAACGATCCAACTGGCGTAGGCCTCGGGCGGCTGTTCTTCGGTGATGACCAGCAATACCGCCGGAGCGCCTTCGTTGAGCAGGGCCGCGGCTTCGAGCATGCCGTGCTCCAGGCCATCGCCGGCGGCGGCGAGGGCTGTCATTTCGCTGGTTTCATTGCGCAGGATCGACCACAGGCCAATCACCGCGTTGTGCACCGACAGGCTGAATTGGGTCGGCGACAGCGGCTGGTCGTTGGCCAGGTCGCTGAGGATGTCGAGGGTGCGCGGGGTTTCGCCATGCCGGGAAACAAACACCAGCGGCAGGTCTTGCAGGCCGTCGGCCAGCGGCCAGCCTACGCTGAACGCCATGCGCGCCAGGCGGCTCAGGCGGCGGCGCTGCATGGCCGGCAGGAACGACACGTCGGGCGAGGCATCGCTGGCAGGCAGCAACACCGGGGCCTGGCACCAGGCGTGCCAGTCGTCCGCGCTTTCCAGGCCGGGGGCCCAGGCGCGCCATTGGGCGATGTTGAAGTTGATCACTGAGAAGTTATCCCGCCCCTGCGGGCTTCCATGTGCGGCTTTTGGCCCCGAATACCGGGACAAGGAGCAATCGCCGAGTGGCGCGCATTATCCCGGTGCTGCGGGGTTCTAGCAAACTTTGGTAAAGAATTGTGCAAGGCCGATTACAAATAAGTCGGGAAGGTTTACAGATTGTCCTTCAACGAGGGGCAACTTGGATCGTCGGACACTTCCTTTTCATTTGTACGCGACACATGACAGACCCGATGCAATGCAGCAATGCATCGATGAACGAGGTAGCTAACAGGCGCTTTTGCCCTCTACACTCGGACATTCATTGATACACGGAGGTTTTTCCATGCGGCGCGTGGTGTTCAATCAAAAAGGCGGTGTTGGCAAGTCGAGCATCGCCTGCAACCTGGCGGCGGTCAGCGCCAGCGAAGGCTATCGAACCCTGTTGGTGGACCTCGATGCACAGGCCAATTCAACCCAATACCTGACGGGGCTGACTGGCGACGACATCCCCATGGGGATCGCGGACTTTTTCAAGCAAACCCTGTCTTCCGGGCCGTTTTCGAAGAAGAACAAGGTCGATATCTACGAAACCCCCTTCGACAACCTGCACGTCATTACCGCCACCGCCGAACTCGCGGACCTGCAGCCCAAGCTTGAGGCCAAGCACAAGATCAACAAGCTGCGAAAGCTGCTCGATGAGCTGGGCGAAGATTACGACCGGATCTACCTGGATACCCCGCCAGCCCTGAACTTTTATGCGGTTTCTGCGCTGATTGCCGCTGATCGTGTGCTGATCCCCTTCGATTGCGACAGCTTCTCGCGCCAGGCCCTGTATGGCCTGCTGGCTGAAATCGAAGAATTGAAGGAAGACCACAACGAAGGCCTCGAAGTGGAAGGCATCGTGGTCAACCAGTTCCAGGCGCGGGCGAGCTTGCCGCAGCAAATGCTCGATGAGTTGATTGCCGAGGGCTTGCCGGTGTTGCCGGTGTACCTGGCCAGCTCGGTGCGCATGCGCGAGTCGCATCAGGAGAACAAGCCGCTGATCCACCTGGATCCACGGCACAAGCTCACACTGCAATTTGTGGAGCTGCATAACCTGCTGGAAAACGCCTGATTTTGCTGGCGACACAAAACCTCTGTGGGAGGGGACAAGCCCCTCCCACACTGTCCAGCATTGTTCTCCAGGTCCGATTACACCCCCTGGCTACGCAACCAGCTCATCAGCTGCGGCAACGGAAACGCTCCGCTCTGGCGCGCCACTTCGCGGCCGTTCTTGAACAGAATCAGACTGGGGATCGAACGAATCCCCAATTGTGCCGACAGCTGCTGATTGGCCTCGCTGTCCAGCTTGGCCAGCCTGCACTTGCCTTCCAGCTGCCCGGCCGCCTGTTCAAACACCGGCGCAAACGACTTGCATGGTCCACACCAATCGGCCCACACGTCCACCAGCAGCGGCAGGTCGCCCTTGATCTGACTGGCGTAGTCACCTTGTTTCAGCTCGAAAGGCTTGCCCAGTAGAACCGGTTGCTTGCAGCGCCCGCACTTGGGCGTATCACCCAGGCGTTCTGCGGGGATGCGGTTGAGGCCGTTGCAATGGGGGCAGGGGATAACGAGAGGTTCGGACATGGTGGGCTCCGTGGATGTGGCCAATGCTCCCTATCTGGAGTCAGGCATCAGCTTTATCAAGCTCGGGGGTGGCGACGCATGTGCTAACAGATTCGCAAATGTCGATTGGCGCATGCCTATCTAGGCTGGAAGTGCTTGTTCGAAATAGCACCATCGGTCCGTTCGACGCCATAGCAAATTGCGATAGTCGGCGTTCGGGTTTAACCTTCATAGCAATATGCGATAGGGATGTTGCATGCGTGTAATCAGTGCGAAACAAATCAGAAGTGCCAAGTTGAAGTGGCCTCATTCAGCCACTGCTTTGGATGAGTGGTATCGGAAAGTCAAAGTCCTCAATCCCGAAGACTTCGCGGCGTTGAAGTTGATTTTTCCTGCAGTGGATAAGGTGGGGGCATTACACGTCTTCAACATCGGTGGTAACAAGCTACGGCTCATTGCGATTGTGCGCTACCGAATGCAGCGGCTTTATATTCGGCATGTGCTGGACCATCGGGAATACGACAAGGGTAAATGGAAGGAGTGATTGAAAATGAGTGTGCTGATTGAGCAGGTGGCCGAGCATTGGCAATTCGTATCACCGCTGCTGCGCAAGCCCAAAACCGAGGCTGACTACGATGTGCTGGTGGAGGCGCTCGACGAATTACTGGATATCGTCGGGGATGACGAAGCCCATCCGTTGATGGGCGTTGTCGATATCATCGGTGACTGGGTCGAGGCTTATGACCTGGAGCATTGGCCGATGCCTGAGGCGAGCGGTGTCGACGTACTGCGATCAATGATGCAGGAGCATGGCCTGACTCAGAGTGATTTGCCGGGTGTTGGCGCTCAATCGGTGGTCTCGGAAATCCTCAGTGGAAAACGCCAGCTGAACGTGCGACAGATTCGTTGGCTGGCGGATTTTTTCAAGGTGCCGGTCGACCTGTTCATCTAACCGTGGGCATGGCGCGTATCACGACGAACAACTGATCTCCAAATGCTTGCCCCAATCCGGCGGTCGTTGCGCGTACTGTTCCATCCCCGCTTGCTCCTCGAACGGCTTGGAAAGCACCTCATGCAGTCGCTGCACTTCGCTGTAGTCGCCTGATTCGGCGGCGGCGATAGCGTTCTGTGCGAGGTAGTTGCGCAGGATGTACAGCGGGTTCACTGCATGCATCCGCTCACGGCGCTGCTCTTCGCTGTAATCCCCATCCCGCGCAACACGGGCCGTGTACAGCTCGGCCCAGGCATCGAACCCGGCGAGGTCGACAAAGTCATCGCGCAGCTTCGCCACCGCCAGCGCTGCCGATTCATCCCCAAGTCGCCGGAAGAACAGCGTGTAATCCACGCCGCTGTTCTGCATCAGCTTCAGCAACCGTTCCACCAGCTTCTGGTCGTCGTCTTCGGCAGTGGTCAGCCCCAGTCGGCGGCGCATCAGGTCCAGGTAGTGGGCCTGGTACAGCGGCAGGTACAGGCCAAGGGCTTCTTTCAAGGCATCGACGCTGATAAATGGCGTGAGCGCCTGGGCCAGCGCGCTGAGGTTCCACTGGCCGATGGGCACCTGGTTGCTGAAGGAGTAACGTCCTTCATGGTCCGAGTGATTGCAGATGAAGTGCGCGTCAAAGTCGTCGAGAAACGCAAACGGCCCGAAGTCGAAGGTGATGCCGAGGATCGACATGTTGTCGGTGTTCATCACGCCGTGGCAGAAACCATAGGCCTGCCATTTGGCGATCATCTCGGCATTGCGCTCGACGATTTCGCGGAACATCGCCAGGTAGGGCTCGGGCTGTTCGCGGCACTCGGGGTAATGCAGGTTCAACACGTGTTCGGCCAGCTCGGCCTGCTGTTCGGGCTTCTTGGTGTAGTAGAAATATTCGAAATGACCAAAACGGATATGGCTGGGCGCCAGGCGCAGCACCATCGCCCCACGTTCCTGCTTCTCACGCCAGACCGGGGTGCTGGAGCCAATCACGCACAACGCACGGCTGCTGGGGATACCCAGTGCATGCAGCGCTTCGGAGGCCAGGAACTCCCGAATCGACGAGCGCAGCACCGCGCGGCCATCGCCCATGCGCGAGTAGGGCGTCATCCCGGCACCCTTGAGGTGCAGGTCCCAATGCTCGCCGGCCTCGTTGTATACCTCGCCCAGCAGCAATCCCCGACCATCGCCCAGCTGCGGGGTGTAGCCGCCGAACTGGTGCCCGGAGTAGACCATTGCCCGCGGCTCGGCTTCGGCCCACAGCTTATGGCCGCTGAACAGCTCGGCGAACACCGGCGTTTGCGCCACGGCAGGGTCGAGGTCGAGCAGGGCCATGGCGGCATTGCTTGCCACCACCAGGCGCGGTTCGTCGAGGGGCTCGGGCAATACGTGGGTTGAGAACGCGTCGCCCAGGCGTGCGAAGCGGTTGTCGAAGGTCAGTTCGTCGAGGGCTTTCACCGGCCATCTCCAGCAGAATGTCCGAGCATTCTGCTGGGGATAGGGCGTTTAGTCGAGTTTGCTGGGCGGTGGCTCGGGTGCATCCGCCACTTTGCCGTCCGGCGGCTCCGGCACATCTGGCGCCTCGGTCGGTCCGACGATGGTTCTCTTCTCGTCCTCCACCGGCACCAGCTTGTACTCCTGGCCGTGGAGGTTTTTCAGGTACACCTCCATCTGCCGGAACGAGATGTTGATGTGGTGGTTCTTGAACTCGCGGTTGATAAAGCGGTTCACTTCGTCGATCACCGGGTTGCGGTCACCGAGGTCGCGCACGTGCATGCGCAGTTCGTGGTCCAGCGTACTTTCGCCGAAGTTGAGGAAGTACACATGGGGTTCCGGTTCCTTCAACACCCTTGGGTTTTCTCGCGCAGCCTTGAGCAACAATTCCTTCACCAGGTCCAGGTCGGAGCCGTAGTCCACGCCCAGCTTGAGGGTCACGCGGGTGATGGTGTCGGTCAGGGACCAGTTGATCAGTTGCCCGGTGATGAACGTCTTGTTCGGGACGATGATGTCCTTGCGGTCGAAGTCGGTGATGGTGGTGGCGCGGATGCGGATCTTGCTCACCGTGCCCGACAGGTTGCCGATCGTGATGGTGTCGCCGATGCGCACCGGGCGCTCGAACAGGATCATGATGCCGGAGATAAAGTTGGCGAAGATCTCCTGCATGCCGAAGCCCAACCCCACCGACAGCGCGGCCACCAGCCATTGCAACTTGTCCCAGCTCACGCCGAGGGTGGACAGGGTCGAGACAAAGCCCACGCCGGCAATGATGTAGGACAGCAAGGTGGTCGTGGCGTAGGCACTGCCCTGGGCCAGGTCAAGCTTGGACAGCACCAGCACTTCCAGCAGGCCGGGCAGGTTGCGCGCCAGGGCAAAGGTGATGCCGATGATAATCAGCGCGCCGAGCAGGTCGCCGATGCTGATCGGCACCATGCTGATATTGGCACCGGTGCCGCTGGTGTATTCGTACAGGGTGACGTTGTCCAGGTAGGAAAATACCGAGATCAGGTCCGACCATACCCAGTACAGCGCCGCGATAAAGCCGCCGAGCAGCGCCAGGCGGATCAGGCGCATCGATTGTTCGTTGACCTGTTCGATATCCAGGGTCGGCTCTTCGATCACCGCTTCGCCTTCGCCGGCTTCCTTGGCGGCCTGGCGTTTGGCCAGGGCGCGGGAATAGGCCAGGCGTCGGGCGGCAACGCCCAGGCCGCGGACGAAGGTGGCTTCGATGACCAGCCAGAACATCAGCAGGTACAGGGTGTTGATCAGCCGGTCGCTGAGCTTGAGGGCGGTGTAGTAGTAGCCAAAGCACACGGCAATGAACAGCGCGATAGGCAGGGCGGTAAACAGCAGGCCCACGGCTTTGCGGAACAGCGAGGCTTTTTCGTGGGTCGGGCTGTGCAGCAGCAGGCGTCCCAGCAGCCAGGCCATCAGGGCGTAGCAGGTCAGGACCACCCCAATGCCCAGCACGTCGTCGGCCAGCGCCGCCGGTTGATGCTCGGCAATCGCCACCACGGCCACCAGGGCCAGCACCACCAGCCCGAGCTTGCGCACCCAGCCCTGGAGGAATTCGACCTGGGGCTTTTCCCAGCGGAAGTGCAACTCGGCCACGCCACCCGGCGCCAGGATGCGGTAGGCGGTGTAAAACACCAGCCACGCCTGGGCAATCTGCAACAGGGCCGCGCCGAGGTTGGCGTTTTGTCCACGGGCATCTATTTGCAGTGCGTAGCCGCACAGCGCCAGGCCCAGTGCTACCGGCATCGCCAACAGGATATTCACCAGGATCGCCTGGGGCGTGTGCCATTGGCTGTCGCGTTTGAAGTGGCCGATGTCCAGATGGACTCTTTTCAGGCGCGCGTACAGCGCGTTGCGGCGCCACAACAGGGCACCGATCAGCAGCAGCAACGGCAAAAACAGCAGCGGACGCTGGGTCAGGCCGTCGTACAGCTCGCTGACGCTGGAGGCCCAGGGCAGGGTGGTGACCTGCTTGCTCAGGTGCGCCGGCACGGTTTCCAGCCACTCGGTGTCCAGCGGCTTGTTGCTGGGGATCCAGAACATCTGTTCATCGAGCGTCGCGCGCAGGGTGGTGGCGGTGCTGAGCAGTTGTTTCTGGTTCAGTTGCAGGGTGATGGATTCGTTGAGCAGCGCGCTCAGCTCGCGGCTCAGGCGCTCCAGCAGGTCGCTGCGGGTGATCGCCAGTTCCAGCAGGGTGCGCCGCAGTTGCGGGGTGACGTCGGCCGGCGGCTGGTTGGCCAGCAGGTTATCCACATAGGTGCTGGGGGAGCTGATCAGCTCGCGCTGTTGGTTGACCTCGAACTGGTACAGGCGAATGTTGGCGATATCGTCCGCCAGGTCGCGGTCCACCGTCAGGCGGGGCAACGCTTGTTTCTGCTTATACAGAATCTTCGACAGGAGCAGGCTGCCCTTGAGCACATTGATCTGCTCGTCCAGGGCCGAATCGCTCTGGGTCACGGTGTCCAGCTGTTGCTTGGTCTGCAGGTTCTTCTGGGTCAGGTCGTTGAGGCGGTCGGTGCTCTTGAGCAGGTAGTCGGACAGCTTCAGGTTGGCCGCGCTTTCCGTGGCCAGCAGGCTGCTGCCGCCGGCTTTCTGCGCTTCGATGGACTGTTGGGTGACGGTCTGCTGGGACTGGGCCAGGCGCTTCTGGTTGATCAGGGTTTGCAGGTCCTGGATCTCCTGTTCCAGGCGCGCGGTTTTTTCCTGGATCAGGTCGTGCTGGCTGTTGCCCAGGTCCTGCAGCTGGCTGTTGCCGGCCAGCTCCTGGCGGCGCAGGGGGATCAGGGCATTCAGGGAGGCCAGTTCGGCATTCAGTTGGTTGCGCTGGTCGCCGCTGAGGGCTTTGCCATTGTCCTTGCCGGCCTTGAGGGTGGCATTGATCTGCTGGATACGCGTCTGGCTGCTGCTGATTTCGGTCTGGGCGCGCTCGGGACGGGTCTGGGCGGCGATGGTCAGGCTGTTGGCGTCGGCCAGTTCCTTTTGCAGGTCGCCTTGCTGGGTGCTGCGCTGCACCAGCAGTTGCTCAAGCTGCGGCACCGGCAGGGTGGCGTAGCGTTGGGCCACCGGAATGACCTTGGTGGCCTTGAGTCGGGTCAGTTCGCGCTGGTTCTCGCTGGTCTGGCGCGGCGCGTCTTCCAGCTGGCGCTTGAGGTCGACCAGGCGCTGCTCGTAATCCTGCTTGTTGCCCAGGTAGGTCAGGGTCTGTTGCAGGATCGACTGCAGCGCCTTCATGTCGGCGTCGGGCAGTTTGCGATCCGGCAGCTTGTCCAGGGTTTGCTGGATGGCGTCGGCGCTGGGCGGGTCGGCGGCGTAGACGCTGCCGACACAAAGGGTCAGGCCCAGCAGGGCAGTGGCGAGAAAAGTGCGCAGGGTTGGCATAGAGACCGATCGAGCAAGGTGAAGAATCGGGGGCGTGCTGTCGCCCCGCAGTTTAGAGGAAGAGTCCGGGGCCCGGGCGACTTCCTTCGGGGAATCTGACGCCGACTTTGCCAATCTTGTTCCCGTCCATGACCGCGACGGTCCAGATGGTGTTGTTCCACTCCACCTGGTCGCCCACTACCGGCGCGCCGCCGACTTTCTGGGTGATGAAGCGGCTCAGCGGCATGTCCGGGTCGATCCCTTCGAGCTTGAGGCCATACAGCGCCGAAACCGCGCCCAGCTGGGCGTCGCCTTCGAGGACGAAGTCGCCGAAGAAGCGCAAATCGAGGCCGCGTTGCGGTGCCTGGCTGAACAGTTTGCCCAGGGCCGGCAGGTTGTGTTCATGGCCGATCACACAGAGCAGATCGCCGACTTCCAGCACCGTACTACCCGACGGATGGAGCAGTTGCTGGCCACGGAACAGGGCCGCGATGCGCGTGCCTTCGGGCATTTTCAGCTCACGCAGGGCCGCGCCGATGCACCATTTTTCTGCGCCGAGGCGGTAGACGAACAGCTCCCACTCGCTGGTGACGTGCACTTCCAGGGCTGCGCGGGAGATCGGCGCCGGGTCCGGCGGAACGGTCACTTTGAGCAGCTTGGCCACCCACGGCAGGCTGGTGCCCTGTACCAGCAGCGACACCAGCACGATAAAGAACGCCAGGTTGAAGTACAGCTGCGCATGGGGCAGGCCGGCCATCAACGGGAACACTGCCAGGATGATCGGCACCGCGCCGCGCAGGCCGACCCAGGCGATAAAGGCCTTTTCGCGGCCATGGAAGGCTTTGAACGGCAGCAGGCCGACCATCACCGACAGCGGCCGCGCAAACAGGATCATCCACAGCGCCAGGCCCAGGGCCGGCAGGGCAATCGGCAGCAAATCATGGGGCGTGACCAGCAGGCCCAGCACCAGGAACATACCGATCTGCGCGAGCCAGGCCATGCCGTCGAGCATATGCAAAATGCCATGACGGCTACGCACCGGGCGATTGCCGATCACCAGGCCGCACAGGTACACGGCGAGGAAGCCGCTGCCATGGAAGGCGTTGGTCAGGGCGAACACGAACAGGCCGCCGGCGATCACCAGGATCGGGTACAGGCCGGTGGCCAGGTTGATGCGGTTGACCATCTGCAGCATCAGCCAGCCGCCGCCGAGGCCGACGATGCCACCGATGCCGAACTCGCGCACCAGGTGGGTCAGCAGGCTCCAGTGCAGGCCGGTCTGGCCGCTGGCGAGCATGTCGATCAGGGTGACGGTGAGGAACACCGCCATCGGGTCGTTACTGCCGGATTCGATCTCGAGGCTGGCGGTCACCCGTTCGTTCAGGCCCTTGCCGCCCAGCAGCGAGAACACCGCTGCGGCGTCGGTCGAGCCGACAATCGCACCGATCAGCAGGCCCTGGATAATATTCAGGTCAAACAGCCAGGCCGCCGCCATGCCGGTGAGGCCGGTGGTAATCAACACCCCCACGGTGGCCAGGGACAATGCCGGCCAGAGTGCCACGCGGAAACTCGCCACCCGTGTACGCAAACCGCCGTCGAGCAGGATCACTGCCAGCGCGAGGTTGCCCACCAGGTAGGCAGTCGGGTAATTGTCGAAAATGATGCCGCCGCCATCGACGCCGGCCACCATGCCCACGGCCAGGATGATCACCAGGATCGGGATACCCAGGCGCGAGGAAAGAGAACTCACCAGAATGCTCGCACTCACCAGCAACGCGCCGATCAAGAACAGGCTGTTGATGGTCGTCGCATTCAAAGGCAGTACTCCATGGGCAAACAAGACGGGACGCAAACTGACCATGCAGTCTGCGTGCCAGGGATTCTAACCTGTTGAATTGCGGTGCTGTCAAAAAGCTTTTAACGTCGGGCGCAGATCTGAATGTGGGAGGGGGCTTGCCCTCGATGGCGGTATGTCAGTCAGCTTGTCTTTAACTGATCCACCGCTATCGGGAGCAAGCCCCCTCCCACATTTCAAGCCAGTGCAGGGCGTTAGAGGCGGAAGCGGCCTACCATCCCGTTCAGGTCTACCGCCAGGCGTGACAATTCGCTGCTCGCGGCGCTGGTCTGACTGGCGCCCGTAGCGGATTGCACCGACAGATCACGAATGTTCACCAGGTTGCGGTCCACTTCCCGCGCCACCTGCGCCTGTTCTTCCGCCGCGCTGGCGATCACCAGGTTGCGCTCGTTGATCTCGACAATCGCCGTGTTGATGGTGTCCAGCGACATCCCGGCGCCTTTGGCGATGTTCAGCGTCGACTCCGCCCGTTCGGTACTGTTGCGCATCGAGTCCACCGCGTGCTCGGTGCCGGCCTGGATACTGCCGATCATCCGCTCGATCTCGCTGGTGGACTGCTGGGTGCGATGGGCCAGGGCCCGCACTTCATCGGCGACCACCGCGAACCCGCGACCGGCTTCACCGGCGCGTGCGGCTTCAATCGCCGCGTTCAGGGCCAGCAAATTGGTCTGGTCGGCCAGGCCGCGAATCACGTCCAGCACTTTGCCGATATCGCGCGACTCATTGGCCAGTTCGCCGATCAGGGTGGCGGTAGCCTGCACATCGCCGCTCATGCGCTCGATGGCGCTGACGGTTTCCTGCACCAGGTCGCGGCCGTCGCCAGCAGACGTGGTGGCGTTGCGCGAGGCTTCCGAGGTGCTCACCGCATTGCGTGCGACTTCTTCCACGGCGCTGGTCATCTCGTTGACGGCGGTGGCGGCTTGCTCGATTTCGTTGTTTTGCCGGGTCAGGCCACGGGCACTTTCGTCGGTGACGGCGTTCAGTTCCTCGGCGGCGGAAGCCAGTTGGGTGGCGGAACCCGCGATGCGTTGCAGGGTGTCGCGCAGTTTGTCCTGCATCTTGGCCATGGCGGCGAGCAGGCGCCCGGCTTCATCGTTGCCGTCGACTTTGATCGGCCGTGTCAGGTTGCCTTCGGCGACTTCTTCCGCCGCTTCCAGTGCCTGTGAAATCGGCAGGGTGATGCTGCGGGTCAGCAGCCAGGCAAACAGCAGGGTCAGCAGCGTGGCGATCACCAGCAGGCCCACGACCAGGTTGAAGGCCGCGTTGTACTGGTCTTCGGCCTCCTGATTGGTGGCCAGGGCCATCTTGTTATTGAGGTCCAGCAGGCGCGTCAGCACGGCGTTGACCTGCTCGGAGTTGCTCAGCAATTCGGTGTTAAGCAGGCTGCGCAGCTCATCCACCTGGTTGGCCCGTGACAGGCTCTTCATGCGCTCTTCAATCTGATGGTACTGGCCCAGCAGGCTTACATATTCGTTGTAGGTGCTACGTTCTTCGCTGCTTTCAATCAGTTTCTCGTAGACGCCCTGGGCGGTGCGGATCTGCTGGTTGCGCAGTTCGAAGGCTTCCAGGGTCTTTTGCTGCACATCCGGCTCGCGGTTGGTCAGCAAGCGATAAGACAACACGCGCAGGCGCAGGGTCAGTTGGGTGAACTCATCCAGGGCGCGGATGCTTGGCACGCTGGACAAGGTGATGTCTTCGGTGGCGCCACGGATCTTGCTCATCTGGTTCAGGGCGAACACGCCTAGAAACAACATCAACGCGCCAATAAACGCGAAGCCGAGGAAGGCCCTCGGAGCGATATTCATATTACGAAGCGACATGCGGAAATCCTGGGAGAGGCGCAATCCGTGCGGTCATGAGACGGGGTGTGCCTCTCTATCGGGCGTACGACTAAAGTCTAGAGGGGGCTGTGCGTTTTTGTCGCATCTGACGAGGGGTTGCGCGGATTCAGGAACCAGATGGGGGAAATGCAGTCACTAAGGCTCGAAAGCGTGGCCCGGCCCTTGAAAACGGGCTGCGCGCCAGGGATAACCCTGGCATCCGAGGTGAATTTTCTTTATCGTCACCGCCCTTTGAAAAAGCCCGAGAAATCAAAATGTTAGAAGCATCCCTCAGCCAACTGGAACAACTGGTCAGCGACCTGGTACAGCAGAATCAGGAGCTACTGGGCAGCAACGAATCCCTCAAGGCCGAACTGGCTCGCGCCAAGGATGAGAACGACAGCCTGCAACTGAACCTGATGGAGCAGGAAGAAAAGCACGGCGCCACCGCAGCCCGGATCCAGGCGCTGGTTGAGCGCGTGAGCGCAGGCCCTGTCAGCGCATGAATGAAGGGATAAAGGTCGTTTCGATTCTCGGAGAGGATTACTCGATCAAGGCCCCGGCCGGGGAAGATAAAACTCTGATGCACGCCGTGACCATGCTCAAGGCCTCCCTGGCCACCACCAAGAAAAAGTACCCGACCCTGATCGGTGACAAGCTACTGGTGCTGGCGGCGCTGAACCTGTGCGCCGAGCAGATCGAAATGCAGCAGGCTCACCAGCAGGAACTCGACCGTTACCAAGAGCAAGTCAGCGCCACGGTCGAGGTGATTTCCAAGGCGATCCAGCCCTAGAACCACTCATCCTGCATCCCCAGGCACGTATCATCCCGTGCCTCCAGAATCACCAGTTCATGATGGCAGCCCGGAATCTCCCAAGTCAGGAAGTACCGGGCGGCCTGGAGCTTGCCTTTATAGAAGGCGACATCGGCCCCATTGCCCTTGGTCAGCCCTTCTTCGGCGCGAATCGCCTGTTCCAGCCAGCGCCAGCCAATCACCGTATGTCCGAATACCTTCAGGTACAGCGCCGAGTTCGCCAGGCTGCTGTTGACCTTGCCCTGGGCGAGATCCGTCAGCAGGCCGATGGTCACGCTTTGCAGGCGGCTGACCAGGTGCTCCAGCGGCTCTCTCAATGCCGTCAGGCCTGGATATTCCTGTGCCCGTGCGCCCGTGTCGGCGATCAGCCGGATCAGTTGCTTCAGGCCCGCGCCGCCGTTCTGCGCCAGCTTGCGCCCCAGCAGGTCCAGGGACTGGATGCCATGGGTGCCCTCGTGGATCGGGTTCAGGCGGTTGTCGCGGTAGTACTGCTCCACCGGGTATTCGCGGGTATAACCGTGGCCGCCGAGGATCTGGATCGCCAGTTCGTTGGCCTTGAGGCAGAACTCCGAGGGCCAGGATTTGACGATGGGGGTGAGCAGGTCCAGCAGTTCATGGGCCTGTTTGCGTTCGGCCTCGGTTTCCAGTGTGGTGGTGTCATCGAACAGCCGCGCGGCGTACAGGCCCAGGTCAAAGGCACCTTCGACGTAGGCTTTTTGCGTCAGCAGCATGCGCTTGATATCGGCGTGCTGGATGATCGAGACCGGCGCGGTGCCTGGGTCCTTGCTGTCGGGCAAGCGGCCTTGCGGGCGTTCGCGGGCGTATTCCAGCGAATAGAGATAGCCGGCGTAACCGAGCATCACCGCGCCCATGCCGACACCGATGCGTGCCTCGTTCATCATCTGGAACATGCAGCTCAGGCCTTGGTGCGGTTTACCCACCAGATAGCCGACGCAGTTGCCGTTATCGCCGAAATTCAGTGCCGTGGACGTGGTGCCACGCCAGCCCATCTTATGAAACAGCCCGGCCAGCAGCACGTCGTTGCGCGCGCCGAGGCTGCCGTCGTCGTTGACCAGGAACTTGGGCACGATAAACAGCGAAATGCCCTTCACCCCAGCGGGCGCGTCCGGCAGCTTGGCCAGCACCATGTGCACGATGTTTTCCGACAGCGGGTGGTCGCCGCCGGAGATGAAGATCTTGTTGCCTTTGAGGCGATAGCTGCCGTCAGCCGCGGGCTCGGCGCGGGTACGAATATCCGACAGCGATGAGCCGGCGTGGGGCTCGGTCAGGGCCATGGTGCCGAAGAAGCGGCCTTCGATCATCGGTTGCAGGAAGCGCTGTTTTTGCTCCTCGGTGCCGAAGCTTTCGATCAGGTTGGCGGCGCCCATGGTCAGGAACGGGTAGGACGTCGAGGCCGCGTTGGCGGATTGGAAGTGAGCGAAGCAGGCCTGGGACAGCAGGGTCGGCAACTGCATGCCACCGGCTTCGAAGCTGCGGGCCGCATTGAGGAAGCCGGCTTCCAGGAACGCATCCACCGCCGGTTTGACTTCCGGAATCAGGATGGCTGCGCCGTTTTCGTAGCGCGGTTCGTTTTCGTCGTTCTTACGGTTGTGGGGGGCGAAGTGCTTTTCGGCGATGCTGCGCGCCGTGCTGATCGCGGCATCGAACGTTTCGCGATTGTGCTCGGCAAACCGCTCGCGCTGGGTCAGGCCCTCGGCATCGAGGACTTCGTACAGCTCGAAAGCCAGATTGCGGGAACTGAGCAGCGTCTCGGACATGGCGGCTTACCTTTGGAGGAATTGGCCTGAGTCTAAGTGCGCGAATAAAGACTGGATAGCAAGATTGATCTGGGTGATGAAGAGGCAGAACGCGGGGAGGGGAATTGAAATGCGATCAAATGTGGGAGGGGGCAAGCCCCCTCCCACATTCAGTTAGCCGATGGTCATCAGGCTGGCATTACCGCCGGCAGCCGCGGTGTTAACGCTCAACGCACGCTCGATCACCAGGCGCTCCAAGGCAATGGATGTTTCGCCCTGAGACAAACCATGTACCCCGACAATCGCCCCGCCACGCTGCGCCACTTGCTGGCACACCCCACGCAGTTGGTCGGAATCGCCGTGGTGCAGGACGGCGTCAAACACCACCTCGTCCTTGGTCCAGTCGGCCACGCGCTTGATTTTCGCCTGAATCTCCTTCGGCAACCGTGGGAACACGGCCTTGGTCAGGTCGGTTTCCGGCCACACCGCCGAACCGCCGACGGCCAATACCGCCGCCAGTTGAGTCAACAGATCGCCTTCCACGTCCGCCAGGCACAGTACGTGCTCGCGGGGCAGGATGGCGTAGCTGTTGCGCTCGCCGGTCGGGCCGGCCAACTGACGGGTGATTCCGCTTTGGGACTGCGCGGCGAACTGGCTGCACAGCGCACTCAGCTCGCTGAACTTATTGCTGTCGGCCCAGGTTTTCAGGGCGGTCAGCGGTTGGCTCATGGCATCACGCAGACGTACGTCCGGTGCCGCCAGCTTGTCGCCACGTACGAAGGATTGCTCGATCGCATCGGTAGGACGGGTCGACAGCAAGCGGTACAGGTACAGCGGGCCACCGGCTTTCGGGCCTGTGCCCGACAGGCCTTCGCCGCCGAACGGCTGCACGCCGACCACGGCACCGACAATGTTGCGGTTGACGTAGACGTTACCGGCATTGACGTTGTCGATCACCTTGGCGATGGTCTCGTCGATACGGGTGTGTACGCCCAGGGTCAGGCCATAGCCGGATGCGTTGATCTGGCCGATAAGCTGGTCGATCTCCTTGCGCTTGTAGCGCACCACGTGCAGCACCGGGCCGAAGATCTCCCGTTGCAGCTCGTCGAAGCTTTCCAGCTCGATCAGGGTGGGCATCACGAAGGTACCGCGCTTGATTTCTTCACCGTCGGCAATCGCCACCTGGTACACATTGCGGCCTTTGTCGCGCATGGCCTGGATGTGTTTCTCGATGCCGGCCTTGGCTTCGGCGTCGATCACCGGGCCGATGTCCACCGACAGGCGCTCCGGGTTGCCCAGGCGGCATTCAGCCATGGCGCCCTTGAGCATTTCGATCACGCGGTCTGCCGAATCTTCCTGCAGGCACAACACACGCAGGGCCGAGCAACGTTGACCGGCGCTGTCGAAGGCCGAGGACACCACGTCGATGACCACCTGTTCGGTGAGTGCCGAGGAGTCGACGATCATTGCGTTCTGGCCGCCGGTCTCGGCGATCAGCGGAATCGGACGGCCCTGGGCATCCAGGCGCCCGGCGACATTGCGTTGCAGCAGCCGCGCGACTTCTGTGGAGCCGGTGAACATCACGCCCTTGACGCGATCATCACCCACCAGACGGGCACCGACGCTTTCGCCCTGGCCCGGCAGCAATTGCAGCACGCCTTGGGGAATACCGGCTTCGAGCAGGATGCGCACGGCTTGTGCAGCCACCAGCGGGGTTTGTTCGGCTGGCTTGGCCAGTACCGGGTTACCGGCGGCCAGTGCGGCAGCCACTTGCCCACTGAAAATCGCCAGCGGGAAGTTCCACGGGCTGATGCACACCACCGGACCCAGTGGGCGGTGGGCGTCATTGGTGAAGTCGTTGCGCGCCTGTACCGCGTAGTAGCGCAGGAAGTCCACGGCCTCACGTACTTCGGCGATGGCGTTGGCGAAGGTCTTGCCGGCTTCGCGGGCCAGCAGGCCCATCAGCGGCTGGATCTCGCCTTCCATCAGGTCGGCGGCACGTTCCAGGATCGCGGCGCGTTCGGCGGGCGGGGTGGCCTGCCAGATCGGGCCGGCGCTGATGGCGCACTGGATCGCGTTGTCGACGTCTTCGACGGTGGCTTCTTGCACGTGACCGACCACGTCACGCAGGTCGGACGGGTTCAATACCGGTGCCGCCGCTTGATCGCTGGCGGCGCAACCGAGCATCGGCGCGGCCTTCCAGTTGTTGTGCGCGGTGGCCAGCAGGGCGCAGGACAGCGATGCCAGGCGGTGTTCGTTGGCCAGGTCGATACCGGCCGAGTTGGCACGGTCGCTGCCGTACAGGTCACGGGGCAGCGGGATACGCGGGTGCGGCAGGCCGAAGCCGCCTTCCAGCGTCGCCATCTGCTCGATGCTGGCCACTGGATCGGCCACCAGCTCCTGGATCGAGATGGACTGGTCGGCGATGCGGTTGACGAACGAGGTGTTGGCGCCGTTTTCCAGCAGGCGACGCACCAGGTAAGCCAGCAGTGTTTCGTGAGTGCCGACCGGTGCGTACACGCGGCACGGACGGTTCAGCTTGCCTTCGGAAACCTTGCCTACTACCTGCTCGTACAGCGGTTCACCCATGCCGTGCAGGCATTGGAATTCATACTGGCCGGGGTAATAGTTCTGACCGGCGATATGGTAAATCGCCGACAAGGTATGGGCGTTGTGCGTAGCGAACTGCGGGTAGATGACTTCCGGTACCGACAGCAGCTTGCGTGCACAGGCAATGTAGGAAACGTCGGTGTACACCTTGCGGGTATACACCGGGTAGCCTTCCAGGCCTTCGACCTGGGCGCGCTTGATCTCGCTGTCCCAGTACGCGCCTTTTACCAGGCGGATCATCAGGCGATGGCGGCTGCGGCGTGCCAGGTCGATGACGTAGTCGATCACATACGGGCAACGCTTCTGGTAGGCCTGGATCACGAAGCCAATGCCGTTCCAGCCGGTCAGCTGCGGCTCGAAGCACAGGCGCTCGAGCAGATCCAGCGACAGTTCCAGGCGGTCGGCTTCTTCGGCGTCGATGTTCAGGCCGATATCGTATTGCTTGGCCAGCAGGGTCAGGGACAGCAGGCGCGGGTACAGCTCATCCATCACACGTTCGTACTGCGCACGGCTGTAACGCGGGTGCAGGGCCGACAGCTTGATGGAGATGCCCGGGCCTTCATAAATCCCACGGCCGTGGGAGGCTTTGCCGATGGAGTGAATGGCTTGCTCGTACGAGGCCAGGTATTTCTGCGCGTCGTGTTCGGTGAGGGCGGCTTCACCGAGCATGTCGTAGGAGTAGCGGAAACCCTTGGCTTCGAATTTGCTCGCGTTGGCCAGGGCTTCGGCGATGGTTTCGCCGGTCACGAACTGCTCGCCCATCAGGCGCATGGCCATGTCGACGCCCTTGCGGATCATCGGCTCGCCGCTCTTGCCGATGATGCGGCTCAGGGATGAGGTGAGGCCGGCTTCGTTATGGGTAGCGACCAGTTTGCCGGTCAGCAGCAGGCCCCAGGTGGCGGCGTTGACGAACAGCGACGGGCTGTTGCCCAGGTGCGGATGCCAGTTGCCGGTGCTGATCTTGTCGCGGATCAGCGCGTCGCGGGTGCCTTTGTCCGGGATCCGCAGCAATGCTTCGGCCAGGCACATCAGGGCTACGCCTTCCTGGGACGACAGCGAGAATTCCTGCAGCAGGCCCTGGACAATCCCGGCACGGCCGCCGGCACTCTTCTGATTGCGCAGTTTTTCCGCAATCGAAGCGGCGAGCTTGTTGGTGGCTTCGGCCATTTGCACCGGCAGGCGGGCCTGTTCGATCAGCATCGGCACCACTTCCGGCTCGGGGCGACGGTAAGCGGCGGTGATCGAAGCGCGCAGTACGGATTGCGGCAGGATGCTCTCGGCGAACTCAAGGAAGCACTGATGGGCGTGGTCGCTCTGGACTTCGCCTGCGTCGTCAGCGTCCTTGCTGCTCAAGCCGTTGAGCTCGGTCAGGGTTGCACCACCCTCGAGTTTCTCCAGGTAATTGAAAATCGCCTGCTTGATCAGCCAGTGCGGCGTGCGATCAATGGAGGTCGCGGCCGCCTTGAGGCGTTCGCGGGTCGGGTCGTCGAGTTTGACCCCAAGGGTGGTCGTAGCCATTTTCTTATCCTCATGGGTGCCACTACCGAGTGGCATCAGCTGGCGGCAAGATTAGCTTTGCTCAGGGAGAGGTGCAACCGGGTGCAACCCATTTTGTCGATGAATTTTTCGTCGCTTGATCGGAAAAAAATTGGCCGGCGACGGAATCCGCTTCGGCTTGGTGCATTTGCTTCTGAGATCGGCTGTTCTTGCTCCGAAAAGGAGCAAAAAAGGAGCGTTTTGCGGGTTTTACACTTGGGTGCAACTTATTCCCAAGAAACTGGTTGCACCTTATTTGCTTTGTTGAATAGCATTCGCGCCCAAGGTGCAACCGGCTTTAGGGTTTGGTTCATCGGCTGGCGGCTTTCCTGGGGAAACGTCAGTCATAAATGCGCGGCACGCAGTTACGTTTACCTACTTCCAGTAGGTGGCCGTCTGACAGACCGCCGCTACATAAAAACAAAGCCAGGGCGTCACTCCTATGAGCGTTAGTAATCCAACCCTGATCACGTTCGTGATCTACATCGCAGCAATGGTGCTGATCGGCTTCATGGCCTATCGCTCCACCAACAACCTTTCCGATTACATCCTCGGCGGTCGCAGCCTTGGGAGCGTGGTGACTGCCTTGTCAGCCGGTGCTTCCGACATGAGCGGCTGGTTGTTGATGGGACTGCCGGGCGCGATCTATATGTCCGGCCTGTCGGAAAGCTGGATCGCCATCGGCCTGATCGTCGGTGCCTACCTCAACTGGCTGTTCGTGGCCGGTCGCCTGCGGGTACAGACCGAGCACAACGGCGACGCCCTGACCCTGCCGGACTACTTCTCCAGCCGTTTCGAAGATAAAAGCGGCCTGCTGCGGATCATCTCTGCGGTCGTGATCCTGGTGTTCTTCACTATCTACTGCGCGTCCGGCATCGTGGCCGGTGCCCGCCTGTTCGAAAGCACCTTCGGCATGTCCTACGAGACCGCGCTGTGGGCCGGCGCTGCGGCGACGATTGCCTACACCTTCGTGGGTGGTTTCCTGGCCGTCAGCTGGACCGACACCGTACAAGCCACGCTGATGATTTTCGCGCTGATCCTTACGCCGATCATCGTGCTGCTGGCCACCGGTGGCGTCGACACCACGTTCCTGGCCATCGAAGCCAAGAACCCCGACAACTTCAACATGCTGAAAAACACCACCTTCATCGGCATTATCTCGCTGATGGGCTGGGGCCTGGGGTACTTCGGCCAACCACACATCCTCGCGCGCTTCATGGCGGCGGATTCAGTGAAGTCGATCGCCAACGCGCGTCGCATCTCCATGACCTGGATGATCCTGTGCCTGGGCGGCACCGTGGCCGTGGGCTTCTTCGGCATCGCCTACTTCTCGGCGCACCCGGAAGTGGCGGGCCCGGTCAACGAGAACCACGAGCGCGTGTTCATCGAACTGGCCAAGTTGCTGTTCAACCCATGGATCGCGGGCGTGCTGCTGTCGGCCATCCTGGCTGCGGTCATGAGCACCCTGAGCTGCCAGTTGCTGGTGTGCTCCAGCGCCCTGACCGAAGACTTCTACAAGACCTTCCTGCGCAAAAGCGCTTCCCAGCTTGAACTGGTGTGGGTCGGCCGTCTGATGGTACTGCTGGTGGCCTTGATCGCTATCGCCATGGCCGCCAACCCGAACAACCGCGTCCTGGGCCTGGTGAGCTACGCCTGGGCCGGTTTCGGTGCTGCGTTCGGCCCTGTGGTGCTGATCTCGGTGATCTGGAAGAACATGACCCGCAACGGCGCACTGGCCGGGATCCTGGTCGGCGCGATCACCGTGATCGTGTGGAAGCACTTCGAACTGCTGGGTCTGTACGAAATCATCCCAGGCTTCATCTTCGCCAGCCTGGCGATCTACGTCGTGAGCAAGCTGGGCGCACCGACAGCCGGTATGGTCGAGCGCTTTGATGCGGCGGAAAAAGACTACAACCTCAACAAGTGATTTGCCGGGCGCTGAGCGCTCGATGAATTAAAAGAAGGCCCGCGTCCTACGGATGGCGGGTCTTTTTTTGCGTGCGATTCGAGCTGGACTGAGTAGGACTCCTACGTACACATGTAGGGTTTTACTGATTTATTTGGGCTGTGCCCGGCAGGGTGAGGCAGTGGTGCAGAATCTCCCGCCTACCCCTCGCAGAGAAACACCGGATGTTCGCTCCTGCCAATCAAAGTGCCTTTACCCTGACCCTCGACGGTGTGTCGAGTGAACTCAAGGTGTTTGAGTTCCGGGGTAGCGAAGCCATCAGCCAGCCGTATCGTTTTGATCTTGAACTGGTCAGCGAACAGCCCGACCTGGACCTGGAAAGCCTGCTGCATCGCCCGGCATACCTGGGCTTCGACGCTCACGGCCGTGGTGTCCACGGCCTGGTTTATCGGGTCGCGCAGGGCGATTCCGGGCGGCGGCTGACGCGTTACCAGATCAGCCTTGTGCCGCAGTTGGCCTATCTCGCGCACAGCAGTCGCCAGCGGATCTTCCAGCACAAGACGGTGCCGCAGATCATTGCGCAGGTGCTGGCGGAGCAGCAGCTCCATGCCGACCAATTCGAATTTCACCTCAGTGGCGCCTATCCCGAGCGCGAGTATTGCGTACAGTTTGGCGAGAGCGACCTGGCCTTCATTCAGCGCCTGTGTGCCGAACAGGGGATTCACTATCACTTCCAGCATTCGCCCGAAGGACACCTGCTGGTGTTTGGCGATGACCAGACCGTTTTCGCCCCGCCCGATCAGCCTACGTCCTACATGCCGGGCTCCGGGATGGTGGCGGATACGCCGGCCATCAAGCGCTTTGCGCTGCGGTTGGAAACCCGCACCACCGCGGTCAACCTGCGTGACTACGACTTTCTCAAGCCGAGCCTGGTGCTGGAGAGTGGCGTGGTCGGCGAACAGCTTCCACGGTTTGAGGCGCAGGCCTACCCCGGTCATTTTTCCGATCGCCCCCACGGCAAATACCTCGCGCAACGTGGCCTGGAGCGGCACCGTAGCGACTATCGAATAGCCCGTGCCAGCGGCGATGACCCTGCATTGAGCAGCGGCCGGTTCTTCAAGTTGACCGGGCATCCGCGGGACGAATGGAATGACGTGTGGCTGGTGACGCAAGTGACCCACGAAGGCAGGCAGCCCCAGGTTCTGGAGGAGGCTGTCACCGAGGTTGGCGGTGGAGATTTTCTTCAGGGGTATCGCAATGAATGTGTGGCGACTCCGTGGGACGTGATCTTCCGCCCGCCCTTGCCGGAGCAGGCGCGGCCGGCGTTGTCGGGTTATCAAAGCGCGGTGGTCACCGGCCCCGTCGACAGTGAAATCCACTGCGACGAATACGGCCGGGTCAAGGTGCAGTTGGCCTGGGATCGCGCTGGGGCGCATGACGATCATTCCAGCTGCTGGCTGCGGGTGGCCAGCGGTTGGGCCCATGACCGCTATGGCTCGGTACTTATCCCGCGAGTGGGCATGGAAGTACTGGTGGGGTTCGCCAATGGGGATATGGACATGCCGCTGGTGATGGCCTGCCTGCCGAACGCGGCGACCCCGGTCCCCCTCGACCTGCCGGCAGACAAGACCCGCAGTATCTTCCGTAGCCAGAGCAGCCCCGGTGGCGGTGGCTACAACGAACTGCGCATCGAAGACCGCAAGGGCGCCGAGGAGATCTACCTGCGCGCCCAGCGGGATTGGACCCAGCATGTGCTGCATGACCAGCAGGTGCAGATCGACCATCAGCGCCGCATCAGGGTGGGCGGTGAGTCGCACCATGAAGTACAAGGCGAAGAGCAGCGCATCACCCATGGCAACCGTTTGACGGAACTCAAGCAGGACGACCATCTGGTGGTCGGCGGTTCGCAGCAGATGCGGGCCGGGCGGGCCATCCGGATGGGTGCCGGGCAGAGTGTTGTCATTGATGCGGGCGCGAGCGTGACAATCCAGGCCGGTGGGCAGTCGATCACGCTGTCGGCAGAGGGGATTTTCAGCAGCACGCCCATTCAACTGGGAGGCGCGCCTGCTCCGGCGGCGTCGCCATTGATGCCTGGGGTGAAAGCGGCGTTGCTGGCGGTTATACCTGCACCGCTGAGCCGGATACAGGTCGCCAGCCTGAAACGGAGCGCGCCGTTTTGTGAAGAGTGCCAACGCTGCAGTGACGGGCAGTGCGCTCTCCCATTCCATTCAACCTTAAAAGGAATTTACCCTGATGTCCCAACCCTTGAGCCCCGATGACTGGCTGGCACAATGCCCTCTACTCCCCAATGAGCGGCTTTACGTGGTACTGAGCAGTGCCAGCGACGCGAAGCCGCTGGCTGCGTGGCCAGTCTCGGCCGAAGGGACGCTGCCTCAAGTGCTCTGGGCGGGCACGGCCTATGCCGGGTGGGATGAGGTGATGCCCTACGCAGGGATTGTCGAACCCGACAGTGCCTTCCTCGATTGGATCGCAGCCACTGACGCTTCGGACTGGGGTTGGCTGGCGGTATCGTCCAGCCCGCTGGAAGTCGTCGTTGCTCACCTGCAAGGCCTGACCAAGATAGTGCTTCCCGATGAGCGGAGCGTATTCCTGCGCTTCTGGGATGGCGCCCAGTTTCTGCCGATTGTGCAGAAACTGGGCGATGAAATCGGCGCAGTACTGCCTGTGTTCCAGCGCTATCTGATCAATGGCCAGCCGTTGAGCGTGGCGACGCCATCGGTCACTGCGGCCAAGGCCAGCCCTTGGTGGCGCGTGCCTGACGCGTTATTGGCGCACTTGGCCGCGCAGTCGCCGCAGACCCTGATCGACAACCTGCTGCAGTGGCTGGAAGAGCAGCGGCCCGACCTGTATTCCGCTTTCACGCCGGCGACCTTGCGGCACAAGGTCGCCTACTTCGCGCGCAGTGCGGACATCAGCGCTGAAGCGCTGGCGGGCTACCTGGACTCAGAGTTGAGTTGAAGCCAGCGCCTGTTGCAGGTCGTCGATCAGGTCTTCGACCGCTTCGATACCCACCGACAGGCGAATCATCTCCGGCTTTACACCGGCCTTGGCCTGTTCCTCCTCGTTCATCTGTCGGTGAGTGGTGGAAGCCGGGTGGCAGGCCAGGGACTTGGCGTCGCCGATGTTGACCAGGCGCTTGAAGATTTGCAGGGCGTCGTAGAAGCGCACACCGGCATCAAAGCCGCCTTTCAAACCGAAGGACAGGATCGCCGACGGTTTGCCCTGCATGTATTTTTGCGCCAATGCGTGGTGCGGGTGGTCCGGCAGGCCGGCGTAGCTGACCCACTCCACCTCGGCGTGGCCTTGCAGGAATTGCGCGATTTTCAGGGCGTTTTCGGTGTGGCGCTCCATGCGCAATGCCAGTGTTTCCAGGCCTTGCAGCAACAGGAAGGCATTCATCGGCGCCAACGCTGCACCGGTGTTGCGCAGTGGCACGGTACGAGCACGGGCGATGAAGGCGGCGGGGCCGAATTTTTCGGTATAGACCACGCCGTGATAGGCCGGCTCGGGCTGGTTGAGGCCGGGGAATTTATCCGCGTATTTCGTCCACGGGAACGTGCCACTGTCGACAATTACACCGCCCAGGGAGTTGCCATGGCCGCCGACGTATTTGGTCACCGAGTGCACCACAATGTCGGCGCCGAACTGGATCGGCTTGCACAGGATCGGCGTGGCCACGGTGTTGTCCACTACCAGCGGCACGCCGCGGGCATGGGCGACGTCGGCCAGGGCTTCGATGTCGATGATATTGCCCGCCGGGTTGCCGATGCTTTCGCAGTACACCAGCTTGGTGTTGTCGTCGATCAGTTCGGCGATGGCGGCGGCGCTGTCGTCCCGGGCGAAACGCACCTCCACGCCAAAGCTCGGCAGCAGGTGGGCGAACAGCGTGTAGGTGCCACCGTAGAGTTGCGGTGTGGTGACGATATTGTCACCCGCACGGGTCAAGGTCTGGATGGCATAGTGGATAGCCGCGCTGCCGGCCGAGACGGCCAGCGCCGCGATACCGCCTTCAAGGGCGGCGATGCGCTGCTCCAGCACATCGTTGGTGGGGTTCATGATGCGCGTGTAGATATTGCCGGGTACGTCCAGGTTGAACAGGTCGGCGCCGTGTTGGGCGTTATCGAATTCGAAGGCGACGTTCTGGTAGATCGGCACGGCGACGGCCTTGGTGGTCGGGTCCGACTTGAAACCGTGGTGCAGCGCGATGGTGGCGTCTTTCATGATTGTTATTGACCTCCCTGGAGTGGTGGATGGCCACAATAAATCCGCCTCGCCGTCGGCATTTAGATTTTTTTCAACGGGCTGCCTGCGTTTGCGGCATAAGCACCGCCCGGCATGCGGCCCTGCACCTTTGCGCCCGTAGAAGGTAAACTTCGCCCCCTGCGCAGGAGCAACCATGAATTATCGTCACGCCTTTCACGCCGGCAACCACGCCGATGTCTTCAAACACCTGACCTTGACCCGCCTCATTGCCCTGATGTCGCGCAAGGAGCAGCCGTTCGCCTACCTCGACACCCATGCCGGGATTGGCCTGTACGACCTGCAAGGTGACCAGGCCAATCGCACGGGTGAGTACCTGGAAGGTATCGCGCGTTTGTGGGGCGCCGACGATCTACCAGCGTTGACCGCCGACTACGTGCGCGTGCTGCACGAGATGAACCCCGATGGCCAGTTGCGCTACTACCCGGGCTCGCCGGAGCTGGCGCGCCGCCTTACGCGCCCCCAGGACCGCGTGCTGCTCAATGAAAAGCACCCGGAAGACGGCGTGCTGCTCAAGGACAACATGAAGGGCGATCGTCGGGTCAAGGTTCATTTGGGCGAAGGCTGGCATGTGCCGCGCGCGCTGTTACCGGTGCCGGAAAAGCGTGCGTTGATGCTGATCGATCCGCCGTTTGAAAAACTCGAAGAAATGCAGCGCTGCGCTGCCTCCCTCAAGGAAGCCGTCAGCCGTATGCGCCAGACCGTCGCGGCGATCTGGTACCCGGTGAAGGACCAGCGCATGCTGCGCCGCTTCTACCAGGACCTGGCCGGCACCGGTGCGCCGAAGTTGCTGCGCGTGGAATTGCTGGTGCATCCGCTGGACACGCCCAACACCCTGACCGGCTCGGGCCTGGCGATTGCCAACCCGCCGTGGGGCCTGGAAGAGGAGTTGCGCGAGCTGCTGCCGTGGCTGTCCAAGCAGCTTGGCCAGACCCAGGGTGGGTGGCAGATGGATTGGCTCATAGCTGAGTAGTTGTAAGCCTCAAGCCTCAAGCTGCAAATGAGAGCAGAAAACACCACATGCAGCTTGAAACTTGCAGCTCCGATCTTCAGATCGGGCAAGTCACCCCGGTACCGCCGATCCCACAGTAGCCCTGTGGATTCTTCGCCAGGTACTGCTGGTGATACGCCTCGGCGAAGTACACCGTCGGCGCCTCTTCGATTTCGGTGGTGATGGTGCCCAGGCCGGCCTTGGTCAATTCGGCCTGATAGCCCTCGGCACTGGCCTGCGCCGCCGCCAGTTGCTCAGGCGTGGTCGCATAGATCACCGAGCGGTACTGGGTGCCGATGTCGTTGCCCTGGCGCATGCCCTGGGTCGGGTTGTGCAGTTCCCAGAACATCTTCAGCAGGTCTTCGTATTTCACCTTGGCCTGGTCATACACCACCAGCACCACTTCGCTGTGGCCGGTCAGGCCCGAGCAGACTTCTTCATACGTCGGGTTCGGCGTGAAACCACCGGCATAGCCGACCACGGTGCTGACCACGCCATCGCGCTGCCAGAACCTGCGCTCGGCGCCCCAGAAACAACCCAGGCCGAAGATCGCGAAGCCGACGTCGTCGACGAATGGGCCCAGCAGCGGGTTGCCGTTGACGAAGTGCGTCTGCGGCAGGTTCATCGGGGTTTCACGACCGGGCAACGCTTGTTCTTGAGTAGGCAGCACGTTTTTGTTCACCAGAATTTCCGAGCGCAAGACCATGAGCAGTCCTCTCGTCAGGTTGGGTTAGCGGTAAATTTCAGACAGCCAGTGTGCCCGAGTGTTACAGCGCTGTCAGGCGATTGGCCCGCGCGGGTAGCGTCTAAGCTTCTCGAGCAGCTCTGCACCGGGGATCGGCCGGTCGAACAGGTAGCCCTGGCCAACGTCGCAACGGTGCCGACGCAGGAACGCCAGTTGCTCGGCGGTCTCGATGCCTTCGGCCACCACCTTGAGCTTGAGATTGTGGGCCATGGCGATCACGGCCGAGGTGATTTCCATGTCGTCCTGGTTGTCCGGGATTTCGTGGATAAAGCTGCGGTCGATCTTGATGATGTCGATGGGGAATTTTTTCAGGTAGCTCAGCGACGAGTAACCGGTGCCGAAGTCGTCCATGGCCAGGGTCAGGCCGAAGCTCTTGAGCTGGTCCAGTTGCAGGCGCGTGTCTTCGGTCGCTTCCAGCAGCAGGCCTTCGGTCAGCTCCAGTTCCAGCAGGTTGGCCGGCAGCTGTTCTTCCTTGAGGATCGTGGCGATCGAGGCCACCAGGTCCGGGTCGGAAAATTGCTTGGGCGACAGGTTGATCGCTACCTGCAAATTGCCCATGCCAGCGGCGCTCAGTTGCCTGCTCATGCGGCAGGCCTGGCGCGCGATCCATTTGCCGATTGGGATGATCAAACCGGTCTCTTCGGCGACGCTGATGAACTGATCGGGGCGGATCATGCCCTTTTCCGGATGGTTCCAGCGCAACAGCGCTTCCATGCCCAGCAAGCGGCCGCTGCGCAGGCACAGCTTGGGCTGGTAGAACACGTCCAGTTCGTTCTGGGTCAGGGCACGACGCAGGTTGTTCTCCACAAACAGCTTGTAGCTGGCCTCGGCATTCAAGGCTTCAGTGAACACCTGTACCTGGTGTTTGCCGTTGGCCTTCGCCTTGTGCAGGGCCAGGCCGGCGTTGCGCATCAGGGTCTGCGGGTCGCGGCCGTGCAGCGGCGCACAGGCCAGGCCCACCGAGCCGGTGACGCTGATCAGTTGGTTGTCGACGAACATCGGTTTGTCGAGGGTCGCCAGCAACTGGCTGGCCACCTGCTGGCCGGTTTCCAGGTCAGTGTCGTCCAGCAGCACCGCGAATTCGTTACTGGCAAAACGCGCCAGGCTGCCGCCGGCACTCAGGCTGTTGCGCAGGCGGCGGGCCAGGCTGATCAGCAGCTTGTCGCCGGTCTGGTGGCCGAGGCTGTCGTTGATGCGCTTGAAATTGTCGATGTCCACCAGCAACAGGCTGATCGGGCTGTCGCTGTCGCGGGCAAAGCGCTCATCCAGATTGCGGATAAATGCCGGACGGTTGCCCAGGTTGGTCAGATTATCAGTGTAGGCCAGGCGTTCGATGCGCTGCTGGGCCAGCTTGTTCTGGGTGATGTCTTCGTAGATGCCGATGTAGTGAGTCAGCTCGCGGTTGTCGCCATACACCTTGGAAATCGACAGCTGGCCCCAGTAGGGCTCGAGGTTTTTACGTCGGCTCTTGAACTCGCCCTGCCAGCTGTTGCTCTTGGCCAGGCTCGACGGTGCGTCGAACAGCAGCTCGCTGAGGTTTTCCAGGGCCGGCAGTTGGGCCAGGCGGTGGCCGTGGACTTCTTCGGCGCTGTATTGGGTGATCGCGGTAAAGCTTGGGTTGACGTATTCCACCACGCCGTCGCAGTTGACCAGCAAAAAGGCATTGGCGCTTTGCTCCACGGCACGCTGGAACAGGTGCAGGGCGCTGGTGGCGGTACGCCGGTTGTGGTTGTTGATCACTTGCGCGAACTGGTCGGCCAGTTCGCCGGCAAAGGCAATCTCATCGGCCTGCCAGGCACGCGGGCTGCCGCCCTGTTCCAGGCACAATACGCCCACCACCTGGCCGTCGACGCGGATACTCGCATCGAGCATGGCGTGGACGTCCCTGGCGCGCAGGTTTTCGACCATTTCCCGGGTGCGCGGGTCGCGCATCGCGTTGGTTGCGTCGATTGCCCGGCTGGTGTGCAGGGCCTCCAGGTAATCCGGAAAGCAACTGGCGTCGATGGGCTCAGGCAGGTGGTGCTGCTGGTCATCGCGGTGGTAGGCCGAGATCGGTACCAGGCGCTGGCCTTCGAGGTTCCAGATGCTGGCGCAGTCGATCTGGTAGATGTCACAGGCGCTGCGGGTGATCAGCTCTGCGGCTTCCTGCAGCGAATTGTTGGCGGTGTAGCGCTGGCGGGCCAGCAACAGGATCAGCTCCTGCTGGGCGCGCACCCGCTCCAGGTGCTGCAGTTGTTCCTGCTGGGCGCGCTGGTTGAGCTCCAGGGCGATCTGCAGGCGGCTGTTCTGGCTTTCCAGGTCCTCCGTCGGGGCGGGCAGGGAGACTTCGTTGAATAGGCCGTCGACCACCATCAGGTAGCCGCGCAGCAGATGGCGATTGTGTTGTTTGTAGGCTTCGCCCATTTCCAGCAGGCTCAGGGGGCCATCGTTGGTGTGCAGGGTGTAGCGCACCAGGTAGTGAGGGCTGTCGCTCAGTTGCTGTTGGATGGTGTCGTGCAGTTGGTAGCGCGCCTGAGGCTCCATCAGGCTGGCGAAGGGGGTGCCGAGCAGCGCACACAGCTCGACCGCCGACAGGCCGAATTGGCGCTCGCAGTTAGGGTCGAGGTACAGAAGGGCCCAGCTTGCCTCATTAAGCCGCTCGAAACGCAGCATACCGAGGCGCGAAGGCACCGGTAACTGCGTCACTACCTCGGCCGCCATACGGGCGACATCGGGTTGGCTTTTCATGGGGGGAACTCACTTCAAATAACGCGCACGGCGCCGGGCTCACGCCCTCTTTACTGTTGCCTGCGGCAAGGTTGCATCATGCGGCGCGGGCTGACAAGAGAGGATGAAGGCTAAGTGCTATAAGGGGGTTATCGGCCAGGCGGAGGAATTCTTCAGTCAGGATGACAGAAGGTGTACAACCCTGTTCTGTCTGTAGAGAAAAGCAAAAAAAGCCCCGCCAAATTGACGGGGTTGAGGTACGAGCGTGGCGCTCGGAAATCGGTGCAACCAGGCCTCCCCGATGAAAGGGAGGCCGCTGTGACTTACAGCAGGATGGTGCGGATGTCGTTCAGCAACTGGCTCAGACGCTGGGTGAAGCGTGCAGCGGCCGCGCCGTTGATCACACGGTGATCGTAGGACAGCGACAGTGGCAGCATCAGCTTCGGCTGGAACGCTTTACCGTCCCAGACTGGCTGGATGGTGGCCTTGGAAACACCCAGGATCGCCACTTCCGGCGCGTTGACGATTGGCGTGAAGCCCGTACCGCCAATGTGACCGAGGCTGGAGATGGTGAAGCACGCGCCTTGCATGTCGTCTGCGGTGAGCTTCTTGTCACGGGCCTTGGCCGCCAGTGCAGCCGCTTCGGCAGCGAGTTGCAGCAGGCTCTTCTGGTCGACGTTCTTGATGACCGGTACCAGCAGGCCATCCGGCGTGTCGACGGCAAAACCAATGTGCACGTACTTCTTGCGAATGATCGCCTTGCCGCTTGGCGCCAGCGAACTGTTGAAGTCCGGCAGCTCCTTGAGCAGGTGCGCGCAGGCCTTGAGCAGCAGCGGCAGCACGGTCAGTTTCACGCCGGCCTTCTCGGCCACGGCTTTCTGCGCAACGCGGAAAGCTTCCAGGTCGGTGATGTCGGCCTGGTCGAACTGGGTCACGTGCGGAATGTTAAGCCAGCTGCGGTGCAGGCTCGACGCGCCGATTTGCATCAGGCGGGTCATCGGCACTTCTTCGGTCTCGCCGAAGCGGCTGAAGTCCACCACCGGGATCGGTGGAATCCCCGCGCCGCCAGTAGCAGTGCCGGCAGCCGGAGCGTCCTTGGCTTTCTGCATCATGGCTTTGACGTAGACCTGCACGTCTTCCTTCAGTACGCGACCGTGGGGGCCGGTGGCCGACACGGCGTTCAGCTCGACGCCGAATTCACGCGCCAGTTGGCGAACCGCCGGGCCTGCGTGAACCTTGGCACCGCTTGGCGCCGGTGCTGCAGCCGCAGGGGCCGGTGCGGCCTCGGCTTTTGCAGCCGGTGCCGGGGCGGCAGCGGCCGGAGCCGCTTCAGCCTTGGCCGCCGGAGCAGCAGCCGGTGCTGGAGCAGCGGCAGGCGCAGCGCCTTGTACTTTCAGCTTGAGGATGAAGTCGCCAGTGCCGACTTCGTCTTCCAGCTTGACCGCGATGCTTTCCACAACGCCGGCAGCCGGCGATGGGATTTCCATGGAAGCCTTGTCGGACTCCAGGGTGATCAGCGACTGGTCGGCTTCGACGGTGTCGCCGACCTTGACCAGCAGCTCGATGATCTTGGCCTTGCCCGACGAGCCGATGTCCGGAACATGAATGTCCTGGACAGTCGCTGCGGCTGGAGCAGCAGCCGGGGCTGCAGGAGCCTCGGCAGCAGCGGCAGGTTTTTCCGCGGCAGGCGCCGGTGCAGCAGCGGCAGCAGGAGCCGCCGCAGGGGCCGCATCAGCGGCACCTTCGATTTCCAGTTCCAGCAGTTCGTCGCCTTCTTTCAGGCGGTCGCCCAGCTTCACTTTCAGGCTCTTGACCACGCCGGCCTTGGGAGCAGGGATTTCCATGCTCGCCTTGTCCGATTCCAGGGTCAGGATGCTCTGGTCGGCTTCGACGGTGTCGCCGACCTTCACAAACAGCTCGATTACTTCACCTTCACCGCTGCCGATGTCAGGTACGCGAATGAGTTCGCTCACAAAAAGTCTCCTCAGCAGTCCAGTGGGTTGCGTTTTTCCGGGTTGATCCCGAACTTGACGATAGCGTCAGCTACCACCTTGGGTTCGATCTCACCACGGTCAGCCAAGGCTTCCAGGGCTGCCAACACCACAAAGTGACGGTCGACTTCGAAGAAATGACGCAGCTTCTTGCGGCTGTCACTGCGGCCGAAACCGTCGGTGCCCAAGACTTTGAATTCCTTGGACGGGACCCACTGGCGAATTTGTTCAGCAAACAGTTTCATGTAGTCGGTAGAGGCAATGACTGGACCTTTACGGCCGGCCAGGCACTCTTCGACATAGCTCTGCGCAGGCTTCTGACCCGGGTGCAGGCGGTTGTTGCGCTCTACGGCCAGGCCGTCGCGACGCAGTTCGTTGAAGCTGGTAACGCTCCATACGTCGGCGCCGACGTTGAACTCTTCACGCAGGATCTTCGCCGCTTCACGGACTTCACGCAGGATGGTGCCGGAGCCCATCAGCTGCACGTGGTGCGCCGCTTCCTTGGTGTCTTCTTCGAGCAGGTACATGCCCTTGATGATGCCTTCCTCAACACCGGCCGGCATGGCTGGCTGCTGGTAGGACTCGTTCATCACGGTGATGTAGTAGAAAACGTCCTGCTGCTCTTCGGTCATCTTCTTCATGCCGTCCTGGATGATCACCGCCAGCTCATAGCCGTAGGTTGGATCAAAGGTGCGGCAGTTCGGGATGGTGGCAGCCAGGATGTGGCTGTGACCGTCTTCGTGTTGCAGGCCTTCGCCGTTCAGTGTGGTACGGCCGGCGGTACCGCCGATCAGGAAACCACGGGTACGGCTGTCGCCCGCTGCCCAAGCCAGGTCGCCGATACGCTGGAAACCGAACATCGAGTAGAAGATGTAGAACGGCAGCATCGGCTGGTTGTGGCTGGAGTACGAAGTACCGGCAGCGATGAAGGAGCTCATGGCGCCTGCTTCGTTAATGCCTTCTTCGAGGATCTGGCCCTTCTTGTCTTCCTTGTAGAACATCACCTGGTCTTTATCGACTGGCTCGTAGAGCTGGCCGACGGAGGAGTAGATGCCCAACTGGCGGAACATGCCTTCCATACCGAAGGTACGGGCTTCGTCCGGGATGATCGGCACGATGCGCGAGCCGATTTCCTTGTCCTTGACCAGCTGCGCGAGGATCCGCACGAAGGCCATGGTGGTGGAGATTTCACGGTCGCCCGAGCCGTCCAGGATCGCCTTGAGGGTATCCAGCGGAGGTGTCGGGATGTTGAAGCTCTTGGCGCGGCGCTGTGGCACGAAACCGCCCAGTGCGGTACGACGCTCGCTCAGGTAGCGGGCTTCGGCGCTGTTCGCCTCAGGCTTGAAGAACGGCAGGTTCTCCAGCTCTTCGTCCTTGACCGGGATGTCGAAGCGGTCGCGGAACAGCTTCAGGCTTTCAACATCAACCTTCTTGGTGTTGTGCGCAGTGTTTTTCGCTTCGCCGGCACCGGTGCCATAACCCTTGATGGTCTTGGCCAGGATGACGGTCGGTTGTTCTTTGTGGTTGACCGCTTCGTGGTACGCCGCATAGACCTTGTACGGGTCGTGGCCGCCACGGTTGAGTTTCCAGATCTCGTCGTCGGACAGGTCGGCAACCATCGCCTTGAGTTCAGGCGTGTTGAAGAAATGTTCACGCACGAACGCGCCGTCTTTGGCCTTGTAGTTCTGGTACTCGCCGTCGATGACTTCGTCCATGCGACGTTGCAGGATACCGTCGACGTCCTTGGCCAGCAGTGGGTCCCAGAAACGGCCCCAGATGACCTTGGTCACGTTCCACTGGGCACCGCGGAACACGCCTTCGAGTTCCTGGATGATCTTGCCGTTGCCGCGAACCGGGCCGTCGAGGCGCTGCAGGTTGCAGTTGATGACGAAGATCAGGTTGTCCAGCTTCTCGCGGCCGGCCAGGGAGATGGCGCCCAGGGATTCCGGCTCGTCGCACTCGCCGTCGCCCAGGAAGCACCAGACTTTCTGCTTGCCTTCCGGGATGAAGCCACGGGCTTCCAGGTACTTCATGAAACGTGCCTGGTAGATCGCCTGGATCGGGCCCAGGCCCATGGATACCGTCGGGAACTGCCAGAAATCAGGCATCAGCCAAGGGTGCGGGTAGGACGACAGGCCCTGACCGTCGACTTCCTGGCGGAAGTTGTTCATTTGCTCTTCGCTGATGCGGCCTTCCATGAACGCACGGGCGTAGACGCCTGGCGAGGTGTGGCCCTGGAAGTAGATCAGGTCGCCGCCGTGTTCTTCGGTCGGGGCCTGGAAGAAGTAGTTGAAGCCGATGTCATACAGGGTTGCGCTGGAAGCGAAGCTGGAGATGTGACCGCCCAGGTCAGAATCTTTCAAGTTCGTGCGCATTACCATCGCCATTGCGTTCCAACGTACCAGCGAGCGAATGCGGCGTTCCATGAACAGGTCGCCAGGCATGCGTGCTTCGTGGGTAACGGGGATGGTGTTGCGGTATGGCGTGGTGATGGCGTAGGGCAGTTGCGAGCCGCTGCGGGTCGCGAGTTCGCCCATACGGGTCATCAGGTAGTGAGCACGGTCTTCGCCTTCTTTGTCGAGAACCGATTCCAGGGCGTCCAGCCATTCCTGGGTTTCGACGGGATCGAGGTCTTGCATGGCTTGCTCCAGGGCGGAAAGGCTACCAGAATCGGTTGCCTGAAGTTTGCGACTGGCCTTGTGGGCAGACGACATAAATTCTTGGATGGCCGAAGGTTGCTTCGGCGTCCTGTAGTTTTACTACAAATCGTCGGCCATTTCAGCCTTTCGAATGTATATACGAGTAGTAAAACTACACAAGACCGAGCGGATTGCTCGGTCTGGCTGGTGAGCATAATCGTTATTGTTGATCTTTTGCGAACAAGAAAAGGTAGAAGTTTAATGTTGCCTGCCAAAAATTACATATTTTCAGCTATTTATCACCTTTGTTCGACAGTCCTTCATCGAGCGCGGTGCTTGCCTTCACAGCAGCAGGCCATTTACACGCCGACCAAGGATAGACCATGAGCCTTCCAACGCTGGCCGAACTGCCGGCCATTCTGTTGCCGAAAGCCCAGCGGGCCGAGCAGTCATTTCGTGACGCCGTGGCCGCGCTGGACGATGATCATGGCCTTTCTGCGTGGACGCCGCAACGGTGGGCCGACTTCGCCCGCGTGTGTGCCGCCAGTGATTTTGTCATTGAACAGAGTGTTCGTGACCCTTTGATGTTGCTCGAGCTGGCCGCCTGGGGCGAGCTGGACCGCGGCTTTGCGCCGGGCGAGCTGTGCGGGCAGATTGCCGGTGCGGTGCAACAGGCCGAAACAGAAGATGAGCTGGGCCGCGTACTGCGTCGTCAGCGTACCCGCCAGCAAGTGCGCATTATCTGGCGCGACCTGACCCGCCAGGCCGACCTGGTGCAAACCTGTCGTGACCTCTCCGACATGGCCGACGCCAGCATCGACCAGGCCTACCAATGGCTGTACCAGCGCCACTGCGTGCAGTTCGGCACACCGACCGGGCGGCGCAGCGGCGAGCCGCAGCATATGGTCATCCTCGGCATGGGCAAGCTCGGTGCGGTGGAGCTGAACCTGTCGTCGGATATCGACCTGATCTTCGCCTACCCCGAGGGCGGCGAAACCGTCGGCGTAAAGCGCTCCCTGGATAACCAGGAGTTCTTTATCCGTCTTGGTCAAAAATTGATCAAGGCCCTCGACCCGATGACCGTCGACGGCTTTGTGTTCCGTGTCGACATGCGCCTGCGCCCCTACGGTTCGGCCGGTGCCCTGGTGCTCAGCTTCAATGCGCTGGAGCAGTACTACCAGGACCAGGGTCGCGACTGGGAACGCTACGCCATGATCAAGGCGCGGGTGGTCGCCGGTGACCAGGTGGCCGGTGCGCAACTGCTCGATATGCTGCGGCCGTTCGTGTACCGCCGTTACCTGGACTTTTCCGCCATCGAGGCGCTGCGCACCATGAAGCAGCTGATCCAGCAGGAAGTCCGACGCAAAGGCATGGCCGACAATATCAAGCTGGGCTCGGGCGGCATCCGCGAAGTGGAATTTATCGCCCAGGCGTTCCAGCTGATCCATGGCGGCCGCGACCTCAGCCTGCAGCAGCGGCCGCTGCTCAAGGTGCTCGGCACCCTGGAAGGCCAGGGCTACCTGCCGCCGGCGGTGATCGCCGAGTTGCGCAATGGCTATGAATTCCTGCGTTACACCGAACATGCGATCCAGGCGATTGCCGACCGCCAGACCCAAATGCTGCCGGACAGCCCTGAAGACCAGGCGCGCATTGCCTTTATGCTCGGGTTTGCCGACTGGGCGGCGTTCCACGAGCGCCTGATGTATTGGCGTGGCCGTGTGGACTGGCACTTCCGCCAGGTGATTGCGGATCCTGATGAAGAAGAAGGCGCGGAAAGCGAGTTGGTCGTGGGCGGGGAATGGCTGCCGCTGTGGGAAGAGTCCCAGGATGAAGAGGCCGCTTGCCGTCAATTGGCTGAAGGCGGCTTCACCGACGCCACCAAGGCCCTTAAAGCCTTGGCCAGCCTGCGCAACAGCCCGCAACTGCGGGCCATGCAGCGCCTGGGGCGTGAACGCCTGGATGCCTTTATCCCGCGCTTGCTGGCCCAGGCTGTCGAGCACGCCAACCCGGACCTGGTGCTGGAGCGTGTACTGCCGCTGGTGGAGGCCGTCGCCCGGCGTTCCGCCTACTTGGTGCTGCTGACGGAAAACCCCGACGCCCTGCGCCGCCTGCTGACCCTGTGCGCCGCCAGCCCGTGGATCGCCGAGCAGATCACGCGCTTCCCGCTGCTGCTGGATGAGTTGCTCAACGAAGGCCGCCTGTTCAAGCCACCGCTGGCGCCGGAACTCGCCGCCGAGTTGCGCGAACGGCTCACGCGCATCCCCGAGGATGACCTAGAGCAGCAGATGGAAGCCCTGCGGCACTTCAAGCTGGCCCACCGCCTGCGCGTGGCCGCCTCGGAAATCGCCGGCAGCCTGCCGTTGATGAAAGTCAGCGACTACCTGACCTGGCTCGCCGAAGCCATCCTCGAACAAGTGCTGGCCCTGGCCTGGCGCCAGACGGTGGCCCGCCACGGCTCGCCGCAGCGCTTGGATGGTACCTTGTGCGATCCTGGGTTCATCATTGTCGGTTATGGGAAAGTCGGCGGCATCGAACTGGGGCATGGTTCGGACCTGGACCTGGTGTTTATCCACGATGGCGACCCGCAGGCCGAGACCGACGGCGCCAAGCCGATCGACGGCGCGCAGTTCTTCACGCGCCTGGGCCAGCGGATCATTCACCTGCTGACCACCCAGACCAACTCCGGCCAATTGTATGAAGTCGACATGCGCCTGCGACCTTCCGGCGCATCCGGGTTGCTGGTCAGTTCCCTCGGGGCGTTTGACCGCTATCAACAAAATGAAGCATGGACCTGGGAGCATCAGGCCCTGATCCGCGCGCGGGTGCTGGTGGGCAGCCAGGATGTGGGCCAGGCATTCGAGCAGGTACGGGCTAAAGTGCTGGGGCGTGAGCGCGACTTGGCGAAGTTGCGCCACGAGGTCAGCGAGATGCGCGCCAAGATGCGTGACAACCTGGGCACCAAGGCCACGGCGGCCGGCACCGGCGCCAATGCCTTCGACGCCACGGTGCTGTTCGACCTCAAGCAGGACGCCGGAGGTATCGTCGATATTGAATTTATGGTGCAATACGCGGCTTTGGCGTGGTCTGCGCAACATCCATCGTTGCTGCGCTATACCGACAATATCCGCATTCTGGAAGGCCTGGAGCAGGTGGGTTTGATGCCCGCCGCCGATGCCCATCTGCTGCGCGAGGTGTATAAGGCCTACCGTTCCGCCGCGCATCGCCAGGCCTTGCAGAACGAGGCCGGTACGGTACCCGGTGATCAGTTCGCTGACGAACGGCGCCAGGTGATGCGAATCTGGCAGGCGCTGGGGTTGGGTTGAAACACTATTAGGGCGGGGAGGCATAAGCCTCCCCGCATCGTTTGTGGAAACTACATGAATATTCTGATCGTTGGGCCCAGTTGGGTCGGTGACATGGTGATGGCGCAGACACTGTTCCAGAGCCTGCGCGTGCGCTATCCAGATTGCCAGATCGACGTGCTCGCCCCCGAGTGGAGCCGGCCGATCCTCGAGCGCATGCCCGAAGTGCACAAGGCCTTGAGCTTTCCGCTCGGCCACGGTGCCCTGGAATTGGCGACCCGCCGTCGCATCGGCAAATCCTTGGCGGGCCAGTACGACCAGGCGATCCTGCTGCCCAACTCGCTCAAATCGGCGCTGGTGCCGTATTTTGCCGGTATCCCCAAGCGCACCGGCTGGCGCGGCGAGTTTCGCTATGTGCTGCTTAATGATGTACGCACGCTGGACAAGGCGCGCTACCCGCTGATGATCGAACGCTTCATGGCCCTGGCCTATGCGCCGGGCGCCGAGCTGCCCAAGCCGTACCCGCGCCCCAGCCTGCAGATCGACCCGGTGACCCGCGATGCGGCACTGGCCAAGTTCGGCCTGGCCCTGGATCGTCCGGTGTTGGCCCTGTGCCCCGGGGCGGAGTTTGGCGAGTCCAAGCGCTGGCCGTCGGACCACTACGCCAAAGTCGCCGAGATGAAGATTCGCGAAGGCTGGCAGGTGTGGTTGTTCGGTTCGAAAAACGATCACTCGGTGGGTGAAGACATTCGCCAGCGCCTGATCCCGGGCCTGCGCGAAGAGGCCGTCAACCTCAGTGGCGACACGTCCCTGGCCGAGGCCATCGACTTGCTGTCCTGTGCGGACGCCGTGGTGTCCAACGACTCCGGCCTGATGCATGTGGCCGCTGCGCTGAACCGCCCGTTGGTGGCGGTGTACGGCTCCACCTCGCCGGGCTTCACCCCGCCGCTGGCCGACCAGGTCGAAGTGGTGCGCCTGGGGCTGGAGTGCAGCCCGTGCTTTGATCGCACCTGCCGCTTCGGCCATTACAACTGCCTGCGCCAATTGCTGCCGCAGCCGGTAACCGATGCCTTGCAGCGGTTGCAGGGCGACGTGGTCGAGGTTCACTGAGTTGCGGGTACTGGTAATCAAGACCTCATCCCTGGGCGACGTGATCCACGCCTTGCCGGCACTGACTGACGCGGCACGGGCGATCCCCGGCATTCGCTTCGACTGGGTGGTGGAAGAAGGCTTTGCTGAAATCCCCACCTGGCATCCGGCGGTGGACAAGGTGATCCCGGTGGCGATCCGCCGCTGGCGCAAGAACCTCTGGCAAACCTTCAAGAGCGGCGAGTGGCGGCGCTTCAAGCAGCAAGTCCAGTCGACCAAGTACGATCTGGTGATCGATGCCCAAGGCCTGTTCAAAAGCGCCTGGCTGACCCGCTACGTGCGAGCTCCGGTGGCCGGATTCGACAAACACTCGGCCCGTGAGCCGATTGCGGCGCGCTTCTACTCGCGGCGCCTGGCCGTGGCCCGTGGGCAGCATGCGGTGGAGCGTTTGCGCCAACTGTTCGCCGTGGCCCTCGGCTATGACTTGCCCAAAGGCTTGGGCGACTACGGCCTCAGCACCGAAAAACTGCTCGGCCTGCCGCCGAAAAAGCCCTTCGTCCTGCTGCTGCACGGCACCACCTGGGACACCAAGCATTGGCCCGAAGCCTACTGGCGCGAATTGGCTGAACGCATGGGCCGCCTGGGGGTGGACGTGAAGTTGCCGTGGGGCAACGCCGCCGAAAAGGCCCGGGCTGAGCGCCTGGCCCAAGGCCTGAACAACGCCGAAGTGCTGCCCAAGCTGAACCTGGCCGGCGTGGCCCGGGTATTGGCCGGCGCCCGCGCCTGTGTGGCGGTGGATACCGGACTCGGGCATTTGGCGGCGGCATTGGATGTGCCGACCATTTCCCTGTTCGGCCCCACCAATCCCGGCCTGACCGGCGCCTACGGCAAGGGCCAGATTCACCTGGCCAGCGACTTTGCCTGTGCGCCGTGCCTGCAAAAACAATGTACCTATCAACCGACGGCCGACGACCTGCGTCGGTTCGACATCAAGCGCGAGTCGCCCCTGTGTTTCACGCGCCTGAACCCTGAGCGTGTGGCAACCCGGCTGAGCACGTTGTTACTGGCTGAGGAGCTGCACTGATGCAACTGGCTTTTGTTCTGTACAAATATTTCCCCTTCGGCGGCCTGCAGCGCGATTTCATGCGCATCGCCCTGGAGTGCCAGCAGCGCGGCCATCAGATTCGTGTCTACACGCTGATCTGGGAGGGCGACATCCCGCCCGGCTTCGAAGTGCTGGTGGCGCCGGTCAAGGCGTTCTTCAACCATCGGCGCAACGAGAAGCTCAGCGCCTGGATGGAGGCCGACCTGGCCAAGCGCCCGGTGGACCGCCTGATCGGCTTCAACAAGATGCCCGGCCTGGACGTGTACTACGCGGCCGATGGCTGCTTCGAAGACAAGGCACAAAACCTGCGCCATTCGCTGTACCGCAGTTTTGGCCGCTATCGCCACTTTGCCCAGTACGAGCGCGCGGTGTTTGCCAAGGACGCCAAGACCGAAATCTTGATGATTTCCGAAGTGCAGCAGCCGCTGTTCATCAAGCATTACGACACGCCGCTGGAGCGTTTCCACCTGCTGCCACCGGGCATTGCCCAGGACCGCCGAGCGCCGCCGAATGCGGCCGAGATTCGTGAAGGCTTCCGCAAGGAGTTCAACCTGGGCGATGACGACCTGCTGCTGGTGCAGATCGGTTCCGGCTTCAAGACCAAGGGCGTCGACCGCAGCCTGAAAGCGCTGGCCGCATTGCCGGCTGAGCTGAAAAAACGCACGCGCCTGTTTGTCATCGGCCAGGACGACCCCAAGGTATTCCAACTGCAAAGCGCCACCCTCGGGCTGGGCGATAACGTGCAGTTCCTCAAGGGGCGCAGCGATATTCCGCGCTTCCTGCTGGGCGCCGACCTGTTGATCCACCCGGCGTACAACGAAAACACCGGCACCGTGTTGCTCGAAGCCCTGGTGGCCGGGTTGCCGGTGCTGGTCTCGGCCGTATGTGGTTATGCCCATTACATCGCCGAAGCCGACAGCGGCCTGGTGCTGGACGAGCCGTTTGAACAGGCTCAGTTGAACCAGTACCTGGCGCAGATGTTGACCGATTCTGCACAGCGCGCGGCCTGGGGCCGCAATGGGTTGGCCTTCGCCGAGACGGCCGACCTCTACAGCATGCCGCAGCACGCTGCGGATGTGATTCTGGCGGAGCCAAAACGATGAAGTTGATTCTTGCCGAACCGTTCAAGACGTTATGGGCCGGGCGTGACGCCTTCGCCGAAGTCGAGAAACTGCAAGGCCAGGTATTCCGTGAACTGGCGGCGCGTCGCACGCTGCGCACCGAGGTGGATGGCCGCCCGTATTTCGTCAAAATCCACCGCGGCATCGGCTGGGCGGAAATCTTCAAGAACCTGATCACCGCCAAGCTGCCGGTGCTCGGCGCCGGCCTGGAATGGGATGCCATTCACCGCTTGCAGGCGATCGGCGTGCCGACCATGACCGGCGTGGCCTTCGGCGAAAAAGGCAGCAACCCGGCGGACCAGCACTCGTTCATCATCACCGAAGAGCTGGCGCCGACCATCAGCCTTGAAGACCTGACCATCAACTGGGTCGCCGAACCGCCCACACCTGCACTGCGCCATGCGCTCACGGCCGAACTGGCGCGCATGGTCGGCGACATGCACCGGGGCGGCGTGAATCACCGCGACTGCTACCTGTGCCACTTCCTGCTGGACACGTCCAGGCCGATCGACCCACGCAACATCAAGCTCTCGGTGATCGACCTGCATCGGGCGCAAATGCGCGCCCATCTGCCGCTGCGCTGGCGCGACAAGGACCTCTCCGCGCTGTATTACTCAGCGTTGGACATCGGCCTGACCCGGCGCGATAAATTGCGCTTCCTCAAGGGCTACTTCCGCCAGCCGCTGCGCCAGGTCCTGGCCGAGCAATCGGCGTCCCTGAGCCTGATGCAGCGCAAGGCCGACAAGCTCTACGCGCGCAAGCAACGTTATGGGGATGCGATCTGATGGCGGGTTGGAACCTGGAGCCTGCCTACGCCGCACTGGCGGATGATTTTGGAAGCCTCGAAGCGGTGTTTGCCCTGCAAGGCGAGCGGCTGACCCGCGACCCGCTGTCGGAAGTGATCCGGGTGGAGCGTGGCGGGGTCAACTACTACGTCAAACGCTACACCGGCGCCGGCAAGGGCCTGCGGCGTTACCTGGGCAAGCCGCGGGTCAAGTCCGAATGGCAGAACCTCAAGCGCTTCGCCAAGTGGGGCATTCCCACCGCCGATGTGGTTGCCTGGGGCCTTGAGCGCAGCGGCCTGGCCTATGATCGTGGCGCAATGATCACCCGCGAGTTGCCGAGGACCGAAGATCTCTCGGTCCTGGCCGAACGTAAGGATGCGCGCCTGCGCGACCCCAAGTGGGTCAACGCGGTCAGCCGCCAGCTCGCCGAATACACGCGCACCATGCACGATCATCGCTTTACCCATAACGACTTGAAGTGGCGCAACCTGCTGATCGACGACCAGGCCACCCTGTACCTGATCGATTGCCCCAACGGCGATTTCTGGCGCGGTTTCTGGCTCAAGTATCGCATTACCAAGGACCTGGCCTGCCTGGACAAGGTGGCCAAGTATCACTTGTCGGCCACTCAGCGCCTGCGCTTCTACATGCAGTACCGTGGGTGTCGGCACCTGAGTGAGTCGGACAAACGGCGGATTCGCCACGTAGTGAAGTTTTTCGAGGGACGTGAATGAGTGATTTCCTGGCGGCTGAAGATCGCGCCCTGCTGGAGCGCCACGGCCTCGCGACATTCGACGCCCTGTGGGCCCGGCAACTGGACGCGGTGGACGAGCCGAACACCAGCCGTGGCGGCTGGAGCAGCGTGTTTCGCCTGGAGCTCGACGGCCACGGCTATTACCTCAAGCGCCAGAGCAACTACCTCACGCGCAGCTTGCACCGGCCATTGGGCGAGCCCAGTTTCTCCCGCGAGTTCCGCAACATCAGCCGTTACCGCAAGCTCGGGATCCCGGCGCTGCAGGCGGCGTTCTACGGCGAGCGCAAAGTCGCCGGTGAGCACCGCGCGATGCTGCTGACCCGTGCCCTGGACGGCTGGAATGACCTGGATTCGTTGCTGGAGCAATGGGCGCAACTCAGCGATGCCCAGCACCGCGCGATCCTGCTGGCCTGCGGTCAACTGGCGCGCCGGTTGCACAGCGTCGGCCAGGTGCATGGCTGTTTCTACCCCAAGCATATTTTCCTGCAGGCCACCGGGGACGGCTACGCCGCGCAGTTGATCGACCTGGAGAAAACCCGCCCGCTGCTGTTCGGCTGGCGTGACCGGGTCAAGGACCTGGAGCCGTTGTTGCGCCGGGCACCGCAGTGGTCGGACGCACAGGTGCGTCAATTGCTGGCGGCTTACCTCGATCAGCCCGAAGGCAGCGCGCTCGTCACCACCTGGCTGCAACGCCTGACGAAGCGGCGTAGCCACAAGGAGAACCGCTGATGCGCCTGTCCGAGTTGAAAAACGCCGGCCGCACGCCGAGCCTGCCCCTCACTATCGACCTGGCGGATGCCGCCGGCCCTGGCCAACTGCAACTGCTGAGCCTGTTGCGGGTGTTGCCGGGCGAGCGTTACGTGGGCGCGGCGATCTGGCGCGGGCGTCCGGTGCTGGCCAAGTTATTGGTGGGCGGCAAGGCCGCGCGGCATTTCCAGCGTGAACTCAGCGGCGTACGCCTGCTGGCCGAGCAAGGCCTGACCACCCCGCTGTTGCTCGCCGATGGCTTGCAGGACGGCGAGGGCGGCTGGCTGCTGTTCGAGTTTATCGAAGGTGCCGAGAGCCTGGCCGATGCCTGGCACGCCGTTGAAGCGCTACCGCCACTGGCCGACGAGCAAACCGCCGTGCTGGCCGAGGCCCTGGGTGCGATCGGCCAGATGCATGCCAAGGGCCTGTGGCAGGAAGACCTGCACCTGGACAACCTGCTGCGCCGGGACGGCAAGCTGTACTTGATCGATGGCGCCGGCATTCGTGTTGAAGAGGCGGGCAAGCCCCTGTCGCGCGACCGTGTGCTGGAAAACCTCGGGGTGTTTTTCGCCCAGTTGCCGAAAAACCTCGAGCCGTTTACCGAAGAACTGCTGGTGTACTACCTGCTGAGCAACGGCGAGCACGCCTTGCCCCTGCAAGCCCTGGAAAAACAGGTGCGCAAGGTCAGCGCCTGGCGTTTGAAGGACTTGTTGAACAAAGTGGGGCGCGACTGCACGCTGTTCAGCGTGGTGCGTGGCGCCTTTGCCTTGCGCGCGATCCGTCGCGAGGAAGAGCCGGCGATGCTGCCGGTGCTGGAGCAGGCGGATGCGTTGCTCGACCAGGGCCACCTGTACAAGACCGGTGGTGCGGCCAGCGTGGCCAAGGTCGATGTGGCCGGCCGGCCATTGGTGATCAAGCGCTACAACATCAAGGGCTTCGCCCATTGGCTCAAGCGCTTCTGGCGCCCGAGCCGCGCCTGGCATTCCTGGCGCGAAGGCAATCGCCTGGCGTTCCTCGGCATCGCCACGCCCAAGCCATTGGCCGTCCTGGAAAAGCGCTGTTTCTGGCTGCGCAGCCGCGCTTACCTGGTTACCGAATACCTGCCGGGCCCGGACATCATCGAGCGTTTCGCGCCCTATATCGAACACGGTGACGCGCCGGAAAACGAACTGCTGGCGCTGGACCAGTTGTTCGCCGAGCTGATTCGCGAGCGCATCAGCCATGGCGACTTCAAGGGCCATAACCTGTTCTGGGATAAGGATCGCTGGTCACTGATCGACCTCGACGCGATGTGCCAACACAGCTCTGCCGCCAGCTTCGCCCCGGCGTATGCCAGGGACCGTGCGCGGTTTATGCGGAACTGGCCTGAGAGTAGTGCGTTGTATCAGATGATTGATCAGCGTTTGCCGAAAGGGGTTCAGACTGGTGGCCCTCTGTAGCAGAGCTTCGGGGCAATATGGGTGTAGGTGGGCGACCTAGAAAACACTTGAAACCCCAGGATTAACTATCCAATGGCAGATGAAAAACCAACCTCTCCGCAGTTTCTGCTTTTTGAAAGTGAGAGTGAGGCGGAGCGTGTTGCAGAAGTTGTGGCAGCGAAACCGCCAAAAGGGGAGTTCAGCGACTTCATCGTCTATGTGGATGAAAGTGGCGATCATGGGATGCAGACACTTGATGTCAACTACCCCATGTTTGTTTTAGCTTTCTGTGTTTTCCATAAGAGGCACTATTGCGAAAAGGTCATCCCTGCCCTTCAAAAGTTCAAGTTCAATCATATGGGGCATGACCTTGTTGGCTTGCATGAGCTGGAAATCCGTAAGGAAAAAGGGGCGTTCTCCAGTATGTTTGTCTCTCGCCAACACAAGCATGTTTTCCTGGAGGAGCTGACCAGCATCATTGAGTCGAGCAATTTCGTCTTGATCAGTTGTGTGATTGATAAAGCTACGCTTAGAGAGCAGCAAGGCCCAATACACAACCCCTACCATCTGGCTTTGGGCTTCTGTCTTGAGACGCTTCACGAGTTTTTACATGAGAAAAATCAGCAGAGCGCACTGACGCATGTGATTTTCGAGCGTCGAGGTCGTAAAGAGGATAACGAGCTTGAGTTGGAGTTTCGTCGGATGTGCGATGGAGCCAACCGTCCAGGTATCCGCCTACCATTTGACATCGTGTTTGCCACGAAGCAGGTCAACTCTACGGGGTTGCAGCTTGCGGATCTTGTTGCGCGCCCCATCGGCATGAGCGTTTTACGACCGGGCCAGGAAAATCGTGCCTTTGACGTGCTCAAACGCAAGTTTTATTGCAGTGGAGGGCGGAGCAAGGTGGGAGAGGGCTTTGAAAATTGGGGGCTGAAAATTTTCCCTACTGCTGAAAGCGAAAAGCCCCGGTGAGACTCACCGAGGCTATAACGCCGACCGGGATCCCCCAGTCCATTTGCGGCAAATTCTATGTCCGCGATTTTAGAGTGTCAACGCGCAGCACCTGAGTAACCGACGGCCGTGGTTGTGCGAGTCTACTGACGCGCTCAATAGTAAGAGCTGTTGCCTGAGCAACAGTTATCAGACAGTTGTTGGCCCAGAACGACAGCCCGCCTTAACCCGCAAACGTTATCCCCTTGATTTGACGTAATAAAAATCCTGGCACGGGCTCTGCAACGCCTCCTGGTGAACCCTTTCACCGGTCGCAGCGGAGCCCTGTATGCCTTCCAGCCTTTCCTCGCTTTCCCGTTTGATCTGCCTTGGCGCCGCGCTGTTGCTGGGCCATGTCGTCAGTGTCCAGGCTGCCGAGGGCGATGAGGCCGTGCCGTCCCTGGCCGGCAAGCGCATTGCCGTGAGCATGACCGGCACCAGCCACTATTTCGATATCAAGGCGTTCCAGGCCCAGGTCGATGAGATCAAGCGCCTGGGCGGCACGCCGATCACCCTCGATGCCGGGCGTAACGACAAGAACCTGGTGACCCAGCTGCAAACCGTGGTCACCCAGAAACCCGACGCCGTGATCCAGACCCTCGGCACCCTCAGCGTGATCGATCCCTGGCTCAAGCGCATCAGCAAGGCCGGCATCCCGCTGTTCACCATCGATGCACCGTCCCAGTACAGCCTCAACAACACCACCTCCGACAACGTCGCCACCGGCAAGGCGTTGGCCGATCAGTTGATCAAGGACGCCGGCGGCAAAGGCAAGATCCTGGTGTTCAACGGTTTCTACGGCGTGCCGGTGTGTGCGATCCGTTATGACCAGTTGAAGCTGGCGCTCAAGGATTACCCCCAGCTGGAAATCATCCAGCCGGAACTTCGCGACGTGATCCCCAACACCGTGCAGGATGCTTATTCACAAGTCTCGGCGCTGCTCAACAAATACCCGGCGGGCAGCGTCTCGGCGATCTGGTCGGCGTGGGACATTCCGCAGTTGGGCGCGAGCAAGGCGCTGATCGATGCCGGGCGCACCGAGATCAAGACTTACGGCGTCGACGGTACGCCGGAAGTGCTGGCGCTGCTCGGCCAGGCAAATTCGCCGGTGGGGGCGGTGGTGGCGCAGCAACCGGCGTTGATCGGCAAGACCGCTGTGCAGAACGTGGCGCGCTACCTGGCCGGGCAACGAGACCTGCCCAAGGAAACCCATGTGGCCACGCTGCTGACCACCGCGGCCAACCTGGACCAGGTTCAGCAACTGCGGGGTGACTGATGCCGGCATTGCACCTGCAACACTTGCATAAACGCTTTGGCGCCACCCTGGCGCTGGATGACGCAAGCCTTAAAGTCGAACGCGGCAGCATCCACGGCCTGGTGGGGGAGAACGGTGCGGGCAAGTCGACCTTGATCAAGATCCTGGCCGGCATCCACAAGGCGGACGCGGGGCAGGTGAGTATCGATGGCCAGTCGTACGCCGCCTTGTCACCGCGCCAGGTGGATGCGCTGGGCGTGCAGTTCATCCATCAGGAGCGTCTGTTGCCCGCCAGTTTTACCGTGGGCGAGGCGCTGTTTTTCGGGCATGAATTGCGGCGCGGGCCCTTTGTGGATCGACGCCGACAGCAACGTGAAGCCGAGCGCTTGCTGGCGGAATATTTTGATCTGCAATTGCCCGCCGGTGCGCTGGTGAGCGAGCTGAACAGCGCCGAACGCCAGGTGCTGCAAATCACCCGGGCGTTGATTCGCCAGCCCAAGATCCTGGTGTTCGACGAGCCCAGCGTGGCCTTGGTCAAGCGTGAAGTCGACCAGTTGCTGCGCATCGTCAAGCGCCTGCGCGACCAGGGTTTATCCATCCTGTACATCTCCCATTACCTGCAGGAAATCGACAGCCTCTGCGATGAAGTCACGGTGCTGCGCAATGGTCGGGACGTAGCGGTGGTGCAGCCCCGGCATACGTCCAGCGCCGAGATTGCGCGGCTGATGGTAAATCGCGAGGTGCAGGAGATGTACCCCAAGGCCAAGGTTGCACCGGGAGCGCCGCTGTTGCAGGTACGCGGGTTGAGCCTGGCGCGGCGCTATCGGCAGATCGATCTGGAGGTGCGGCGCGGAGAAATCGTCGGCCTGACCGGGCTGGTCGGCTCGGGAGCCAAGGAGTTGTTCAAGACACTCTTCGGTGTCGAGCGCGCCGACAGCGGCAGTGTGCATCTGGGCGGGCGTTTACTGCGCCTGCGTTCGCCGGCCCAGGCGATTGCCGAGGGCCTTGCGCTGGTGCCGGAAGAGCGGCGCAGCCAGGGGATCTCGCCGGTGCTTTCGGTGCTGGAAAACCTCACGCTGGCGGGGCTCGGACGGTTCAGCCGCTGGGGCTTGTTGAGCCGCCGCAAGGAGCAGGCGGAAAGCCTGCGGCTGATCGACGAATTGGCGATCAAGGCGCCGGGGCCCCAAGCGGCGGTCAGCCAGCTCAGTGGCGGCAACCAGCAGAAGGTCGCCCTGGGGAAGTGGCTGAGCCGCCGCTCGGCGGTGTACCTGCTGGATGAGCCCTGCGTGGGCGTGGATGTGGGGGCCAAGGTGGAGATCTACCGCTTGATCGGGCGCTTGGTGGAAGAGGGGGCGGCGGTGTTGGTGCTGTCGTCGGATTTGCCGGAGTTGTTGGGGATCAGTGACCGAATCCTGGTGCTGCATCGGGGTGAGATCGCCGGTGAATTCCGTGCCGGGGAGGCGGACAGCGATCAGTTGCTGGCCTGTGCGACGGGAGCCGTGGCTGCGGCGGCTTTAAGCGCTCGAGAGGTGGAACATGCTTGAAACGGCGACGCCTGGGTTATCGCAGCGGTTGTGGGTGCTGGTGCTGCGCCGTGGGTCGGTGGGCGTGTTTGTGGCGATCCTGCTGGGGTTTGCCGTGGCTGCGCCGAATTTTCTGTCGGTAGGCAATCTGGCCAATGTGTTCAGCCAGTCGGCGATCCTCGGCGTGCTGGCCTTCGGGCTCACCTGCGTGATTATCGGCGGCGGCTCGAACGTGGTGGCTGGAGGGCTGGACCTGTCGCTGGCGGCCAACCTGGGCTTGTGCGCGGCGGTATTCAGCCGCCTCAATAATGCCGGCCTGGATCTCGGGTTGACGTTGCTGCTGACTCTGGGCTGCGGTTTGGCGGTCGGCTTGCTGAATGGGCTGGCCGTGGTGGTGCTGCGTTTGCCGCCGTTGCTGGCGACCCTGGCGAGCATGAATGTATTGGCGGGGCTGGAGTTGGTGTTGACGGAGAACACGGTGGTCTCCACGGACTCGCCGCTGCTGGACCTGCTCAGTGGTGGCACCTGGTTGGGCGTACCGGCCCTGGCCTGGGTGCTGCTGGTGACGGCGGGCGTGTTGACGCTGCTTATCCAGCACTCGGCCTATGGGCTGCGCCTGCATGCGGTGGGCGAATACCCCCAGGCGGCCGAAGCGGCGGGCATTGGAGTGCCCGTCTACGTATTGTCGAGCTATCTGCTGTCCGGTCTATGTGCCGCGGTGGCTGCGCTGTGTTCGGCGGCGTTCTTCAGCGGCAGCACCACCGGCTCCGGTGACATGCTGCTGTCGGTGGTGGCGATCGCCTTTCTCGGCGTGGTGTTTTCCCGCCGGCTGGTGGCGAGCATTCCTGGGACGTTGCTGGCGGCGCTGTTGATTGGTTTTCTGATCAATGGCTTTCAACTGCTTAACCTCTCCAGCTTCTGGGTCAATGGTGTGCAGGGCGTGTTGATCCTGCTGGTCGTCGCAGCCTCCAGTGCAGTGAACCGAGGGGCGACGGCATGAACGCACGCGCCGTATTGCCGCTGACATTGCCACTGGTATTCACCCTGATTGTCGTGGTGTTTGCGCTGCAAGCGCCGGGCTTCCTCAGTGCAGGCAACCTGCAAAGCCTGGTGCTGAACAACTTCGTGCTGCTGGCGATTGTCGCTATCGGCATGACCTACGCGGTGGCGGCCGGTGGCATCGACCTGTCGGTGGGCACGGCGCTGGACTTTGCCAGTTTCAGCTTTGTGGTGCTGCTCAATGGCGGCCATGGCTGGGCGGTGGCGGCCACGGGCGCGCTGGCGGCGGCGCTGCTGGTGGGGCAGGTCAACGCCGGCCTGATTGCCGGGCTGCGCATCAGTCCGTTCCTGGCCACCCTGGGCACCCTGTTTATCGGCACCAGCGCCCAGCAACTGCTCTCGGACGGCGGCCAGCCGATCTATATCAGCCAAGGCTTGAAGCCTGAGCTCACTGGGCTGACACCGCTGCTGGTGGTAGTGGGGCTGGCGCTGTTCTACGGCCTGGCCCTGGCGCGCGGACGCCTGGGCCGTGAGTTGCTGGCCCAGGGCACCCAGCCGCTGCTGGCGTATTACTCGGGGTTGTCGGTGCGGCGCATCGTCACCGTCGTGGCCCTGGCTACCGCCCTGGCCTGTGGGGTGGCCGGTGTGTTGCTCAGCTCGACAGTCAGCGCCTATGTGCCGCTGTCCGGGAACGCGTTTTTGCTCAATGCGATTGGCGCGGTGTTTATCGGCACCACCTTGAGCCGACAGGGCCGGGCAAATATTCCCGGGACGCTGCTCGGAGTGCTGTTTATCAACGTGATCGCCAACGGGCTGCTGCTGATCGGCTGGAATTTCTACTGGCAGCAGGTGGCGACCGGGGTGCTGATCTTTATCGTGCTGAGCTTCAGTTTCGCCAGCCGGCGGATGCTGGAGCGCGTCTAGTGTTGCACCCCGAAAGCTGGACTCCATCCGACGCTTGGGGGCATGAGCAAACTCCCCTTATTGCATAAACAATTTCAGGCGACCGCATTCCTGTGGTGAGGGGGACAAGCCCGCTCGCCACAGGGGTTCCGGTTTGCTGCGCGACAGCGCGGGGCCTCCCACATTGAAGGTGTGGTGCGTTCAGAATTGATACTCGGCACCCGCCCCGGCGTACCAGGAGCGCCCGGGCGCCGCTTCGTAGTAGCGGCCATTGCCGTCGCCGACGATCACCGAACCGACGTACTGGCGGTCCAGCAGGTTATCCAGGCGCAGGGTCTGGTGGAAGGTCCAGTGTTCGACCTTCTGCTCGAACCGTGCGCGCCAGTTGAACACGCTGTAGCCCGGCGCGGCGTGTTGGCTGTTGGTGTCTTCGACGTAGACCTTGCTGCGGTACAGGCCTTCGACAGCGGTACTGAGCCAGTCCCGGGGTTTCCAGTTCAGCTCGGCGAACAGCGTGGTTTGCGGCACGCCGGGGAGGTAGTTGCCTTTGTCCACGGCAGTTGTGCCACTGGTGAAGTCGCTGTCGTAGGTGGCTTGCAGGCGCGTGTAGGCGAGGTTGGTGCTCCAGTGTTCGGCGAGTTGGCTTTCGATGCCCAGTTCGAAGCCGCGACGCAGGGTGCGGCCGGCGTTTTGGTAAGTGGTGCGCCCTCCGCTGGATTGCTGCACTACCAGTTCGTCCTCGGTGGTGATCTGAAAGAGGGCCGCATTCACGCGGGTGTCCTGGCCAATGCGAGCTTTCAGGCCGATTTCATACTGTTTGCTGACCGATGGCTTGAGCGCAAAGTTGAAGCCGTTCGCCGTGCTGGAGTACGCGGACTCGGCCTGGGTTGGGGTTTCGAAACCTTTGCCCGCGCTTACATAACCGTGCAAGTCAGGTGTGAAGGCGTACATGACGCTGACCGACGGCGTGTTCTTCTGGTAGGTCTTGCTGCCGCTGTCGTTGCCGTCGCTGAGGAAGTGATCGTCTACGTCCATTTCCATGGTGCTGTGGCGCAGGCCGGCTTGCAGGGTCCAGTCACCCAGCAGCCAGTTGGCTTGCACGAACGGGTCGAGGCTGGTGGCGGTGTCGATTTCATCGCGGCCCAAGGCCCCTTTGACACCATGCACCCCATTGACGGTGTTGGAATAACCTTGGCGATCATCCTGGCTGCGGTCGTAGTCGAGGCCGGTGATCAGGGTCAGGTCGCCGGGTGCGCTGGTGATGGGTTGCAGCCAATGGAGGGAGCCGCCATAGAACTTGCGGTCGAAAGCTACCACACCGCCGCGAGCGTTAGCCGGGTTGGCGGCGCCACTGCCGAACCTGTCCGGGATCGACAGATACTGAATCACACTCCGCCGCCCGGTATACCCGTTCACCTGCAGCGTCGCATCACCGAAATACCGCCCATAATTCATGCCCAATTGCTGATGATCGATACTTTTGCGCGTGTTGTACGTCAGCGCATTGCTGCTCACCGAGCGCGGGTCGGCCTTGTAGGCGTCCCAGGTCTGCCCCAGTGGATCCTGGGTACCGTTCTGCTCCAGGCTGCTGTAGATCAGCGCCAGCTTGCTGTCGTCATCCGGTTGGAAGTTGAGCTTGGCGAAGGTCTGGTCGCGACGGGCGCTGCTGTGGTCGCGGTAGCCGTTGGTATCCATGCGCGAGGCGTCGAGTACAAAGCCTGCGCCGTTCGCCGCGCCTTCAGCGCTCAGGTGGTTCTTGTTCAGGCCGTCGCTGCCCACCAGGGTTTCGGCGCCGATGCGCGGCGGGCCTTCGCCATCGCGGGAAAACATCTGGATCACGCCGCCGGCATTGCTGCCATACAGGGTGGCGGCCGGGCCGCGCAGCACTTCGATACGCTCGGCGGTGTCGAGGTTGAACGTGGCGGCCTGGCCCTGGCCATCCGGGGTGCTGGCGGGGATGCCGTCGGCGATCAGCTTGATGCCGCGCACACCGAACGCCGAGCGGGCGCCGAAGCCACGGGAGGAAATCTGCAGGTCCTGGGCATAGTTCTGGCGGTTCTGCACCACCAGGCCGGGCACGCGGGACAAGGCTTCGGAGGCGTTGATGCCCAATTGGCCGTCGCTGATCTGCTCGCGGCCGATGCCGTCCACGGAGTAGGGCAGGTCGAAGGTCGGGCTGGCGCTGCGCGAGCCGGTGACGACGCTGGGGTCGAGGATCAGCGCGGGGTCGTCAGCCTGGGCGACGCCGCACAGGGCGAGCAGGCCGGGCAGCAACAGGTTGAAGCGAGCGAGAGGGGTCATGAGTCAGCCGGAATCCGTGGCGCTTAGGGTGTAAACGCGCAAAAGGGCGCGAGTTTAGTGACTGGGAAGATTTTTATCATTCAGGAATTCGGCTACGCGCCCCATCAGCGCGCTCGCACTGTGCACACGGCGATGCTGCAGGCGACTCTTGCCGCTCGCCGCTAACAGCTTCCCACTGCTTTTGAGCTATAATCCCGCCCTTTAGCTGTTTCCTGCCCAGGCGGGAAGCACACTTTTTTCAGGCGCAACCCGCCTGCATGCAGACTAAAAGAGGCTAGACCCCTGTGGCATTGACGATTCTTGGCCTGTCCGGCGCCCTTAGCCATGATCCTTCCGCAGCCTTGTATATAGACGGCAAGCTGATCGCGGCCGCCGAAGAAGAGCGCTTCGTACGCGACAAACATGCAAAGAACCGCATGCCCTACGAGTCGGCGAAGTTCTGCCTGGAACAGGCCGGCATCAAGCCTTCCGACGTCGATGTGGTGGCGATCCCGTTTGCCCCGATCAGCCTGTTCGGCGAGGCGCGCTGGCACTACGCCAAGCGTTACTGGTACGCCCCGGACCGCGCGCTTGACGCGATCCTGATGGGCAACCGTCGCTACAAGCGCTATCGCAACAAGATCGTCTGGTGCCTGGAGCAACTGGGCTTCGATCCGAAGAAAATCAAGATCGAACCGGTTGAACACCACCTTGCCCACGCGTCCAGCGCCTACCACTGCTCCGGCTTCCAGGAGAAGACCGCGATCCTCGGCATCGACGGCAAGGGTGAGTACGCCACCACGTTCTTCGGCTACGGCGAGAACGGCAAGATCCACAAGATCAAGGAATTCTACGATCCGGACTCCCTCGGCGGCCTGTACGGCGCGATCACCGAGTTCCTCGGTTTCGAGATGCTCGACGGCGAGTTCAAGGTCATGGGCATGGCGCCGTACGGCGATGCCAGCAAGTACGACTTCTCGCGCCTGGCCTCGTTTGAAAACGGCGAGCTGGTGATCAACACCGACTACGCCAACGTCATCGGCCTGCGCCGTTATAAAGAGAAGGGCAAGGGCTTCTACTTCTCGCCGAAACTGATCGAGTGGCTGGGCCCCAAGCGCGAAGGCGACATCGCCGACGAGCCGTACATCCACTACGCCGCCAGCATGCAGGCGCTGTTTGAAAAGCTGGCCTTGCAGATGATCGACCATTACCTGGGCGACATCCTCAAGGACACCGGCAAGCTGGCCTTCGCCGGCGGCTGCGCGCTGAACGTCAAGCTGAACCAGAAGATCATTGCCCGTGACGACGTGAAAGAGCTGTTCGTGCAACCGGCGTCCGGCGATGCCGGCACTGCTGTCGGTGCCGCCGCGTACGTGTCCCACGCCCGTGGTGTACCGGTGGAGAAGATGGAACACGTCTACCTCGGTCCGTCCTACAGCAATGAAGACGTGATCGCCGCCTGCGCCAAGCACGAGAGCAAGCCGAACTGGCGCAGGATCGAGAACATGCCCAAGCGCATCGCCAAGATCATGGTCGACGGCAACCCGGTGGCCTGGTTCCAGGGCCGCATGGAGTTTGGCCCGCGCGCCCTGGGCGGTCGTTCGATCATCGGTTGCCCAAGTGCGACCGGCGTGGCAGACCGCATCAACCACCAGATCAAGTTCCGCGAGCGCTGGAGGCCTTTCTGCCCGTCGATGCTCGACACCGTAGCGCCCCAGATGATCAAGGTCGACCACCCGGCGCCGTTCATGACCTTCACCTTTGAAGTGTCGGAAGAGTGGAAGACCCGCGTGCCGGAAGTGGTGCATGAAGACGGCACCTCCCGCGCCCAGGTGCTCAAGCGCGAATACAACCCGCGCTACTACGACATGATGAAAGAGCTGGAAGTACTGACCGGCAACGGCGTGTCCCTGAACACCTCGCTCAACCGTCGTGGCGAAGCGATGATCTGCTCGCCGACCGACGCGCTGAACATGTTCTTCGGCTCCGACCTGCAGTACCTGATCATGGAAGACATCCTGGTCGTCAAGGACGGCGTGGACCCTTATGACGCGCTCGGCTGAACGCCACGTCCTGCAGTTCTGCCATGGCTATGACGGGCCGTTCCTGGACTGCGCGCGACAGTACGCGAGCCTGTTCGCAGGCTCCGGCTACAAGGTGATCACGGTGTTTCTCACCGGGGTCGCCGACCCGCACGTGGCCGCCGGTTGCGCGTCCGATGAAGTGTTGTTCATGGAATTCAGCTCCAAGGCCATTCGTGGCCTGAAGCTGGGTGCCATCCGTGAATTGCGCAAGATCGCCGCATCGCGCAACTTCAGTTTTTGTATCGCGCACCGTTTCAAGCCGATCTACATCGCCTTGCTCGGCACGCGGCTGCCGGTGATTGGCGTGCATCACGCCTTTGGTGACTACCAGCGTCGCAGTCGCAGGCTGTTTGCCGGGATCTTCCGCAAGCGCCTCAGCCTGCTGGGGGTTTCCGACGCGGTGCGTGACGATATGCGCCACTGCCTGCCGACCTGGCCGGCGGCGCGCATCCAGACGTTGTACAACCGCATCGACGTTGACGCCTTGCAGGCCACCCAGGTGCCTGCACATGAGGCGCGCGACGCGTTGGGGTTGTCGCCGGACGAATGGGTGGTCGGCAATGTCGGTCGCCTGCACCCGGACAAGGACCAGGCCACGCTGCTCAAGGGCTTTGCCCTGGCGCTGGCGCACTTGCCGGCCGACAGCCGCCTGGCCATCCTCGGCAGCGGTCGCCTGGAGCAGGACCTCAAGGCCCTCGCCCGGGAGCTGGGCATTGCGGACAAGGTGCTGTTCCTCGGCCAGGTGCCGGATGCGCGTCGGTACTTCCGGGCATTCGATGTGTTTGCCCTGAGCTCCGACCATGAACCCTTTGGCATGGTGCTGCTGGAAGCCATGGCGGCCGGCGTCCCGTTGCTGGCCACGGCCTGTGGCGGCGCGAAGGAAGTGGTCGAAGGCGTGGGTATCCTGTTTCCCTTCGGCGATGCCGGACACCTTGCCCAGGGGCTGCGGCACCTGGCAGCGATGGACCAACACCAGCAACGGCAGTGCGCCGAGATGATGCTGGTGCGCCTGCGCGAGCGTTTCTCGGATCAGGCGGTACGCGATACCTTCTGGCAATTGCCGCACGTTATTGAACTGACCGCGGGGGCTTGATGCTCAATCGATTCCAAGGCTGGCGCGAGCGTGGCTGGTCCGTCGTCGACGCGCCGGTCTACAGCGATGCCTGGCAACGTTTTGGCGGCAGTGTCGCGACCCACCCGCAAGTGATCGAACGTCTGGCCGGGCTGGCCGACATCCCGGTGCGTTACCTGGCCTGGGAGCAGGGTGGCGAGCTTCAGGCCTGCATCGCGACCTGGGGGCGCGACCTGGCCTTGTCCAAGGATGTGCTCAAGCAGCGCGGCAAAAAAGGCCTGTTCGACCTGGGCAACGCCGAGTTGATCCTGCCCGCCGCGCCTGCAGCCCAGGCGCCCTTGCGGCACTGTGCACGCTATTTGTCGGCCCTGAATGAAGGCCGTTTCAGCGGCCTCAAGCCCCAGGCCGAACAGTTGGCCATGGCCCGCACCCCGGAAGAACTGTCGAAGAAGTTTCGCTACAACCAGCGTCGCGAACTGCGCTTGCTGGAAGAGGCCGGTGGGGTGGTGCGACCGGTGAGCGAGTTTTCCAGTGGGGAGTTGGCCGCGATCTACTGCGACCTGTTCCTGCGCCGCTGGGGCTTTGTGGCCACCGGCGCCGAGCGCATGGCCGAGGTGATCGAGCTGCTGCGCGAATGGCTGATCGGTTCGGTGATCTTCCTCAATGATGCGCCCATCGCTGTCCAGTTGGTGTACCGGGTCGAGTCGCCGGAGTGGATCAGCGTGGAGTACGTCAACGGTGGTGTCGACCCTGAAACCCGTGCGTTCAGCCCGGGCAGTGTCCTGAGCTTCCTCAACACCCAGGGCGCCTGGGAACAGGCCCGTGAAGTGGGCAAGCCGCTGCGTTTCTCCTTTGGGCGTGCCGACCGCGAGTACAAGGACCGTTGGTGCAACCCTGTGCCGGTGCTGACCGTATGAGCCGCAAACAGCAATTGCTCAAGCGCCATCGGCGCAACAAACGGGTCGGTTTGCTGATCGGCTTGCTGCTGCTGGTGGTGATCGGTATCTGGGTGGCGTGGTGGCTGCCGTTGGTGCTCGGTGTGCTGGCCTGGGTCGCCCACGAGGCATGGTTTGCCGACCATCTGTTTTATGCGCCCAACGAAGACTACCGATACCGGTTTTCGACGGATGCCGAGGTGGCTGGGGTTCGCTTCGACGGTGACCGGCTGCGGGTGGATTCGCTGCTGCAAGCCGAGGCGACCCTGGTATTGGCTATCAAGGTCAAGAGTGGTTGGTTGGGACGTTTCCTGGATCCGGCCATTGAGATTCTGGGCGGCGAGAGCACTGACCGACAGGCCTTCGAGCGCGGGGTGAATGGCGTTCGCTACCTGAACCTCAGTGGCTGGGCGCCGGCCCTGATGTCCGGTGAGCTGCGCTTGCGCGGGCGTTTTTGTACTGTGCAGGGCGCTCCTCGGCTGTGGGCCTGGGGCACGCCGGATTATTCGGCGCAGCGGGTCATGGTTATCGCGCCTCATGCCGACGATGCCGAATTGGCTGCCTTCGGTCTTTACAGCCAGGCCGAGAAGCCGTGGATCGTGACCCTTACCGCCGGTGAAATCGAAGCCGAGCACTATCAACGCATGGGCCTGGATCCGGTCGAGGCCGCGCGGACCAAAGGGCGTTTGCGCGCCTGGGACAGCATAGCCGTGCCGCTTTGGGCCGGTGTGCCACAGGCACACTGCGTGCAGCTGGGTTACTTCTGCCTGCAACTGCCGGCGATGCGCGCTGCGCCTGATCAGCCGATCGCTTCGCGCGAGGCCGACCTGTCGGATACCCGCCTGTTCCGCCAATTCAACCCTTTCCCGTTGCCGGCGGATGCCGATGGCCTGCCGACCTGGCAAAACCTGCTCGCCGATCTGCGTCAGTTGCTGCTGACCGCGCGCCCTGAAGTGATCGTCTTGCCCCATCCGGTCCTGGATCCCCATCCGGACCACATCTGCGCGCAGCAAGCGGTGATCGAAGCCTTGCAAGGTCTGGAGTGGCAGCCGACCACCGTGCTCGGCTACGCCAACCATCTGCATGACAACGACCGCTGGCCCATGGGCGACGCGGGCGCCGGAATTGCCCTGCCGCCGCTGTTCGATGACACGCTGGAACTGTGGCCGTGCAGCCTGTCGCTGTCGCCGGCCCGGCAGCGCGACAAGGCCATGGCGCTGGGCATGATGCATGACCTGCAACCCGCCCCTCCGTTCAAGCGTCGTGTGCGGCGCTGGCTGCAACGGGTCTTGGCGGGGCGGGCGCGGTCGCCTTATGGTGAGAACGAGTTTTTCCGCAAGGCCGTACGACGGCATGAGTTGTTCTGGCGTTTGTGACGGCAGTTGTGAAAGGGAAGGTCATGAAAGTTTTGTTTCTGGTACAGAAAGAACAGCGCGCGATTCTGGATCGCCTGTACGAAGGCATTGCCGAGCACTGCGAGTGTGATACCCGCTGGCTGAGCAGTGCTGAGCAGCGCAACCTGCGCGGTTACTTCAAGCGTGAAGTCGACGTGAGCCGTTATGACCGCATCGTGTTCTTCCTGCGGTTCAAGCAGGAGATTCGCCAGGTCGGCTTTATCCGTACGATCCCGAACCTGGTGATCCTCGAACACGATGCCTACCAGAACTACATTCCCTGCAAGTACACGGGCAAGTTCAGTGCCCATTACCGTCGCTTGCCGTGGGTGCGGGTTATCAGTTCGGGGCATATGGTGACCGAGCGCCTGCGCGCCGAAGGCTTCGATGCGGTGTTCGTGCCCAAGGGCTACGATCAGGCGCTGTTGCAGGCCCAGGGATTGGAGCGCGACATTGAGCTGGCATTTGTCGGCAGCACCAACAGCGTGGCCTACAGTGGTCGCAAGGCATTGCTCGATGAGTTGGCCCGCGTTGAACCTTTGGTGGTTACGCGCACCAAATCCGGTGAGGAATATTGCGCAACCCTCAACCGGATTCGTTTTTTCGTCAGTGCCGACGTGGGCATGGGCGAGTATATGATCAAGAACTTCGAAGCCATGGCCTGTGGTTGTGTGCTGCTGGCGTTTGACCAGGGCGCCGCGGAAAACCAGGCCCTTGGCTTCAAGGACATGGTCAATGTGGTGTTCTACAAAGACATTCCCCAGTTGCAGGAAAAACTCGCTGCATTGCGATCCAATCCTCAACTGGCGGCCGAGATTGCGCGCAACGGGCAGGACCTCGCGGTCAGCCAGTTCAGCTTTGCGCGCATCGGCCAGCGCATTGTCGAGGCGCTGAAGCCGCCGCTGCGGCCCCGGGCACCGTTGAGTTTGCTGGAAACGCTGCGCTTGAAACTAGGCGTTTGATATCTGCCAGGTGGCCGCGCTTGGTGGCCTTATGATATTATCGAGGCTTGAATGCAATTCTCCGCTCAAAGCGATATAACGCTCGTCGTGACCAGTTGTGGTCGCTTCGATTTGCTGAAGCGCACGCTCGCGAGCTTCGATCTGTTCAATACAGCGGCCATCCGCGAAGTCTTCATTACCGAAGACTCTGGCGATGACGCGGTACGCCTGGCGATTCCCGAGCATTGGCTCGGCCATTGCACGTTCCTGATCAACCGCCCGAAGCTGGGGCAATTGGCATCCATCGACTTGGCCTACGGGTCGGTCAAGACCCCGTACATATTCCATTGCGAAGATGACTGGGCGTTTTATCGACCCGGGTTTGTCGAGGATTCGAAGACCGTGCTGGAGCAGCGTCCCGATATTCTCCAAGTCTGGTTGCGCAATTACGTTTACGACTTGCAGGTGCACAGCCCCTATATTCATCTGGGGCCGCGCGAGGTGATTGGCGGGGTACCTTGTTATTCCTTGCTGTCCGATAAGCCTGAGTGGCAAGGGTTCTCGCTGAACCCGGGGCTGCGACGTATCAAGGAATACCGGTTATGTGCGCCCTATGCCGGGTTCGAGGGTGAGAAAGGGCTTTCCAGGCGTTACGCGCAGCTGAACCTGGGCGCCGTCACCCTGGAGGGCGATGCGGTCTTGCACACCGGTTTCGGTTTGCATGTGGCGACGGCGGAAGAGCGCTTGACCAAGGCGCGGCGCAAGCGGCGAGAGCGGGTCAAGCTGGTGCTCATGCTGATCCTGGGGGTCGGCATCGGTTGGTTGATCCGCCAGTAAATACGACGAGCCACACCAACGCCGCATAAGGTTTTTTCGATGAGTATTCTCAACATCATGTGGGCTGGTGGCTCTGCATTCGCTTCGGTGCAGAAGGTTCATCAGCAAATACTGGCCCAGGCCGACAGCGATGTACCGGTGCACACCTGGTTGCTTCAGGGCAGCGCCGCCGGCAGCGATGGCCTGGTCGAGCAGGCCGTCGAGTGGAACCTCTCATCCGCCAGGCTCAAGGGGCGGCACCTGTGGAAGTGGCTGATGCCCTGGATGCGTGCGCGCTTCCAGAAGGCCCTGCCTGAGGATGTGCAGGTTGTACTGCTGGATGGCATCGGTGTCGCGCGGGTGCTTTTACCGGTGCTCAAGCACCTGCCGCAGGTGCGGGCCGTGGTGATTTTTCATGGTGTCACGCGCTTGCGAAAAGCTGATCGCAAACTCTTCGAGCAACTCCCGGCGTCGCAACTGACGCTGGCGGCCGTGTCGCAAACCCTCGCCGGTTCCCTTGAGCGTTACCTGCAAAGGCCCGTGGCGGTGCTGCGCAGTGCCTTCGATCCTGCGGTGTTTCGTGCCGCCGCGCTTGCCCGTGAGCCGGCGCGATCCCGCCTGGGGCTGCCGTTGGATGGCTCGCCGGCAGTGGGGGCGGTAGGTCGACTGGTCGACGGCAAGGGGTTCGGCTGTTTGCTGGAGGCCTTTGCCAGTGCGACGGCCGATCGGCCGGATGCGCGCCTGGTGATCATCGGCGAGGGGCCGGCGAGGCCCAGGCTTGAGGCGCGTATCGAGGCGCTTGGCTTGCGCGACAAGGTGTACCTGCCGGGGCATATTCCTGAGGCGGCGACCCTTTATCGGGCGTTTGACTGGGTCGCCATTCCGTCGACGGAAGAGGGCCTGGGGTTGATCCTGCAAGAGGCGGTGATGGCCGGCGTGCCTGTACTGACCAGCGAACTGGCAGTGTTCCGCGAACAACTGGGCGATGCCGGCTGGTACGCGCCGGTAGACAGCGCCACGTCCTGGGGGCAACTCCTGGCACGCGCGCTCGTGAGTTCCGGCGTGCAGGTTGTCGAGGCTCAATCGCGGGCGTTGGCGCCGGAGCAGGCCTGGAACGATTTCACTGAAACCACCCGGCGGCTGTTCTCATGCCGCTAGCAGTGCTTGCTCCAGTGCTTGCATTGGAAAGTGTTCGTTCAGCTTCTCGCGCGCAATATAGCGGGCGAAGTGCTGCAGGTTGCGCCTTGCCAGTTCCGGGTTCAGGGGCGCGCGCAGGAAGCGCATGTCGGCCACGTCGATCAGGCCCATTTCATTGTCCGGTGTCACGACAATATTGCCCAGGTGCAACGAACGGAAGTAGATGCCCGCGCCATGCAGGCGGCGAATAAGGGCCACCAGCGGGTCGAGGTTGGTGTGCCAGTCAAAGCCTTCACGGTTGGAAATCTGGCGCAGCGTTTCGCCCGGCAAGGGGCGGTAGAGTACGGCGGTCATGCCGGGCGCCGTCAGTTGAAAGAACGCGAGCACGGTCAGGGTCGGGATGCCCCGTTGTTGCAACTGCGCCACGTTGTCGATGAAACGCTTGGAGTACGGGCGGAACAGCGCGGACGACAGCAGGCGCTTGCGGCGAAACAGCTTGAGGATGTTCCCGTCGGTCAGCAGGTAGACTTTGGGCCCGTAGCTGTCCTGTTCCAGGATTCTGGCACCTTCAATCATCGCGGTTAAATCGGCTTGGGAAAGCCTTGAACATTGCATCGTCGGAAAGCCTTGTGGGAGTCGCGGGCACAGTGATCGGTAATAATGCCGAAAGTTTTGGGTTTTAACCATGCCGGGTTGGCGGGTTGAACGTATTCAGGAGCGGGTGATGCAAGCAAGTCGTTGGGCGCAGGTATGGATGATTTTCGGGTTACTTTGGTTTTTGCTGGCGATTGCTTTTGCCCCGACCAATAAGATTTATCAACAGGGTTTGACGCTGTTCCTGTGGTTGCCGGCGATGGTGTTTGCCTGGTCGGCCCGTGAGCGTCTCATGGAGGTCTGGCGCGAGCAGCGCTGGCTCTGCGTGATGGTTGGGTTGCTGGCAGCTTGGGGGGCGATCAGCCTGACGTGGACCAATGCCGAGGACCCTTCGCGCGAAGCCAAGCGTCTGCTGTACATCGGCGTGTTCCTGCTGTTTTTCCCGGTACTCGCCTGTGGTCGGACCGAGCAGGTGATCCGCGTGATGCAATGGGGTGGTTTCGGCCTGGCCCTGTCGTCGCTCCTGGCGATCATCAAATTCTATGGCTTTGAGCATAACGACTGGTATGCGCGTCTCGAAGGCCTGGGTCAGTTGAGCCATCCCATCCTGGGTGCCTATGTGATCGGCCTGGCCGCCGTGTGGTTGCTGCACTGGCTGCCGCGCGGTCGCTGGATGCAGGTGGCATGGGCAGTGTCCATCGCGTTGCTTGGGTTGTTCGTGGTGCTGAGTCAAAGCCGCGGCGCCGCACTGGCGTTGTTGCTGACTGTCGTGGCAATGCCGGCCTGGTGCCGTGACCGCCGTAGCACGGTGATTGCCATTGGTGCGGTCATCGCGGCGCTGGCGGTGTTCTTCGCCATGCAGTCCCTGGTGCTGGCCCGGGGTGTGTCTTACCGCCCGCAGATCTTCATGGCCGCCGTGCAGATGATCAGCGAGCGCCCGTGGACCGGCCTGGGGCTGGGCGGGGACTACAAGGTATTTGCCGACAACCTCTTTTTCGATCACTCCCACAACCTGTTCACCCACGTGAGCATCGAGTTGGGCCTGCCCGGCCTGCTGCTGTGGTGCGGCCTGTGGTTCGGTGTGCTGTGGCAGGCCTGGAAGGCCCGCGACACGCTCTATGGCAAGGGCATCATCGGCATGTGGGTGTTTTCGTTCCTGGCCATGCAATTCGATGCCGCCAGCCTGACCGGCACGCCGCGGGCCGAGTGGTTTATCTCCTGGCTGCCGATTGCCCTGGCCAGTGTTTTGGTCTGGGCTCGGGCCAAACCCGACGCGTGTGATAAAGTTCGCGTCCTACCCAATCAGTGAGCTCGACACATGAGTGACGCACCGCCCAAAGCGGACCAGGAATCCAGCCTGAAAATCTATTTCCGGCTGCTGGGCTATGTGAAACCGTACCTCGGCATGTTCCTGCTGAGTATCGTGGGCTTCGTGATCTTCGCTTCGACCCAGCCAATGCTCGCCGGGATTCTCAAGTACTTCGTCGATGGCTTGAGCAACCCCGATGTGGTGTTCCTGCCCAAGATCCCGCTGTTCAAGGACCTGAAGTTGCTGATGGCCGTGCCGCTGCTGATCATCCTGATCGCCGCGTGGCAGGGGCTGGGGTCGTTCCTGGGCAACTACTACCTGGCCAAGGTTTCCCTGGGGCTGGTGCATGACCTGCGGGTCCAGCTGTTCAACAAGCTGCTGGTGTTGCCGAACCGCTATTTCGATACCCACAACTCCGGGCACCTGATTTCCCGTATCACCTTCAACGTGACCATGGTCACCGGTGCGGCCACCGATGCAATCAAGGTGGTGATCCGCGAAGGCCTGACGGTGGTGTTCCTGTTCGGCTACCTGCTGTGGATGAACTGGAAGCTGACCCTCGTGATGCTGGCGATCCTGCCGCTGATCGCGATCATGGTCGGCAGCACCAGCAAGAAATTCCGCAAGCAGAGCAAGAAGATCCAGGTGGCAATGGGCGATGTGACGCACGTCGCTTCGGAAACCATCCAGGGTTACCGGGTGGTGCGCAGCTTCGGTGGCGAAAGCTACGAGGAGCGTCGCTTTGCCGCCGCCAGCCAGGGCAATACCGACAAGCAACTGCGCATGAACAAGACCGGTGCGGTCTATACGCCGATGCTGCAACTGGTGATCTACACGGCCATGGCCGCGTTGATGTTCCTGGTGCTGCTGTTGCGCGGTGAAGCCACGGCGGGTGACCTGGTGGCCTACATTACTGCGGCGGGCCTGCTGCCCAAGCCGATTCGCCAGCTGTCGGAAGTCAGCTCGACGATCCAGAAAGGCGTGGCCGGTGCCGAGAGCATCTTCGAACAACTGGATGAAGAGCCCGAAGTCGACAGCGGCACTGTGGAGCGTGATCGCGTCAGCGGTCGCCTGGACGTGCGCAACCTGAGCTTCACCTACCCGGGTACGGAGCGTGAGGTGCTCAAGAACATCAGCTTCAGCGCAGCCCCTGGGCAGATGATCGCCCTGGTCGGCCGCTCGGGCAGCGGCAAGTCGACCCTGGCCAGCCTGATCCCGCGTTTCTACCATCACGAAACCGGGGAAATCCTGCTGGACGAGGTCGAGATCGAAGACTATCGCCTGCGTAACCTGCGTCGTCACGTGGCCCAGGTGACCCAGCATGTGACCTTGTTCAACGACACCGTGGCCAACAACATCGCCTACGGAGACCTGGCCGATGCACCCCGTGCCGACATCGAGAAAGCCGCCGCCGACGCCTACGCCATGGACTTCATCTCCGAGCTGCCAAAAGGCCTGGACACCGAAGTCGGTGAAAATGGCGTGCTGCTTTCCGGTGGTCAACGTCAGCGCCTGGCGATCGCCCGGGCCCTGCTGAAAAATGCCCCGCTGCTGATCCTCGATGAGGCCACTTCGGCCCTGGATACCGAGTCCGAGCGGCATATCCAGGCTGCACTGGACAAGGTCATGAAAGGTCGCACCACCCTGGTGATTGCGCACCGTTTGTCCACCATCGAGAAGGCCGACCTGATTCTGGTGATGGATCACGGGGAAATTGTCGAGCGCGGGACACATCTCGAACTGCTGGCCATGGGCGGCTATTACTCGCGCCTGCACGCCATGGGGCTGGACGAGCCGGCGACGGCAAACATCACCTGACCAGCCGGGGCGCGCAATGCGCCCCGGTGTTTGTATCGGGCCCGTTACAGGGCTTGACCAAAGCCAAATAATCCAGCGCTTGTCGTTTGTTATGTTGGCCTTCTCGATTCGAATGACGAACGAGAGGGCTAACCTTCTTGCGTGGGTATTGGAATGCTGCAACGTCTACTGTGGAAGCTGCTTCCCAAGCACCAGAGGGTGTTTCTGCTGGGGCGTTTGTCGGTGGTGGATCGCCAGGCGGTGAACAAATCCCTGTCTGGGGTAGCAACGCTTAACCCGGCTTTCGAACGACACCAGTGCGTGTTTATCCATGTGCCCAAATGCGCCGGTAGCAGCCTGTGCTCGGCACTTCTCGAGGGGCGCTGGCCGGGGCATCTGCCGTATTACTGGTATGAGCAGCAATTTCCCCAGCACTGCGAGCGCAGCTTCAAATTTGCCTTCGTACGCGACCCGCTGGAGCGTGCCTACTCGGCCTACACCTATTTGCGCGGCAACGCCATGGGCCCTCGCGACCTGCAAGCCCAGGCGCTGGTTTCCAGCTACCGTGACTTCGACCATTTCGTTGCCGGCTGGCTGCACCCGGATAACCTGCGACGCCAATTGCACTTCGCTCCCCAGACCGACTTCCTGGTCGACCATATGGGCCAGATGGCCATGGACTTTCTCGGGCGCCAGGAGTCTTTGCAGGAGGACTTCCTGCACCTGTGCGAACGCCTCGGGGTGGACTCATCCCTGCCGCATCTGAATGTTTCACTGGGGCGTCGCCACGAGGCGGTCAGGGACTTTTGCTCCTCGCGAACGCGCCGATTGGTCAGGCGTGCCTATCAACGTGACTACGAGGTGTTGGGTTATGAATAGCCAGTTGCTGACCGGCGGTTGCGCTGCCATCCGTCCCTTTTCCCTATCGCTGTCCGTGGCCGCACGGGCGGCGCTCAAGCATCAGCAGCCCTGCTGCGTATGGCTGACGGGGCTGTCCGGGTCCGGCAAGTCGACCCTGGCCAATGCCCTGGAGGTGCAACTCAACGAGCAGGGACGGCACACCTTCGTGCTCGATGGCGATAACTTGCGCGCGGGGCTGTGCAATGACCTGGGCATGAGCGATGCGGCGCGCAAGGAAAATATCCGGCGTATCGGCGAAGTGGCGCGCCTGATGGTGGACGCCGGTTTGATTGTCATTGTGTCGGCGATCTCGCCGTTCAGCGTCGATCGCGCGAGCGCCAGGGCGCTGTTCGGGCCGGAGCAGTTCTTTGAGATTTATGTCAGCACGCCCTTTGACGTATGTGCCCGGCGCGATCCCAAGGGCTTGTACCGCGCCGCACTGGAGGGGCGCATCAAGGCCTTCACCGGGTTGGACAGCCCCTATGAGGCACCGCTTGCGGCCGACTGCGAAATCAATACCGATGAGGTCGAGCTGGCCGAAGCCGTGGAGCACATCCTGGCGACACTGTTTAAAAAGTGATCAGTTTCAGTGCCTGATGCATCGCGGATAAAGCTCTCGAACTAGGCGGCGCTCACCCTGTGCTAATATCGCGCCCCTGTTCATTTTGTATGTGGGTTGCTCCATGAAGTTGTCCATGCCGCGATTCGATCAAGCCCCTGTCTTGGTGGTCGGCGATGTCATGCTCGACCGTTACTGGCATGGCGGTACCTCACGGATTTCCCCTGAGGCGCCGGTACCGGTAGTCAAGGTCGAGCAAATCGAAGACCGTCCAGGTGGCGCTGCTAACGTTGCCCTCAATATTGCCGCCCTCGGCGCCCCGGCCTCCCTGGTCGGTGTGACCGGCGACGACGAAGCCGCCGACAGCCTGGCCAACAGCCTGCGCGGCGCCGGCGTGCGCGCGCTGTTCCAGCGCATTGCCCATCAGCCGACCATCGTCAAGCTGAGGGTGATGAGCCGTCACCAGCAATTGCTGCGTATCGATTTTGAAGAACCCTTCGCCACCGACGCCCTGGCCCTCAGCGGCCAGGTCGACGCGTTGCTTGAAGGTATCAAGGTGCTGGTGTTGTCCGACTACGGCAAAGGCGCCCTGAAGAACCACCAGGAACTGATCCAGGCCGCCAAGGCGCGGAACATTCCGGTACTGGCCGATCCCAAGGGCAAGGACTTCTCGATTTATCGAGGTGCCAGCCTGATCACACCGAACCTCAGCGAGTTCGAAGCCATCGTCGGCGGTTGCGCCGATGAGCACGACCTGGTGAGCAAAGGCGCGGCACTCATGGCCGACCTTGACCTCGGCGCCTTGCTGGTGACCCGTGGCGAGCACGGCATGACCCTGCTGCGTCCCGGTCACCCGGCGATGCACCTGCCGGCGCGTGCCCGTGAAGTGTTTGACGTCACCGGTGCCGGTGACACCGTGATTTCCACCCTGGCGGCCTCCATTGCGGCCGGCGAAGAGTTGCCCCACGCCGTGGCCCTGGCCAACCTGGCGGCGGGTATTGTGGTCGGCAAGCTGGGGACGGCCGCGATCAGCGCGCCTGAACTGCGCCGGGCGATCCAGCGCTCCGAAGGTTCGGAACGTGGTGTGCTGAGCATCGAGCAATTGCTGCTGGCGATTGACGATGCCCGTGCCCACAACGAAAGCATTGTGTTCACCAATGGCTGTTTCGACATCCTCCACGCCGGCCATGTGACCTACCTGGAGCAGGCTCGCGCCCAAGGTGATCGGCTGATCGTCGCGGTCAACGATGACGCGTCGGTCAGCCGCCTGAAAGGCCCTGGCCGTCCGATCAACAGCGTCGACCGACGCATGGCGGTATTGGCCGGGTTGGGCGCGGTGGATTGGGTGATCAGCTTCCCTGAAGCCACCCCGGAAAACCTGCTGGCCCAGGTCAAGCCGGACGTGCTGGTCAAGGGCGGCGACTACTCCGTCGACCAGGTGGTCGGTGCCGACATCGTCAGCGCCTACGGCGGCAAGGTCAAAGTGCTGGGCCTGGTTGAGAACAGCTCGACCACCGCCATTGTCGAGAAGATCCGCAGCAATGAGTAAGGCTGATCCGTTGGTCCTGATCACCGGTGGCGCGGGCTTCATTGGCTCGCACCTGGTCGACGCGCTGCTTGCCAAGAGCTACGCAGTGCGAGTGCTGGATAACCTGTCCACGGGCAAACGCAGCAACCTGCCGCTGGACAACCCGCGCGTCGAGCTGCTCGAGGGGGATGTCGCCGATGCCGGAATGGTGGCGCGTGCCGCTGTCGGTGCGACGGCGGTGGTGCACCTGGCGGCGGTCGCTTCCGTGCAGGCTTCGGTGGATGACCCGGTCAGCACGCACCAGAGCAATTTCGTCGGTACCTTGAATGTCTGCGAAGCCATGCGCAAAGCCGGTGTGAAGCGGGTGGTATTCGCTTCCAGCGCGGCGGTGTATGGCAACAACGGCGAAGGTGCTTCCATTGACGAAGAGACCGCCAAGGCGCCGTTGACGCCCTATGCCTCGGACAAGTTGGCCGGCGAGCATTACTTCGACTTCTACCGGCGCCAGCATGGCCTGGAACCGGTGATTTTCCGCTTCTTCAATATCTTCGGCCCGCGCCAGGATCCGTCATCGCCGTACTCCGGCGTGATCAGCATCTTCAGCGAACGGGCTCAGCAAGGCCTGCCGATTGCCGTGTTCGGCGATGGCGAGCAGACCCGCGACTTCATGTACGTGGAAGACCTGGTGGACGTGCTGGTGCAGGCCATCGAAGCCCCGGACGCGCCGTTGGGGGCGATCAACGTCGGCTGGAACCGCACGACTACCCTCAAGCAGGTGCTGCAGGCGCTGGAAGAGGCCATTGGTACGTTGCCTGCCGTGACTTACGGCCCGGCACGCTCGGGAGACATTCGGCATTCGCGGGCAAATAACCAGCGTTTGCTGGCCAGCTTCAAGCTGCCTGAGCCGACCCCGTTGACGGTTGGCCTGGCGCGGTTGCTCAAGGGCTGATCCAGCAGAAACCAGCCCTCAGCGGCTGGTTTTTTTCTTTGGCACGATCTTGCGCAGCATCTGGCGCGCCTTGCCGGTCAGGCGCTTCAATTTCGATTCTTTCTCAGGCTCCGCCAGGCCTTGCTGCCGCAGCCAATCCTTCCAGCGAATGCGTTCGTCGCGCACCAGCCAGCCTTCCTGCTGGGCGAAGCTTTCCGCCAGGTACAGACCGCGGGTGCTGGCGGGGTAGAGCTGGTCTTTCTTGACGGTGTAGAGCTCGGCGAGCGGTTGGCCGTCTTTCAATGGCATCAGGTACAGGTCCGGGCGCTGGCGGTCCAGGCGTGCCACCAGTTGGTCGCCTTCAAGCCGCTCATCCACATGGAACAGGCTCAGGGATTTGGCTTCCTTCGGCACTTCCAGGCGCAAGTCATAAATCAGTTGCAGCGACGCGGTCGGCACATGCACATAGGCCCGCGGGCGCTCGATCAGTTGGGTGGTTGCGCAACGTACCGGGCGTGCGGCCCCTGACAAAGGGCTCAGGCGAAACGGCAAGGCTTCGCGGTAATGCAGCGCGGCGGAGTAGGGGGCCGGCAACCAGGTGTCGTTGAAGCGCCCGCCGAGCCAGCCTTCCGGGGTCTCCAACAGGCATTCCTCGGCAATCTCCTGGATGGCGGTGTGCAGCGGCAGGTTCAGTTCGTGGGCGGGCACGTAGCCGGAGATCAGCTTGAGCACCACATCGCCACGGTCCTGGCGACGCTGGCGCACCAACACCCAGTAATCCTTGTTTTGCCAGTGCAGGGTCAGGCGCACCGATACGCCGAGGTTGGCCAGTTCCAGGGCGAAGCGTTCGGCATCCGGCACCTCTACCGGCTTGCGCCGTTGCAGGGTCTGGGCGAAGTTGAGCGGCATACCCACGCTCTGGTAGCTCAGGCCTTCGGGGGTGGCTTCGACGTGCAGCGGCAGTGTCTTGAAGTTGCTGGGGTTTTTTCTTATGAGCGTTCGCGGCATGTCGGCTCCTTCTTGCGACGGGGTCGGCCGCGTCGGCGGCATCAGAGTTGACGAATGACCTTGGCAGCGGTCGCCACGTTATGGGCCAGGTGCAGCGGATTGATGGTCCCGACAATAGCACTGGCGACGCCCGTTTGCGCAAACAACAGCATGAAACTGGCGTGTATTGGATCCATTCCCGGTTCCAGGCAGACGTGGCCGCTGGCCAGCGCCTTTTTGACCAGGATGCCCTTGCCATGGGCCGCCGCATGCTCAATGACGGCTTTTTCCGCCTGTTCGTTCAGATTGTAGGTGACCATCGCGCAATCACCTTGTTCCAGAGCCCTCACGCCACCTTCGACGGTTTTGCCGGAGAAGCCGAAACCGCGAATCTTGCCCTCTTGTTTCAACTGCGCGAGGGTCGGGTACACCTCACAGTCGTTGAGGATGTGCAGGTCGTTGCCATCGGAGTGCACCAGCACCAGATCGATAAAATCCGTTTCAAGTCGTTTCAAGCTGCGCTCGATCGACATCCGTGTATGGGCAGCGCTGAAATCATGGCGGGACAGGCCTGCTTCGAACTCCTCGCCGACCTTGCTGACAATCACCCAGTCCTGGCGCTGGCCGCGCAGCAGTGGCCCCAGGCGTTCTTCGCTGCGCCCGTAGGCGGGTGCGGTATCGATCAGGTTGATGCCCAGCTGGCGGGCCTGGCGCAGCAACATCCGTGCTTCGTCGTCATCGGGAATGGTGAAACCGCTGGGGTACTTCACACCCTGGTCGCGGCCCAGCTTGACGGTGCCGAGGCCGAGCGGCGACACCAGCAGGCCGGTGCTGCCCAAGGGGCGGTGCAGGTCGTGCAGGGTCGGCAGGCTCATGGCAACAGTTGCTCCCAGGCCGGTACGCCGATGGCGGGTTTTGGCAGGTCGGGCAAAGGCTCCGATGCGGTTGGGCGGATGCCGTCGCGTTCGAGGCTGTTGATCACGCGATCGGCGAAATCCGGCGCCAGCGCCAGTTTGGTCGGCCAGCCCACCAGCAGGCGGCCCTCTTCGGCGACGAAGGCGTTGTCAGGCCGGCTCAGGCCCGATTGCAGAGGCTCTGCGCGGTCGACCCGCAGCGTCGCCCAGCGGGTCTGGCTCATATCGATCCAGGGCAGCAGGTGCGCCAGCTCTTTCCGGGCGGTGGCTATCTGTTCTTCGGGTGTGCGTGCCACGCCGTCGGCCTCGGCAATGTCGCCGCCCAGGTACCACACCCAATTGCCATCGGCAGCCGGGTGCGTGGTGACGGTGATGCGCGGCTTGGTACCGCCGCCCAGGCAGTGGGCGTACAGCGGCTTCAGGCCTGGGCCCTTGGCGATGATCATATGCAACGGGCGTTTCTGCATGGCCGGCTGGCTCAGGCCGAGGGCGGCGAGCAGTTCGGCGGTACCGCCGCCGGCGCTCAGGACGATGCGCTGGGCGCGGATTTCGCGGCCATCGACCTTCAGGCCCACCAGGGTGTCGCCTTCGCGCAGTGGTTCGATGCGCTGCCCGGCGAGCAAGCCGTCACCGGCCAGTTGCGCCAGGCGTTCGATCACGCTGGGTACGTCCACCACCAGTTCGGCCAGGCGATAGACCTTGCCCTTGAAGCCACGGTCTTGCAGGGCCGGCGGCAGGTCGTCGCCCTTGACCTGATCGACACGGCCGCGCACGGCCTTGCTGGCAAAAAAGCTGGTGAGGTTGCCGGCGATCGTGCCAGGGGACCACAGGTAATGGGCTTGCGAGAGCACGCGCACGCCGGACAGGTCCAGCTCGCCGTCACCGGCCAGGGCTTCACGCCAGCGGCGCGGCATATCGGCAATGGCTTCGGAGGCGCCGGTGAGGGCGCCGTGCAGGGCATATTTGGCACCGCCGTGGATAATCCCCTGGGATTTCACGCTTTGCCCGCCACCTAATGTGGCGTTTTCCACCAGCACCGTGGAAAACCCCTGGCGGCGTAGGCGCGCATTCAGCCAGAGGCCGGCAACTCCGGCGCCGACAATCAGGACGTCGGTGGAAATAACGGATGGCATGGGCGACCTCATTTCAAAACAAGGCCGCAAGTATACATCCCGCACCATGCACACCGTAGGCGCTGTCGCGCTTTAGCGAGGCGGCGAGTCCTGGATTCAATGGAGGCTCAAGTGAACACTCAATGCCCGGCGGTTTTCGAAAACAGCTGGATGACCACCACGCCCAGCACAATCAGGCCCATCCCCAGCATCGCCGGCACATCGAGCTTCTGCCCATAGATAAACAGCGCGGCAATGCTGACCATCACGATGCCCATCCCGGCCCATACCGCATAGGCCACGCCGACGGGCACGGTACGCACCACCAGGGTCAGCATCCAGAACGCCACGCCATAGCCGACGATCACCAGCAACAGCGGGATGGGAGTACTCCAGCCCTTGATGGCTTTCATGGAAACGGTAGCGATCACTTCCGAGCAGATGGCAATAGCCAGGTAGCAGTAGGCGGCGTTCATGGGTGAGTCCTCGGTGTAAAGCAATCTGATAAGGCCGGCATTCTAGAGTTTTATCAGATGGGGTAAAGTCATTACCTATCCGAAATTAAGATGGGTTGTGGCATGAGCATGCAATGGAACCTGGAGCAGATGCGTTTGTTTGTCAGCGTCGCCGAGCAGCGTTCGTTTTCAGCGGTGGCGCGCGGGCAGCGCAAGGCGCAATCGGCAGTCAGCAACGCGATTGCGATGCTGGAGACGGACCTTGGCGTGAGCCTGTTCGACCGTAGCAGCGGCCGCCAGCCCAGCCTGACCGAAGCCGGCAGTGTGTTGCTGGAGGAGGCCCGCGAAGTGCTGCGCCAATGTGAGCGCCTCAATGGCCGGGCACTGTCACTGACCCGCGGTGAAGAAGCCTGCCTGCGCCTGGCCCAGGATGAAGCCATGTTGTTCCAGCCGGTACTCGACAGCCTTGAGGCATTGGCGGGGCAGTACCCGCTGCTGGAAGTACAACTGTCCAGCGCCGCCCAGGGCGATGTGGCGCGCAAGTTGGTGGAGCGCCAGGCCGACCTGGGCCTGCTGTTCTATCACGACCAGATCCCCGAAGCCCTGGAGCGGCGAGTGGTGGGCAGCGTGGAAATGGTCACGGTGTGCGGGGTGAACCACCCGCTGGCCAAGGAGCCGTACGTGACCTGCCAGCACCTGGCCCAGTTTCGCCAGTTGTTGATGTCGACCCAGACCAGTGTCTACCCCGGCAGCGAAGCGGCCAGCCCGCTGGTGTGGCGTGCCGACAGTTTCTACGTATTGGCCGAATGGCTGATGAGCGGCCTGGGCTGGGCGTGGCTGCCACGGCATATCGTGCAGTACCCGACCTATCAGCAGCAGATGGTGGAATTGGACAGCGAATGGACGCCACCGGCCCTGGTGGTGGAGCTGGTCTGGCGGCGCGACGAGCACCTGGGCCCCGCCGCGCGCTTTCTCGCCAAACGTTTTGCCGAGTGCTTGCAGGCGATCGACTGAAAAAGCCGATAAACTCCGCCGCCATGAATAGAACTCTCTACAGCTGTCTGTTTTACCTGGCGCTGCCGTTGGTGGCCTTACGTCTCTGGTTGCGTGCACGCAAGGCGCCGGCCTATGCCCGGCGCGTCGGCGAGCGGTTTTCCTATGGCTTGCCGGTGATGCAACCGGGCGGGATCTGGGTGCATGCGGTGTCGGTGGGCGAGAGCATTGCCGCGGCGCCGATGATCCGCGGTTTGTTGGCGCGTTATCCACAGCTGCCGGTCACCGTCACCTGCATGACGCCCACCGGTTCCGAGCGCATCCAGGCGTTGTTCGCCAACGAGCCGCGCATCCAGCATTGCTACCTGCCTTACGATTTGCCCTGTGCAGCCAAGCGTTTTCTCGATCGTGTACAGCCCAGGCTGGCGGTGATCATGGAGACGGAGTTGTGGCCCAACCATATCCACGCCTGTGCCCGGCGCGGTATTCCGGTGGCTTTGGCCAATGCGCGGCTGTCGGCGCGCTCGGCCAAGGGCTATGCGCGTTTTGCCAGGCTGACGGCGCCGATGTTATCGGAAATGAGCCTGTTCGCGGTACAGACCGAGACCGAGGCCCAGCGCTTCCTGAGCCTGGGCGCACGCGCGGAAACCGTCGAAGTCACCGGTTCGATCAAGTTCGACCTGACCATCGACCCCGAGCTGCCGCTGCGCGCCGCCGCCCTGCGCGAGCAATGGGGCGCCGCCGAGCGCCCGGTGTGGATCGCTGCCAGCACCCACGAAGGCGAAGATGACGTGGTGCTGGCGGCCCACCGGCAACTGCTCGAGAGCTATCCCAACGCGCTGCTGATCCTGGTGCCGCGTCATCAGGAGCGCTTCGGCCCGATGTTCGAGTTGTGTGCGCAACAAGGGTTTGCCACGGTGCGTCGCTCCAGCGGCGAGCCGGTGACCGCGCAAACGTCGGTACTGCTCGGCGATACCATGGGCGAGCTGTTGTTTCTCTATGCCCTGGCGGACAGTGCCTTTGTCGGCGGCAGCCTGGTCGCGACCGGCGGGCACAACCCGCTGGAACCGGCGGCGCTGGCCAAGCCGGTGATCATGGGGCCCCATGTGTTCAACTTCCTCGAAATCAGCGCGATGATGCGCGAAGCGGGGGCGTTGCGAGAGGTGGAGGACGCAGAAGGGCTGGCCGAGGCCGTACGCCAGCTGTTCGAACTGCCGCAGGATGCACGCCGGATGGCACAGGCGGGGCTCAAGGTGATGCAGGCTAACCAGGGGGCGCTTAAGCGCTTGCTGGATGGTTTGGATCGACTGATAGCTCACTGACTTAACACCGTTACCAATATGGGAGGGAACAAGCCCGCTCCCACATTGGTTTCGCGGTGCGCTCAGTAGCCCGGGCGAGCCTTGAGCTGCTCGGCGGCCGCCTTGGCCAGGTCCGGTGGCAGGAAGTCACGATCCGGGTTGTAGTCGGCCTTGAGGTAGCGCGTCAGGTCCTGCAGGTCCCCTGGGTTCAAGGTGCCCGCCGCCTGTTTCAGGCGCAGGTTGTCGAGGATGTAGTCATAGCGGCTGTTGTTGTAGTTGCGCACCGACGCGTAGAGCTGGCGCTGTGAGTCCAGCACATCGACTATATTGCGCGTACCCACCTGGTAACCGATTTCCGTGGCTTCCACGGCGCTCTGGTTGGAGATGATCGACTGGCGGCGCGCCTGGACCTGTTCCACATCGGTGTTCACCGCACGGTGCAGGTTGCGCGTGTTTTCCACCACCTGGCGACGCAGGCCTTCGCGTTGCTGCTCGGTCTGGCCCAGGCGCGAATACGACTCCCGCACCTGCGAGCTGGTCAGGCCGCCGCTGTAGATCGGGATGTTCAGGCGCAGGCCGATGGTGCGCTGCTCCACATCGCCACGGTAGGGCGTGCCAAAGGCATTCGGGTTGCTGAAGCCAAGGGCGTCGTTGTCACCTTTTTCATACTGTGCGACGGCGTCCAGGGTCGGTGCGTGGCCGGCCTTGCGCTGCTTGAGGGTTTCTTCGGCGGCCGTGACGGCGTAGTTGCTGGCCAGCAGGTTCAGGTTCTGGCGACCGGCGGTCTCGACCCAGGCCTTGGCGTCGTTGGGCAGCGGCGGCAACACCGGTAGCGTGTGGACAATGCCCTGGATCGAGTTGTACTGGCGGTTGGTCAGGGTAATCAGCGCTTCAAAGGCATCGTCCACCTGGCGCTGGGCCAGGATCCGGTTGGCCCGTGCAGTGTCATAGCTGGCCTGGGATTGCAGCACATCGGTCTTGTCCGACAGGCCCACGTCGAAGCGCTCGTTGGATTGATCCAGCTGGCGCTTGAAGGCATTTTCCTCGGCCTTGGTCGAGGCCAGGTTGTCCTGGGCGCGCAGCACGGCGAAGTAGCTCTCGGCGCTTTGCAGGATCAGGTTCTGTTCGGTGGCCGAGAGTTGCAGCGCCGCCTGTTCGTTGGTGGCTTCGGCGGCTTGCAGTTGGAACCAGCGATCGGCGCGGAACAGCGGCTGGCTCAGGGTTGCGCGCCAGGAGTGGGCATCGCGGTTGGCGGTGGCGGCGGGTGTGTCGATCTGGGTGCGCACGTTATTGATGTCGGCACCGCCCGACAGGTTCGGCAGCAACCCCGCGCGGGCCTGGGGCACGACTTCTTTCTGCGCGCCGTATTGGGCGCGGGCGGCGGCCAGGTCGGCGTTGTTGTCCACTGCTTCCTGATAGACGCTGACCAGGTCAGTTTTGGCGGACAAGGGCGCTTCAGCTGCCCAGACCATTCCGTTGGTCGCACAAGACACGGCGAGAGCCAGTGAGAGTTTGCGCAGCATGAGGCGATCCCTAGTGTGAATATTACGGTGATAATTTAGCGCCCAAGGCTAAGACGGGCCATTCCTGGCGTCAAGCATTGTGGCGGCAATCGAGTGTAGTGGCGCTGACTCGGCGCAACAATCCCGCAATCACGCCATTCATCACGCTGAATGCACCGCTATTGGCAATTTGCCCACGGCATGGTCTAGACTGGCCAAGTTCTTGTCGGGGTGCCTTGTTGGAAGGCTGAGATCGGTAAATACCGGATCCCGTTGAACCTGATCAGGTTAACGCCTGCGTAGGGAACAAGATTTCTCGTCCCCCGGCGAGTCCTCTTGTGCTTCGTCCGGGATGTTGTTCGACCTTCGAACAACCCTCGTGCACCAAGCACAGCACTGGTTTCAGTGCATCCGTCCGTCACAGGTTCGCTCCGACAAAAAATCCACCGCCTGGATAGTTGGAGAGCCCGTGATGAGCACAGAAATAAAAAGTACAAAACTGAAAAACACCGTGCACTTGAGTGAATCGGCCAAGGTCGACTCCGGCTCTGTGCAGCCGTTTACCCGCTCGCAAAAAATCTACGTGCAGGGCACTCGCCCGGACATTCGCGTACCCATGCGTGAAATCAGCCTGGACGTGACCCCCACCGACTTCGGCGGCGAAATCAATGCGCCCGTGGTGGTCTACGACACCTCCGGCCCGTACACCGACCCGAATGTGATCATCGACGTGCGCAAAGGCCTGGGCGATGTGCGCTCGCCGTGGATCGAAGCGCGTGGCGACACCGAGCGCCTGTCGGGCTTGAGTTCGCACTTTGGCCAACAGCGCCTGAGCGATGCGGAGCTGACTGCGCTGCGTTTCGCCCACGTGAAAAACCCGCGCCGCGCCAAGGCCGGGGCCAACGTCACCCAGATGCACTACGCGCGCAAAGGCATCATCACCGCCGAGATGGAATACGTCGCCATCCGCGAAAACATGAAGCTGGAAGAAGCCCGCGCCAGTGGCCTGCTCGACCAGCAACACGCCGGCCACAGCTTCGGCGCCAGCGTGCCGAAAATCATCACCCCTGAATTCGTGCGTGAAGAAATCGCCCGTGGCCGCGCGATCATCCCGGCCAACATCAACCACACCGAACTGGAACCGATGATCATCGGCCGTAACTTCCTGGTGAAGATCAACGGCAACATCGGCAACAGCGCCCTGGGTTCGTCCATCGAAGAAGAAGTGGCGAAACTCACCTGGGGCATTCGCTGGGGCTCGGACACCGTGATGGACCTGTCCACCGGCAAGCACATCCACGAAACCCGTGAGTGGATCATCCGCAACTCGCCGGTGCCGATCGGTACCGTGCCGATCTACCAGGCCCTGGAAAAAGTCGGCGGCGCGGCCGAAGACCTGACCTGGGAGCTGTTCCGCGACACCCTGATCGAACAGGCCGAGCAGGGCGTCGATTACTTCACCATCCACGCCGGCGTGCTGCTGCGCTACGTGCCGCTGACCGCCAAGCGCGTCACCGGCATCGTGTCCCGTGGCGGTTCGATCATGGCCAAGTGGTGCCTGGCGCACCACAAAGAGAACTTCACCTACACGCATTTCGACGAAATCTGCGAAATCATGAAGGCCTATGACGTCAGCTTCTCCCTCGGCGACGGCCTGCGCCCGGGCTCGATTGCCGACGCCAACGACGCCGCGCAGTTCGGCGAACTGGAAACCCTTGGCGAGCTGACCAAGATCGCCTGGAAGCACGACGTGCAAACCATGATCGAAGGCCCTGGCCACGTGCCGATGCAGTTGATCAAGGAGAACATGGACAAGCAGCTCGAATGCTGCGACGAAGCGCCGTTCTACACCCTTGGCCCACTGACCACCGACATCGCGCCGGGCTATGACCACATTACCTCCGGCATCGGTGCGGCGATGATCGGCTGGTTCGGTTGCGCCATGCTCTGCTACGTCACGCCCAAGGAGCACCTGGGTCTGCCGAACAAGGATGACGTGAAGACCGGGATCATCACCTACAAGATCGCCGCCCATGCGGCGGACTTGGCCAAGGGGCATCCGGGCGCGCAGATCCGCGATAACGCCTTGAGCAAGGCGCGCTTCGAGTTCCGCTGGGAAGACCAGTTCAACCTCGGCCTGGACCCGGACACCGCGCGTTCGTACCACGACGAAACCCTGCCGAAGGACTCGGCCAAGGTCGCGCACTTCTGCTCCATGTGCGGGCCGAAGTTCTGCTCGATGAAAATCACCCAGGAAGTGCGCGAGTACGCGGCCAACCAGCGCATTGACGCGGTGGATGTGGATGTGGCCAAGGGCCTGGCGGAGCAGGCGGAGCGGTTCAAGCAGGAAGGCAGTCAGTTGTACAAGAAGGTCTGACCCAGAGACGGCGGTGCCTGTACCGCCGTTATCGGGGGCAAGCCCCCTCCCACATTTTGAATAGCGAACACATTCAAGTGTGGGGGGCTTGTCGAGTCGTCGCACCGCCCCGATTGCAATCTTTCAAACAAAAAATGCCCCTCAGAGATAACACCCTTGAGCATTCAACCCAGCACCTACTCCCCCGACATCGCGGTGCCTGCTGACAAACGCGTCTTCGGCGCCCGCGACCTGTTTTCCCTGTGGTTCTCCCTCGGCATCGGCCTGATGGTCCTGCAAACCGGCGCCTTGCTCGCGCCGGGCCTGGGCTTGTCCGGTTCCTTGCTGGCGATTTTCCTCGGCACCCTGGTCGGCGTGCTGTTGCTGGCCGCCGTCGGTGTAATCGGCAGCGACACCGGCCTGTCCGCCATGGCCGCGCTCAAGCTCAGCCTCGGGGCCAAAGGCGCGAGCCTGCCGGCGTTGCTGAACCTGCTGCAACTGATCGGCTGGGGCTCGTTCGAGATCATTGTGATGCGCGATGCCGCCAGCCTGTTGGGCGTACGCGCGTTCAGCGACGGCAGCCTGTTGGCCAGTCCGTTGCTGTGGACACTGTTCTTCGGTGGTTTGGCGACCTTGCTGGCGGTCAGCGGGCCATTGACCTTCGTACGGCAGATCCTGCGCAAATGGGGGATCTGGCTGCTGCTGGCGGCCTGCCTGTGGCTGACCTGGAACCTGTTCGCCAAGGCTGACCTCGGCGCACTCCGGGCCCAGGCCGGTGACGGTTCGATGCCCTTTGCGGCGGGCTTTGATATCGCCATCGCCATGCCGCTGTCGTGGTTGCCGCTGATTGCCGATTACTCCCGCTTCGGCAAGCGCGCCAAAAACGTGTTTGGCGGTACGGCGCTGGGCTTCTTTATCGGTAATTTCTGGCTGATGAGCCTGGGCGTGGCCTACACCCTGGCGTTTGCGCCCAGCGGTGAAGTGAATGCGCTGTTGCTGGCGCTGGCCGGGGCCGGCCTGGGGATTCCGCTGCTGCTGATCCTGTTGGACGAGTCGGAAAACGCCTTTGCCGATATTCACTCGGCGGCGGTGTCCAGTGGGATGCTGTTGCGTGTGAAGGTCGAGCACCTTGCCCTGGCCATTGGTGTGATCTGCACCCTGATTGCCTGTTTTGCCCCGTTGGCGCAATACCAGAACTTCCTGTTGCTGATCGGCTCAGTGTTTGCGCCGTTGTTCGGCGTGGTGCTGGTGGATCATTTCATCCTGCGCCGTCGTGGTCATCATGGCACGCTCGCCGGCCTGCGTTGGCCGGCTCTGTTGGCCTGGCTGGGTGGCATCGGCACGTATCACCTGTTGGCCAACCTGTACCCGGACATCGGCGCAACCCTGCCGGCGCTGGTGCTGGCAGGGTTGTTGCAGTTCATCCTGGGACGGGCCTTCAGCGGCGCGCGGGCACCAGCTCAGGCTTGAGGATGCCTTCCAGGCGCGAGTAGGGGATCTGCAACTCGACATGGCCCAGGGCGTACGGCGCGATGGTGCTGGTGGGGTACTTGAGGATCACGCCCCCGTAGGTCAGCGCCACGTTCGGGGTTTTCTGGAACGGGTAGGTTTTCACGAACTCCGGTTCCAGGCTCAGGCGGGTGCTGATCAGCCAGCTGTTATGCGCCACCTGGGCGGCTTTCCAGAACGCGTCTTCCTTGCCTGGCAGCAGCATATCGCTCAGCCACAGGGCTTTTTGCTGCTGGCGCGAATAGTTGATGAACGCGCGGCCAGGCTCGCCGTGGGTGGCGCCCTGATCCAGGTAGCTGGACAGCTCGATGATTACCAAACCGTCATGCTGCTCCCGTACCTTGGCCTGCAAGTACATGCTGTTGCGTGGGGCGGCGGTGCCGAGGAATTGCTCGCGATAGGACTCCAGGCTCGACGGCAGCGGGTCGCCCGCGTTGGTGCGGGTCATTTCCAGCAGGCGTTGTTCGATCAGGGCATCCAGCTTGGGTTCCTTGGCAAAGTGCACGGTGTCGATATTCACCAGCGGGCAATCGCTGGCGGCGCAGCCCGGCTTGCTCTGCTCGCTGGCGTCGCGGGTGGCTTCCAGCGGTGTGCGATAGCTGGGTTGGAACAGGCTTTGGCAGGCGCCGAGGGTCAGGGCGATGCAGGCCACGGAGGCGATTTTTAAAAGCGACATGGATGTCCTTCGTCTATCGATAAGAGCGAAATTGTGCAGCTTCGACTACCAGCAAGGCAGTCAGTTCGCCACTAAGCTGATTGAGCGTGAGTTTGACCTCCTCCGTCTGGCCCGGCAACCGCAAAGGGGCTGCACCAAGGGGCACGAGCGCGTTAGGATGGCGCGAATTGCACCGGACATGATGAGGAAGGGTATGACAGACATTGCGAAATCGACGCCGAGCACGATCGAGATTGTTCAGCGCGACAATGCCTACAAGGGCTTCTACCAGCTCGATCGCGTGCAATTGCGCCACGAAAAATTCGCTGGCGGCATGAGCCGAGTGATCAATCGCGAAGTCTTCGTCCGTCACGACGCCGTGTGTGTTCTGCCCTACGATCCGCAGCGTGATGAAGTGGTGCTCAACGAGCAGTTTCGCGTGGGTGCCATGGGCCGTACCGACAATCCATGGTTGATCGAGATGGTCGCCGGCCTGATCGACAGGGATGAGCAGCCGGAGGAGGTTGCACACCGCGAGGCCGAGGAGGAAGCTGGGCTGACGTTCTCCGCACTGTGGCCGATCACCAAGTATTTTCCGTCGCCCGGTGGCAGTACCGAATTTGTCCACTTGTACCTGGGTCGCTGCGACAGCTCGGGGGCCGGTGGTGTCCATGGACTGGAAGAAGAGGCAGAAGACATCCGCGTCACGGTCTGGGCTTTTGAAGACGCCCTGCAAGCCGTGCGCGACGGCAGGATTTCCAACGCAGCCAGCATTATCGCCCTGCAATGGCTTGCGCTTAATCGCGCGGAAGTGAGGGGGTTATGGCAGTAAAGGCACGGGAACGTTATCGAGTCGACCTGATCGGGCTGCAAGCCGCCTGCGAGGCCAACTATGCGCGGCTGATGCGCCTGTTGCCCGACATGCGCCACACCCCGGAGGCGCGCCGCATCGGCGTGACCCATGGCGACCAGATGCTGGGCGTGCTGGCCCTGGAAGTCATCGTCAATTGCCCGTACACCACCACCCTGCGGGTGCGCCAGGAACACAGCCTGCCGTGGCTGCCGGTGCCGCAGCTGGAAGTGCAGGTGTACCACGATGCGCGGATGGCCGAAGTGATCAGCGCCGAACATGCGCGGCGCTTTCGCAGCATCTATCCTTACCCGAATGTGTTCATGCACCAGCCCGATGAGAAAGCACAGCTCAATGTGTTCCTTGGTGAATGGTTGAGCCATTGCCTGGCCCTGGGCCACGAGTTCGAAGTCGTGCGGTAGATGTGAACTGCGTCTGCTTCCTGGGTTTCCTCTTTGTATCCTGCCCCAGCATAATCGCCCTACCTCCATTTTCCTGTGATTGCCCTGGGAGAGCGCCTTGCCGAGCGTATCCACCGTGAACCCCGATGCGCCGGCGTTGCTGGTGCAATTGTCCGACAGCCACCTGTTTGCCGAAGCCGACGGCACGCTGCTGGGCATGAACACCCGCGAGAGCCTGCAGCGGGTGGTTGAGTTGGTGCGCCGGCAGCAGCCGCACATCGACCTGATGCTGGCCACTGGGGATCTGTCCCAGGACGGCACGCTGGAGTCATACCAGCAGTTTCGCGCTCTGACCGCGGCCATCGGCGCTCCCATGCGCTGGATTCCCGGCAACCACGACGAGCCGCAGATCATGGCCCACGCCGCGGTACACAGCGACTTGCTCGAACCGGTGGTGGATGTCGGCAACTGGCGCGTTACCCTGCTGGACTCCGCCGTTCCCGGTTCCGTGCCCGGCTACCTGCAGGACCAGCAACTGCAACTGTTGGCCCAAGCGCTCAGCGAGGCGCCGAGCCGGCACCATCTGGTGTGCTTCCATCATCACCCTGTGCCCATCGGCTGTGCCTGGATGGAACCGATCGGCCTGCGCAACCCCGAAGCCCTGTTTGCCGTGCTCGACCGTTTTCCCCAGGTCAAGGCCGTGCTCTGGGGCCATGTGCACCAGGAGATCGACCGCGAGCGCAACGGCGTGCGCCTGCTGGCTTCGCCGTCCACCTGCATTCAGTTCGCGCCGGGCAGCGAGGATTTCAGCGTCAGCGAGCAAGCGCCGGGTTATCGCTGGCTGCGCCTGCATGCCGACGGACGGCTGGAAACCGGGGTGGAACGCCTGGTCGGCTTCGCGTTTACGGTGGATTACGGTAGCAACGGCTACTGAGATTTACCTGTAAACTGCGCCTCTTTGGCTGAAGCACGGAGAGCCCGGCATGTCCGCTTCGATCCTGTATATCCACGGTTTCAACAGCGCGCCCGCGTCCAACAAGGCCTGCCAACTGGTGACCGTGATGGATGCCCTCGGCTTGGCCGACCAACTGCGTGTGCCGGCCCTGCATCACCATCCACGTCAGGCAATTCCTCAATTGGAGGAAGCCATTGCCCAGCTGGGGCGGCCGCTGCTGGTCGGCAGCTCGCTCGGCGGCTACTATGCAACCCATCTTGCCGAGCGCCATGGCCTCAAGGCACTGCTGGTCAACCCGGCGGTCAGCCCCCATCGGATGTTCGACGGTTACCTGGGTACCCAGAAGAACCTCTACACCGATGAAACCTGGGAACTGACCCACGACCATGTCACGGCGCTGGCCGAGCTGGAAGTACCGGCGCCCCAGGACGCCGCGCGTTACCAGGTGTGGTTGCAGACCGGCGATGAAACACTGGATTATCGCCTCGCCCAAGGGTATTACCGTGCCTGTGCCTTGCGCATCCAGGCCGGTGGCGACCATGGTTACCAGGGGTTCGCCCGGCAATTGCCGACGCTGTTGAGTTTTGCCGGCATTGGCGCAGATCAGTATCAATCCTTCGACTTTGCAGCACTGTAAAGCCGCAGGTCACTTTTTAATCGAACGACTCACGACGAGACCCCATGGCCACTCCCAGCGCTAGCTCTTATAACGCCGACGCCATCGAAGTCCTCTCGGGCCTCGACCCGGTGCGCAAACGCCCCGGCATGTACACCGACACCAGTCGGCCGAACCACCTTGCCCAGGAAGTCATCGACAACAGTGTCGACGAAGCCTTGGCCGGGCACGCCAAGTCGGTGCACGTCATTCTTCACGCCGACCACTCCCTGGAAGTGTCCGACGATGGTCGCGGCATGCCGGTGGACATTCACCCGGAAGAGGGCGTGTCGGGCGTCGAGCTGATCCTCACCAAGCTGCACGCCGGCGGTAAGTTCTCCAACAAGAACTACCAGTTCTCCGGTGGCTTGCACGGTGTGGGTATTTCCGTGGTCAACGCCCTGTCCACGCTGGTGCGGGTCAAGGTCAAGCGCGACGGCAACGAGTACGAGATGACCTTCGCCGATGGCTACAAAGCCACCGACCTGCAGGTCATCGGTACCGTCGGCAAGCGCAATACCGGCACCAGCGTGTACTTCGCGCCGGACCCTAAGTACTTCGACTCGCCGAAATTCTCCATCAGCCGCCTCAAGCACGTGCTCAAGGCCAAGGCCGTATTGTGCCCGGGCCTGCTGGTGACCTTTGAAGACAAAGGCACTGGCGAGAAAGTCGAGTGGCACTACGAAGACGGCCTGCGTTCCTACCTGGAAGACTCCGTCAGTGATTTCGAACGCCTGCCCAACGAGCCGTTCTGCGGCAGCCTGGCCGGCAACAAGGAAGCCGTCGACTGGGCGCTGCTGTGGCTGCCCGAAGGCGGCGACAGCGTGCAGGAAAGCTATGTCAACCTGATCCCCACCGCCCAGGGCGGCACCCACGTCAACGGTTTGCGCCAGGGCCTGCTGGATGCCATGCGCGAATTCTGTGAATACCGCAGCCTGCTGCCCCGTGGTGTGAAGCTGGCGCCGGAAGACGTGTGGGAGCGCATTGCGTTCGTGCTGTCGATGAAAATGCAGGAACCGCAGTTCTCCGGCCAGACCAAGGAGCGCCTGTCGTCCCGCGAAGCGGCGGCGTTTGTCTCCGGTGTGGTCAAGGATGCTTTCAGCCTGTGGCTCAACGAGCACCCGGAACTGGGCCTGGCCCTGGCGGAACTGGCGATCAACAACGCCGGCCGTCGCCTCAAGGCCAGCAAGAAGGTCGAGCGCAAGCGCATTACCCAGGGCCCGGCATTGCCGGGCAAGCTGGCCGATTGCGCCGGGCAGGACCCGATGCGCTCCGAGCTGTTCCTGGTCGAAGGTGACTCCGCCGGTGGTTCCGCCAAGCAAGCGCGGGACAAGGAGTTCCAGGCGATCCTGCCGTTGCGCGGCAAGATCCTCAATACCTGGGAAGTCGATGGCAGCGAAGTCCTTGCCAGCCAGGAAGTGCACAACATCGCCGTGGCCATCGGCGTCGACCCGGGCGCAGCCGACATGAGCCAGCTGCGCTACGGCAAGATCTGCATCCTCGCCGACGCCGACTCCGACGGCCTGCACATCGCGACCCTGCTGTGCGCGTTGTTCGTGCAGCACTTCCGTCCGTTGGTGGATGCCGGTCACGTCTACGTCGCCATGCCGCCGCTGTACCGGATCGACCTGGGCAAGGAGATTTTCTACGCCCTGGACGAAGCCGAGCGCGATGGCATTCTCGACCGCCTGGTGGCCGAGAAGAAGCGTGGCAAGCCGCAGGTCACCCGATTCAAGGGCCTGGGTGAAATGAACCCGCCGCAACTGCGTGAAACCACCATGGACCCCAACACCCGGCGCCTGGTGCAGTTGACCCTGGAAGACTTCGCCGCCACCTCGGAAATGATGGACATGCTGCTGGCGAAGAAACGCGCGCCGGACCGCAAGTCCTGGCTGGAATCCAAAGGCAACCTCGCCGAGGTCCTGGGCTGATGCGCACAGGTTTCGCCCTGGCGATCCTGATGTTGAGCGGGCTGGTGGCCACTTCGGTAGTTGCCGCGCCCGTGGCTGAGCTCAAGCTGGTGTCCGAATACCCGGTGGACGGCATGCGCGGCGGGAACCTGTCGGGCCTGGCGCTGTGTGGCAAGGCGCTGTGGACGGTTTCCGATCGTGATGACGACCAGATCTACCGTCTCGATACCCGTGCGCCGACCTGGCAAGCCGAAGCGGTAAGCATCGATGTGCCGCCGGTGCCGGAATCCGGGTTGCCCTGGGGGCTGCGTTCGCGCACTAAGGCTGCGTCGTTCATTCGCGGTGGCGACCTGGATTTCGAAGGCATCACCTGCGATGCCGCCGGCAATCGCTACATTGTCAGCGAAGCCCATGCGGCGGTGCTGCAGGTGCCGGTGAACGGTGCGCCTGAATGGTTGAAGATCGCCCCGGGCATGGTGCGTGAAGCCCGGGCCAGTGGCATGTTGCTGCACTTCAATGCGTTGTTCGAAGGCCTGGCAATCAACCCCGAGGGCAATCAGCTCTGGCTGGCTGCGGAGCGTGAGCGGCGCGGCCTCATCTCCATCAAGCGCCCGCAAAGCCTTTGGGATTGCGACGGCCCTTGCGTGTTGCTGAGCGAGGCCGGCCAGGAGATGCAGCCGGCCAAGTTCGTCGGTGCCAAGGCGGTGTCCAAGGATTTCGCCGATCTGTCACTGTTCAACGGCAAGCTGTTTACCCTGGAGCGCAATGCGTTCCAGATCTGCCGGCGCGATACGGTCACGGCCAAGGTCGAGCTGTGCTGGTCGTTCGCCGACGAAACCCTGACGCCCGAGCGGCGTTACGCCCAGCCCTATGGCCTGGCCGAAGCCCTGGTGGTGGACGCAGACGGTGCCTGGCTGGGCATCGACAATAATTTCGGCCCCCGCGCCGATGGGGAAAAACGCCCCATGGTCTATCGTTTTGCCGCCCCCGCCGGCGGCTGGAGCGCCCAGCCATGAGCGGCTACTTTTTTGAATCGATCCGGCGCGGCGGCATTTCCGCTGCGCCTTACCAAACAATGATGAGGCCCGCATGAGTGACATCCTCGCAGACAGCTTAGATGGCGTAGAACGCCGGTCGCTGGCTGACTTCACCGAAAATGCCTACCTCAACTACTCCATGTACGTGATCATGGACCGTGCCTTGCCGCATATCGGCGACGGCCTCAAGCCCGTACAGCGGCGCATCATCTACGCCATGAGTGAGTTGGGCCTGGACGCCGACTCCAAGCACAAGAAGTCGGCGCGTACCGTCGGTGACGTGCTCGGTAAGTTCCACCCCCATGGCGATTCGGCGTGCTACGAAGCCATGGTGCTGATGGCCCAGCCGTTCAGCTACCGCTACACCCTCGTCGACGGCCAGGGTAACTGGGGTGCGCCGGATGATCCCAAGTCCTTCGCGGCCATGCGTTACACCGAGGCGCGCCTGTCGCGCTATTCGGAGGTGTTGCTCAGCGAACTGGGCCAGGGTACCGCGAACTGGGGGCCGAACTTTGACGGTACTCTCGACGAGCCCCTGGTGTTGCCCGCACGTTTGCCGAATATCCTGCTCAATGGCACCACCGGTATCGCGGTCGGCATGGCCACCGACGTACCGCCGCACAACCTGCGCGAAGTCGCCACCGCCTGCGTGCGCTTGCTGGATGAGCCAAAGGCCACGGTCGAGCAGCTGTGCGAGCATATCCAGGGCCCGGATTACCCGACCGAAGCGGAAATCATCACGCCGCGCGCCGACCTGCTGAAGATGTACGAAACCGGCAAGGGCTCGGTGCGCATGCGTGCCGTGTATCACATCGAAGACGGCGACATTATCGTCACCGCCCTGCCGCACCAGGTATCCGGGGCCAAGGTGCTGGAGCAGATTGCTGCGCTGATGCAGGCCAAACCGTCGAAACTGCCCCAGGTCGCTGACCTGCGTGACGAGTCCGACCACGAAAACCCCTGCCGCATCGTGATCATCCCGACCAACAGCCGGGTCGACCACGAAGTGCTGATGCAGCATCTGTTTGCCAGCACGGACCTGGAGTCCAGCTACCGGGTCAACGTCAACATCATCGGCCTGGACGGCAAGCCGCAGTTGAAGAACCTGCGCAACCTGCTGGTCGAGTGGCTGGAGTTCCGGATACAAACCGTACGCCGCCGCCTGCAGTTCCGCCTCGACAAGGTCGAACGCCGCCTGCACCTGTTGGACGGCTTGCTGATTGCCTACCTCAACCTGGATGAAGTGATCCACATCATCCGTACCGCCGAGCACCCGAAAGCCGAGCTGATCGCGCGTTTCGAGCTGAGCGAGATCCAGGCCGACTACATCCTCGACACCCGCTTGCGTCAGTTGGCACGCCTGGAAGAGATGAAGCTGCGCGACGAACAGGACGCGCTGCTCAAGGAGCAAGCCAAGCTGCAAGCCCTGCTGGGCAGCGAAGCCAAGCTGAAGAAGCTGGTGCGCAGCGAGTTGATCAAGGACGCCGAAACCTATGGCGACGACCGCCGTTCGCCAATCGTGCAGCGTGCCGAAGCCAAGGCGCTGACAGAGACCGAACTGCTGCCGAACGAGAAAATTACCGTCGTTCTGTCGGAAAAGGGTTGGGTTCGTTCAGCCAAAGGGCATGATATTGACGCCACTGGTCTGTCGTACAAGGCCGGTGATGGCTTCAAGACCGCTGCGGCTGGGCGTTCCAACCAGTTTGCGGTGTTTATTGACTCCACCGGGCGCAGTTATTCGGTGCCGGCCCATACCTTGCCATCGGCGCGGGGGCAGGGCGAGCCGTTGACCGGTCGCCTGACGCCGCCACCTGGGGCGAATTTTGAATGTGTGCTGCTGCCGGATGACGATTCTCTGTATGTGATCGCTTCCGACGCGGGCTACGGGTTCGTGGTCAAGGGTGAAGACCTGCAGGCCAAGAACAAGGCGGGCAAGGCATTGTTGAGCCTGCCGAACAACGCCAAGGTCATCCTGCCGCGTCCGGTGGAAGACCGCGAAGGCAACTGGCTGGCGTCGGTGACCACCGAAGGGCGCTTGCTGGTGTTCAAGATCAGCGATCTGCCGCAGTTGGGCAAAGGCAAGGGCAACAAGATTATTGGTATTCCCGGCGAGCGGGTGGCCAGTCGCGAAGAGTACGTGACCGACATCGCGGTGATCCCGGAAGGTTCCACCCTGGTGCTCCAGGCCGGCAAGCGCACGTTGTCATTGCGCCCCGACGACCTCGAACACTACAAGGGCGAGCGTGGTCGTCGCGGTAATAAACTGCCCCGCGGCTTCCAGCGTGTGGATGCTTTGCTGGTGGAGACGCCGGTTTAAGGCGTATTAGAGCCCTCGATCTACGATTTAAAGCGTAGATCGACGCTTTGGCGCTGGAGTCATGGCGCATATTCACGGATGATATGGCCTTTCCAGCGCCGGCGTGGCCGAGCGTGTTTAGGTTATTTTTAGTATTACATTGTGGTTCGCCTTGTGGCAGCCACCTGGATGGGATGATGACTGCTCCACGCGTTCCTCTATTTTTGATGCTCGCTGGCCTTTTGGGGTTGGCGGGTTGCAGCACACACCAGCCTGTGTCGCTGTACCAGCTGGACAGCGGAAGTCCAGCTCAGCCAGCCCAGACCGCTGGCATGGCCGTTTTGCTCGGGCCGGTGGTCGTCGCCGACTACCTGCAACGCGAAACCCTGCTGCAACGTCAGAACGATGGAAGCCTGCAAGGTTCCACCGATGGTCGCTGGGCAGGCAGTTTATCGTCTGACATCAACCAGTTGATGTTGCGTCAGGTGGCCGGTCAGTTGGACAGCCAGCGTGTGGTCCTGGCGCCCGCGCCAACCGGCTTCAGCCCGGATGTGCAGGTGTTGCTGACCATTACCCGGCTCGACTCCGGTAAATCACAACCGGCGATCCTCGATGCGCAATGGCGCTTGATCGACCGTCGCGGCCAGGTGCGTGATAACCGCATCGTGCACCTGCAGGAAGAACATGCCGGCACCACTGCGTCCCAGGTTCAGGCCCAGGGCGTGCTGCTGCAGCAATTGGCGCAGCAGTTGTCGGTGGCCCTCAAGCCCCTGGCCAACCAGCCCCCCATCGCCGAGGCGCCCCGTAAGTCGGCCCCGGTACAGGCCAAGCCGGCAGAGCCGCAAAAGCCGAAGATGCCGATGGCTACGCCGATCCGTACGGATATGGAAGTGTTCAGATTCTGATCTGAATGCCACATAAACAAAAGGCCCGCTGATTCAGCGGGCCTTTTGTTTGTGTGCGATTTACTTGAGGTTTGTGGAGATCCAAATATGGGAGAGGGCAAGCCCTAATGCTTTTTGTAGGAGCGAGCAAGCTCGCTCCTACAGGAGACATTAGTCCGGCGGTGTGCTTCAGGGCTTGGAGCGGGTCTCATGCATCCGTGCCAACTGCCGCTCCAGCATCGATGGATACGGTTCCATCAACCGTTCCACGCAGCTTGCCCCCTCGGGGCTGGCAATCGGGCGGATACGCGCGCGTTGGCGGATCAGCGTGTCTTCACTGATCTTGCGCTCCACCAGCAGCAGGTTGCGGCTGTGCTGGGACAAGGCCAGTGCGTCCTGGGCGTTTTCAGTCAGCAGCAGGTCGATCTGGCTCATGCCGAACAGGTCGTCGCCCACGGTGAGGCCCAGTTGCAGTTGCAGGGTGATGCCGCTGTCGGCGACTTCGATCTGCAATTCATGGCCCAGGGCGCGCAGCAACTCACCACAGCAAATCGCATTGGTCAGGTAGTCTTCGCCGCTGTCTTCGCTGTGGAACAGCATCAGCGTGCTGCCGTCGTTCAGGGTGTGCAGTTCGCTCTGGTACAGCGAGGCGGCCTGGTCGAGGCAGTCGCGGTAGCGCTCCAGCAGTTCGGTCAGGCGTGCGCGGGGCAGGCGACGCAATTGGTCCTGGGCACCCAGTTGCACGGCGAGCACAGCGCTGTACTGCGGCTCGCTGCTGCGTACCGGCGCTGCCTTGGGGGCGATTGCGGGGCTGTCGGCTGACGTATCGCGCAGGTCGGCGAAGGGGTCTTCATCGTCCAGCTCGTCTTCTTCGGCCTTGAAGGCATGGCGCGGTGCCGGCTTGAGGCCCGCCACCGGCGGACGCTCGTCGAAGCCCGGGTCACGCAGGTTGCGCACTTCGAACTCGGGCTCTTCGGCGTAATCGGTGTCGTCGTATTCAGGCTCTGGCTCGACCTCGGGCACCACCGGTTCCGGGGCGAAGCTGGCGTGCAGCTGGCGGGCAAGGTCGCCGATTTCATCCTGGCGGTCGGTTGCCGGGGTGTGCTCGTCGATGTCCCGCAGCCAGATGCGCAGTTGCATGAGCGGCGTGGAGATATGCCGCCCCAGGCGCAGGCTCAGGGCCAGGGCCAATGCCAGCAGGATGGCGCTGAGGATGCCCATGCTTTGCAGGCTGATGGTCATCGGCTGCTGGAACTGCTGCATGTCGAGGCTGATACGCAGTTGGCCGGCCTTCACATCCTGAAACGTGATATTGCTCTGGTACAGGCCTTCGGCTTCGCCCAACAGGCCGTTTTTCGGGCGCTGCCCGGCTTCGGCCATGATGCGGTTGTCCACGCTGTAGATGGCAGCATGGGCCACCAGCGGGTTCTTGGTCAGGTTGTTGAGCAGCACGTTGAGGCTGAGGATGTCGTTGGACACCAGCAGCTCAGTCGCCGAAGTGGCGGTCTGCGTGGTCAGGCTCTCGCCCAGGGCGTCGGCCTGCTCGTGCATGGCCTGCTTGAATTGCAAACCCATCACGCAGGCGTAGATCACCAGGGCCAATGCGACCAGGATCACGTTATGGCTGGCGATGCGTAATGCGATCGGTACACGGCGGTGGCGCAGTGCCCGGAAGATCAGCAGGAAGAAGTTGTCGGTTTTTACTGGCGTGGGCCGGTTCACTTGAGCTCGGCTCTTGGTCCGTGAAGTTGACGCGCAGTATAGCGACAGGCCCAAGACCGGCAAAGCGCTGGCTGTGCCCGATGGTCACTGAAAGTGGGTAGAATGCGGTTTTTTTCCAGCCTGGGGGTGCGCCTTGCGCGAAATTGTCCTGATTAACATCACTGGTGAAGACCGCCCAGGTCTTACCGCAGCCATTACCGGCGTTCTGGCCCAGGGTGGTGTGAACATTCTCGACATCGGCCAGGCGGTGATCCACGACACGCTGTCGTTCGGCATCCTGGTGGAAATCCCCAGCACCGAGCAGGCCTCATCGGTGCTCAAGGACATCCTGTTTACGGCGTATAAGCTCGATCAGCAGGTGCGTTTCACCCCGGTGTCCGAAGCGGATTACCAGCAGTGGGTGGCCGGCCAGGGCAAGAAGCGCCATATCGTGACGCTGCTGACCCGCAAGGTCACCGCCGAACAGCTGCAGCGCGTCAGCTCCATTACCGCGCAGTATGGTTTGAACATCGACCATATCGACCGTCTGTCGGGGCGCATGCCATTGGACACCCCGGCCGACAAGGGCAAGGGCTGCATTGAGTTCTCCGTGCGCGGTGAGCCGGCCGACCCGCAAGCCCTGCGCGCCGAATTCCTCAGCGTGGCCCAGGAGCTGAATGTCGATATCGCCTTCCAGGAAGATTCTCTGTTCCGCCGCAACCGCCGCCTGGCGGTGTTCGACATGGACTCCACGCTGATCGAAGCCGAAGTTATCGACGAGTTGGCCAAGGCGGCCGGCGTGGGTGAGCAGGTGTCCGAAATCACAGAGCGCGCCATGGCCGGGGAATTGGATTTCCGCGCCAGCTTCAAGGAGCGCCTGGCCTTGCTCAAGGGCCTGGACGTGAGCGTGCTGGACTCCATCGGCGCGTCGCTGCGCCTGACCGAAGGCGCCGAAACCCTGTTTGCCGAACTCAAGCGCCTGGGCTACAAGACAGCAATCCTGTCGGGTGGCTTCACCTACTTCGCCAAGCAATTGCAGGCCAAGCTGGGCATCGACTATGTGTTCGCCAACGAATTGGAAGTGGTGGATGGTAAGGTGACCGGCGTCGCGGTCGAGCCGATTGTCGATGCGCAGCGCAAGGCGGACCTGCTGAAGGAATTGGCCCACAAGGAAGGTTTGCGTCTGGAGCAGACCATTGCGGTCGGTGACGGCGCCAACGACCTGCCGATGCTGGCCATTGCCGGTTTGGGTGTGGCATTCCGTGCCAAGCCATTGGTCAAGCAATCGGCCAAGCAGGCGATTTCTACCCTGGGGTTGGATGGCGTGCTGTATCTGCTGGGTTTTCGCGACCGCGACGGTCAGTTGTAACTGACTAAATGTGGGAGGGGGGCAAGCCCTCTCCCACATTGGGTTCGGCGTCAGGCTTTAGGTAATGCGATGCCTTGGCCCATCTGCACCGGCGAACCTGCCACCAGTTCTTCAGCCCACTTCACCTGATCCGGCCCGAACAGCACGATCGCAGTGGAGCCCAACTTGAAGCGACCCAATTCCGCACCCTTCTCCAGGTGAATCGGCGCGCGGGCAGCTTCGTCATAGCGGAAGGTTTTCAGCTCGCGCTTCGGCGGAGTCACCAGGCCGGCCCATACGGTTTCAATCGACGCGACAATCATCGCTCCCACCAATACCACGGCCATCGGGCCGCGTTCGGTGTCGAACAGGCAGACAACGCGCTCGTTACGCGCAAACAACTCCGGCACGTTTTCGGCGGTGGTCTGGTTCACCGAGAAAATCCGCCCAGGTACGTAGACCATTTCACGCAGGGTACCGGCCAGAGGCATATGCACCCGGTGGTAGTCCTTCGGCGACAGGTAGATGGTGGCGAAATCACCGCCCATGAACGGCGCGGCGACCGCTGCATCGCCGCCCAGCAGTTCCAGTACGCTGAAGCTGTGGCCTTTGGCCTGGAACACGCGACCGTGTTCGATGGGGCCAAGCTGGCTGACCGCGCCATCGGCTGGGCTCAGCACTGCGCCAGGGGTCTGGTCGAGTGGGCGGGCGCCGTCTTTCAGGGCGCGGGTGAAGAAGGCGTTGAAGTGCTCGTAAGCGGTCACGTCTTCTACCAGGGCCTGGGACATATCCACTTGATAGCGCTTGGCGAACCACGTGGTGAAGGCATTCTTGAACCAGCGCACGCGGCACTCGGCGATGCAGCCGGCCAACCGCGACAGCAGGTGGTGCGGCAGCAGGTACTGGCTGAGGATAAACAACTGCTTTTTCATTGACTGTCCTTAAACCTTAAATCTCGACGGGGGTGTCGGGGTGGTTGCCCCATTCGCCCCAGGAACCGGCATAACCTTTGACTCGCGGATAACCGAGCGCCTTGGCCACCAGGTAGGTGAAGCCAGAGCGATGATGAGTCTGGCAGTGGGTGATGATTTCTTTGTCTTTGGTCAGCCCGAGGTCTTCGAGGATCTGCGGCATGTCGCGGCGAATGCGCAGGTTGCGCGCCTTGTCCATGCCGGCGGTCCACTCGAAATTCACCGCGCCGGGGATGTGGCCGCCTTTGGCCGCGAGGACTTTCTCGCCGGAGTATTCCAGCGGGCCACGCGCATCCCAGATGCCCAGGTCGGCAGCGCCGAGACGGCTTTGCAGGTATTCGCGGGTGGCAGTGGGGCCATCGTGCAGCGTAAGGCTGACCGGGCCGCCGGCCGGGGCGGGCACGTCGGTGGAGAGCGGGTGCTTGCCCTCCAGCCACGCCAGCAGGCCGCCATCCAGGTAGTGGTATTTCTGGTGGCCGATCACATCGAGCATCCAGATGAAACGCCCGGCCCAGCCACCGCCTTCGTCGTCATAGACCACGTAGGTGGCGTCGGGCGTGTGGCCCAGTTCGCCGAACAGTTTCTCAAGCTCGGCCTTGCCGGGCAGCAGGCCGGGCGCCGGCGCCTGGCCCAGTTGGGTGCGCTTGGGGTCAACGAAGTGCGCGCCGGGGATGTGCCCTTCGGCGTAGCGGGCGGCACTGGTGAGGTCCACCAGAATCAGGTGTTCGGCATCCAGTTGAGCGAGCAGGTCACTGGATTCGATCACCAGCGGCAAGCCAGAGAAGTCAGGCATGTGAGGTCTCCTGGGCACGAATGTTGGCGATTAAAGGACGGCGATTGTAGCGCAAGCATCAAGCGCTGCGGTTGGTAAAGCTGTGCAGGGCTTTCTCGATGCATTGGGCGGTTTTACCGAAGGCCTGCACGGTGGTTTCCGAGAACGGCCCGCCGCCCTGGTCGGCGACCATCACCATCACCACGCGACCGTTGCAGCTCATGGACCGCAACAACAGGTGCTCGCCGGTGAACAGGCGGCGCAGGATCGGCGGCAGCAGTGCCGAGAACTGGGCGTGGTTTTCCGGTGTGAGGCGCACCTGGGCGGACTTTTCCAGCAGGCGCTGCAGCAGCGTACTGTTGACCACGTCCAGGCTCAGGTTGGCGGCGTCCTTCGGCAGGCCGTCGGCCTGATGCACGCGCAAGGTGCTCAGGGCACGATCGGCCATGAACAGCAGGACGCGCTGCATGCCGCTGGCCACCAGGGCTTCCTTGGCGCACGTGGTCAAATGCATGGCGTTGGCAAAGCGGCTCGGCTCTACCAGCAGTTCGGTACAACGCTTGCGCCAGACGGCCAGGGCTTCGGCGGTGGGCGGTGGTGCAGGCAGCAGGCCGCGATGAATCTTGTGCACATGCCACGGCCAGATCAGCGACAGCGCCGGGTGCCAGAGGTCGGGCATCAAGGTGCTGCGAGCGCTGGTGACGGCTTGCTGGTGCACCTGTTGCTGCACCTCGCCCAGGGGCTGTTGCAGGTACAACGCGGTGAGGTACTGCCAGCGCTGGGTGTGCGGGCAGGTCCAGGACTCCTGGGCCGACATCGCCAGGCCGTTGGCCAGCAGCACGGTATTGGCCGGCTGATTCAACCAGCGGCGCAGGTTTGGGTCGGCGTCGAGCAGTTGCTGGTGACGAAGAGGGTCGTCTTCGCGGGCGATGTGCAGGGCCTTGACCAGTAAGCGCTGCTCGGTCCGCAACAGGGTATAACCCTGGGATACCCAGATCGGCAGGTGCCAGGTCTCGGTCAGGCCGAGGCACAGGTCCAGCAGGCGCACGCCGAACAATGCCTGTTCGACCTTGCGTGCCGACTCGCCCTTGTGGATGACCCGCAGTTCCCATTCTTCCAGGAGCTTGGGGTAGGCAACGGCCATCGGCCACAGCGGTGAAAGAAACAGCAGGCTGCCCCAGTGAATGTCCTGCCACAGCCGCGCCAGGCGACTGCCGAACAATCCATTGGCTTGTTGCGAGGCGTGCTGGCTGACCAGCAACAGCTGGCGCAGCGCTACGGGAATTTCATGGGCCGGCACCGACGGCAGGCGTGCCAGCAGTTCCTCGGCGCGTTTGAGGCCCAGGCGGTTAAGCGCCACTTCGAGGTTTTCCGCCGGCGCCGTCAGGCTGCCATGGGTGTGGCTGTTGGCCTCGCGCATGACACTGAGTACGAGGGCCGGGCTGTCTTGCATCAGCTCGGCAATATCCCGCAACGAACTGCGGCTATCGCGGATGGCTTTGCACACGCGGTCATGGCTGGCCTGTGGAACAGGCAGCAGCACTTCGTCCAGGCGCTTGATCCAAGCGGCTAGAGAAGCAGGTTTTGCAGTTGGGACTGTCGTTTCATTAGCCATGATTGGGGCGCGATCATCACTTGCGGTCAACACACCCGGAGCGGGCCGAACTGGCTTTTCGCCTTAACGGGCTATAGTCTGGCGCAGTTTTGCCGATAAGTAGAACAAGAGTTTTCCAGTTCCCCCAAATATGTCCATGAACCCGACGGCGCAAGTACTCATCTCCTATGGCTAAAATTATCGGCATTATCGTCGTCTTCGCGAGCGTGCTCGGCGGCTACGTCCTGTCCCACGGTAAAATTGCGGCACTGATCCAGCCTTTCGAGGTGATGATTATCGGTGGTGCGGCACTGGGTGCCTTCCTGCAGGCGAACCCCGGCTACATGACCATGCACGTGATCAAGAAGTCGCTGAGCATGTTCGGTTCGCGTTTCACCCACACGTTCTACCTGGAAGTGTTGGGCCTGGTTTACGAGATCCTCAACAAGAGCCGCCGCGAAGGCATGATGGCCATCGAGGCCGACATCGAAGACGCCGCGGCCAGCCCGATTTTCGCCAAGTACCCGGCCGTGCTCAAAGATGAGCGCATGACCGCCTATATCTGCGACTACCTGCGCATCATGTCCTCCGGCAACATGGCTCCCCATGAGCTTGAAGGCCTGTTCGACATGGAATTGTTCAGCCTCAAGGAAGAATTGGAGCATCCTTCCCATGCCGTGACCGGTGTAGCCGACGGCATGCCCGGCTTCGGTATCGTCGCGGCGGTACTGGGTATCGTGGTAACCATGGCTTCCCTGGGGGAAGGTGACCAGGCGGCTATCGGCATGCACGTAGGTGCGGCGCTGGTGGGTACCTTCTTCGGTATTCTCGCGGCCTACGGCTTCTTCGGCCCGCTGGCGACCTCCCTGGCCCACGACGCCAAGGAAGAAATCAACCTGTACGAATCGATCAAGGCCAGCCTGGTGGCGTCCGCTTCCGGCATGCCGCCTTCGTTGGCGGTGGAGTTCGGTCGCAAGGTGCTGTACCCGAAGCATCGCCCAAGCTTCGCCGAGCTGGAACAAGCGGTTCGCGGTCGCTAAGCCATGGAAAACAACCAGCCGATAATCATCAAGCGCGTCAAGCGCTTCGCTGCGGGGCACCACGGCGGCGCCTGGAAAATCGCTTTCGCCGACTTTGCCACGGCGATGATGGCGTTCTTCCTGGTGCTGTGGCTGATGTCCACCGCCACGCCCGAACAGAAGATCGCCATTGCCGGCTACTTCAAAGACCCGATTGGCTTCTCGGAAAGCGGCACGCCCTTCGTGATCGACCTGGGCGGTTCGCCGCAGTTGGCGCCTGAGCGCACCATCAACCCGGAAGTCAAGACCGAGGCACCGCAGGAAAAAATCCCGATCGAGCGCGATACCGTCGAAGCCATGGCCGAGCAGGTCGAGCAGGAACGTCTTGAGCTGTTGCTGCAAGAGTTGCAGAACAAGGTCGAGGAAAACCCGCAACTGCTGAAGTTCAAGGATCAGATTTCGTTCGAGATCACCCCGGATGGCTTGCGTATCCAGATCACCGACGCCGCCAACCGGCCGATGTTCGACTCTGGCAGCGCGCGTTTGAAACCGTACTTTGAAGACATCCTGCTGGCCATGGCCGACACCATCAAGGCGGTGCCGAACAAGATCAGCATCAGCGGCCACACCGATGCCAAGCCTTACGCGGGCCAGGGTGACTTCGGCAACTGGGAGCTTTCCGCCAACCGTGCCAACGCTGCGCGTCGTGCGCTGGTGGCTGGCAGCTATCCGGACCCGCAAGTGGCGCGGGTGGTGGGGTTTGCGTCCTCGCAACTGTTTGATGCGAAGGATCCGTTCAACCCGATCAACCGCCGCATCGATATCGTGGTGCTGACCAAAAAGGCCCAGCGTGCGATTGAAGGTGACCAGCATGTACCACCATCGGTCCCAACCTCAGGGGCGGGCGCGCCAGGTGAGGCCCCGGCCGACCCGAACACCATTCCGCACGGCCAGGAGCCATTGCCGGCCCATGAGCTGCGGCAGAAGCTGAACCTGTTTGATGATGGCGGGGTGAAAGATCCTACGGTGCCGGGGACGGGTTCCTAAGCCATATACAACAAGGCCGCGATGATCGCGGCCTTGTTGTTTCGCCAGTTTAGTAACTGCTTTCCGGCAAGCTCGCAATAATCGACCGATAGCTGTTCATTCGCTGCTGCTGCACGCGGCCGTCTTCCAGGGCCTTGAGCAGGGCGCAGCCCGGCTCGCGATCGTGTTTGCAATCGCGGAAGCGGCAGGTGCCGATCAGGTCGTTGAATTCGATAAAGCCCGCTTCCACATCGCTGCGGCTGACGTGGCCGAGGCCGAATTCACGGATACCCGGGGAGTCGATCAACTCACCGCCGCCCGGGAAGTGGAACAGCCGCGCCGTGGTGGTGGTGTGGGTGCCCTGGCCGGACAGCTCCGACAGCGGGCCCACGCGGGTATCGACTTCCGGCAGCAGGCTGTTGACCAGCGAGGATTTGCCCACGCCCGACTGGCCGACAAAGACGCTGATACGTCCGTCCAACTGCTGTTGCAGCTGTTCCATGCCATTGCCGTGATGGGCCGAGACTTCCAGCACGGGGTAGCCCAGGGTGCGGTAGACCCCCAGCAGCGCGTTGAGCGCGGGGGCATTCTGCTCGTCGATCAGGTCGAATTTGTTCAGCAGCAACAACGGGCGAATGCCGGCATGCTCGGCTGCCACCAGGTAGCGGTCGATCAGGTTGGCATGGGGCTCGGGCAGCGGTGCAAACACGATCACGATCATGTCGACGTTGGCCGCTACCGGCTTGAGCTGGCCACGGCTGTCGGGGCGGCGCAGTTCGGTGCTGCGCGGCAGTTGGGCGACGATTACGCCGATGCCCTGGTTGCCGGCGCGCCAGACCACCTTGTCGCCGGTGACCAGCGCAGGCAGGTTGGCACGCAAGTGGCAGCGGAACACCTGGCCCGCGAGTTCGCCTTCCAGCGCCTCGACTTCGACCTGCACACCGAAGTGCGCGATTACCAGGCCCGTCTGTTCGGGGCCCAGGTCGCCGCCCTCGAGCGCTTCCACGGCGGAGGATTCACGTTTGGCGGCGCGGGCGGCGCGTTCACCTTGAATCTTTTCGATGCGCCAGTTTTGGCGACGATTGAGCTGGCGTTTGGCCATTGGTGTTCCGTGTCGATAATGCAAAGGTTGGGTAAAACGGTCGCGAGTCTAGCACGGCCCCGCCTGCTAAACTGCGCAGCTACGCCAAGGTGCCAAGAGAATCAAGCCATGCAAAACCCACAGAACCTGATTTGGATCGATCTGGAAATGACCGGTCTGAACCCTGACACCGACGTCATCATCGAGATGGCGACCATTGTCACCGACAGCAACCTCAACACCTTGGCCGAAGGTCCGGTGATCGCCATCCACCACAGCGACGCCGTGCTCGCCACCATGGACGAGTGGAACACCCGCACCCACGGCAACTCCGGTCTGACCCAGCGTGTGCGTGACAGCCGCATCAGCATGGCCGAAGCCGAAGCCGAAACCATTGCCTTCCTGGAGAAGTGGGTGCCCAAGGGTAAATCGCCGATCTGCGGCAATAGCATCTGCCAGGATCGTCGCTTCCTTTATACCCATATGAAAGCGCTGGAAAGCTACTTCCACTACCGCAACCTGGATGTGTCCACGCTCAAGGAACTGGCCGCGCGCTGGGCGCCGGAGGTCAAGGACAGCTTCCATAAAGGCAGCACCCACCTGGCGCTGGATGACATTCGCGAGTCGATCGCCGAGCTGCAGCATTACCGCAAGCATTTCATCAAGGCTTGAAACGGTTTCTTACCGTGTCCGGGCTTTCTGTAGTGAGCGGGCTTGTCCCGCGCTGGGCTGCGTAGCGGCCCCACTGCTGTTGCCGCATTTTTCCCTATAGATATCATCGCCAAGTATTTGGGGCTGCTGCGCAGCCCAGCGCGGGGCAAGCCCGCTCACTACAAGGATCGCCTTCATGCTGCTGATGCTCTACCTCATCGCCATCACCGCCGAAGCCATGACCGGCGCGTTGTCCGCCGGCCGGCGCGGCATGGACTGGTTTGGTGTGGTGCTGATCGCCTGCGTGACGGCATTGGGCGGCGGCTCGGTACGCGACGTATTGCTCGGTCACTACCCTCTGACGTGGGTCAAGCACCCGGAATACCTGGTGCTGACCTCCATCGCGGCGCTGGTGACGATCTTTATCGCACCCTTGATGCGTCGCCTGCGCTCGCTGTTCCTCGCACTGGATGCCGTGGGCCTGGTCGCGTTCACCTTGATCGGCTGCATGACCGCCCTGGAAATGGGCCACGGCATGCTGGTGGCCTCGGTCAGCGGGGTGATCACCGGCGTCTTCGGTGGCATTCTGCGGGATATCTTCTGCAACGACATTCCGCTGATCTTCCGTCGTGAACTGTACGCCAGCGTGTCATTCCTCGCCGCCTGGTTCTACCTGCTGTGCCTCTACCTGGAACTGCCCAGCGAGCAGGCGATTCTACTGACCCTGTTCAGCGGCTTTCTATTGCGCCTGCTGGCGATCCGTTTTCACTGGGAAATGCCCAAGTTCGTCTACAACGACGACGTGCACTAGCGCGATGCGTGCTGGTTCAGCGCCCATTCCACATGTTCGCGTACCAGCTCCGACGGGTAATCCCGACGCGCCTTCAAGGCTTCCAGCACCGGAATGCTCGACGGCGCATTGCCCAGACCCACCGCCAGGTTGCGCAGCCAGCGCTCGTAACCGGCACGGCGCAATGGTGAGCCTTCGGTACTGCTGAGGAATTTATCCTCATCCCACATGAACAGTTCCGCCAGCTCAGCGTTGTCCAGGTTGTGCCGTGGCTTGAAATCGCTTTCGGCAGTGGGTCGCGCGAAACGATTCCACGGACAAACGATCTGACAGTCATCGCAGCCGAATACCCGATTGCCGATCAGCGGGCGCAGGTCTTCCGGGATCGCGCTCTTGAGTTCGATGGTCAGGTAGGAAATGCAGCGCCGGGCGTCCAGCACATAGGGGCCGACAAACGCGTTGGTGGGGCAGATGTCCAGGCAGGCGGTGCAGCGGCCGCAGTGCTCGGTGGCGTGGGGTGGATCCACGGGCAGCGGCAAATCGACAAACAGTTCGCTGAGGAAGAAATAACTGCCGGCCTTGCGATTGAGCACCAGGGTGTTTTTACCGATCCAGCCAAGGCCGGCTTGTTCGGCAATGGCCTTTTCCAGCACGGGCGCGCTGTCGACAAAGGCGCGAAAGCCGAAAGGGCCGATCTGCGCCTGGATGCGGTCGGCCAACTGCTGCACGCGCTTGCGGATCAGCTTGTGGTAGTCGCGGCCCAGGGCATAACGGGAGATGTAGGCTTTTTCCGGTTTTGCCAGCAGTTGCGCCATCTGCGTGTCGCCGGGCAGGTAATCCATGCGCAGCGACACCACGCGCAGGGTACCCGGCACCAGTTCGTCCGGGTGCGAGCGTTTGCTGCCATGGGCGCCCATGTAGTCCATCTCGCCGTGGTAGCCCGCGTCGAGCCAGCGTTGCAGATGGTGTTCATGCTCGGCCAGGTCCAGGCCGCTGATGCCGACTTGTTGAAAGCCCAGCTCGCGGCCCCAGTCTTTGATCGATTGGGCGAGGGCGGGCAGATCGGAGGTAATAGCGGGCATGAGACACGGGAAACCACAGGTTAGATGCGTATAATTCTGCCAGACATCGGAGCTTGAAGACGCATGCCGCAGACAAAACACGAAATAACCGACGTTCAGCCTTTGTTGCACGGCCATTTGCCGCAACTGGCTGCGCGTTCCCCTGACGCCCATAAAGGCCAGTTCGGTCACCTGCTGATGATTGGCGGCGACCGGGGCTTTGGCGGTGCCGCGCTGTTGAGTGCCGAAAGCGCCCTGCGCAGTGGCGCGGGCATGGTATCCCTGGCCACTCGCCTTGAGCACGTGCCGGCCGCGCTGGCGCGTTTGCCGGAAGTCATGAGCGTCGGCGTGAGTTCGGCCAACCAGTTGATGGGCTTGCTGGAAAAAATCTCGGTAATCGTCATTGGCCCCGGCCTGGGCGAAGCCGCCTGGGGTAAAAGCATGTTGTCCGTCGCAGCCAATGCACGGCAGCCGCAGGTCTGGGACGCCGATGCGCTCAATCAACTGGCGACTGGCAGCGTGAGCCTGCCGGCCGATTGCGTGATCACTCCGCATCCGGGGGAGGCGGCGCGCTTGTTGGGAATTTCGACAGCCGAGGTTCAGGCCGACCGTCTTAAGGTGGCGCGCGCGTTGAGCCAGAAATTCAAGGCAGTGGCTATCCTCAAGGGTGCTGGCAGTTTGATTGCCAGCCCGGATGGGCGCGTTTCACGCTGCGATCAAGGCCATCCGGCGATGGCGACGGCGGGCCTCGGTGACGTTTTGGCCGGCCTGGTAGGTGCGCTGCTGGCCCAGGGCATGCCGGCGTATGAAGCCAGCTGCCTGGCCGTCTGGTTGCACGCCACGGCGGGAGATCGCCAGGGCAGCTTTGGTCGCGGGCTGGCCGCCAGCGACCTGATACCCGCCATTCGTCAATTGCTGGAGGAACAGTCGCCGTGTCTGAAGTAATTCTTTTCCTGGCCGATGAAGACGCCATGGTGGCGTTAGGTCAGCGTATTGCCCAGGTCACGGCCGGGTCAGGCCTGATCTTTCTTGAAGGCGACCTGGGGGCGGGCAAGACCACGCTGTCCCGGGGGATCATTCGCGGTCTGGGCCACACGGGGGCGGTCAAGAGTCCCACGTTCACCCTGGTTGAACCCTACGAGATCGGCGCAGTGCGGGCGTTCCATTTCGATCTCTACCGCCTGGTCGATCCCGAAGAACTCGAATTCATGGGCATCCGTGATTACTTCGATGAAGACGCGCTGTGCCTGATCGAGTGGCCAGATAAAGGCACAGGCTTTTTGCCAAAGCCGGACCTGACCATTACCATTACGCCGCATGATCACGGACGTCAGCTGAAGTTGTTGCCCCAGGGTGCGCGCGGTGAGTCGTGGTGCGCCGCTCTGGCTTTGGAATTCAAATAATTGGTGGGGTTAGGTATGCGCTTTCGCGCGTTGGTTGCTGTCGTAGGGGTGTTGCTTGCGGCAATGACTGTCAATGCTCTGGCTGCTTCACAGGTGAAGAGTGTTCGCCTGTGGCGAGCGCCGGATAACACGCGACTGGTGTTCGACCTGTCTGGCCCGGTCCAGCACAGTGTCTTTACCCTCACGGCGCCCGATCGCCTGGTGATCGACATCAATGGTGCGACCCTGGCCGCGCCGTTGAACGTGTCCACCGCCAACACGCCGATTACCGCCATGCGCTCGGCGCAGCGCACGCCGACCGACCTGCGGGTGGTGATCGACCTGAAAAAGGTCGTGACCCCGAAAAGCTTCTCCCTGGCGCCAAACGCCCAATACGGCAACCGGCTGGTGGTCGATCTGTTCGACAACGCCGCCGATGCCGCGCCGCCGCCGGCGCCAACCCCGGCCGTGGCGACAGTGCCGGCCGTACCGGTCAACCCGTCCCAACCCCAGGTCAAGCTGCCACCGCCGCCGCCAGCGCCGGCCGGCAAGCGCGACATTATCGTGGTGATCGATGCCGGCCACGGCGGTGAAGACCCGGGCGCGTCCGGCTCGCGCGGCCAGCATGAGAAAGACGTGGTGCTGGCCATCGCCCGTGAGCTGCAGCGCCAGGTCAACGGCATGAAAGGCTACCGCGCCGAACTGACCCGTACCGGCGACTACTTCATTCCGTTGCGCGGCCGTACCGAAATCGCCCGTAAGAAGGGCGCCGACCTGTTCGTCTCGATCCATGCGGACGCCGCGCCTTCGACGGCGGCCTTCGGTGCCTCGGTGTTTGCCCTGTCGGATCGCGGCGCCACGTCCGAGACCGCGCGCTGGCTGGCCGACAGTGAAAACCGTTCCGACTTGATCGGCGGGGCCGGTAACGTGTCCCTCGATGACAAGGACAAGATGCTCGCCGGGGTACTGCTTGACCTGTCGATGACGGCCTCGCTGACCTCCAGCTTGAACGTCGGCCAGAAGGTGTTGAGCAACATCGGTCGGGTGACCTCGTTGCATAAGCAGCGTGTGGAACAGGCCGGGTTCATGGTGTTGAAGTCGCCGGACATCCCATCGATCCTGGTGGAAACCGGGTTTATCTCCAATGCCAACGAAGCCTCGAAGCTGGCCAGTGCCAGCCACCAGCAGGCCTTGGCACGCTCCATCAGTGCTGGCGTGCGCCAGTTCTTCCAGCAGAACCCGCCGCCGGGCACCTACATTGCCTGGCTGCGCGACTCCGGCAAAATCGCCCAGGGCCCGCGCGACCATCGCGTGCAGCCCGGCGACACCGTGGCCATGCTGGCCGTGCGTTTCCAGGTCTCGGCCGCGTCCCTGCGCAGCGCCAACAACCTGAAGAGCGATGAGTTGAAAATCGGTCAGGTATTGACCATCCCCGGCACTGAATTGGCGGCGCAGTAATGAGCGAATCAGTCTTGAACAGCGGGTCGCGCATTGAATTGCTCAGCCCGCGCCTCGCCAACCAGATTGCGGCGGGCGAGGTCGTTGAACGGCCGGCCTCGGTGATCAAGGAGTTGCTGGAGAACAGCATCGACTCCGGCGCCCGACGCATCGATGTCGATGTGGAGCAGGGCGGCGTCAAGCTGCTGCGCGTCCGCGACGATGGCAGTGGGATCTCCTCCGATGACCTGCCGCTGGCCCTGGCCCGTCACGCCACCAGCAAGATTCGCGACCTGGAAGACCTGGAGCGGGTGATGAGCCTGGGCTTTCGCGGTGAGGCATTGGCTTCCATCAGCTCCGTGGCGCGCCTGACCCTGACGTCGCGCACCCGTGATGCCGAGCAGGCCTGGCAGGTGGAAACCGAAGGCCGCGACATGGCGCCTCGGGTCCAGCCGGCTGCACACCCGGTGGGCACCTCGGTGGAAGTGCGCGACCTGTTCTTCAACACCCCGGCGCGGCGCAAATTCCTCAAGGCCGAAAAAACCGAATTCGATCACCTGCAAGAAGTCATCAAGCGCCTGGCCCTGGCGCGTTTCGATGTGGCGTTTCACCTGCGCCACAACGGCAAGACCATCCTCAGCCTGCACGAAGCCAACGACGACGCCGCGCGTGCTCGCCGTGTCGCGGCAGTGTGCGGTGCGGGGTTCCTGGAGCAGGCGCTGCCGATTGAAATCGAACGCAACGGCCTGCGCCTGTGGGGTTGGGTGGGCTTGCCGACCTTCTCCCGCAGCCAGGCGGACTTGCAGTATTTCTTTGTGAATGGCCGGGCGGTACGCGACAAACTGGTGGCCCACGCGGTGCGCCAGGCTTATCGCGATGTGTTGTTCAACGGTCGGCATCCGACCTTTGTGCTGTTTTTCGAGGTCGACCCTTCGGTAGTGGACGTCAACGTGCACCCGACCAAGCACGAAGTACGCTTCCGTGACGGGCGCATGGTGCATGACTTCCTCTATGGCACCTTGCACCGTGCCCTGGGCGATGTGCGCCCGGATGACCAGTTGTCTGCGCCCATCGTGACGGCGGTGGTGCGGCCGAGCGGCCCCGAAGCGGGCGAGTTTGGCCCTCAGGGCGAAATGAGCCTGGCGGCAAACCTGCTGCAATCGCCGCAACCCCAGCCGAGCTACACGGCGCCGGGTTCGGGCTCGGGGGCGGGTTATCAGTACCAATACACACCGCGTCCGCAATCGGCCGTGCCGGTCGCCGAAGCGCAGGCTGCCTATCGTGAGTTCTTTGCGCCGCTGCCAGGTGCCGAGCCGGGCGCCGTGGCCTTGCCGGAAGGTGGCGGTGATATTCCACCCCTGGGCTACGCGTTGGCGCAGCTCAAGGGCATCTACATCCTCGCGGAAAATGCCCATGGCCTGGTGCTGGTGGACATGCACGCCGCCCACGAGCGGATCATGTACGAGCGCCTGAAGATCGCCATGGCCAGCGAAGGCCTGAGTGGCCAGCCGTTGCTGGTGCCGGAATCCCTGGCCGTCAGCCAGCGTGAGGCCGATTGCGCCGAAGAGCATCACGGTGTGTTCCAGAAACTGGGCTTCGAGTTGCAGCGCCTGGGCCCGGAAACCCTGGCGATCCGCCAGATTCCCGCGCTGCTCAAGCAGGCCGAGGCCAACCGGCTGGTGGCCGATGTATTGGCTGACCTGATGGAGTACGGCACCAGTGACCGTATCCAGGCACACATCAACGAACTGCTCGGCACCATGGCCTGCCACGGTGCCATCCGCGCCAATCGCCGCCTGGCCCTGCCGGAAATGAACGGCCTGCTGCGCGACATGGAAAACACCGAACGCAGCGGCCAGTGCAACCATGGCCGTCCGACCTGGACCCAGATGGGCCTGGATGATCTGGACAAACTGTTCTTGCGCGGCCGTTGATGAGTGCCTTGCCCCCCGCGATCTTCCTGATGGGCCCCACGGCCGCCGGCAAGACCGACCTGGCCATCGAGCTCACCAAAGTGCTGCCGTGCGAGCTGATCAGTGTCGACTCTGCCCTGGTTTACCGGGACATGGACATCGGCACCGCCAAGCCTTCCAAAGCGCTGCTGGCGCAGTATCCGCATCGGTTGATCGATATCATCGACCCGGCCGAGAGCTATTCCGCAGCGGATTTCCGCACCGACGCCCTGGCCGCCATGGCGCAAATCACCGCGCGGGGCAACATCCCCTTGCTGGTGGGCGGCACGATGCTCTACTACAAGGCTTTGCAGGAAGGGCTGGCCGACATGCCACCCGCCGATGCCCAGGTGCGCGCCGAACTCGAAGAAGAGGCTGCGCGCCTTGGCTGGCAAGCCCTGCACGACCAGTTGGCAGCGGTTGACCCGGTATCTGCCGCGCGCATTCACCCCAATGATCCCCAGCGCCTCAGCCGCGCCCTGGAAGTCTGGCGGGTCAGCGGGCAGACCATGACTGAACTGCGGCTGAAACAAACTGCGCAAAGTGCTGATGCAGGCGCATCTGGACAGTCACAATTGCCCTATACTGTGGCGAATCTGGCCATCGCTCCGGCAAATCGCCAGGTGCTGCATGAACGAATTGCACAAAGATTCACAATTATGTTGGAACAGGGGTTTGTGGACGAGGTCGTAGCACTGCGTTCAAGAGGTGACCTGCATCCAGGGTTACCTTCGATACGTGCTGTAGGCTACCGCCAAGTCTGGGATCATCTGGATGGCAAGCTGACGTCAGCCGAAATGCAGGAGCGCGGCATCATTGCCACGCGCCAATTAGCGAAGCGCCAGTTCACCTGGCTGCGCAGCTGGAGCGATTTGCACTGGTTGGACAGCCTGGACAGCGACAATCTGTCACGCGCCTTGAAATACTTGGGAACGGTCTCCATATTGAGCTGAGTCCTTGCAATTGCCGTCTATCCTTGGGGGTGTGACGGCCATAAGCTATCTATTTTCCGATTTTTTATTATTGATCCTTAAAGGAGTGCGGCACATGTCAAAAGGGCATTCGCTACAAGACCCTTACTTGAATACTTTACGTAAAGAGAAAGTGGGGGTTTCCATCTACCTGGTCAACGGTATCAAGCTGCAAGGCACGATCGAGTCGTTCGACCAGTTCGTGATCCTGCTGAAAAACACCGTCAGCCAGATGGTCTACAAGCACGCTATCTCGACAGTGGTTCCAGTTCGTCCAATCCGTCTGCCTAGCGCCGCCGGTGATGATGCAGCTGACGCTGAGCCAGGTAACGCCTGATAGGAGTCTCCTTTGTTCTTTGAGCGCCACGGTGGTGGTGAGCGAGTCATCCTCGTTCACTTGGATGGACAGGACCCTGAGGCGCGCGAAGATCCGCAGGAGTTTCAGGAGCTGGCAAATTCGGCCGGCGCCGAGACCGTTGCGTTTTTTAACGTGCCGCGTCATCGGCCAACCGCCAAATTCCTGATTGGCAGCGGCAAGGTCGAGGAACTGCGCGACCTGGTCCATGCCGAAGAAGCCGATCTGGTGATCTTCAATCACACCCTCACGCCCAGTCAGGAACGTAACCTCGAACGTGTATTCGAGTGTCGCGTGATCGACCGCACCGGCCTGATTCTCGATATTTTCGCCCAACGCGCCCGTACCCATGAGGGCAAGCTCCAGGTCGAACTGGCCCAGCTTGACCACATGAGCACCCGGCTGGTTCGCGGTTGGACTCACCTTGAGCGTCAGGGTGGCGGTATCGGCATGCGGGGCCCGGGTGAAACCCAGTTGGAAACCGACCGGCGCCTGCTGCGGGTTCGCCTGCGTCAGATCAAGGGCCGACTGGAGAAGGTGCGCAGCCAGCGCGAGCAATCGCGACGTGGCCGTTCGCGTGCCGATATCCCTACCGTATCGCTGGTGGGCTACACCAACGCCGGCAAGTCCACGCTGTTCAACAACGTGACCAAATCGGACGTGTACGCGGCTGACCAACTGTTCGCGACCCTCGACCCGACCTTGCGCCGTCTGGATATCGACGACCTGGGGCCGATTGTCCTGGCCGATACCGTGGGTTTCATTCGGCACCTGCCCCACAAGCTGGTCGAGGCATTTCGGTCTACGCTCGAGGAGTCGAGCAATTCCGACCTGCTGTTGCACGTGATCGATGCGGCCGAACCGGATCGCATGTTGCAGATTGAACAGGTGATGGTCGTGCTGGGCGAGATTGGTGCCCAGGACTTGCCGATCCTCGAGGTCTATAACAAACTCGATTTGCTTGAAGGCGTCGAGCCACAAATCCAGCGCGACGAGAACGGCAAGCCCCAGCGGGTCTGGCTGTCGGCGCGCGATGGCAGTGGTTTGGAGCTGCTTGAACAAGCCATTGCCGAATTGCTCGGCAGCGATTTGTTCGTCGGCACCTTGCGCTTGCCTCAGCGTTTTGCTCGACTGCGTGCACAGTTTTTCGAGCTGGGCGCGGTACAGAAAGAAGAACACGACGAAGAAGGTGTCAGCTTGCTGGCCGTTCGATTGCCGCGCTCGGAGCTCAATCGGCTGGTCAGCCGTGAAGGCGTAGTACCGACAGAGTTCATCGAACAACACACTTTGCAATAAAAGCCTCCGAAAGCGGTTGTGCCGCAGTAGCAGGCATTCTGTAGCATTGGTCGGCGCGCCGTGGGTGCGTCTTTGCTTTATCAGATGGAGAGCGCTATGGCTTGGAATGAGCCGGGTGGCAACTCGAATAATCAGGATCCTTGGGGTGGTAAGCGCCGCAATAATGGCGACCGCAAGGGGCCACCAGATCTCGACGAGGCCTTCCGAAAGCTGCAGGAAAGCCTGAATGGGTTGTTCGGTGGTGGAAAAAAACGGGGTGGTGATGAAGGTGGTCGCACCGGCAAGGGCGGCGGCTACGGCCTGCTGGGCCTGGGTCTTGTCGTGCTGGCGGCCGTATGGCTGTACAGCGCCGTATACGTCGTGGACGAGCAGGAGCAAGCCGTGGTGCTGCGCTTCGGCAAGTACTACGAGACTGTCGGTCCTGGCCTGAATATCTATTTCCCGCCGATCGACAAGAAGTACATGGAGAACGTCACGCGTGAGCGTGCCTACACCAAGCAGGGCCAGATGCTGACCGAAGACGAGAACATCGTCGAAGTGCCGCTGACCGTGCAGTACAAGATCAGCAACCTGCAGGACTTCGTGCTGAACGTCGATCAGCCGGAAATCAGCCTGCAACACGCAACCGAAAGCGCCCTGCGCCACGTGGTGGGTTCCACCGCCATGGACCAGGTGCTGACCGAAGGCCGTGAACTGATGGCCAGCGAAATCAAGGAGCGCCTGCAACGGTTCCTCGATACCTATCGCACCGGTATCACCGTCACCCAGGTGAACGTACAGAGCGCAGCGGCACCGCGTGAAGTGCAGGAAGCCTTCGACGACGTGATCCGCGCCCGTGAAGACGAGCAGCGTTCGCGCAACCAGGCTGAGACCTACGCCAACGGCGTCGTGCCGGAAGCCCGTGGCCAGGCCCAGCGTATCCTCGAGGATGCCAACGGTTACCGTGATGAAGTGGTCTCCCGCGCCAAAGGTGAAGCGGATCGCTTTACCAAGCTGGTCGCCGAGTACCGCAAGGCGCCTGAAGTGACGCGTGAGCGTCTGTACCTGGACACCATGCAGGAAGTCTTCAGCAACACCAGCAAGGTCCTCGTGACCGGCAGCAAGGGTGGGCAGAACAACCTGCTGTACCTGCCGCTGGACAAGATGATCGAAGGTGGTCGCAGCAGCTCCAGTGCACCGTCCACCGGTTCCAATGCCGCTGCCAATGAAGCGAGCGCCCGTGCGGCCGCTGACTTGCTGCAACAGCAAACACGTACCAGGGAGAGTCGTTGATGAGCAATAAATCGCTGACCGCCCTGATTGTGGGCGTCGTCGTGGTCATCGCTGCCTGGAACTGCTTCTACATCGTGGCTCAGACCGAGCGTGCGGTGCTGCTGCAATTCGGTCGCGTGGTCCAGGCGGATGTCCAGCCGGGCCTGCATGTGAAAGTCCCCTACGTCAACCAGGTGCGCAAGTTCGACGCGCGCCTGATGACCCTGGATGCACCGACACAGCGCTTCCTGACCCTGGAAAAGAAAGCCGTGATGGTTGACGCCTACGCCAAGTGGCGCGTCAAGGACGCCGAGCGCTTCTACACTGCGACCTCCGGCCTCAAGCAGATTGCCGACGAGCGTTTGTCGCGCCGTCTGGAGTCGGGCCTGCGTGACCAGTTTGGTAAGCGCACCCTGCACGAGGTGGTGTCCGGTGAACGCGATGCGCTGATGGCGGATATCACCCGTTCGTTGAACACGATGGCGGAAAAAGAGCTGGGGATCGAAGTTGTCGATGTTCGGGTCAAGGCCATCGATTTGCCGAAGGAAGTGAACCGCAGCGTGTTCGAGCGCATGAGCACCGAGCGTGAGCGTGAGGCCCGTGAGCACCGTGCCAAGGGTAACGAGCTGGCTGAAGGTATCCGTGCGGATGCCGACCGTCAGCGCCGTGTACTGCTGGCAGAAGCCTATCGCGAGTCTGAAGAGGCCCGTGGTGATGGTGATGCTCAAGCCGCGGCGATCTACGCCAAGGCTTACGGCCAGGACCAGGAGTTCTACGCGTTCTACCGTAGCCTGCGTGCCTACCGTGAAAGCTTCGCGAACAAAACCGACGTCATGGTGCTGGACCCAAGCAGCGACTTCTTCCGCTACCTGGAAAAGTCCAAGTAACCAGCCCGTGATTTTGTAGGGCGCACTCCGTCGGGCGGCTAAAACGCCTGGCGGGGTGATCCTTTCAGAAAACGGGTGTATGATGCGGCAGCCGGGAAATTCCCGGCTTTTTTGCGTCTGCATGTTTGATTCGGCAGGCGTGACAGGTTTTTCGAGGAAAGTGCCCGACGAGGCCGTTAACAGGTCGTTCGTCATGTCGCTCTTGCGCGTGGTTTATGCAGGGGGCGGGTATTTTCTGCTTCACTCAAGGCTCGGCCGAGGGCTGGCCGCCCGGATCATAGGGGAATGGCGTAATGGCAACGGTAGACCGCTGGCTGCTGCCAGATGGCATCGAAGAAGTACTGCCACCAGAAGCTGCGCGCATTGAAGTAGCGCGTCGCCAGGTGTTGGATCTGTTCCAGAGCTGGGGTTACGAGTTTGTCGTGACCCCCCATATCGAGTACCTGGAATCCCTGCTGACCGGCGCGGGCCAGGACCTGGATCTGCGCACCTTCAAGGTCATCGACCCGCAATCGGGCCGGCAAATGGGGTTCCGTGCCGACATCACGCCGCAAGTGGCACGCATCGATGCGCACACCCTGCGCCGCGAAGGCCCGAGCCGCCTGTGCTACGCCGGCAGCGTGCTGCACGCTCAACCGCGTGCCTTGTCGTCCTCCCGCAGCCCGATCCAGTTGGGCGCGGAGTTGTACGGTGATGCCAGCCCGAGCAGCGACGTTGAAGTGATCAGCCTGATGCTGGCCATGCTGCAACTGGCTGATGTGCCAGATGTCCACATGGACCTCGGTCACGTGGGTATCTACCGTGGCCTGGCCCGTGCGGCCGGTTTGTCCGGTGAAGCCGAGCAACAGCTGTTCGATGCCCTGCAGCGCAAGGCGATCGATGAAGTCATCGCCCTGACCGCTGGCGTGCCTGCGGATCTGGCCGAGATGCTGCGTGCACTGGTCAACCTGTGTGGCGGCCGTGAAGTGCTGGTGGCTGCACGTGAACGCCTGGCCAAGGCGCCGGCGCCGGTATTGGCTGCACTGGATGACCTGCTGGCGATTGCTGAGCGGTTGTCGGCGCGGTTCCCGCAGTTGCCGCTGTATTTTGATTTGGGCGAGCTGCGCGGCTACCACTACCACACCGGTGTGGTGTTCGCGGTGTTTGTGCCGGGTGTTGGCCAGGCCATCGCCCAAGGTGGTCGTTACGACGACATCGGCGCCGACTTCGGTCGTGCGCGTCCGGCCACCGGCTTTTCCACCGATTTGAAAACCCTGGTGACCCTGGGGCGTGCTGAGGTCGAGCTGCCGTCTGGTGGCATCTGGATGCCCGACAGTACGGACGCAGCACTCTGGCAGCAGGTTTGCCAGTTGCGCAGTGAGGGTCAGCGTGTTGTCCAGGCATTGCCTGGGCAGCCATTGGCCGCCGCCCGTGAAGCGGACTGCGACCGGCAATTGATTCTGCAGAACGGGCTTTGGCAAGTATCGCCACTGGCTTCTTGAGTTTTCCTGCCGGCCATCGCCGGCACCAAGTTTGCGCGAATGAGGACAAGTGTTATGGGTAAGAATGTCGTAGTCCTGGGCACCCAATGGGGTGATGAGGGCAAAGGCAAGATCGTTGATCTGCTGACCGAACATGCTGCCGCCGTAGTGCGCTACCAAGGCGGTCACAACGCTGGCCACACCCTGGTCATCGACGGCGAAAAAACCGTCTTGCACCTGATCCCGTCGGGCGTCCTGCGCGAAGGCGTGCAGTGCCTGATCGGCAACGGCGTCGTGGTTGCGCCGGATGCCCTGCTGCGTGAGATCACCAAGCTGGAAGAGAAAGGCGTACCGGTGCGCGAGCGCCTGCGTATCAGCCCGTCCTGCCCGCTGATCCTGTCCTTCCACGTTGCGCTGGACCAGGCCCGTGAAAAGGCCCGTGGCGAGCTGAAGATCGGCACCACCGGTCGCGGCATCGGCCCGGCCTACGAAGACAAGGTCGCGCGTCGTGGCCTGCGTGTGGGCGACCTGCTCAACATGCCGCGCTTTGAAGACAAGCTGCGTGAACTGGTGGATTACCACAACTTCATGCTGGTGGGTTACTACAAAGAGCCAGCCATCGAATTCGACAAGACCCTGGCCGAGTGCAAGGAATACGCTGAGCTGCTCAAGCCGCTGATGCTGGATGTGACCGCCGAGCTGCACGACCTGCGTCGCGCCGGCAAGGACATCATGTTCGAAGGCGCCCAGGGTTCGTTGCTGGACATCGACCACGGTACCTACCCGTACGTGACCAGCTCCAACACCACTGCCGGCGGCGTCGCTACCGGTTCGGGCGTTGGTCCTATGTTCCTGGACTACATCCTCGGCATCACCAAGGCCTACACCACCCGTGTAGGTTCGGGCCCGTTCCCGACTGAACTGTTCGACGAAGTCGGTGCGCACCTGGCCAAGCAGGGTCACGAATTCGGCGCGACCACCGGCCGTGCTCGTCGCTGTGGCTGGTTCGACGCCGTTATCCTGCGTCGCGCGATCGATGTGAACAGCATCTCGGGCATCTGCTTCACCAAGCTGGATGTACTCGACGGCCTGGAAACCATCAACATCTGCGTCGGCTACAAAGATGCCGAAGGCAAGGACGTTGCCCCGGTTGACGCCGACAGCTACGTGGGCCTGCAGCCTGTGTACGAAGAAGTGCCGGGCTGGAGCGAGTCGACCGTGGGTGCCAAGACCCTGGAAGAGTTGCCAGCCAATGCCCGTGCCTACATCAAGCGCGTTGAAGAGCTGATCGGTGCGCCGATTGACATTATTTCGACGGGCCCGGATCGCAACGAGACCATCGTTCTGCGTCACCCGTTCGCTTAATAAGCTATTGATGTAAAAAGCAAAGGGCTCCTTCGGGAGCCCTTTGTCGTATCTGCATGCCAAGCGGCACGACCCTTGCTATGTTTCTTTCTTTCGCGGTGCTATCAAATTAATGGCACCCGTGGTGGAGGGATTCCCGATGTCTGCCGTTCTCTCATTGTTACAAAGCCGTCTGTTGCGGCCGGTGTTCGTTACCCTAGGTATCGCTCTTTTGGTGCAAGTGCTGGTGGCGGTCGCTCTCACCCGGAGCACGGTCACGGCGCTGGAGGCCGATTTAGGCAGTCGCCTGGGCATCGACAGCCAGAAGCTGTCCGGTGAATTGGCCCAGGCCGGCAAGGAAGTCACGTCGAGCCTGGACAGCTTGTCCACCAGTACCCGTCAGCGTCTGACCGCCGGGCTTTCCGAGCGCCTGCAGGCAGAGCAGAAACAGTTGCGTGCGACCCTGGAAAAAGACCTGCAAGACTCCGCCAACGATATGGCGCAACTGCTGGCCTCGGTGGCGCCCCGCGCCATGTGGGACAGCGATGTGCCAACGCTGTCCGAGTTTGCCCGACGCGCCCAGCGCAATCCCAACGTGCTGTTCGTGGTCTATGACGACGCGGCGGGTGAGCACCTGACTCGTTATCTGAATCGCGAAAATCCGATCAACAAGGCGTTGCTGGAAAAAGGCCAGGGCGATCGCGCCCTGGACAAAGTCCTGAACGCCGCGAAGAACGATCCTTCGGTGTTCTACGTCGAGGCGTCCATCAGTCCTAACGGCGTGGAGATTGGCAAGGTGCTCATGGGGGTGTCGACCGCGTCGGTCGAGGCCGATCTGCAAGCGCTGGACAAGCGTTTTGCCGCACTGATAGCCAGCGGTGATCAGTTGGTCGGCGACAGCCTCAAAGGTGCCGCGGCGGATAGCGCGGCGGCCATGGGCGCTCGCCTGCAGTCGGCGCAAGCCACTGCGACCCAGATGACCGTCAACACCACTGGCGCCGTGCAGGAGGCTGCCGGTACCTTGCGTTGGCGCATCGGCATGGGGCTGGCGGTGGTCGGTTTCGGCGTATTGCTGCTGATCGCCGTGGTTCTCGGCCGTCGTGTGGTCAATCGCCTGAAACTGCTTATCGCGGCCATGGATGACCTGGCAGCAGGCGAGGGCGACCTCACCAAGCGCGTGCAGATCAACAGCAAGGACGAAATCGGCGACATGGCCTCGGCGGTCAATCGTTTTGTGGATAAGTTGCAACCCATCGTGCGCGAGGCGGGCGATGTGGCCCAGCGTACCGGCGTGGAAATCGGCGCCATGACCTTGCGCAATGCCGGCGCCGATGCGGCCGCTGGCTTGCAGCGTGATGAGGTGGCGGAGAGTTTGCGCGCGCTGTCGCAAATGGCCGACGAGGCCCAGGCCGAAAGCCACGCCATGCAGGCGGCGTTGCAGCAGGTGGTGGATATTCGTCAGGCGACGGACGAGAACTCGCGCACGTCGGCCGAAGTCGGCAGTTTGATCGAAGCGTTGGCGGGGCAGGTCCAGGCCGGGTCCCAGGTTATCGAGCGCCTGGCCCAGCAAAGCGAGCAGATCGAAGTGGTGCTGACGGTCATCCATGGTATCGCCGAGCAGACCAACCTGCTGGCGCTCAACGCCGCCATCGAAGCAGCGCGTGCCGGCGAAACGGGGCGTGGCTTTGCGGTGGTGGCGGACGAAGTGCGTGCGTTGGCCAGCAAGACCCAAAGCTCTACCGGCGATATCCAGGCCCATATCGTCGCGTTGCAGCAGGGCGCTCGGGAGGCGGTGGAAACCATCGGCAAGGCCGGGCGCCAGGCCAACGAAGGTTTGCTGGTGCTGCGCGACAGCGTGCGCTTGCAGCAGACGGTGCAGGCCTCGGTGGAGCAGGTGCATGCAGCGATTGGCCTGGCTACCCGCGCCGCCGAGCATCAGGCCCAGGGCGCCCATGCGGTACGAGGCCGGGTCGAGGTGATCCATGCCCAGGCCGAGCGTGCGGCGCAGGCGGTGGTGGAGACTACCGCCAGTGGCAAGGTGCTGGATGGGTTGGCGGCGCAGTTGAAGGCGAGTCTGGGGCAGTTCCGGGCTTAGCGTCGTCTGTTCAGGTCTCATCGGGGGCTTGCCCCCCGATAGCGATCTCAGCGGCTCAAGTACATCCGAGTTGTCAGCAGATAGACCGGCAACCCCGACACCACGATCAACAGCGCCGCATAAGGCGCCGCCGCCGCAAACTCCACATTCGAGGTGTGCGCCCACACGGCAGTCGCCAAGGTATTCAGCCCGGTGGGGCTGAGCAGCAGCGTCGCCGTCAATTCCTTCATGGCGTCCAGGAACACCAGCGCAAATGCCGCACCCAATGCCGGAAAAATAATCGGCAGCGTCACTCGGCAAAACGCACTGAACGACGATGCCCCCAGCGTGCGTGCAGCCTCTTCCAGTTGCGGTGCGGCTTTGTTCAAGGCCGTGCGGATCGGCGCCTGGGCCAATGGAAGAAACAACAAGGCATAGGCGATCAGCAGCAACGCAGAGGTCTGGTACAGCGCCGGCACGTAATGCAGGGCGAAATACACCAGTGTCAGTGCAATCACCAGGCCGGGCAGGGCGTGCAGCAGGTACGGCAGGCGCTCGGCCCAGATTGCCAGTCGGCCCTTGTAGCGCACCACCAGCAGCCCCACCGGTACCGCCAGCGCCAGGCACAGTGCCGCGCCACCCAGCGACAGCATCAGGGAGGACAGCAATGCCTCGCCAATCTCGGCCATTGGAAATGCCGCCGATGAACCTACCGCCAGCCAATAGCCGAGCATGCCCAAGGGGATGCCGCTGCCGATGATCGCCAGCGCCAGGCAATACACCTGGCCCAGTGGCGCCCACTTGCCCAGTCGCACCTGCTCCCCATGCCGCGCCGCGCCCTGGCCGATGCGCACGTGCCGGCCCTTGCCGCGCACGCGCAGTTCCAGCCACAGCAGGGTCAGGCACATCACCAGCAATACCGCAGAAAGCATCGCGGCATTGGCGTTGCTGAACTCCAGTTCGAATTGCTGGTAGATCGCGGTGGTGAAGGTTTGCAGGCCGATGATCGACAGCGCGCCGAACTCCACCAGCATATGCAGGGCAATCAGCAGTGCCCCGGCCAGCAGCGACGGCCACAGCAAGGGCAGGGTGATGCGCAGGAATACGCCCCAGCGATTCAGCCCCAGGGTGCGGGCCGATTCTTCAAGGGAAGGGTCCAGGTTGCGCAAGGTTGCGGCCACTGGCAAAAACACCAGCGGGTATTTGGACAGGGTCATCACCAGGATCGCGCCGCCGAGCCCTTCGAAGTGGGCGCTCAGGGATACCCAGGTGAAGCTGCTGACAAACGCCGGCACCGCGAACGGCAGGCACAGGACTACACCCCAGAGGCGGCGCCCTGGCAGATTGCTGCGTTCCAGCAGCCAGGCCAGGGACAGGCCGATCACGCCGCACGCCACCGTCACGCCGACCATCAGCGCCAGGGTATTGCGCAGCAGCCCGAACACATAGGGGCGCCAGAGCAGATGCACCGCCTGCGCCCAGCCCGCCTGCCAGGCCTTCAGCCCGACGTACACCAGTGGCAGCAGGCTCAGGCCAACCAGTAGCAGGACGGGGAGCAGTAGCCAGATCGAAGGGCGCTTGCGGCGCGGGCTGAGCCCCCCGCGCAGGGCGGGGGTGGGTAGCGATGGGTTCATCAGTTCAAGCCAACCTCACGTTCCAGGTCCAGGGCTTCTTCTGCGTTGCCCAGGTCGGCAGGCGTGACTTTCGGCGGCTGCAGTTCGCTGAAGGGCTTAAGGCCGCGGTTGGATTCCATGCCTTTGCGCAGCGGGTACTCGGCCGAGGTAGTGGTAATCACGCGCTGGCCTTCTTCGCTGGCCATGAACGCCAGCAGTTGCTGGGCTTCTTTGGGATGCTTGCTGGACTTCAGCGCGGCCGCCGAAGACACGGTGATCAGGCCGCCGGCATCGCCATCGGTGAAGTAGTGCAGTTGGGAATCGAGGTTGGTTTTTTCTTTCTTCAGGGCAAACCAGTAGTAGTTGTTCACCAGAACGGTGGCTACTTCGCCGTTTTCCACGGCCTTCAGGGCGACCATATTGTTGCTGTACACCTTGCCGAAGGCACGCAGGCCGGTCAGCCATTCTTCGGCGGCTTCACGGCCGTGCAGCTTGATGATCGCCACGGCCTGTTCCTGGAAGGCACCGCTGGTAGGTACGAAGCCGACCTTGCCTTGCCACTCGGGGCCGGCGAAATCCAATACCGACTTGGGCAGGTCTTTCTCGGCAATCAGTTTGGGGTTGAAGGCTACGACGCGGGTGCGTGCGGTCACGCCCATCCAGTCGCCGTTACGACCCACGTAATCCTTGGGCAGGACGTCGAGCGTGCCTGCATCGATCTTGGCCAGCAGGCCTTGCTCGCCAAGTTTGTTCAATGGCGGCGATTCTTCGGTGTAGATCACGTCGGCAGGGGAGCGGTCGCCTTCCTCCACGACTTGGCTGGCCAGTTGGTTGCTGCTGCCCTTGCGTACGTTGACGTGAATACCGGTCCTGGCTTCGAAGGCCTTGGCGAGTTCATCGCCGACTTCTTTGTGTTGGCCGTTGTACAGGGTCAGGGAGACTTTGTCGGCGGAGTAGGCGGCGGGGGAGAGTAGGGTCAGGCCGAGCAGAGTGATGGTCAGGCCACGCAGAAGGGATGTCTTGAGACGGGTATCGCGGATCATCATCCGGGGTTTTCCTCACTTGAGTGCAACAAATCATTGCAAGGATAAACGATAAAACTTCTCAAGTGCGCCGAAGGGGGGGAAATTGCTGATGGAGTTTTCAAGCCCCGGAAACGAAAAAACCCGCTTTCGCGGGTTTGATCTGAATTTGGTGCCCAGGAGAAGACTCGAACTTCCACGACCTTGCGATCACCAGCACCTGAAGCTGGCGTGTCTACCAATTTCACCACCTGGGCATTATCAAGCAACGTTGCCGCTGTTGATGGGGCGAACTATACGGCGGGCTTTTTAATCTGTAAACCCCTGATTCGAAAAATATAAATCGATTTTCTCGTTAAAAATCAGAAGCCTGAAACGAAAAAACCCGCTTTCGCGGGTTTGATCTGAATTTGGTGCCCAGGAGAAGACTCGAACTTCCACGACCTTGCGATCACCAGCACCTGAAGCTGGCGTGTCTACCAATTTCACCACCTGGGCAGCATCAACAACGTTGCCGTCGTCGATGGCGCGCACTATACGGAGCGGTTTTTTAACTGTAAACCCCTGCTATGAAAAAAACCTGGAAAATTTCGCCAATGGTCGTGCAAGGTGCGCGGCGAGGGCTGTAAAAGGCTTTTAAACGCTTGTTGATGCCTGAAATTTCCCGTTTCAATACGCGTATGCCAAACTAACCCGCATATAGACAAGGTGAAAAATCTCTAATGGCCGATTGGCAGTCCCTCGATCCCGAGGCCGCTCGTGAAGCGGAAAAATATGAAAACCCTATTCCTAGCCGCGAACTGATCCTGGCGCACCTCGCCGATCGGGGTTCGCCTGCTAGCCGTGAGCAGCTGGTCGAAGAGTTCGGTCTGACCACCGAAGACCAGCTCGAAGCCCTGCGCCGCCGCCTGCGTGCCATGGAGCGCGATGCTCAACTGATCTACACCCGCCGTGGCACCTACGCACCCGTGGATAAGCTCGACCTGATCCTCGGCCGCATTGCCGGCCACCGTGACGGGTTCGGCTTCCTGATCCCGGATGACGGCAGTGATGACCTGTTCATGAGCCCGGCGCAGATGCGCCTGGTGTTCGATGGCGACCGTGCCCTGGCGCGGGTTTCCGGCCTGGACCGTCGCGGTCGCCGTGAAGGCGTGATTGTCGAAGTGGTGTCCCGTGCCCACGAGTCCATCGTCGGCCGCTACTTCGAAGAAGGCGGTATCGGCTTTGTTGTGCCGGATAACCCGAAGGTCCAGCAGGAAGTGCTGATCACCCCGGGCCGCAATGGCGCTGCCAAGGTCGGCCAGTTCGTCGAGGTGAAAATCACCCACTGGCCGACTGCGCGCTTCCAGCCCCAGGGCGATATTGTTGAAGTGGTCGGCAACTACATGGCGCCGGGCATGGAAATCGACGTCGCGCTGCGCACCTACGACATTCCTCACGTCTGGCCTGAGGCTGTGCTCAAGGAAGCCGCCAAGCTCAAGCCGGAAGTCGAAGAGAAGGACAAGGAAAAACGCATCGACCTGCGCCATCTGCCGTTTGTCACGATTGACGGTGAAGATGCCCGCGACTTCGACGATGCGGTCTACTGCGAAGCCAAGCCCGGCAAGCTGCGCCTGTTCTCCGGTGGCTGGAAGTTGTTCGTCGCGATTGCCGACGTCTCCAGCTATGTGAAGATCGGTTCGGCCCTGGATAACGAGGCCCAGGTACGCGGCAACTCCGTGTATTTCCCTGAGCGCGTGATCCCGATGCTGCCCGAGCAGCTGTCCAACGGCCTGTGCTCCCTGAACCCGAAAGTCGACCGTTTGGCCATGGTCTGCGAGATGACTATCTCGAAAACCGGCGAAATGACCGATTACCAGTTCTACGAAGCGGTGATCCACTCCCAGGCACGCCTGACCTACAACAAGGTCAGCACCATCCTGGAGCAGCCGAAAACCAGCGAAGCCAAGGCGTTGCGTGGTGAGTACGGGCATGTGGTGCCGCACCTCAAGCAGCTGTACGCGTTGTACAAAGTGTTGCTGGGTGCCCGTCATGTGCGTGGCGCGATCGATTTTGAAACCCAGGAAACCCGGATTGTCTTCGGTTCCGAGCGCAAGATCGCCGCGATCACCCCGACCACCCGTAACGATGCGCACAAGCTGATCGAGGAATGCATGCTGGCGGCCAACGTGGCCACCGCTGAATTCCTGAAAAAGCACGAAATCCCTGCGCTCTACCGTGTACACGATGGCCCGCCACCGGAGCGCCTGGAAAAACTGCGCGCGTTCCTCGGCGAGCTGGGCCTGTCCCTGCACAAAGGCAAGGACGGCCCGACGCCGAAGGACTACCAGGCACTGCTGGCCAGCATCAAGGACCGTCCGGATTACCACGTGATCCAGACCGTGATGCTGCGCTCCCTGAGCCAGGCGGTGTACAGCGCCGACAACCAGGGCCACTTCGGCCTGAATTACGAGGCGTACACCCACTTCACCTCGCCGATTCGCCGTTATCCGGACTTGCTCACGCACCGCGCAATCCGCAGCGTGATCCATTCCAAGCAGAACACCCCGCACGTCAAGCGTGCCGGTGCCATGACCATTCCGAAGGCGCGGATCTACCCGTACGACGAAGCGGCCCTGGAACAGTTGGGCGAGCAGTGCTCCATGAGCGAGCGCCGCGCCGACGAAGCCACCCGCGACGTGGTGAACTGGCTCAAGTGCGAGTTCATGAAGGACCGCGTGGGCGAGTCGTTCCCAGGCGTGATCACCGCCGTGACCGGCTTTGGCCTGTTCGTCGAGCTGACCGACATCTACGTCGAAGGCCTGGTGCACGTCACCGCCTTGCCGGGTGACTACTACCACTTCGACCCTGTGCACCACCGCCTGGCGGGCGAGCGTACCGGTCGCAGCTTCCGTTTGGGCGATACCGTGGAAGTGCAGGTCATGCGCGTCGATCTCGACGAGCGCAAGATCGACTTTGGCATGCCTGACAAGCCCGCCGAAGCGCCGGGCCGTAAAAAGCGTGGCAGCGAGACGACTTCGCCTGCAAGCAAAGGCAAAGGCACTCCCGCCAAAGCGGCAGTTGCAGAGCCCGCTCCAGCCAAGGCCGGGCGCCGTCCAGCAGCCAAGGACAAAGCCCCCGAGGCCTACCGCCCAAGCGACGCGGCGGCGAAAAACGCCGAACTGCGCAAAAGTCGTGAGTTGAAGCAGCAGTTGCTCAACGAAGCCAAAAGCGGTGGTAAAGCGGCGTCTGGGGGAAAGTCCCAAGGGGCGGAAAAGCCGTCGAGCAAGCCCAGTAAACACCGTAAAGGCCCGCCAAAAGCGGGTTCGGCCCCCGCGAAAAGCGGCGGGTCGCGCAAACCTAAGGCCAAGTCATGAGTCTGGAAAAAATCTACGGCGTCCACGCCGTAGAAGCACTGCTGCGTCACCATCCTAAGCGCGTCAAGCAAGTCTGGCTGGCCGAAGGTCGCAGCGAGCCGCGCGTACAGGCGTTGGTCGAGTTGGCCAGCCAAAACAAAGTCGCCATCGGCCAGGCCGAACGGCGTGAAATGGACGTGTGGGTCGAAGGCGTTCACCAGGGTGTGGTGGCGGACGTCAGCCCGAGCCAGGTCTGGGGCGAAGCGATGCTCGATGAGCTGCTCGACCGTACCGAAGGTGCACCGCTGCTGCTGGTGCTGGACGGCGTGACCGACCCGCACAACCTCGGCGCGTGCCTGCGCTCGGCGGATGCTGCGGGTGCGTTGGCGGTGATTGTGCCGAAGGACAAGTCGGCTACCTTGACGCCGGTGGTGCGTAAAGTCGCCTGTGGCGCGGCGGAAGTGATTCCGCTGGTGGCCGTGACCAACCTGGCGCGCACCCTGGAGAAACTCCAGCAGCGCGGCCTGTGGGTCGTGGGCACGGCGGGAGAGGCCGAGGTCAGCATTTATGACCAGGACCTCACCGGTCCGACCATCCTCATCATGGGGGCCGAAGGCAAGGGCATGCGTCGCCTGACCCGTGAACATTGCGATTATCTGGTGCACCTGCCGATGGCCGGTAGCGTCAGCAGCCTGAACGTGTCGGTCGCGACCGGCGTGTGCCTGTTTGAGGCCCAGCGTCAGCGTGGTGCCAAGGCCAAGGCGAAGAAGTAATTCCAAGCCTGGCGTAGAACCAGCATGTGGGAGGGGACTGTCCCCTCCCACATTTGCTTTTGTGGTGCCTGGGCGATTGTTCAAATAATCACCAATCACCTTGCGCCCGTTCTTCCCCTTCTCTACAATTGCGCCCCTTGCCTTCCTGGCAGGCACCGATGTGCCTCCCTGCGGCAAGATCCATAAGTGTCATTCACTCCTTGTCTGACCGTTTTTGAGCGGCAGGCTACAACCCGTAAGGAGCATTCATGCGTCATTACGAAATCATCTTTTTGGTCCACCCGGATCAAAGCGAGCAAGTCGGCGGCATGGTTGAGCGTTACACCAAGCTGATCGAAGAAGACGGCGGCAAAATCCACCGTCTGGAAGATTGGGGTCGTCGTCAACTGGCCTACGCAATCAACAATGTTCACAAGGCTCACTACGTGATGCTGAACGTTGAGTGCACTGGCAAGGCCCTGGCCGAGCTGGAAGACAACTTCCGCTACAACGATGCAGTGATCCGTAACCTGGTCATCCGTCGCGAAGAAGCCGTTACCGGCCAATCCGAGATGCTCAAGGCTGAAGAAAACCGCAGTGAGCGCCGTGAGCGTCGCGACCGTCCTGAGCACGAAGGCGCTGATAGCGCTGATAGTGATGACAGCGACAGCAGCGATAACGCTGACGAGTAATCCACGGACCTTATTAAGGAGCCTATCAAATGGCACGTTTCTTCCGTCGTCGTAAGTTTTGCCGCTTCACCGCTGAAGAAGTGAAGGAGATCGACTACAAAGATCTCAACACTCTGAAAGCCTACGTATCCGAGACCGGCAAAATCGTTCCAAGCCGTATCACCGGTACCAAAGCACGTTATCAGCGTCAGCTGGCTACCGCTATCAAGCGCGCCCGCTTCCTGGCCCTGCTGGCCTACACCGACAGCCACGGCCGCTGAGACCGGGCAGTCGACAAGTAGTAAGGGATTGAATGCATGCGCGCCTTAGCTGAGTTCATCATGCGCGGTCGTGTGCAGGCCACTCTGGTAGTGGCTGGATGTGCAGTGTTGCCGTTGTTGTTCTGGTTGGGTGCCGCCGCGGGTTGCCTTGTGCTCCTGCGGCGCGGTTCGGACGCCTTGAGCGTCCTGGGTCTGGGGTTGTTGTCAGTGTTGGTGAGCTGGCATTTCCTGCAAGACCCGACAGCGCTTCTGGTGCTGTTGGGGAGTTGCAGCCTGGCGTTGGTTTTGCGCGCCGGGCATTCCTGGAATCGCGTGCTGCTGGTCAGCACGGCCGTGGGGTTGTTGTGTGCGGTGAGCCTGGGGACCGTCTTCGGTTCCTTCATCGAGTCGCTGGCGCAGACGTTTCAACACGTCTTGCCGCTGGTGATGGGTGAGTCTTACGAGAAGTTCTCGGCAGACCAGAAAGCAGCACTCGCTTCACTGGCAGTTCCGATGTTGATCATTTCGACAGCGGTTTCGGTGCAGGTCTTTAGTGTGTTGTGCCTGATTCTTGGGCGCTATTGGCAGGCGTTGTTGTATAACCCCGGCGGTTTCGGAAGCGAGTTTCGCGCAATCCGGATCCCCAAGCGCGTTGCGCTGTCACTGCTGGCCGTCATGTGCGTTGCCCCGTTTATCGGGTGGCACACCTTGATCCTGTTGCCGTTGTGCGGTGTGCCGCTGTTCTTCGCTGGCTTGTCCCTGATTCACGGGCTTGTCGCGCAGAAAAGACTGGCCAGTTTCTGGCTGGTGGGGATCTACGTCACCGTCCTGCCGCTCATGCACTTGATCGGTCCGTTACTCGTGGTCTTGGCCATTGTCGACAGCCTGATTGATTTTCGCGGACGTTCTGCGCCGAAAGACGCCGATAACGCGAACGGTGAAGGTTAAAAGTTAGAGGATTTTCACATGCAACTGATCCTTCTGGAAAAAGTCGCCAACCTGGGCAACCTGGGCGACAAAGTGAACGTTAAGGCCGGCTACGGTCGTAACTACCTGCTGCCATACGGCAAAGCCACCGCTGCAACCGCTGCCAACCTGGCTGCGTTTGAAGAGCGTCGTGCCGAGCTGGAAAAAGCAGCAGCAGACAAGAAAGCTTCGGCCGAAACTCGCGCTGCCCAACTGGCTGAGCTGGAAGTGACTATCACTGCCACCGCCGGTGACGAAGGCAAGCTGTTCGGTTCGATCGGCACCCACGACATCGCTGATGCACTGACCGCCTCCGGCGTTGAAGTGCAGAAGAGCGAAGTTCGTCTGCCGAACGGCACCATCCGCAACGTAGGCGAATTCGACGTAGCCGTGCACCTGCACGCCGAAGTTGAAGCCACCGTACGCGTTGTCGTGGTAGCAGCTTAAGTCGCACCTAACTGACTGGCACCTCGTGTGCCGGGCAGTTAACATCGGGCACGATCCTGTTTACAGGTCGTGCCTTTTGTTTTTCTACAATCCCCTAATTCCAAGTGGCCATGAACGATATTTCAGCTCCTGAGCAATACGATCTGCAAACCGCTGCCCTGAAGGTGCCGCCGCATTCCATCGAGGCCGAACAGGCCGTGCTCGGTGGCCTGATGCTGGACAACAACGCCTGGGAACGCGTGCTGGATCAAGTCTCGGACGGTGATTTCTATCGCCATGACCACCGCCTGATCTTCCGTGCCATCGCCAAGCTGGCCGACCAGAACTCCCCAATCGACGTGGTGACCCTGGCCGAGCAGTTGGACAAGGAAGGCCAGACCTCCCAGGTCGGTGGCCTGGGCTACCTGGGTGAGCTGGCAAAAAACACGCCGTCCGTCGCCAACATCAAGGCCTATGCCCAGATCGTTCGCGAGCGCGCCACCCTGCGCCAGTTGATCGGCATCAGCACCGAAATCGCCGACAGCGCCTTCAACCCCGAAGGCCGCACCGCCGCCGAAATCCTTGACGAAGCCGAGCGCCAGATCTTCCAGATCGCCGAAGCGCGCCCGAAAACCGGCGGCCCGGTCAGCGTCAACGACCTGTTGACCAAGGCCATCGACCGCATCGACACCTTGTTCAACACCGACAACGCCATCACCGGTATTTCCACCGGCTACACCGACCTCGACGAGAAGACCAGCGGCCTGCAGCCGTCCGACCTGATCATCGTCGCCGGCCGTCCATCCATGGGTAAGACCACCTTTGCGATGAACCTGGTGGAAAACGCCGTGTTGCGCAGCGACAAGACCGTCCTGGTGTACTCCCTCGAGATGCCAGGCGAATCGCTGATCATGCGTATGCTGTCGTCCCTCGGCCGTATCGACCAGACCAAGGTGCGTGCCGGTCGCCTGGAAGACGACGACTGGCCGCGCCTGACTTCGGCGGTCAACCTGCTCAACGACCGCAAGCTGTTTATCGATGACACCGCCGGTATCAGCCCGTCCGAGATGCGTGCACGTACGCGCCGCCTGGTACGTGAGCACGGTGACATCGCCCTGATCATGATCGACTACCTGCAATTGATGCAGATCCCGGGCTCCAGTGGCGATAACCGCACCAACGAAATTTCCGAAATCTCTCGGTCGCTCAAGGCCCTGGCCAAGGAATTCAACTGCCCGGTAGTCGCCCTGTCCCAGCTCAACCGCTCCCTGGAACAACGTCCCAACAAGCGCCCGGTGAACTCCGACCTACGGGAATCCGGAGCGATCGAGCAGGATGCTGACGTGATCATGTTCGTGTACCGCGACGAGGTGTATCACCCCGAGACCGAGCACAAAGGCATTGCCGAGATCATTATCGGCAAGCAGCGTAACGGCCCGATCGGCTTTATCCGCCTGGCGTTCATCGGTAAATACACGCGCTTCGAGAACCTGGCGCCGGGCAGCTACAACTTCGACGACGACGAATAACCCGTCTGCTCAATTCCGACCATTACCGTCGGAATTGGTCAAAATTTGTGCTATATTCCGCGCCCGCGATTTTTCATCTCAACACCGGTCACCGTCATGCAAACAGCCAAGCCGTTATTTGACTATCCCAAGTACTGGGCCGAATGTTTCGGCCCTGCGCCATTCCTGCCGATGAGCAGGGAGGAGATGGATCAGCTTGGCTGGGATTCGTGCGACATCATCATCGTCACCGGTGATGCCTACGTGGACCACCCGTCGTTCGGCATGGCCATCATCGGCCGGCTGCTGGAGTCCCAGGGCTTCCGCGTCGGGATCATTGCGCAGCCGAACTGGCAGTCCAAAGACGACTTCATGAAACTGGGCGAGCCGAACCTGTTCTTCGGCGTCGCGGCCGGCAACATGGACTCGATGATCAACCGCTACACTGCCGACAAGAAAATCCGTTCCGATGACGCCTACACCCCAGGCGGCATGGCCGGCAAACGCCCGGACCGCGCCAGCCTGGTGTACAGCCAGCGTTGCAAGGAAGCCTACAAGAACGTGCCGATCGTACTCGGCGGCATCGAAGCATCCCTGCGCCGCATCGCCCACTACGACTACTGGCAGGACCGCGTGCGCAACTCGATCCTGATCGACGCCACCGCCGATATCCTGCTGTACGGCAACGCCGAGCGGGCCATCGTCGAAGTCGCCCAGCGCCTGTCGTGGGGCCACAAGATCGAAGACATTACCGATGTGCGCGGCACCGCGTTCATCCGTCGCGATACCCCAGCCGGCTGGTACGAAGTGGATTCCACACGTATCGACCGCCCGGGCAAGGTCGACAAGATCATCAACCCGTACGTCAACACCCAGGACACCCAGGCCTGCGCCATCGAGCAGGAAAAGGGGCCGGTCGATGATCCGGAAGAAGCCAAGGTCGTGCAGATCCTGGCCAGCCCGCGCATGACCCGCGACAAGACCGTGATCCGCCTGCCCTCGGTGGAAAAAGTCCGTGGCGACGCCGTGCTCTATGCCCACGCCAACCGCGTGCTGCACCTGGAAACCAACCCAGGCAACGCCCGCGCCCTGGTGCAGAAGCACGGCGAAGTGGACGTATGGTTCAACCCGCCGCCCATTCCGATGACCACCGAAGAAATGGACTACGTGTTCGGCATGCCGTACGCCCGTGTTCCGCACCCGGCGTACGGCAAGGAGAAAATCCCGGCCTACGACATGATCCGTTTCTCGGTGAACATCATGCGTGGTTGCTTCGGCGGCTGCACCTTCTGCTCGATCACCGAGCACGAAGGCCGGATCATCCAGAACCGTTCCGAAGAGTCGATCATTCGCGAAATCGAAGAGATCCGCGACAAGGTGCCGGGTTTCACCGGTGTGATCTCCGACCTCGGCGGCCCGACCGCGAACATGTACCGCATTGCCTGCAAGAGCCCGGAAATCGAATCCGCGTGCCGCAAGCCGTCGTGCGTGTTCCCCGGTATCTGCCCGAACCTGAACACCGACCACTCGTCGTTGATCCAGTTGTACCGCAGCGCCCGTGCATTGCCGGGGGTGAAGAAGATCCTGATCGCTTCCGGCCTGCGCTACGACCTCGCGGTCGAGTCGCCGGAATACGTCAAGGAGCTGGTCACCCACCACGTCGGTGGCTACCTCAAGATCGCCCCGGAACACACCGAGGAAGGTCCGCTCAACCAGATGATGAAGCCGGGCATCGGCAGCTATGACAAGTTCAAGCGCATGTTCGAGAAGTACACCAAGGAAGCGGGCAAGGAGCAGTACCTGATCCCGTACTTCATCGCCGCCCACCCGGGCACCACCGATGAAGACATGATGAACCTGGCCCTGTGGCTCAAGGGCAACGGCTTCCGCGCCGACCAGGTGCAGGCGTTCTACCCGTCGCCGATGGCCACCGCCACCGCGATGTATCACTCGGGCAAGAACCCGCTGCGCAAGGTCACCTATAAGAGCGACGCGGTGACCATCGTCAAGAGCGAAGAGCAGCGCCGCCTGCACAAGGCGTTCCTGCGCTATCACGACCCGAAGGGCTGGCCGATGCTGCGTGAAGCGCTGACCCGCATGGGCCGTGCCGACCTGATCGGGCCGGGCAAGGACCAGCTGATCCCGCTGCACCAGCCGAGCACCGACAGCTACCAGAGCGCCCGTCGCAAGAACTCGACGCCGGCTGGCAGCCACAAGGTCGCCAAGGAAACCACCACCAGGATCCTCACCCAGCACACCGGCTTGCCGCCCCGTGGCAGTGACGGCAGCAACCCGTGGGACAAGCGTGAGCAAGCCAAGGCGGCGGCCCAGGCGCGTAACAAGCAGGCGGCCAAGGAACGCAGTGATGCGGCCAAGGGCAAGGGCGGCAAGCCGGCCCGCAAGCCGGTTGTGCCGCGTTGATCGTCGCTTGAAAATGCAAACGCCAGCCTTGTGCTGGCGTTTTGCTTTCTAGGCGGTGGGGAGGCTGTTTGGTAAGGTGGCGCCCATTAAATCGCTATCGGGGGCAAGCCCCCTCCCACATTGGATTGCGAATACAGACAAGTGTCGGAGGGGGCTTGCCCCCGATAGCGTCAGTCCAGTCTCCACCCCTTCAAGGAAGAACACCCCATGGGCAACCCCCTGGCCGGCATCGGCATGGACTCCAACCGCTCCCAGTTCATGGCGCGCCAGCGCATCGAAAGCCAGATCAACCTGCCACGGCTGTTCGCGGCCATCGACGCCGACCCCAGCATCGTCGGCGCGGGGGTGGTGTATATCGACGCTGATTTCAATGTCATTACCCTGCGCGAATTCAAGCCCATCTGCAGCATCAAGCCCAAGCGCATCATTTTGCGTGAAGCGCAGAAGTACATTGCGCCAACACAGTTTGCTCAACATGTCGTGAGCAATCCTCGAGAATCGCGACTGATTGGCGAAGCCGTGAATACCGGAATCTCCTGCTTGGGGGCGGTCATCAGTTGGGCTGCGATCGCCAGTGGAACAATTCTGGTGCCTTTCAGCGCTGGCGCCAGTTCCGTCATCGTTGTAGTGGGGTATGCGGCTGCCGGCGCAAGTACGCTTCAGTGTTTCAACGGCATTGCCCGAACAGCGCTGGAAGTCGCCAAACCGGAGGTCAAGGATTCGCTCGACAGTGAAGGCTGGTACCAGAATGCGTCCATCGTGCTGGACGCCGTATCACTGGCTGGCGTGGGCGCTTCGGCCCTGACGACGGTCAAGCTGGTCAGGGCCGCCAAAGCATCGACGGGCAAGAGCCTGCGTGATGTGCTTCGCGGTTTGAATCGCCAGGAAAGAGCCAAGCTGACGAAAGAGCTGCTGAGCATCAACCATCCCAGCTTGACCGCGAAGATGATCAAATTGAGGCAGGCGTCGGGCGAACTCACCAAGCGTTTCACCCCTACGCAGCTCAAGCACAGCACCACTACCCAGATCAAAGACGTCCTGGGCGCAAGCGTTGGGTTTGGCGGGAGTGCCTACTCCGGAAACGTCAACACCATCGCGATTGGACTGTACGAGGAGGTAAGCGAATGAGCGAATTGATGACGCTACGCGACTTTTTCAGACAATACTTTCTGACGTTTATGAGCGGCGTATTTGCTGCGTGTTTTTCTTTGGCGTTGGCTGTGGCGCTGGCGTTCATCACCTATTTTCGTGATGCGCCGATGGCTCAAGTGGGGCTCAAGATCATGTCTGCCGGGGCGCTGCTCATTCTGTTGACGGTTCATAGCAACTTTATGATTTTGCGGGGCCGACCCTCCTGGGTGTGGGTAATGGTCGGTATCTATGTCGCCTGTCTGCTGTTTGTAGTTCCGATGGTTCAATTCCAGCCTCACAAAGTCCTGTATGGGTTGGCGCTGTTATTCCCATTGCTCGGATTATTGACACTTAACAGCAAGGTTCAGCGAGAGATGCGCATGAAACTCGTGGGAATCCGTCGCATTCGGCAGGCGGTTAAACCAGCCGTAATCGCAAAGCGCAAAACCCGTTGATTGGGTAGATTCGCCACCCATCCTCACATTAACGCCGCAAATATGTGCGGCGCCTGCACCACGACACCACCGTCGGCGCCGTTTTGGTGCTGTACTGCACCGGGTCTTACGATAAAGCGCAATGACCGCCGCTCTGGCATAAGTCTTGCGCGCGTTGTGTCCATGCCCTGGCTCGCAGGAGGCCGCCGTGTCGATTCATGTCGCGTTGCACCACGTTACGCATTACCGCTACGACCGCGCGGTCGAACTCGGCCCACAGATTGTGCGTCTGCGCCCGGCGGCCCATAGCCGCACGCGGATTTTGTCCTACGCACTCAAAGTGCTGCCCGAGCAGCACTTCATCAATTGGCAGCAGGACCCCCAGGGCAATTACCTGGCGCGTCTGGTGTTCCCGGAAAAGACCGATGAACTGCGCATCGAGGTTGACCTGGTCGCCGAGATGGCGGTGTTCAACCCGTTCGATTTTTTCCTTGAGCCCTACGCCGAAAAAATCCCCTTCAGCTACGCCGCCGATGAACAGCGCGAGCTGGCGCCGTACCTGGAAACCCTGCCGCTGACGCCGAGGTTTGCCGCCTACCTGGCGGGTATCGACCGCACGCCGTTGCCGGCCGTGGACTTCCTGGTGGGCCTCAACCAGCGCCTGGCCGCCGACATCGGCTACCTGATCCGCATGGAACCGGGGGTGCAAACCCCGGAATTCACCCTGGAAAATGCTTCCGGCTCCTGCCGTGATTCGGCCTGGCTGCTGGTGCAATTGCTGCGCAACCTCGGGTTGGCGGCGCGGTTTGTGTCCGGTTATCTGATCCAGCTGACCGCCGACGTCAAAGCCCTCGACGGCCCCTCCGGCACCGAAGTCGACTTCACCGACCTGCACGCCTGGTGCGAAGTGTATTTGCCCGGTGCCGGCTGGATCGGCCTGGATGCCACCTCCGGGCTGTTCGCCGGTGAAGGGCATATCCCGTTGGCCTGTAGTCCCGATCCATCGTCCGCCGCGCCGATCAGTGGGCTGGTGGAACCCTGCGAGTGCGAATTTACCCACGAGATGTCGGTGGAGCGCATCTGGGAAGCGCCACGGGTCACCAAGCCCTACACCGAAGAGCAATGGCTGGCGATCCAGGCCCTGGGCCGGCAGATCGATGGCGACCTGCTCAAGGATGATGTACGCCTGACCATGGGCGGCGAGCCGACCTTCGTCTCCATCGACGACCCTGACGGCGCCGAGTGGAACACCGCAGCCCTCGGGCCGGACAAGCGGCGCTTGTCCGCCGAGCTGTTCCAGCGCATGCGCAAGCACTACGCACCCAAGGGCCTGGTGCACTTCGGCCAGGGCAAGTGGTACCCCGGCGAGCAATTGCCGCGCTGGTCGCTTAACTGCTACTGGCGCCGTGACGGCGTGCCCATCTGGCACAACAGCGCGCTGATCGCCGATGAACAACAGGACTACGGCGCCGATGGCGTAATGGCCGGGCGCTTCCTGGCCAGCGTCGCCGAGCGCCTGAAGTTGCCGGCGCGCTTTGTATTCCCGGCCTACGAAGACAATTTCTACTACCTGTGGCGCGAAGGTGCGTTGCCGCAAAACGTCACGGCCCAGGACCCGCGCTTGAGTGACGAGCTGGAGCGCGAACGCCTGCGCAAGGTGTTCAGCCAGGGCCTGGATAAAGTCATCGGCCAGGTACTGCCGCTGGCGCGTACGGCGGCCAATGACCGCTGGCAGAGCGGGCGCTGGTACCTGCGCGATAACCATTGCCGCCTGGTGCCGGGGGATTCGCCGCTGGGCTATCGCCTGCCGTTGGCCTCGCAGCCGTGGGTGACGGCGGCGGAGTATCCGTTCGTGCACCCCACCGACCCTAACCAGGATCAGCCGGAACTGCCGACCAGTGCGCAACTGCAAAGCCATGGCGAACCCGCGCCGAACGACGAGCGAGTGCCCGAGGTCGACGAGTCCGCCGACTGGCTGACCCGCACTGCCCTGTGTGCCGAAGCGCGGGAAGGGCGCCTGTACCTGTTTATGCCGCCCCTGGAACGCGTCGAGGATTACCTGGAACTGGTGGCAGCCATCGAAGCCACCGCCGAGGAACTGCATTGCCCGGTGCTGCTGGAAGGCTACGAACCGCCGTTCGATATGCGCCTGAGCAACTTTCGCGTCACGCCGGATCCGGGTGTGATCGAGGTCAACGTACAGCCGTCCGCGACCTGGGACGAGTTGGTGGAGCGCACCGAATTCCTCTACGAGGAGGCGCGGCAAACCCGGCTGACCACCGAGAAGTTCATGATCGACGGCCGCCATACCGGCACCGGCGGCGGTAACCACTTTGTGCTGGGGGGCGCGACGCCCAAGGACTCGCCATTCCTGCGCCGGCCCGACCTGCTGCGCAGCCTGATCAGCTATTGGCATAACCACCCCTCGCTCTCGTACCTGTTTTCCGGCCTGTTTATCGGCCCGACCTCCCAGGCACCGCGGGTGGACGAAGCCCGTAACGACGCGCTGTATGAGCTGGAAATCGCCTTTGCGCAAATGCCGCGGCCGGGTGAAGAATGCCCGCCGTGGTTGGTGGATCGCCTGCTGCGCAACCTGTTGATCGACGTGACGGGCAACACCCACCGCGCCGAATTCTGTATCGACAAACTCTATTCGCCGGATGGCGCCACCGGCCGCTTGGGCCTGCTGGAGTTGCGTGCCTTTGAAATGCCGCCCCACGCACGCATGAGCCTGACCCAGCAATTGCTGCTGCGGGCCTTGGTCGCGCGCTTCTGGCGTGAACCCTATGCGCCGCCGAAACTGGCGCGCTGGGGCACCGAATTGCATGACCGCTTCCTGTTGCCGCACTTTATCGAGCAGGACTTTGCCGATGTGATCGTCGAGTTGAACGCCGCCGGTTACCCGTTGCGCGCCGAATGGTTCGCCGCGCACCTGGAGTTCCGCTTCCCCAAGGTGGGCGATTACGCCGTCAGCGGGATCGAGCTGGAACTGCGCCAGGCCCTGGAACCTTGGCATGTGCTGGGCGAAGAGGGCGCGGTGGGCGGCACGGTGCGCTATGTGGATTCGTCCCTGGAGCGCTTGCAGGTGAAGGTGAGCGGGCTGCCGCCGCAACGCTACCTGCTGACCTGCAATGGCATCCCGGTGCCACTGCAACCGACCGGGCGCATTGGCGAGTTCGTCGCCGGCGTGCGTTACCGCGCCTGGCAACCTGCCAACTGCCTGCAACCGACCATCCCGGTGCACGCGCCGCTGGTGTTCGACCTGCTGGACACCTGGATGCAACGCTCCCTGGGCGGCTGCCAGTACCATGTCGCGCATCCGGGCGGGCGTAACTACGACAGCCTGCCGGTAAACGCCAATGAGGCGGAGAGCCGGCGCATGGCGCGGTTTTTCCGTCTCGGCCACACGCCTGGCAAGCTCACCGTGCCGAGTGTTGTGATCAATGACGAATTGCCGATGACCCTGGATCTGCGGCGTCACCCCAATAAAAATGACTAAAAGCGATCACAATGTGGGAGGGAGCAAGCGCCCTCCCACATTAGATTGCAGTGAATTTGAATTAAACTGAGCCCCTTTGCCTCTGCCGAGCGTTCCATGCCCGACTTGCTCGACCAATACCCGCTGACCGCGGGTACTTATCACGAACTGCTGGACGACAGTGGCGCAGTACGCGCCCATTGGCAGCGCTTGCTCGATCACCTGCAACGCAGCACACCCGCGCAACTGGCCCAGCGCCAGGCGCTGCTGACAAGGCAGATCCAGGAAAACGGCGTCACCTATAACGTCTACGCCGACCCCAAGGGCGCCGATCGCCCGTGGGAACTGGACCTGCTGCCCCATGTGCTGGCGGCCGATGAATGGCAGCAGCTGTCAGCCGGTATCGCCCAGCGTGCGCGCCTGCTCAACGCCGTACTGGCGGACCTCTACGGGCCGCAACGCTTGATCAAGGAAGGCCTGCTGCCGGCCGAGCTGGTGTTCGGGCATAACAATTTCCTCTGGCCGTGCCAGGGCATCCAACCGCCTGATGGTGCGTTTCTGCACCTGTATGCCGTGGATCTGGCGCGTACCCCGGATGGCCGCTGGTGGGTCACCGCCGACCGCACGCAGGCGCCTTCGGGCGCCGGTTATGCGTTGGAAAACCGCACCATCGTGTCCCGCGCCTTCCCGGACCTGTACCGTGATCTGCAGGTGCAGCACCTCACCGGTTTCTTCCGCACGCTCCAGGAAACCCTGGCCCGCCAGGCGCCGAGCGATGACCAGCCGCCGCTGATCGTGCTGCTCACCCCTGGGCGTTTCAACGAGAGCTATTTCGAACACCTGTACCTCGCGCGTCAGCTCGGCTACCCGCTGGTGGAAGGCGGCGACCTCACGGTGCGCGACAGCACGGTGTTCCTGAAAACCCTCAGTGGCCTGCGCCGGGTGCACGCGATCATGCGTCGCCTCGACGACGACTTCTGCGACCCGCTGGAGCTGCGCACCGACTCCGCCCTCGGCGTACCCGGCCTGCTCGACGCCGCGCGCCAGGGCAATGTGCTGGTGGCCAATGCCCTGGGCAGCGGCGTGCTGGAATCCCCCGGTTTGCTCGGCTTTCTGCCCAGGATCAACCAGTTCCTGTTCGGCGAAGAATTGCTCTTGCCCTCCATCGCCACCTGGTGGTGCGGTGAGGCGCCGGTGCTCGCCGAAGCCCTGGAGAAACTGCCGGAACTGCTGATCAAGCCAGCGTTTCCGTCGCAAAGTTTCACCCCGGTATTCGGTCGCGACTTGAACGACGAGCAACGCCAGGCCCTGGCCGAACGCATGCGTGCGCGGCCTTACGCCTACGTCGCCCAGGAGCTGGCGCAACTGTCCCAGGCACCGGTGTGGCACACCGTGGAGGATCACCTGCAACACCGCGCCATCGGCATGCGCGTGTATGCCGTGGCCAGCGCGGAGGGCTACCGTGTATTGCCCGGCGGCCTGACCCGCGTGGCGGCCGACGCCGATGCCGAAGTGGTGTCGATGCAGCGCGGCGGCGCCAGCAAGGACACCTGGGTGCTGGGCGAACGTGCCAGCGGTGGCGAGCATTGGCGCGCCCAGCGCGCGATCGGTGCACACGACCTGGTGCGTCGCGACCCTTATCTGCCGTCCCGCGTGGTGGAAAACCTGTTCTGGTTCGGCCGTTACTGCGAACGCTGCGACGACAGCGCACGCTGGCTGCGCATCGTGCTGGCGCGCTATGTCGACGGCGATGACCCCCTGGCCTTGCAGGCGGCGGTCGAGTTGGGTGAAAACCTGCGCCTGCTGCCGGAGGAGGGCGAGCTGCCCGAGCGTTTGCAGGCGGCCTTGCTCGGCGATGATTGGCCGTCGAGCCTGCGCGCCAACCTGCAACGCTTGCAGTGGGCGGCGTCCCAGGTGCGCGGCAAGCTGTCCCGTGAAAACTGGCAGGCCCTGGTGGAGTTGCAGCGCGAAGCCCTGGAGCTGGAGAGCGAAAGCCCGGATTTTGGTGAGTTGCTGGACTTCCTCAACCGCCTGGTGATGTCCCTGGCGGCGCTGTCCGGGTTTGCCCTCGACGACATGACCCGCGACGAAGGCTGGCGCTTCCTGATGATGGGCCGGCGCATCGAGCGCCTGCAATTTCTCAGCAGCAGCCTGGCGGCATTCCTGCGCGGCGTGGCGGTGTTCGATCAAGCGGGCCTGGAGTGGTTGCTGGAGCTGGGCAACAGCAGCATCACCTACCGCTCGCGCTACCTGGCGGTGCCGCAGCTGATCCCGGTACTCGACCTGCTGCTGCTGGACGAGCAAAACCCCCACGCGGTGCTGTTCCAGCTCAAGCTGGTGAGCCGCACGCTGCGACGTCTCAACGACGATTTTGGTGTGCCTCGGGAAACCGGCCTGGGCCCATTGGTGGAGCGCCTGGCGCGTTTCGACCTGGCGTGCCTGGAGAACCCGTTGTTTGGCGAATCCAGCGTGCGTGCCGCACTTGAAGGCCTGGCCGACCTGCTGCAGGCGGTCGCCGATGAGAGTGGGCAGGTATCGGATCGTCTGGCTTTGCGCCACTTTGCCCATGTGGATGATGTCAGTCAGCAAACGGTGTCGGTGTGATGAGTGCGCGCTACCAGATTTTCCACGATACCCATTACCACTACGACAGCCCGGTGTCCCTGGCCCAGCAGCTCGCGCATTTATGGCCGAGGCCGTGCGCCTGGCAGCGTTGCAGCGCCCAGCAACTGGATATCAGCCCCCCGCCGTCCGCACGCCGGGATGAGCTGGACGTGTTCGGCAACCCGATCACCCGCCTGGCGTTCGAGCGGCCCCATGATGAATTACTGGTGAACGCCGGGCTGACCGTGGAAGTGCTGGCGCGGCCGGTGCTGGATTTCCAGCAGTCGCCCGCCTGGGACCAGACCCGCGACAGCCTGACCTACAGCAGCCAGCCGCTGTCGCTCGAGTTGATCGAAGCCTGTCGCTATCGCTTCGAATCGCCCTACGTGCACTTGAAGAAAACCTTCGTCGAATTTTCCGAAAGCTGTTTTCCTCCTGGCAAACCGTTGCTGCTGGGTGTGCAGGCGCTGATGGAAAAGATCTTCAGTGAATTCACCTTCGATGCCGAAGCCACCCAGGTCGCCACGCCGCTGGTGGAAGTGCTGGAGCGTCGCCGCGGCGTGTGCCAGGACTTCGCCCACCTGATGCTCGCCTGCCTGCGCTCGCGCGGCCTGGCGGCGCGTTACATCAGCGGCTACCTGCTCACCCAGCCACCGCCCGGCCAGCCACGGCTGATCGGCGCCGATGCCTCCCACGCGTGGGTCTCGGTGTATTGCCCGGTATCGGGGTGGGTGGATTTCGATCCGACGAACAATGTGCAGCCGGCACTGGAGCACATCACCCTGGCCTGGGGCCGGGACTTCTCCGATGTGTCGCCGTTGCGTGGGGTGATTCTGGGGGGAGGGAGCCATGACCCGGAGGTGCGGGTGACGGTGATGCCGCTGGAATAGCAGGGGAGCGTGGTGAGCCGGGGTGGCCTGCTCACCACAACGAAAATTATTCAGCTGGATCTTTTGGTGTTTCAGTCTCGTCGTTCGTTACTTCACCATCAGCATCCGGGTTGAGTGCGCCCGCTTCTTCATCTACCGCGGCTTTCTTGCGTTGCAGTTTTTCCTCTTTCTTCTGTTCCTTGGCCAAGTCTCTCTGACGTTTGGCGAAGGAGTAATTAGGTTTGGCCATGGGCGATCCTCTAGGGTCGAAGGTGAGGGTGGCGGCGCGCAGCTGCCTTGGGACGACATGGTAGCAGCTTCAAGGGGCGCTTGGCCTTCACTTACCGCAGGCGTACGCGGCCAGGAGGCCATTGAACAGTTGGTTGAGGTGCATGGCTCGGGCTCCAGTGGGTGATGGGCCGATCATAGACAGCCTGCGGCACTTTGGCTGGTTGATTGTGTCGATAAGTCTGATAGCCTAAAGTTGTATACAATCTGTTGATTCAGGTCATAAGAATTTTTGCCTGCCTCAGGCACCCTTGTCGCATTACGCGTTGTTTAAACCCTGCCTTGGAGATTCACATGTTTGCCAAACTCGTTGCTGTTTCCCTGCTGACTCTGGCCAGCGGCCAGTTGCTTGCTGCAGAGTGCAAGGTCACCGTCGACTCCACTGACCAGATGTCCTTCAACACCAAGGAAATCACGATCGACAAGAGCTGCAAGACGTTCACTGTCGAGCTGACTCACTCCGGCAGCCTGCCGAAAAACGTCATGGGTCATAACTGGGTGTTGACCAGCGCCGCCAACATGCAGCCGGTTGCCACTGATGGCATGGCTGCTGGCATCGACAAGAACTACCTGAAAGAGGGTGACGACCGCATCATCGCCCACACCAAGATCATTGGTGCCGGCGAGAAGGATTCGGTGACCTTCGATGTCTCGAAACTGGCGGCCGGTACGGATTACGCGTTCTTCTGCTCGTTCCCAGGCCACATCTCGATGATGAAAGGCACTGTGGTCTTGAAGTAAGACCGCGTTATCGTTCATCGGGGGCTTGCCCCCGATGACTGCCTGCCAATCAACACACCACTATCTGGCTCACCTCACGGCGCAAACGGCATCACCCGCTTGTGCTCGGTCTTGCGGTACGTCTCGCAGATGATCCGGAACGCTTCCTCGCGCACCGGCTCACCGTGCAGGAACGCATCGATCTCGGCATAGGTCACGCCATGTGACGCTTCATCCGGTTTGCCTGGCGACAGGTCTTCCAGATCGGCCGTCGGCACCTTCTCCACCAACGACTCCGGCGCACCAAAGAACCGTGCAATCGCGCGTACCTGGTTTTTCACCAGGCCGCTCAACGGCGCCAGGTCGCAGGCGCCATCACCGAACTTGGTGAAAAAGCCCATCACCGCTTCCGCCGCATGGTCGGTACCGATCACCAGGCCGCTGGCCGCGCCGGCGATGGTGTACTGCGCCACCATGCGCATGCGCGCCTTGGTGTTGCCGAGCACGAAGTCGCGGGACACCGCCGCCTTGCCTTCAAACGCCGCCACTTCATTGGCCAGGGCTTTCACCGCCGGGCCGATATTCACGGTGTGGCGCTCGTCCGGGTCGATAAAGTCCACCGAGGCCTGGGCATCGATTTCATCGAACTGGGTTTCGTAGGGCAGGCGCACGGCGATAAAGCGGTAGGCCTCGTCACCGGTGCGGGAGCGCAGTTCCTGCATCGCGCGTTGGGCCAAGAGGCCGGCAGTCAGGGAGTCGACGCCGCCGCTGATGCCCAGCACCAGTGTCTTGAGCCCGGAATTACGCAGGCAGTCCTGGATAAACGCTACGCGCCGGGCGACCTCGGCCTCGAGGGCGGCCTGGTCCTTGAACGGTGCTTGGACCTTGAGCTGTTCAGCAATCTCACGCTGTACGGCTTGCATGATTCACTCCTTGCTAGAGATGGCAGGTACTTTGAAAACATGACGCAAATAGGCGACAAAATTCGGGTCGGTGCAGTGGGTCTTGCCCGCTTCATCGGAGATCTTCGCGACGGGCTGGCCATTGCAGGCGGTCATTTTAAGCACGATGCTCATCGGTTCCACCCCTGGAATATCGCAGGTCAGGTTGGTGCCGATGCCGAAGCTCACATTAATGCGACCACGCAGCGCGCGGAATATTTCCAAGGCCTTGGGCAACGACAGGCTGTCGGAGAACACCAGGGTCTTGCTCATCGGCTCGATGCCCAGCTTGTGGTAGTGGGCGATGGCTTTTTCGGCCCACTGCACCGGGTCGCCGGAGTCATGGCGCAGGCCATCGAACAGCTTGGCGAAGTACAAGTCGAAGTCGCCAAGGAAGGCGTCGGTGGTGATGCAATCGGTCAGGGCGATACCCAGCAGGCCACGGTATTCGCGGACCCAACAGTCGAGGGCGGCGATCTGGCTGTCGATCAGGCGCGGGCCGAGTTGCTGGTGGGCCATGATCCATTCATGGGCCATGGTGCCCAGTGGCTTCATATCGAACTCGCGGGCCAGGTGCACGTTGCTGGTGCCGACAAAACGCCCGGGGAAGTCATGTTTGAGCACGCTGACCACCTCTTCCTGCACGCGGTACGAGAAGCGTCGGCGCGTGCCGAAGTCGGCTACTTGCAGCTCGGACAGCTCATCGCTGCTGGCGTTGGCCGTCAGCCAGTCGAACTTGCGGTACAGCTGCTCGCGGGCCTGTTCGAGGATCACCGTCTGGTAACGGTAGCGGTTGCGCACTTCGCTGACGATCGCCAGCATCGGCACTTCAAACAGAATCACATGCAGCCACGGCCCGCGCAGGCGGATAAACAACTCGCCGTTCTCGATGCCGGTCTGCACATAGCGCAGGTTGAAGCGAAACAGCCCGAGAAAGCGCAAAAAGTCCGGCTTCATAAAGCTGATGCGTTCCAGGAACCCCAGTTGATCCGGGCTCAAGCTCAGCTCGGCGAGGCGCTCGATCTGGTAGCGGATCTCCGCCAGGTACGGGCGCAGGTCTTCGCTGTTGCGGCAACGAAACTCCCATTCAACTTCCACGTTGGGGTAGTTGTGCAGCACCGCCTGCATCATGGTCAGCTTGTAGAAGTCGGTGTCGAGCAAGTTCTGCACGATGCGATCGGCAAACACACTCTCGCTCATAACGGGAATCTCCAGACAGGTCGGGCGATGGGCGCCGACCTTTACGCACAATTAAGGAAGGGGGCTAGTGGCGCATAGACGCGGGTAGGTTTGCCAGTGATTTTTTTCCAAGGCCACTGGCGCCATCGGGGGCAAGCCCCCTCCCACACTTGGAATGCGTTCCAGATGTAGGAGGGGCGGTGCGACGATTCGACTTGCTCCCGATAGCGATTTTCCAGGCGCTAAATAACCTGCTCCATCATCCACTTCACAAACTCCCGCACCTTGGGCACCTCCGCCGCGTGTTCCGGGAAGGCCAGGTAATAAGCGTCGTGGCTGGGCATTGCATGCTGCCAGGGGATCACCAGCTTGCCGTCGGCCAGTTCTTCCTCCACCAGAAAGCGCGGCAACAAGGCCACGCCGCAACCGACCTGCGCCGCACGAATGCACATATAAAAGGTGTCGAAACGCGGCCCGTGGTAGCTGTGTTCGGTGTGATAACCCTGGTCGGCAAACCAGTCGTGCCAGCCCTGGGGGCGCGAGGCGTTTTGCAGCAGCACCAGGTCGCTCAGTTGCGTGGGATCGGTGAACGGCTGCGCCGGCAGGCTTTCCGGGGCGCAGACCGGTACCAGCTCTTCGCTGAACAGTTTCAGGCTCTCGGTGCCGGGGCGCGAGCCCTGGCCGAAGTAGAAGGCCATGTCGGCCTTGCCTTGCAGCAGTTCGTCCGGCTCCTGTTCGTTGCACAGGTCCAGGTGGATCTGCGGGTGGCGCAGTCGCCAGCCCTTGAGGCGCGGCACCAGCCAGCGCGCGCCAAAGGTGTAGGGGGTGGACACGCGCAACACTTCGGTCTCGCCGCCATAGGAGCGCAGGTAGTGGGTGGACATCTCCACCTGCGTGAGGATCTTGCGTACTTCCACCAGGTACAGGTCACCTGCCGGAGTCATCTGCAAGCGGCGGCGTACGCGGCGGAACAGCAGGTGCTGGAGTAATTCCTCCAACTGCGCGACCTGTTTGCTCACTGCGCTTTGCGTGAGGTTCAGCTCCTCGGCGGCGCGGGTGAAGCTCAGGTGGCGGGTGGCGGCCTCGAAACACTGCAGCGCGGTGATCGAGGGCAAATGTCTTTTGTTCAGCACGGCATGCCTCTTTTTATTCTTTGCATGAATAAACGGAATGATATCTCGCCTAATCGTCGTTTGTTGGCAAGTCTTGGGCCAGCTACAAATAAGGCCTGGATCGCCGTGCGTGCCGCGGTGCGATTTTTTGTTCGAAGATTAAAGGAGTGACCCATGGTTGCCGCATTGCTTGATCGTCTCGGGGTAAACCCGGCGCTGTACCAGGCGGGTAAACAACCCGTGCATTCGCCCATTGATGGCAGCCGTATCGGCAGTGTGCACTGGGAAGGTGCCGCCGAGGTGGAGCAACAGGTCAGTCGCGCCGAGCATGCATTCGAGGCCTGGCGCAACGTGCCGGCACCCCGTCGCGGCGAGTTGGTGCGCCAGTTCGGCGATGTACTGCGCGAATACAAGCCCGATCTGGGCGAGCTGGTGTCCTGGGAAGCCGGCAAGATCACCCAGGAAGGCCTGGGTGAAGTGCAGGAAATGATCGACATCTGCGACTTCGCCGTGGGCCTGTCCCGCCAGTTGTACGGCTTGACCATCGCCTCCGAGCGCCCAGGCCACCATATGCGTGAAACCTGGCACCCGCTGGGCGTGGTCGGGGTGATCAGCGCCTTCAACTTCCCGGTGGCCGTGTGGGCGTGGAACACCACACTGGCGCTGGTGTGCGGCAACGCAGTGATCTGGAAACCGTCGGAAAAGACCCCGCTCACCGCCCTGGCGTGCCAGGCGCTGTTCGAGCGTGTGCTGAAGAATTTCAAGGATGCGCCGCAGTACCTGAGCCAGGTCATCATCGGCGGCCGCGATGCCGGCGCTGCGCTGGTGGATGACCCACGCGTGGCCCTGATCAGCGCCACCGGCAGCACCCGCATGGGCCGCGAAGTGGCGCCGAAAGTTGCCGCGCGGTTTGCCCGCAGCATCCTCGAGCTGGGCGGCAACAACGCCATGATCCTCGGCCCGAGCGCCGACCTGGACATGGCCGTGCGCGCCATCCTGTTCAGCGCCGTCGGCACCGCCGGCCAGCGCTGCACCACCCTGCGCCGCCTGATCGCCCACGAGTCGGTCAAGGAAGAAATCGTCACCCGCCTCAAGGCCGCCTATTCCAAAGTGCGCATCGGCCACCCGCTGGAGGGCAACCTGGTCGGCCCGCTGATCGACAAGCATGGCTTCGACGCTATGCAGGACGCCCTGGAGCAGGCCTTGAGTGAAGGCGGCAAGGTGTTCGGCGGCAAGCGCCAACTGGAAGACAAGTTCCCCAACGCCTACTACGTGTCACCGGCCATTGTCGAAATGCCTGAGCAAAGCGATGTGGTGTGCACCGAAACCTTCGCGCCGATTCTGTATGTCGTCGGTTACAAGGACTTCGCCGAAGCCCTGCGCCTGAACAACGCCGTACCCCAAGGCCTGTCGTCGTGCATCTTCACCACTGACGTGCGCGAGGCCGAGCAATTCATGTCGGCGGTGGGCAGCGACTGCGGAATCGCCAACGTCAACATCGGCCCGAGCGGCGCGGAGATTGGCGGCGCGTTTGGCGGTGAGAAAGAGACCGGTGGCGGGCGCGAGTCGGGTTCGGATGCATGGCGCGGGTATATGCGCCGCCAGACCAATACCGTGAACTACTCGCTGGAGTTGCCACTGGCTCAAGGCATCACCTTCGACTGACCTCCTCAAGACGGAATGCGGTCAAGATTGTTGTTTGTTGGGTCTCACCGGAGTCTGGCAATGGCACTACGCGAAACATGTTTGTGGGAACACCTCACCCCTGGCCGGCCGGACCGTACCGCGCTCCAGGGCGAGGTCAAGGTGGATGTGTGCGTGATCGGCGCCGGCATCACCGGTTTGTCCGCCGCCATTCATTTGCTGGAACAGGGTAAAAGCGTCGCCGTGCTGGAGGCTCATCGCACCGGCCACGGTGGTTCGGGGCGCAACGTCGGGTTGGTGAATGCCGGCCTGTGGATCCCCCCGGACGAGATCGAAGCCGGTTTCGGCGAAACGGTGGGCAGCCAGCTCAACCGCATGCTCGGCGCGGCACCGTCGCTGGTGTTCAGCCTGATCGACAAATACACCATCGATTGCCAATTGCGCCGCGAGGGCACCTTGCACATGGCACATAACGCCCGTGGCGAGGCGGATTTGCGCAGTCGTGAAGAGCAGTGGAAGCGCCGTGGCGCGCCGGTGGAATTGCTCACCGGCCAGGCCTGCGAACACGCCACCGGCACCAAGAAAATCGCTGCCGCCTTGCTGGACCGGCGTGCCGGCACTTTGAACCCGATGGCCTACACCAGCGGTTTGGCGAATGCCGCCGTGGGACTTGGCGGGCAGTTGTTCGACCATTCGCCGGTCACCCGGTTGGAGCGCCAAGGTGCGAGCTGGTCCGTTCAGACCGCCAGCGGTTCGGTGCAGGCTGCACAAGTGGTCATCGCTTCCAACGCCTACACCGAAGGTGAGTGGACCGAGCTGCGACGCAATTTTTTCCCCGGCTACTACTACCAGGTCGCCTCCGCGCCGCTGACCGACGCCGCCGCCGAGCAGATTCTACCCGGCGGCCAAGGCTCATGGGACACGCGCCAGGTACTGAGCAGCATCCGCCGCGATGCCGATGGCCGCCTGTTGCTCGGCAGCCTGGGCAACGGTAACCAGAAACCGGCCTGGTTCCTCAAGGCGTGGGCTGATCGGGTGCAGCAACATTACTTCCCGTACCTCAAATCGGTGCAATGGGAATTCACCTGGACCGGCTGCATCGCCTTCACCCCCGATCACCTGATGCGCCTGTTCGAGCCCGCCCCCGGCCTGGTGGCGGTAACCGGCTATAACGGGCGCGGTGTGACCACCGGCAGCGTGGTCGGCAAGGCGTTCGCCGACTATCTATGTCACCAGAATCCCCAAGCCTTGCCGATTCCGTTTGCACCCATGCAACCGCTGGCCGGGGTTGGGCTGCGCAGTTGCCTGTATGAAGCCGGATTTTCGCTGTATCACGCCGGGCAATGCCTGAGGATCGTGATCTGATCAGCGAAATACCGCTCAGAAGCCTGCATTTTCTTAGCCGGCTACTAATCTGTATTGGTGCAGGTCGTAGCAGTTGCGCACTGTAAATGTGCAGTTCCGTTACGCAGGCTGTTACAGCTGTAGGAACTGTCGTTTATTGCTTTGGTTGCAGGTGCGACCCGTCAGGGTTGTACTTTTTCGGCCCATGGGTTGCACCTATTGATGCTAGAGGGTTGCACGTCCTGGCGAGCGGAGCCGAAACGCCTGCAATAACAATGACACCGTGTCTTTTTGAAGAATAAAAACGTAATGGCACGAGGCTTGCTCTGGGCTTTCAGTGAAAAGTTTGAACGCAAGTTGTCGTGCCAAAAATCAAAAATATCGGAGCACCACTCATGTCCCAGACGTTTTACAAGAAAGGTTTTCTGGCCCTCGCCGTTGCAGCGGCGCTGGGTGTTTCTACGTTTGTTCAAGCTGATGTGAAGATTGGCGTTGCGGGGCCGATGACCGGCGCCAACGCCTCGTTCGGTGAGCAGTACATGAAGGGTGCCCAGGCGGCAGCCGAGGTGATCAACAAGGCCGGTGGCATCAACGGCGAGAAAGTCGTGCTGGTGGCAGGCGACGACGCATGCGAACCCAAGCAGGCCGTGGCCGTGGCCAACCGCCTGGCTGACCAGGACAAAGTGATTGGCGTAGTCGGGCACTTCTGCTCGTCGAACACCATCCCGGCCTCCGAGGTCTACGACGAAGCGGGCATCATCGCGATCACCCCAGGTTCTACCAACCCACAAGTGACCGAACGCGGCCTGGGCGCCATGTTCCGTATGTGCGGGCGTGACGACCAGCAAGGCATCGTCGCCGGCGACTACATCGTCGACGTGCTCAAGGGCAAGAAAGTCGCCGTCATCAACGACAAGGACACCTACGGCAAAGGCCTGGCCGACGCCACCGCTGCCCAGTTGACCAAGCGCGGCGTCAAGCCGGTGCTGGAAGAAGGCCTGACCCGTGGCGAGAAAGACTTCAGTGCGCTGGTCACCAAGATCCGCTCCCTGGGCGCCGACGTCGTGTACTTCGGTGGCCTGCACCCGGAAGCCGGTCCATTGGTTCGCCAGATTCGTGAAGCGGGCCTGAAGGACGTCAAGTTCATGTCCGATGACGGCGTAGTGACCGATGAACTGGTGGCCACCGCCGGCGGCGCGCAATACGTCGATGGCGTGTACATGACCTTTGGCGCCGACCCACGCCTGCTGCCGGACAGCAAGGCCGTGGTGGAAGAGTTCCGCAAGGCCGGCTACGAGCCTGAGGGCTACACCCTGTACGCCTACGCCTCGCTGCAGGCCCTGGCTGCCGGCTTCAACGGCGCCAAGTCCAACAAGGGCGAAGACGCGGCCAAATGGCTGAAAGCGCACCCGGTCAAAACCGTGATGGGCGAGAAGACCTGGGACGCGAAGGGCGACCTGAAAGTCTCCGACTACGTGGTTTACCAGTGGGATAAAGACGGCAAATACCACCAGCTGGAAAAGCAGAAGTAATCCATGTGGGAGGGGGCTTGCCCCCGATGCGGTGGGTCAGATGAACAATTGTTGACTGACACACCGCTATCGGGAGCAAGCCCCCTCCCACATTGGGACAGCGTTGTTATTGAGATCTGTCTTTTCCTCCAGAAGCGCCGCACACCGATTGGTGTGCAGGTGCTCACCGCGTGAGATTGCGTTATGGATGGTATTTTCCTGCAGCAACTGGTCAACGGCCTGACCCTCGGGTCGGTCTATGGCCTGATCGCCATCGGCTACACAATGGTCTATGGCATCATTGGCATGATCAACTTCGCCCACGGCGAGGTTTATATGATTTCCGCTTACCTCGCGGCGATCAGTCTGGCACTGCTGGCTTACTTCGGCATCGAATCCTTCCCGCTGCTCATTCTCGGCACCCTGATCTTCACCGTGGTCGTCACCGGCGTATACGGTTGGGTCATCGAACGGGTCGCCTACAAACCGCTGCGCAACTCCACCCGCCTGGCTCCGCTGATCAGCGCCATCGGCATCTCCCTGATCCTGCAGAACTACGCGCAGATCGCCCAGGGCGCGAAACAACAAGGCATTCCAACCCTGCTGGCCGGCGCCTGGCGCGTCGACATCGGCAGCGGGTTCGTCCAACTCACGTACACCAAGGTCTTCATCCTCGTGGCGGCGTTTGCCGGCATGGCGTTGCTCACCTACATCATCAAGTACACCAAGCTCGGCCGCATGTGCCGCGCCACCCAGCAAGACCGCAAGATGGCCTCGATCCTGGGGATCAACACCGACCGCGTGATCTCCTACGTGTTTGTCATCGGTGCCGCCATGGCGGCCCTGGCCGGCGTGCTGATCACCCTCAACTACGGCACGTTCGACTTCTATGCCGGCTTCATCATCGGCATCAAGGCGTTTACCGCAGCGGTACTCGGCGGCATCGGTTCCCTGCCTGGGGCGATGCTGGGCGGGATCATCCTGGGTATTTCCGAGTCGTTGTTCTCGGGGTTGATCAACTCCGACTACAAAGACGTGTTCAGTTTCTCCCTGCTGGTGGTGATTCTGATTTTCCGTCCCCAGGGCCTGCTTGGTCGCCCACTCGTGGCTAAGGTGTAAACATGTCTGCTGCCAAACCCATCGATATCAAGAAAAGTGTGGTCGATACGGTCCTTGCCGGGCTGATTTCGTTGATCGTGTTCGGTCCGATCGTCGGCGTGGTCCTCGACGGCTACAGCTTCAACCTGGAACCGGCCCGTGTGGCTACCCTGGTCGCCATCGTGATGGCCGGGCGCTTTGCCCTCAGCCTGTTCCTGCAAACCCCCAAGGGCCTGAAGATTCTGCAGGGCTTCGAGAGCAGCGGCTCCGGCGTGCATGTACTGCCACCGGACTACAAGTCGCGGCTGCGCTGGATCATCCCGGCGCTGATCGTGATCGCCATCGTGTTCCCGATCTTCGCCAACAAGTACCTGCTGACCGTGGTGATCCTCGGGCTGATCTACGTGTTGCTGGGCCTGGGCCTGAACATCGTGGTCGGCCTGGCCGGGCTGCTCGACCTGGGTTACGTGGCGTTCTACGCCATCGGCGCCTACGGCCTGGCGCTGGGTTATCAATACCTCGGCCTGGGCTTCTGGAGCGTGTTGCCACTGGCAGCCATCGCAGCGGCTTTAGCGGGGTGCATACTCGGCTTCCCGGTGCTGCGAATGCACGGTGACTACCTGGCCATCGTGACCCTGGGCTTCGGTGAAATCATTCGCCTGGTGCTCAACAACTGGCTGTCATTCACCGGCGGCCCCAACGGTATGCCGGTGCCTTCGCCGACCTTCCTGGGCCTGGAGTTCGGGCGCAAGGCCAAGGAGGGCGGGGTTCCGTTCCACGAGTTCTTCGGCATCGATTACAACCCCAACATCAAGTTCATGTTCATCTACATCGTGCTGTTCCTGGTGGTGCTGGCCGTGCTGTACATCAAGCACCGCCTGACCCGCATGCCGGTCGGCCGCGCCTGGGAAGCCTTGCGCGAAGATGAGATCGCCTGCCGCTCCATGGGCCTGAACCACGTGCTGGTCAAGCTCTCGGCCTTCACCATTGGCGCGTCCACTGCCGGTTTGGCCGGGGTGTTCTTTGCCAGCTACCAAGGCTTCGTCAACCCGTCGTCGTTCACCTTCTTCGAGTCGGCGCTGATCCTGGCCATCGTGGTACTGGGCGGCATGGGATCGACGGTCGGCGTGGTGATCGCGGCGTTCGTGTTGACCGTCGCGCCTGAACTGCTGCGCAGCTTCAGCGAATACCGCGTGCTGCTGTTTGGCGTGCTGATGGTGGTGATGATGATCTGGCGACCGCGCGGCCTGATCCGGATCAGCCGCACCGGTGTGACACCGCGCAAGGGGGTAGCGCCATGAGCAAGGAAGTCGTCCTCTCCGTGGAACACCTGATGATGCACTTCGGTGGCATCAAGGCCTTGAGCGATGTGAGCCTCAAGGTCGAACGCAACTCGATCTTCGCCCTGATCGGCCCCAACGGCGCGGGCAAGACCACCGTGTTCAACTGCCTCACCGGCTTCTACAAAGCCAGCGGCGGCAAGATCGAACTGAACATCCGTGGCAAGCAGACCAATGTGATCCAGCTGCTCGGCGAGCGCTTCAAGGCGGTCGACTTCGTATCGCCGAAAAGCTTCTTGAGCCGGGTGTACTACAAGATGTTCGGCGGCACCCACCTGGTCAACCGCGCCGGTCTGGCCCGGACCTTCCAGAACATTCGCCTGTTCAAGGAAATGTCGGTGCTGGAAAACCTGCTGGTGGCCCAGCACATGTGGGTCAACCGCAACATGCTGGCGGGCATCCTCAACACCAAGGGCTACCGCAAGGCCGAAAGCGATGCCCTCGACCACGCGTTCTACTGGCTCGAAGTGGTGGACCTGGTGGACTGCGCCAACCGCCTGGCCGGTGAGCTTTCCTACGGCCAGCAGCGCCGCCTGGAAATCGCCCGCGCCATGTGCACCCGGCCGCAGATCATCTGCCTGGACGAGCCGGCAGCGGGCCTCAACCCCCAGGAGACCGAAGCCCTCAGCGCGATGATTCGCCTGTTGCGCGACGAACACGACCTGACGGTGGTGCTGATCGAACACGACATGGGCATGGTGATGAGTATTTCCGACCACATTGTGGTGCTGGACCACGGCAACGTGATTGCCGAAGGCGGGCCGGAAGCGATCCGCAACGACCCGAAAGTGATTGCCGCCTACCTGGGCGCCGACGAAGAGGAGCTGGTATGAGTGCACCTATCCTCGAAATGAAGGACCTGGACGTGTTCTACGGCCCGATCCAGGCCCTGAAAAAAGTTTCGCTGCACATCAACGAAGGCGAAACCGTCAGCTTGATCGGCTCCAACGGCGCGGGTAAATCCACGCTGCTGATGTCGATCTTCGGCCAGCCACGGGCCGAGTCGGGGCAGATCCTCTACAACGGCGTCGACATTACCCACAAGTCGTCCCACTACATTGCCTCCAACGGCATTGCACAGTCGCCGGAAGGGCGGCGGGTGTTCCCCGACATGACCGTCGAGGAAAACCTGCTGATGGGCACCATCCCCATTGGCGACAAGTTCGCCCAGGACGATATGCAACGCATGTTCGAGCTGTTCCCACGGCTCAAGGAACGACGTAACCAGCGCGCCATGACCATGTCCGGTGGCGAGCAGCAAATGCTCGCCATCGCCCGCGCGCTGATGAGCCGACCCAAGCTGTTGCTGCTGGACGAACCGAGCCTGGGCCTGGCGCCGATTGTGGTGAAGCAGATCTTTTCCACCCTGCGCGAGCTGGCCTCCACCGGGATGACCATCTTCCTGGTGGAGCAGAACGCCAACCATGCATTGCGTTTGTCGGACCGGGCGTATGTGATGGTCAACGGTGAGATTCGCCTTACCGGCACCGGCAAGGAGCTTTTGGTGAACGAGGAAGTGCGCAACGCTTACCTCGGTGGCCACTGATCTAAATAACGACGCAGTACCCCTGTGGGAGGGGGCTTGCCCCGATGGCGTTGTATCAGTCAGCACACCTGAAACTGACACACCGCCATCGGGGGAAAACCCCCTCCCACATTTGTTTTGTGTCGCCTGCAAGACCGATCCCAAATTGTGGAAAACAAATCCAGCCCCCCTCCAAAGCGCGACATATAGCCGCCGCAAATCCCTGTTTTGTCACACTTTTGACTTGTCCCCATCCACTGTGGAACCGGCTGTGGGTAACGTGGGAGTAGCTGGCTGAACCCCTTTAAAACCGTGGCTTTCAGCTGTGTGGTTGTTTTTTGATCAGTGGCTTTTTCGCGGCCGATCGAGGGGTTTGTCAACCTGTTTAAAGACACAGGTATATGACTGAAATATGTCCCGCCAGCCTGTGGATAAGTCTGTGACTAAACTCTGGAAACACGGCCGCAGAGGCCGGAATGACTGGCCTGGAGCCATCGCTCGATTTGTCCCGCCGCCCCTGGGCCTACATACGCCTTCGTCCAGGTCAAGCAAAAAACTTTCTAAAATCGCCTGGAAGCCTTGTACACAGCGGCCTGAAGCGTTTTGCACTTGCCCCCAGAGACTGTGGGCGCAGCTGTGGATAACCTGCGCGCATATGGCTGCAAGCCACGGTTCATAAGGCTTTGCTCTGAATGATTAAAAAATGACCAGTCGTGCATGAAGTTCTGTGCATGGCGGTTGCCGCAACCGCGGCGTAAGGGCATTCTGCTGGCTGATTTTTTTCCCGATGCCCGCAAGGAGAACACCATGTCCAACACGCTGTTTATTACTGGCGCCACCTCAGGTTTCGGCGAAGCCTGCGCCCGCCGGTTTGCCGAGGCCGGCTGGAAACTGGTGCTTACCGGTCGTCGTGCCGAGCGTTTGAATGCGCTGGTCGAGGAGCTTTCCAAGCAGACCGAAGTGCACGGCCTGGTGGTGGACGTACGGGATCGCACAGGCATGGAAGAGGCGATCGCCAACCTGCCGCCATCGTTCGCCACCCTGCGCGGGCTGATCAACAACGCCGGCCTGGCCGTGGGCACCGACCCGGCGCCCAAGTGCAACCTCGACGACTGGGAAACCATGGTCGACACCAACATCAAAGGCCTGCTGACCACCACCAGCCTGCTGCTGCCGCGCCTGATCGCCCATGGCCGTGGCGCCGGGATCATCAACCTGGGCTCCATCGCCGGCAGCTACCCGTACCCGGGCAGCCATGTGTATGGCGGTTCCAAGGCGTTCGTGAAGCAGTTCTCCCTGAACCTGCGGTGTGACCTGCAGGGCACCGGCGTGCGTGTGACCAACATCGAGCCGGGCCTGTGCGAAAGCGAGTTCTCCCTGGTGCGCTTCGGCGGTGACCAGGCGCGCTACGACGCGACCTACGCCGGTGCCGAGCCGATCCAGCCGCAGGACATTGCCGACACCATCTTCTGGGTGCTGAACACGCCGGCGCACGTCAACATCAACCGCCTGGAACTGATGCCGGTGAGCCAGACCTGGGCGGGGTTTGCGATTGAGCGGGGGGCCAAGTAAGGCTCTAGACCGCGTTGCTGCCATCGGGGGCTTGGCGAATCGTCGCACCGCCCCGATGGCGTCAAATCGGCCAAAACAGGCCATAAGGTACACTCCACCCCTGAAAACCCCACCGCACCCTGCGGTTTAAAGGTTTTGACGGGAGGAAATGTGAGTAACCGAGGTGAGCAGTCACTGCTCAAGCAATCGACGATCCTGATGTTCGCGGTAGCGATCGCCGGGATTGTCACGGGTGTGATATCTGGCGCCCAATCCATTCTGTTCGACGGCTTTTTCTCGCTGATCGCCACCGCCATCAAGGTGTTGATGCTGATCACGGCCAAGCTGATCGCCAAGAAAAGCAACGAGCGCTTCCAGTTCGGCTATTGGCACCTGGAGCCCATGGTGCTGCTGATCGAAGGCAGCTTCCTGCTGCTGATCGCCATCTATGCGTTCCTGAACGGTGTGTTCGGCATTATCAATGGCGGGCGCGAGATCGAGTTGGGCCTGGTGATCATCTACGCGGCGGTGTTTACCGTGGTCGAGTTCGCCTACTTCTTCTATGTGCGCTATCGCAACCGCAGGCTGAAATCATCGCTGATCCAGTTCGACAACATCAGTTGGCTGGTGGACGCGATGCTCTCGGTGGGCCTGCTGGTCAGCTTTCTCGCCGCGCTGTTGCTCAAGTCCCAGGGCTATGGCGAGTGGGCGGTGTATGTCGACCCATTGATCCTGATCCTGCTGGCCCTGAGCATGCTGGCACCGGCGTTCAAGATCCTGCGCCCGGCGTTGCGCGAGGTGCTGGGGATCGCGCCGGATCACCTGGATGACAAAGTGCGCGAGGTGATGGACGCGGCGCAGGCCAGGCATGGGTTCGATGACTACGTGTCCTACGTGCAAAAGCACGGTCGGGCGCGGTTTATCGAAATCCATGTGGTGCTGCCGGCGGATTACCCGGTGGATAACGTCGCGACCCTCGATGGGCTGCGTGAAGAGATATCCACAGGGCTGGGCAAACCGGATGCGGCGCGCTGGCTGACGATCAGCTTTACCGGGGATCGCAAGTGGATTGCGTGATGGGTCGTTAGACCGAGGCCCTGCAGGTCACCCGAGATGCTGGATCAGCCCCTGGTAGCAGGTTGCCAAATGATAAGGGGTGGTCGATGGCATATCCCGTCGGCTCACCGCGCCGTTGGCATCCAGGCATTCATGCCAGCCTTTCTCATGCAGGAAATGCTGTTGCAGCGCCAGCAGTTGGCGCTGCAGCACCGCCTCACTGCCAGGGCGCAAGGTCAGTGCCCGCAGGTACTCGGCTTGGGCCCAGATACGCTGGGTGCCGTCGCGTACGCTGCCGTCGAGTGCCAACATGCCGCTGACCGCTCCGGTCGCGCTGTCCACACCCTTTTGCTCTGCGTAGGCAAACGCCCGCGTCAGTGACGCATGCAGCGGCGTGCCGCGCAGCACGGGCGACGATTCGAGCAAAAAGAACCACTCGAACTGGTGCCCCGGTTCAAACCAGTTATCCACAGCGCCCAGCGGCTTTTCCATCATCACGCCGTGCCGGCGGTCGATGAAACGCTGCTGCATGGCCGTCGCCAAGGCCAGCAGGGCCGCTTGCACAGGGGCATCCTCGCGCACCGCGAGGGTGGCGAGGAAACCTTCGGCCAGGTGCATCAACGGGTTTTGCAGCGGGCCGGACTGGAGGGACGACCAGTTGCGTTCCAGCACCGCCTCGTACAGGCCGTCCTCGGTGGCGAAGCGCTGGGCGACGACTTCGAGGGCGGCGTTCAGCACCGATTCCACCAGCGGTTCACGCACCTTGGCCCAGTAATGGGCGCAGGCAAAGATGATGAAGGCGTGGGTGTAGAGGTCTTTGCGCTTGTCCAGCGGCTGGCCGGCGGGGTCGACGCTGTAGAACCAGCCGCCGTGTTCGGCATCGTGGAAATGCCGTTGCAGGGAGCGGAACAGCACCGCCGCGCGCTCTTCAGCGAAAGCCGCCCCTGGCGCGCCGATCAGGCTGGCGAACAGGTACAACTGCCGCGCGCAGGCCATGGCGCGGTAGCGTTGCGGCGGCAGTGGGCGGTGATCGGCGTCCAGCGCCTCATAGGGCAGCGCCAATTCGGCATTCCAGCCCGGGCCCTGCCAGAGCGGCACGATCAGGGTGTGGAAGTGCGTGAGCACGGCATTCAACGAAGGCTGGGGGGCGGAGCTTGGAGCGATGGGCATCGGCTGGCGTCGTCACGGCAGGGGTGTAGGCGCGCATGGTAGCAGAGGGGCAGCTTTAAGTTGTGAGCTGCAAGCTGCAAGTAAGAGCGGTTTGGCTTTTACTTGCAGCTTGCGACGTTTAGCTGGCGAGCAGCCACGCCCCAGTCGCCGCGGAAGCCGCTCCGGCAATCCGTACCAACGGTGCGGCTGCGGCCGGCAGCCAGCGCACCAGCGCATACCCGGCCGCGTGCAGTGCAGCGGTCGCGCCGACAAAACCGGCGGCATACGCCCAAGGGCTCGACATGTCCGGCAGCTCCAAGCCATGGGCCACACCATGGAACAGCGCAAACAACGCCGTCGCACCCATGGCCATGAACAACGGCGGACGCACCGCCAGTGCCACCGCCAGGCCCAGGGCCAGCACCGAGGCTGCGATCCCGCTTTCCAGCGCGGGCAATTGCAGCCCTTCAAAACCCAGCACGCCGCCCATCAGCATGGTGCCGACAAAGGTGCACGGCAGGGCCCAGCGCGCGGCACCCTTTTGTTGCGCGGCCCATAGGCCGACCGCAAGCATGGCCAGCAGGTGGTCGAGGCCGCCCAGCGGGTGGCTGATACCGGCCACCAGGCCGTTGTCGCCGTGGCCAGGGTGAGCGAAGGCCAGGGCGGGCGCGAGCAGCAGGGTGGCGGCTGCGAGGAGTTTATTGAGGTTCATAAACAGGTTCCTTATGGGTTGATCAGGCGGCGGTCAGCAGGCCTTGGCGTTCGATAAAGGCGACGATTTCTTCCAGGCCTACCCCGGTTTTCTGGTTGCTGAACACAAAGGGTTTGCCGTTGCGCATGCGCTGGGTGTCGCTGTTCATCAGCTCCAGCGACGCGCCCACCAGCGGCGCCAGGTCGATCTTGTTGATCACCAGCAGGTCGGATTTGCAAATACCAGGCCCGCCTTTGCGCGGCAGCTTGTCGCCGGCGGACACATCGATCACATAGATGGTCAGGTCCGACAGCTCCGGGCTGAAGGTGGCCGACAGGTTATCGCCGCCGGACTCCACCAGGATCAGGTCCAGGCCGGGAAAGCGGCGATTGAGTTGGTCCACCGCTTCCAGATTGATCGAGGCGTCCTCGCGAATCGCCGTGTGCGGGCAGCCGCCGGTTTCCACGCCGATGATGCGCTCCGGCGCCAGGGCCTGGTTGCGCACCAGGAAGTCGGCGTCTTCGCGGGTGTAGATGTCGTTGGTGACCACCGCCAGGTTGTAGCGATCGCGCAGCGCGAGGCACAGGGCCAGGGTCAGGGCGGTCTTGCCGGAGCCGACCGGGCCACCGATACCGACACGCAGGGGTTGTGTGTTCATGTCTGATTCTCCAAAAAAACCTTAGGAACGGAACAGGCGGCTGTACTGGCGCTCGTGGGCCATGCTCGCCAAGGACAGGCCGAAGGCGGCGCTGCCGAAATGCTGGGGGTCGATGCGGGCGGCGTCCTGCCGGGCCTGTTGCAGCTGGGGCAGCAGCTCGCTGGTCAGGCGTTGCGCGGCTTGCTGGCCCAGGGGCAGGGTTTTCATCAGCACGGCCAATTGGTTTTCCAGCCAGCTCCAGAGCCAGGCGGCGAGGGCGTCGTCGGCGCTGATCGCCCAGGCGCGCGCGGCCAGTGCCCAGCCGAGGGCCAAGTGCGGTTCGCGGCGTTGCTCCAGGAAGCGGCGGGCGTCGCTGTCCAGTTCCGGCAGGCCATTGAGCAACTGCTGCAGGGAATAACCCATCTGCCGACTTTCCTGATACAGCTCCCGGGTTTCGCGGCTGGCTTGATGCGCTTCGCACAGCTGCGCCAACGCTGGCCAGTCCTGCTCTGCGGCGGCGCGGCAATGGGCGAGCAACAGCGGAGCTTCGAAGCGCGCGAGGTTGAGCAGCAATTGGTCGCTGATCCAGCGCCGAGCGCTGGCGGCATCGTTGACGCGGCCGTTCTCCACGGCCATTTCCAGGCCCTGGGAATAGCTGTAGCCGCCAATCGGCAATTGCGGACTGGCCAGACGCAACAGCGCCCAGGCTGGGTTCATAGACGTACGCCGAACTGATGCAGCTTGGGCGGGTAGTTGAAATCTTCATCGCCATGCCGGGAGTGGTGGTGACCGCCGCCATAGGCGCCGTGTTCCGGTTGGAACGGCGCCTCGATGGTTTCGGTGTGGGCGCCCAGTTGCTCAAGCATGGCCTTGAGCACGTAGTCATCGAGCAGGCGCAACCAGCCGTCTCCCACTTGCAAGGCCACATGGCGGTTGCCGAGGTGGTAGGCGGCGCGGGTCAGTTCAAACGCGTTGCTGCAGGTGACGTGTAGCAGGTGTTCAGGGCGGGCGCACACGCGTACGACACGTCCGTCTTCGGCTTGCAGGAATTCGCCATCGTGCAGCGGCGGCTGGCCGCGCTCCAGAAACAGGCCGACGTCTTCACCGTCGGCACTGAAACAGCGCAGGCGGCTCTTGCTGCGTGCTTCGAAATTCAGCAGCAGCTCAGCGGCCCAGAGGGCTTGGGGGGCGATTCGGCGGTGGATCACCAGCATCAGGAAGCTTCCAGCTATGAGCGATGGAAGTGCTAGAGCAAGGGCCTTGCCAATCAGGTATTGATGTAGGAATTCTCTGTCGGTGCGCGAGGAGATGCCACTGAATAGGGCGGGGTTGAGTGCTGCGAGTGCTTGCTGTTGGTGCGCTGCCGGTTATTCAGCACTTAAATGGTGCTCTTTTTGTTGGCGGGTGGTGTTTATCACATCAAGTTCCTTCCGTTTTTTCGTATATGGGATTTTCGGATTTGTCCTACTGGATGTAAGGATTCGGCGTTCATCTGCTTACGCGCCAGACCGTTAGGATTTGCGCCGTGCTAAACATCCACGGCGAGTTCCAGTATGTTCAAATCAATTGTGTGTTTATTCATTTTCAGTCTTTACCTGGTCACTCCCTCGTCCTCGGCCAATATCCAGCCGCGCGGGGCAGCCCCTCTCGAGATCGCGACGCCCCTGCAGTCGCTGCAAAAGCGCCCAGCCATCGACAATGTGATCGACCGCGCCCATCAATTGCTGGGCACCTCGTATAAATGGGGCGGGAACACCGTGGAGCAGGGCTTCGACTGCAGCAGCTTGCTGGTCTACCTGTTCAGGACCGAAGCCAATATCCGTATACCCCGCACCACGGCGGCGATGCACCGTTCCAACGCCATGACGATCAAGCGTAACGCGCTCAAACCTGGGGATGCGGTGTTCTTCAAAGGTAACGGGCGCAGTCAGGTCAGCCATGTCGGCCTTTATATAGGCGAGGGCAAATTCATTCATTCGCCGCGCGCCGGCAAGACGGTGCGAATCGACTCACTGAGCAATCGCTACTGGAACAAGAACTACAGTACCGCCAAGCGCTTTCACTCGGCGGGATAGCCGGCTTACTCCGTACTGCCCAGGCCTTGCCAATGCTTGAGGCCGATAAAGATAAAGCGCAGTTGCTGGGTGATTTTCGCCTGGGGCGTGAGGTGGGCAGGCAAGGCCTGGGCCGGTGGATCAATGATGTCGGGAAGGGTGGCGAACACGCTCTTGACGATCAGGTCGGCCATTACATGCAGGCCATCGGCGTCCAGGTGCTGCAACTTGGGCATCAGGGTCAGGTCGGCCGCCAGGTCGCGGGTGATGTCTTCACGCAGGGCACCGATGGCTTGGCGCACCGCCAGGCAACCGCCGTATTGCTCGCGGGCCAGGAACAGGAATTGCGAGCGGTTGGCCGAGACCACATCGAGAAAAATCCGCACTGAGGCATCGATAATGCCGCCCATCACGAATTCGTTGTGGCGCACCAGGCGAATGGTGGCGCGAAAGGTCTGGCCCACCTCACTCACCAATACAAGTCCAAGCTGGTCCATATCGGCAAAGTGGCGATAGAAGCCGGTGGGGACAATGCCTGCGGCCTTGGCCACTTCACGCAGGCTCAGGCTGCCAAACCCACGGCCACACTCCATCAGATGGCGGGCAGCGTCCATCAGGGCGAGGCGGGTCTGTTGCTTCTGTTCGGCACGGGGCAGCATGGGCGGGCGGGCTTTGTCGGCAAGTACAGCGACGCACTCTAGCAAAACAGCTTCATTGACGTCGAACTTGGCGGGGAATAGGTGGGGAGTGTTGCGTGACAGGCGCTACAAAAAGTCAAAAGCCCGGTCGGCAGATCGGGCTTTTTTCTGGGCCACCACAGGGTCAGCTCTGAGCTTGATGCAGTTCTTGCAGGCGATCAGCACCACCTTCGGCAACACCTTCGGTGTAGGCACGTTCGTTGGCTTGTTCCGCACCACCTTCAACCAGGCCTTTCTGTTCCAGGCGATCACGGCCACCTTCGGCAACACCTTCAGTGTAGGCACGCTTGTTGGCGTGTTCCGAACCGTTTTCAGCGACAGCACCTTTGGCGTAGTCACGGTTCTCGTCTTCTTGCGAACCGCTGCGGGCCAGGGTCTGGTTGAAGTGAACGGCGTCGGCCTTGGCTTGTGGGGTAACCTGTTCGGCGGCTGGCAGGGCAAAGGCGCTGGAAGCCAGGATGGATAACAGGACGGTAGCGAGTACTTGGCGTTTCATGATGGGTTGCTCCTTGGGAGGGCGATAAAGTGGGTACGGGGCTAATGCTACTCTCGATAAGTCGATATAAAAGTTCATAAACACAATGGTAATAATCAACAGAATTGATTGTTCGTCAGGGAGGCTCTAGATCGGGCCTCTCAAGCACGCGGTTTTGCACCGAGGTGGGTATTTTCGACACGAACCCGGGTAACAATGGTGCGCCGTGGAGGATCGAATCTGTCGAAACGGTCAGGAAAGCAGGTTTTCAAGGGTAAATCGGAGATTGGGTTAAACCCACGAGCGGTTTGCCAGTCGTAGTTTTATAAGCTGTCCTACAGGTGTTGGTTCAGCCGGTCGTATTCAGGAGTCCTGTGCAATGACGCGCACTCGTAAAATCGTCATGTGGAGCTGCGCCAGCTTCGTTGTGTTAATCGCTGTGGTGGTACTGGTCCTGGTGTTCTTTGACTGGAACCGCATCAAACCGCCCCTCAATGCCAAAGTCTCCGAAGAACTGCATCGTCCGTTTGCCATCAATGGCAACCTGGCGGTGGTGTGGGCACGTGAGCCCGATGAAGGCGGCTGGCGCGCCTGGGTGCCGTGGCCCCATGTGATTGCCGAGGACCTGACCCTGGGCAACCCCGACTGGTCGAAAAAACCGCAGATGGTCACGCTGAAAAAGGTCGAGCTGCGTATTTCGCCGCTGGCGTTGCTGGTGCAGCGCGTGGTGATCCCGCGTATCGACCTCACCGAACCGAGTGCCGAGTTGCAGCGCCTGGCCGATGGCCGCGCCAACTGGACGTTCACGTTCGACCCCAAGGACCCCGACGCCGAACCTTCCAACTGGGTGGTGGACATCGGCGCCATTGGCTTCGACAAAGGCCACGTGACCCTCGACGACCAGACCCTCAAGACTCAGTTGGACGTGATCATCGACCCCCTGGGCAAGCCGATTCCGTTCGGCGAAATCGTCGGCGACGCCGATGCCAGGAAGGCCCTGGAAAAAGGCTCCGCGCCCCAGGACTATGCGTTCGCCCTCAAGGTCAAGGGCCAGTATCACGGCCAGAAACTCGACGGCAGCGGCAAGATCGGTGGCCTGCTGGCCCTGCAGGACGCGGCCAGGCCGTTTCCGCTGCAAGCCCAGGTCAGGATTGCCGATACCAGCATCGCGTTGGCCGGCACCTTGACCGACCCGTTGAACCTCGGCGCCCTGGACCTGCGCCTGAAACTGTCCGGCAGCAGCCTGGGTAACCTCTACCCGCTGACCGGCGTCACCTTGCCGGATTCGCCGGCCTACTCGACTGACGGCCACTTGATCGCCAAGTTGCACGAGGCCAGCGGCGCGTCATTCAGCTACGAAAACTTCAACGGCAAGATCGGCAACAGCGATATTCACGGCAACCTCGCCTATGTCGCCAGCCAGCCACGTCCCAAGCTCAGCGGTGCGTTGGTGTCCAACCAATTGCTGATGAGCGACCTCGCCCCCCTGATCGGTGCCGACTCCAACGCCAAGCAAAAAGCGCGTGGCGGTGAGAGCAAGCAGCCGGCGACCAAAGTGCTGCCGGTGGAAGAGTTCCGCACCGAGCGCTGGCGCGACATGGATGCCGATGTGGAATTCACCGGCAAACGCATCGTGCACAGTGCCGAGTTGCCCTTCACCGACCTCTATACCCACCTGGTGCTCAACGACGGCGAACTGAGCCTGGAACCGCTGCGATTCGGCGTCGCTGGCGGCAAGCTGGATGCGCAGATCCGCTTGAACGGCCGCACCACGCCGATGGAAGGCCGCGCCAAACTGACTGCGCGCAACTTCAAGCTCAAGCAGTTGTTCCCGACCTTCGAACCGATGAAAACCAGCTTTGGTGAACTCAACGGCGATGCCGATATTTCCGGGCGTGGCAACTCCGTCGCGGCGCTGCTGGGCACCTCCAACGGTGACCTGAAGATGCTGATCAACGACGGCGCCATCAGCCGTGGCCTGATGGAAATTGCCGGGCTCAACGTGGGCAACTACGTGGTGGGTCGCCTGTTCGGCGACAAGGAAGTGAAGATCAACTGCGCGGCGGCGGACTTCGGGATCAAGACCGGCCTGGCAACCACGCGCTTGTTTGTGTTCGATACCGAGAACGCGATCATCTATATCGATGGCACCGCCAACATGGCCACCGAACAGCTCGACCTGACCATCACCCCCGAGTCCAAGGGCTTCCGCCTGTTTTCCCTGCGTTCGCCGTTGTACGTCAATGGCCCGTTCATCAAGCCCAATGCGGGTGTAAAGGCCATCCCCCTGGCCCTGCGGGGCGCGGGCATGGTGGCACTGGGCGTGATCGCCGGCCCGGCAGCGGGTCTGTTGGCGCTGGTGGCACCGAGCGCCGATGCGCCGAACCAGTGTGCACCGTTGTTGCAGCAGATGAAGGAAGGCAAGGCGCCGAAGACGGTGAAGGGCTGACGGACAGAACGCAACTCAAAAATGTGGGAGGGGGCTTGCTCCCGATAGCGGGGTGTCAGTCAGTACCGCTGAAACTGACACTCCGCTATCGGGAGCAAGCCCCCTCCCACATTGGTTTTGCGCTATTTACAGGCTTTCTAGGATGTCGGCCATATCGTCCGCATGCTCTTCTTCCTGAGCCAGGATCTCTTCAAACAGACGGCGCGTGGTCGGATCCTTATCACCGATGTACTGGATGATTTCGCGGTAGCTGTCCACCGCGATCCGCTCGGCCACCAGGTCTTCGTAGACCATTTCCTTCAAGCTGTTACCGGCCACGTATTGGGCATGGGAGTTCTTCGACAGCAGGTCCGGGTTGAACTCCGGCTCGCCGCCCAGCTGCACGATGCGTTCGGCCAGTTTGTCGGCGTGCTCGGCTTCCTGGGTGGCGTGTTCGAGGAATTCCTGCGCGGCGACGGCAGCTTTAACGCCGCTGGCCATGAAGTAGTGGCGCTTGTAGCGCAGCACACACACCAGTTCAGTGGCCAGGGAGCCGTTGAGCAGGCGGATGATCTCTTCGCGGTCGGCGTCATAGCCCTCGGTCACGGCACCGTTTTCGACGTTCTGGCGGGCGCGGCTGCGCAGGGTCGCAACGTCAGTCAAGTTTGCTTCAGTCATCTCAATCTCCTGGGGCTAATCCGGTTTTACGCCACGCTCTGTCGGCGTGATCGCTCCCAGTTGTGAGTCACGGGCGCAGCAAAAAGTTTTATTGGATTTGCCAGGCGTGTCATCAGCGCGTCGCCGGAATTGGGCTAGCCTGCCATCATCCTCTCTTGATCAAGGACGTTCGCTTCATGTCGCAGTCGTTAGCCACGCGTTATCCCTTGGTGCTGGTGCCCGGCATGCTGGGGTTCGTGCGCCTGGGGTTCTTCCCTTACTGGTACGGCATTGTCCCGGCACTGCGGGCGGGTGGGGCGCAGGTGTTTCCCATCCAGGTGGCGCCGCTGGACTCCAGCGAGGTGCGTGGCGAGCAGTTGCTGGCGCAGATCGAGCGGATTCGCCTTGAGACCGGCGCCGACAAGGTCAACCTGATCGGCCATAGCCAGGGCGCGCTGACCGCCCGTTATGCGGCGGCCAAGCGCCCGGAGTGGGTGGCGTCGGTGACGTCGGTGGCCGGGCCCAACCACGGTTCGGAACTGGCGGACCATATCCACGCCCATTATCCGGCCGACAGCGTGAAGGGCCGGCTGATGAGCGCGCTGTTTCATCTGGTTGCAACGGTGATGAGCCTGCTGGAAACCGGCTATCGCGGCCCGCGTTTCAAGGCGGACTTGCAGGCGTCCCACCATTCCCTGACCAGCGCAGGCGTGGCGCTGTTCAACCGCAAGTATCCCCAAGGGTTGCCGCATACCTGGGGCGGGCACGGGGCGGAGGTGGACAATGGCGTGCGCTACTACTCATGGTCCGGCACCTTGCAACCGGGCAAGACCGATCGCGGACGCAACCTGCTGGACGGGACGAATCGAAGTTGCCGATTGTTCGCCCGCAGCTTCGTGCGCGAGAAGGGCCAGTGCGACGGCATGGTCGGGCGCTGCAGCTCGCACCTGGGGCGGGTGATCGGCGATGACTACGCCCTGGACCACTTCGACATCGTCAACCAATCCATGGGCCTGGTCGGCAAGGGCGCCGAGCCGATTCGGTTGTTCGTCGAGCATGCCCAGCGCCTGAAGGCGGCCGGGGTTTAAGCCTGGCGGCGCACCGGCGTGGTCCAGCGCTCCGACAAAATCACCCCGCCCAAGGTCAGCAAACCGCCCACCAGGTGATACAACGCCAATTCTTCCCTGAGCACCACGGCCGCAATCAATGCGGTAATCAACGGCAGCAGGTTGAAAAACAACGTGGTGCGGCTGGGGCCCAGGGTCTTCACCGAGTGCATCCACGCCAGTGGCGCCAGCATCGAAGCCAGCAAGCATGCATAGAGCACCAGCGGAATATTCGTCCAGCCCAGGCCGGCTTTTGCCGAGAACAGAAACAGCGGAAACAGCACCACCACCGCCACCAGCACCTGCAGATACAGGAGCACCAGCGGCGGCAGGCGCAGTTGCCATTTTTTCAACAGGGTGCTGTAGACCGCGTACGCCAGGGTCGCGACCAGCATCATCGCATCGCCCAGGTTCACGCCGTGCTGCAGCAACGCGCCGAGGCTGCCGGCCGACACCACCACCACTACCCCTGCGAATGACAGCACCGCCCCCGTCAGTGCGCCCAAGGTCAGGCGCTGGCCCAGGCTGATGATGGCCGCCGTCAAGGCCATCAACGGCATCAACGACAGGATGATGCCCATATTGGTGGCGCTGGTCAGCGAGGCGGCGTAGTACGCCAGGCTCTGGTACACCGCCATGCCCAGCACGCCGAGGATGCCGATCTTGCCCAGGTTCGGGCGGATCAGCGGCCAGTGGGCGATGACCGGCTTGAGCATGAACGGCGTAAAGAGCAGGGCCGCCAGCAACCAGCGATAAAAGCCGATTTCAGCCGGGAAGATCGAACCCACGGCCAGTTTATTGACCACGGTATTGCCGGCCCAGATAAAGATGGCCAGCAGGGGATACGCGTATTGCATCGAAAGAAACCAGATGTGTTGATGAGCCAGGATTATCCCTTGTCTGGATCGAAGCCTATACTGCGATCCAGACAAACGACCTCTGTATCCAGACAATATGGCCCGACACACCGTACGCCTTGCGGATTTTGGCAGCCTGCCAAGCCCCGTGTACTTCCGTTACTCCGACTTTGCCCCCGACACGGAGTGCACCCCGCACCAGCATGTCTGGGGCTCGCTGGACTACTCCGCCAGTGGCGTAATGCGCATGGAAGTGGCCGGCAACCGCTTTATGTCGCCACCGCAGTACGCGGTGTGGATCCCACCCAATACCGAACACAGTTCCTACAATGCCCAGGCGATTGTCTACCGTTCGGTGGGCCTTTCACCGCAGCTTTGCGAGCAATTGCCCCAGCAGCCCTGCACCCTGGCGATCAGCGACATCCTCAAGGCCATCCTTAGCGACTTCGCCCAGCGTGACGTCAACATCCCGCACTCCGACGCCGATATTCGCCTGGCCCAGGTGCTGGTCGACCAGCTCAGGCAGGCGCCGATCCACGAGGGTTTTTTGCCCTACGCCCGCCACCCCGGGCTGCTCGGCGTGTTGGAAGGCATGCAGGCCGACCCCGCTGACAATCGCCCCCTGGCGCACTGGGCCGACCAGGTGCATGTGAGCGAGCGCACCCTGGCGCGACAATTTGTGCGCGAGCTGGGCATGAGCTTCGGCGAATGGCGCCAGCGCCTGCGCTACCTCGCCGCCATCGAAGCCCTCGACAGCGAGCGCAGTGTGCAAAATGTGGCGTTTGACCTCGGCTACAGCAGCGCCTCGGCGTTTATCGCGATGTTCCAGCGCCAGGCCGGCTGCACCCCGGAGCAGTACCGGCGGACGAATATTCGCAGCCGATGAAGATGTAACAAGGTTTGGCTACACTGCTGGGTAGGCCGTGCCTCCCGGCACGGTAACAGGGAGAAAACTCCATGAAGATGCTGCGTATTCCGCTGTTGATGATGGGCCTGCTGCTGTGTTCCCAGGGCTTTGCCGCCACTGCCCAGCAAAACAAGATGACCACCTGCAATGCCGAAGCCACTACCAAGACGCTCAAGGGCGACGAGCGCAAGGCTTTCATGAAAACCTGCCTGTCGGCGCCGGCGGCCAATGATGCGAAGACGCTCACCCCGCAACAGCAGAAGATGAAGGATTGCAATGCGTCGGCGAAAACCAAGGCGCTGACCGGCGATGCCCGCAAGACGTTCATGAGCACCTGCCTGAAGAATTGATAGCCCCAGGCCCCAGAAGGCTGCGACACTCGCACACAGCCCCTCTGTAGGAGCGAGCTTGCTCGCGAAGAACGCAATTACCCCGCGTTTATTCAGAATAAACGCGTTATCGTTGGCGACCTTCGCGAGCAAGCTCGCTCCTACACATCCTTTAACGCCGTTCGTTTTGAGGCTGTATGCCAACGTTTTCTCAGCGTCACGTGTTATTGCTGGCCAGCTACATCATCATTTTCGGCGGGTTGCTGCTGGTATTGCCGCTGAAATTGCTGCCCAGCCTGCTGGCCGGCCTGTTGGTCTATGAACTGGTCAACATGCTCACCCCCCAACTGCAACGGCTGATCGAAGGGCGCCGCGCGCGCTGGCTGGCGGTGGCCTTGCTCGGCACCCTGATCGTCAGCGTGCTGGCCCTGATCTTCGCCGGCGCCATCAGCTTCCTGCTTCATGAAGCGGAAAACCCCGGGGCTTCCCTGGATAAATTCATGGGCGTAGTCGACCGCGCGCGCGGCCAACTGCCGCCGTTCCTCGATGCCTACCTGCCCGCCAGCGCCGCCGAATTCCGCGTGGCTATCGGCGACTGGCTGAGCAAGCACCTGAGCGAACTGCAACTGGTCGGCAAAGACGCCGCCCACATGTTCGTTACCCTGCTGATCGGCATGGTGCTCGGTGCGATCATCGCCCTGCAGCGGGTGCCCGACCTGACCAAACGCAAGCCCCTGGCCGCGGCGCTGTTCGACCGCCTGCACCTGCTGGTCCAGGCGTTCCGCAACATCGTCTTCGCACAGATCAAGATCGCCGCGCTCAACACCGCCTTCACCGCCGTGTTCCTCGCCGTGGTGCTTCCGCTGTGCGGCATCCACCTGCCGCTGACCAAGACCCTGATCGTGCTGACCTTCCTGCTCGGCCTGTTGCCGGTGATTGGCAACCTGATGTCCAACACCCTGATCACCATCGTCGCGCTGTCGTTGTCGATCTGGGTGGCGGTGGCGGCGCTGGGGTATCTGATCGTGATCCACAAGGTCGAGTACTTCCTCAACGCGCGCATCGTCGGCGGGCAGATCAGTGCCAAGTCGTGGGAGTTGCTCCTGGCGATGCTGGTGTTTGAAGCGGCGTTTGGTTTGCCGGGGGTGGTGGCGGGGCCGATTTACTATGCGTATCTGAAGAGTGAGCTGAAGCTCGGTGGTATGGTTTAAGGCGTGTGTTGCCTGGGCGGGCCCCATCGGGGGCAAGTCCCCTCCCACATTTACTGTGTCTACACAGGTCGACTTGTGAACACGGTCAGTGTGGGAGGGGGCTTGCCCCCGATGAAGTCGCCACGGTATTTCAGGTAAAACTCAGCAGCCGTAGCGCTTGCTCGCCTCGATCGCCAAACCACTGCCGATACTGCCGAAGATATTCCCCTCCACATGCCGGGCATTCGGCAGCATGGCCGAGATGCTGTGGCGCAGCGCCGGGATGCCGCTGGAACCGCCGGTGAAGAACACCGTGTCCACCTGGGCCACCTCCACGGAAGCGTCGGTGAGCAACTGCGTCACGCTGTTGCGCACGCGCTCCAGCAAGCCATCGATGGCCGACTCGAACAGTGCGCGGCTCAGGTCCACGCTCAACCCCGCTTCAACCCGGCCCAGCGGCACGTGGCGGCTGTCTTCGTGGGTGAGCTGGATCTTGGTCTCTTCCACTTCCATGGCCAGCCAGTGCCCGGCGCGCTGTTCGATCAGCTTGAACAGGCGATCGATGCCGCCGGTGTCTTCGATGTCATAGCGCATGCTGCCCAGGGCCAGCTGGGATTTCTGCGAGTACACCGAGTTGATGGTGTGCCAGGTCGCCAGGTTCATGTGGTGGCTGGTGGGCATGTAGGCACCGCTTTTCATGCGGCTGCCATAGCCGAACAGCGGCATCATGCCGGCCAGGGACAGTTGCTTGTCGAAGTCGGTCCCGCCGATGTGCACGCCGCCGGTGGCGAGGATGTCGTCCTGGCGGTTGTCGTTGTGGCGGCGCTCCGGGGACAGGCGCACCAGCGAGAAGTCGGACGTACCCCCGCCGATGTCGACGATCAGTACCAGCTCTTCCTTCTCGATGGTGGACTCGTAGTCGAACGCAGCGGCAATCGGTTCGTACTGGAACGAGATGTCCTTGAAACCGATCTTGCGCGCTACGTCGACCAGGGTGTTTTCGGCTTCCTGGTCGGCCATCGGGTCGTCATCGACGAAAAACACCGGGCGGCCCAGCACCACTTCTTCGAATTCGCGGCCGGCGGTGGCTTCGGCGCGGCTCTTGAGTTGGCCGATAAACAGCGCCAGCAGGTCGGTGAACGGCATCGCCGTGCCCAATACGCTGGTGTCGTGCTTGATCAACTTGGAACCCAGCAGGCTCTTGAGCGAGCGCATCAGCCGGCCTTCGTAGTTCTCCAGGTATTCGTGCAGGGCCAGGCGACCGTAGACCGGGCGGCGCTCCTCGAAGTTGAAGAACACCACCGACGGCAGGGTGATCTTGTCGTCCTCCAGCGCGATAAGCGTTTCCATGCCGGGGCGGATCCAGCCGACGGTGGAGTTGGACGTGCCGAAGTCGATACCGCAGGCACGGGCTGGGGATGGGTTTTTCATGTCTATCGGGTTCCGGTTGAAAAACGGCCGCGCAGTGTATGCCAGTCGAGGGCGGATGCGTAGGCCGACCATCCGTTAAATCGTGCTTGAAAGTTCAGCATTCGCCCCCACATCTGGTGCATACGGCAAGCGCCGATAACACTTTGACGCACCCCCAGGCCACAAGACTCAACAGGTGCAAACCAGCGCACGTTGTGCCCCGGGCTGTGCGATCTCGATTAAGGATGGTGAACCGCCGATGGATTTCAAAGACTACTACAAGATTCTGGGTGTCGAGCCGAGCGCCGATGACAAGGAAATCAAGGCCGCCTATCGCAAGCTCGCGCGCAAATATCACCCGGACGTGAGCAAGGAAAAAGACGCCGAAGCCAAGTTCAAGGACGCGTCCGAAGCCTATGAAGCGCTTAAAAGCGCCGACAAGCGCGCCGAATACGACGAACTGCGCAAATACGGCCAGCATGGCCAGCCGTTCCAGGGCCCGCCAGGCTGGCAGAGCCGTGGCGGGTTTGGCGGTGGCCAGGGCACCGAGGATTTTTCCGACTTCTTCAGCTCGATCTTTGGCGGGCGTGGCGATGCCTTCGGTGGCGGCCAGCGCCGTCCAACCGGGCGTAAAGGCCAGGACGTGGAGATGCAGCTGTCGGTGTTCCTCGAAGAGACACTGTCCACCGAGTCCAAGCAGATCAGCTTCCAGGTGCCGCAATACGACGCCTCGGGCCGGCATGTCAGCAACACCACCAAGAGCCTGAACGTGAAGATCCCCGCCGGCGTGGCCGACGGTGAGCGTATTCGCCTCAAGGGCCAGGGCGCACCGGGTGTTGGCGGCGGGGCCAACGGTGACCTGTACCTGATCGTCAAGTTTGCGCCGCACCCGAAGTTCGAAGTGGATGGCGAAAACCTGATCATCAACCTGCCGCTGGCGCCGTGGGAGTTGGCGTTGGGCGCGGAAGTGGCCGTGCCGACCCTGACCGGCAAGATCAACCTCAAGGTGCCGGCCGGCAGCCAGAACGGCCAGCGCATGCGCGCCAAGGGCCATGGTTTGCTGAACAAGGCCGGGCAGCGCGGCTTCCTGTACGTGCAGTTCAAGGCGGTGATGCCGCCGGCAGGCGATGACGACGTGAAAGCGTTGTGGCAGGAGCTGGCAAAAAAAGCCGCGTTCAATCCGCGCGAGCAGTTCTAAGGGGATTTGTGGTGAGGGCACAAGCTCCCTCACCACAGGTTTCAAGTCAGAACAGGAAATACCGCTGCGCCATCGGCAACACATCCGCCGGCTCACACCACAGCAGCACCCCGTCGGCCTTGACCTGATAGGTCTGTGGGTCCACCTCGATGTCCGGCAGGTAATCGTTGTGGATCAGGTCGGTTTTCTGCACATCGCGACACCCTTTCACCACCCCAATCTGTTTCTTCAGGCCCAGGGCTTGCGGCAAGCCTGCGTCCAGGGCTGCCTGGCTGATAAAGGTCAGGCTGGTGGCATGCAATGAGCTGCCGAAACTGGCGAACATCGGGCGATAGTGCACCGGCTGCGGGGTGGGGATCGATGCATTGGCATCGCCCATCAGGCTGGACGCAATCGCGCCGCCCTTGAGGATCAGGGTCGGCTTGATGCCGAAGAACGCCGGGCGCCACAGCACCAGGTCAGCCCACTTGCCCACTTCGATGGAACCGACGATATGGCTGATGCCGTGGGTGATCGCCGGGTTGATGGTGTACTTGGCGATGTAGCGCTTGGCGCGGAAGTTGTCGTTGCCGGGGCCGTCACCGGGCAGGGCGCCGCGCTGTTTCTTCATCTTGTCGGCGGTCTGCCAGGTGCGCGTGATCACTTCACCGACGCGGCCCATGGCCTGGCTGTCGGAGCTGATCATCGAGAACGCGCCGAGGTCGTGAAGGATGTCTTCGGCGGCGATGGTCTCGCGGCGGATGCGGCTTTCGGCGAAGGCCACGTCTTCGGCAATGCTCGGGTCCAGGTGATGGCAGACCATCAACATGTCCAGGTGCTCGTCGATGGTGTTGCGCGTGAACGGCCGCGTCGGGTTGGTGGAGCTGGGCAGCACATTGGGAAAGCCGCAGGCCTTGATGATGTCCGGCGCGTGGCCGCCGCCGGCACCTTCGGTGTGGTAGGTGTGGATGGTGCGGCCCTTGAGCGCGGCCAGGGTGGTTTCGACAAAGCCGGATTCGTTGAGGGTGTCGCTGTGGATCGCCACCTGTACGTCGTACTGGTCGGCGACGCTCAGGCAGTTGTCGATGCTGGCGGGGGTGGTGCCCCAGTCTTCGTGCAGCTTCAAGCCGATGGCGCCGGCCTTGACCTGCTCGATCAACGGCTCGGGCAAGCTGGCGTTGCCCTTGCCGGTCAACCCTATGTTCATCGGGAACGAGTCGCTGGCCTGCAGCATGCGCGCCAGGTGCCAGGGCCCGGAGGTGCAGGTGGTGGCGTTGGTGCCGGTGGCCGGCCCGGTGCCGCCGCCGATCATGGTGGTGACGCCGCTGGTCAGCGCCTCTTCGATCTGCTGCGGGCAGATGAAATGCACGTGGGAGTCGATGCCGCCGGCGGTGAGGATCATGCCTTCGCCGGCGATCACTTCGGTGCTGGCGCCGATGGCCATGGTCACGCCGGGCTGGATATCCGGGTTACCGGCCTTGCCGATCGCGTGGATGCGGCCGTTCTTCAAGCCGACGTCGGCCTTGACGATGCCCCAGTGATCGATGATCAGCGCGTTGGTGATCAGGGTGTCGACGACTTCATGGGCGAGCAATTGGCTCTGGCCCTGGCCGTCGCGGATCACTTTGCCGCCGCCGAATTTCACTTCTTCGCCGTAGACGGTGAAGTCCTGCTCGACTTCGACGAACAGCTCGGTGTCGGCCAGGCGGACCTTGTCACCGACGGTGGGGCCGTACATGTCGGCGTAGGCTTGGCGGCTGATTTTCATGTGTGTGCCCTGAAATATTTGTGTTGAATGTGAAATCGCTATCGGGGGCAAGCCCCCTCCCACCTTTGGAATGCGTTCCCCTGTGGGAGGGGGCTTGCCCCCGATGAGGCCCTAAAGGTCGCCCATGATCCGCCCGGCAAACCCGAACACCCGCCGCCCGCCGCTCAAATCCACCAGCTCGACCTCACGGCTCTGCCCCGGCTCGAACCGCACCGCCGTGCCCGCCGGAATATTCAGGCGCATGCCGCGGCTCAATGGGCGGTCAAATGTCAGCGCGTCATTGGTCTCGAAAAAATGGTAGTGCGAACCCACCTGGATCGGCCGGTCGCCGCTGTTGGCCACGCTGAGGGTGACGGTGCGTCGGCCGACGTTGAGTTCGATCTCGCCAGGCTGGATCTGATATTCGCCAGGAATCATGCAGGTTGCCCCAGGGTCTTGAAGTAGATGGCGGTCGGGCTGTAGCGCCCGTCCGGGCTTTGGCAGTAGTCGGGCAGTTCACCGATCTTGGTGTAGCGCAGTGACTGGTAGAAGGCTTCGGCAGGCGAGCCGGCTTCGGTGTCCAGGTACAGCAGGCCGCGCTTGTGCTGACGCGCGGCGAGTTCCAGGGTGTTCATCAATTGTTGGCCCAGGCCGTGGCGCCGCGCGTTGCTGTGCACCAGCAGCTTTTGCACTTCGGCGCGGTTCAGGCCGTTGGCTTTCTGGCACAGCGCCAACTGTACGCTGGCGATCACCTGCTCATTGCGCACCACCACCCACAGCAACAGGCTGGCGTCTTCAATGCTCGCCTGTACCCCGTCCAGATAGGCACGGGCCTGGGCCTCATCGAAGTCGGCCATGAAACCCACCGACGCACCGTGCTTGACCGCATCCAGCAACAGCTCGATCAGGCCCCGACGGTAGTGGGCAAAACTTTCAGCATTGACTCGACGCAGTTGCGCGGCGTTCATCGAACTCACTCCTTGGGCGGTTGCGCGCCCGGATTCAATGTCAGTTGCATAAAGGTCAGGTCCAGCCAGCGGCCGAACTTGATGCCCACTTGGGGCATTTGCCCGGTGGTGACGAAACCCAGGCGTTCATGCAGGCGGATCGAGGCCAGGTTGCCGCTTTCGATGGCCGCCACCATTACGTGTTTGCCGCCACTGCGGGCGCGCTCGATCAGGGTTTGCATCAGGCGTGGGCCGAGGCCCTTGCCGCGCTGGTCGTTGCGTACGTACACCGAGTGTTCGACGCTGTAGCGAAAGCCTTCGAACGGGCGCCAGTCGCCGAATGAGGCGTAGCCGGTGACTTCATCGTTCTCCACTGCGACCAGGATCGGATAGCCCTGGGCCTGGCGTGCACTGAACCAGGCCTGGCGGTTGCCGAGGTCCACCGGTTGTTCGTTCCAGATTGCCGTGGTGTTGAGTACCGCGTCGTTGTAGATGTCGCGGATCGCCGGCAGGTCTTGCTCGGTTGCATCACGAATCATGGCCGTGCCTCACGCGATGGGTTGGTGGACGGTCACCAGCTTGGTGCCATCGGGGAAGGTGGCTTCCACCTGGATATCCGGGATCATTTCCGGGATGCCTTCCATCACCTGTTCACGGCTGAGCAGGGTGGTGCCGTAGTGCATCAGGTCGGCCACGGTGCGGCCATCGCGGGCGCCTTCCATCAAGGCGGCGGAGATATAGGCGATGGTTTCCGGGTAGTTGAGCTTCACACCGCGCGCCAGGCGCCGTTCGGCGACTAAGCCGGCGGTGAAGATCAGCAGTTTGTCTTTTTCCCGTGGGGTCAGGTCCATGGTTCAAGGTCCTTCAAAGAATGCATTCTTAAATACAACAGAGATCAAGTGTGGGAGGGGGCTTGCCCCCGATGGGGGGTGTCAGGCAATACATCTTTCACTGACCCACCGCCATCGGGAGCAAGCCCCCTCCCACATTTTGATCTTCATGTGCTCCATATTCGTGGTGAGACTGCTTCCCGTCCTAGCACCGCCGGGCGTAACAATTTCCATAAATCAATCAACCACCCCCGCGCCAGCAGCGCTTCACTGGCCAGGCAGCGGGCGACCAGCAAGCCGGGCAGTTGGGTCAGGTCGCCGCGCACGGCGTGGGGCAGGGCGCGGCAGTGTTCGAGTAATTCGGGCTCGATATCGCCGGTCACCAGCAGCGTGGCGAACACCGGTTGGCCGTCCAGGCCGATGGGCGAGTCGAGCAGGCCATCGGCGCCCACAATGCGCTGGCGCTCGTGCCAGAGCAACTGGCCGTCGCGGCGGATATCCAGGTGCGATTGAAAGTGGCCCAGGTCGAAGCGCTCGCCACTGGCCGGGCGCCCCAGGGCGATCACGTCCCAGTAGAACAGCCGGGCATCGCCGTGCAGGTCGATGCGGGTGCTGAGTTCGGCCTGGGCGGCGCTGAACACGATGGTTTCCTGGGGCAGCCATTCCAGGGTCGCGCCGGCTTCCACGGTGAGATCAAGTTGCTGATACGCCGGGCCGCTGGCGCGATACCACTTCGCCGCGCCGGGGCTGGTCAATTGCGCCCAGGCACCCTCGGCGACATGGGCGCGGATGTCCAGGCGGTCGCCGCCGGCAATCCCGCCGGGCGGGTGCACGATGATGTGCTGGCACACCTCGGGGCCTTCGGCGTACAGGTGCTTTTGCACCCGCAGCGGGCCAAGGTGACGGCGCATCACCGGGCGCGTGGTGTCGCCGAAACGCGCGTAGCCGAGGTCCAGCTCGGCGTGCCAGCTGGGGGTGAACAGGGCAGGGGAAACGGGCAGGTTCATGGTTTCTTGTACTTATCGTCAGGACGCTACAGGTTAGATGGTAACCAAACCGCGCACACCCTCAGTCTCCATATTTTCACCACGGCCCTGCTGCACGATTTCACCGCGCGACATCACCAGGTACTGGTCGGCCAGTTCGGCGGCAAAGTCGTAGAACTGCTCCACCAGCAGGATCGCCATATCGCCGCGCGCCGCGAGCTTCTTGATCACGGCGCCGATCTCCTTGATCACCGAGGGCTGGATGCCTTCGGTGGGCTCATCGAGGATCAACAGGCGCGGGCGGCTGGCCAGGGCGCGGCCGATGGCCAACTGTTGCTGCTGGCCGCCGGACAAGTCGCCGCCACGTCGGTGCTTCATTTGCAGCAAAACCGGGAACAGTTCATAGATAAACGCCGGCACTTCCTTGGCTTCGGAACCGGGAAAACGCGACAGCCCCATCAACAGGTTTTCTTCCACCGTCAGCCGCCCGAAAATCTCCCGGCCCTGGGGCACGTAGGCGATGCCGGCGTGCACGCGCTGGTGCGGCTTGAAGCCGGTGATGGTCTTGCCCTCCCAGTTCACCGCGCCTTCCTTGGCCGGCAGCAACCCCATCAGGCATTTGAGCAGGGTGGTCTTGCCCACGCCGTTACGGCCGAGCAGGCAGGTGACTTCGCCGATCCTCACGTCGAAGGACAGCCCGCGCAGGATGTGGCTACCGCCGTAGTACTGGTGCAGCTTGTCGACTTGCAGCATGTTCAGTTCTCCTTAGCGACCGAGGTAGACCTCGATCACCCGCTCATTTTCCTGCACCTGTTCCAGCGACCCTTCGGCCAGCACGCTGCCCTGGTGCAACACGGTGACGTGGTCGGCAATCGAGCCGACAAAGCCCATGTCGTGTTCCACCACCATCAACGAATGCTTGCCCGCCAGGCGCTTGAACAGTTCGGCGGTGAATTCGGTCTCGGCGTCGGTCATGCCCGCCACCGGTTCGTCCAGCAGCAACAGTTGCGGGTCTTGCATCAGCAGCATGCCGATTTCCAGGAACTGCTTCTGGCCGTGGGAGAGCAAGCCGGCGGGCCGATGCATTGAGGCGGTGAGGCGGATGGTATCGAGCACTTCATCGATTCCATCCTTTTGCTCGCCGCTCAGGCGCGCACGCAGGCTGGCCCACACCGACTTGTCGGTCTTCTGCGCCAGCTCCAGGTTTTCGAACACGCTCAGGGCTTCGAACACCGTGGGTTTCTGGAACTTGCGGCCGATGCCGGCCTGGGCGATCTGCACTTCGCTCATGCTGGTCAAGTCGAGGGTTTCGCCAAACCAGGCCTTGCCGTGGCTGGGCCGGGTCTTGCCGGTGATCACGTCCATCAGTGTGGTCTTGCCCGCGCCGTTGGGGCCGATGATGCAGCGCAATTCACCGACGCCGATGTACAGGTTCAAGTCGTTGAGCGCCTTGAACCCATCGAAGCTGACGCTGATATCTTCCAGGGTCAGGATGGTGCCGTGGAGGGTGTTCAGGCCGGTGCCTGCGGCCTGGCCGATGCCGATGGCATCGCGGCCGCTGCCCGCATCGAAAATAGGTTCGAGCATGACGTTCCTCATTTCTTCAACAGCCCGATAACGCCCTTGGGCAGGTACAGGGTGACGATGATGAACAGCGCCCCGAGGAAGAACAGCCAGTACTCCGGGAAGGCCACGGTGAACCAGCTCTTCATGCCGTTGACCACGCCGGCGCCGAGCAACGGCCCGATCAGCGTGCCACGCCCGCCCAGGGCCACCCACACGGCGGCTTCGATGGAGTTGGTCGGCGACATTTCACTCGGGTTGATGATGCCCACCTGCGGCACGTACAACGCGCCTGCCAGGCCGCACAGCACCGCGCTCAGCACCCACACGAACAGCTTGAAGCCGCGCGGGTCGTAGCCGCAGAACATCAGGCGGTTCTCGGCATCGCGCAGGGCGGTCAGCACCCGGCCGAACTTGCTCCGGGCCAGGCGCCAGCCGATGTACAGGCTCGCCACCAGCAGCACCACCGTGGCCACGAACAGCACGGCCCGCGTGCCCGGTTCGGTGATGCCGAAACCGAGGATGCTGCGGAAGTTGGTGAAGCCGTTATTGCCGCCGAACCCGGTCTCGTTGCGAAAGAACAACAGCATCCCGGCAAAGGTCAGCGCCTGGGTCATGATCGAGAAATACACGCCCTTGATCCGCGAGCGGAACGCGAAGAAACCGAACACCAGCGCCAGCACGCCCGGCGCCAGCACCACCAGGCACAGGGCCCAGAGGAAGTGCTCGGTGCCGACCCAATACCAGGGCAATTCGGTCCACGACAAAAACGTCATGAACGCCGGCAGCTCACTGCCTGCGGCCTGGCGCATCAGGTACATGCCCATGGCATAACCGCCGAGGGCAAAGAACAGGCCGTGGCCCAGGGACAACATCCCCGCGTAGCCCCACACCAGGTCCAGGGCCAGGGCGACAATGGCGTAGCAAAGGATCTTGCCCACCAGTGTCAGGGTGTAGGCCGATACATGCAGCGGGTTTTCCGGCGACAGCAGCGAACACACCGGCAGGGCCAGCAGCAGCAACAGCACCACCGCGCCGACTGCAATCGTCACCTGGGGGCCGGCCTTTTGCGTGGCCGTAAGCATCAATGGCTGGTTCATCAGTCGATCACCCGTCCTTTCAGTGCGAAGAGTCCCTGCGGGCGTTTCTGGATAAACAGAATGATCAGCGCGAGGATCAGGATCTTGCCGAGCACGGCACCGATCTGCGGTTCCAGGATCTTGTTGGCGATACCCAGGCCGAACCCTGCCATCACGCTGCCGGCCAACTGGCCGACGCCGCCGAGTACCACCACCAGGAACGAGTCGATGATATAGCTCTGGCCCAGGTCAGGGCCGACGTTGCCGATCTGGCTCAGCGCCACGCCGCCCAAGCCCGCGATACCGGAGCCCAGGCCAAACGCGAGCATGTCCACCCGCCCGGTGGGCACGCCGCAGCAGGCGGCCATGTTGCGGTTCTGGGTCACGGCGCGCACGTTGAGGCCCAGGCGCGTCTTGTTCAGCAGCAGCCAGGTGAGCACGACCACAAACAGCGCGAAGGCGATGATCACGATGCGGTTGTAGGGCAGCACCAGGTTGGGCAGCACCTGGATCCCGCCGGACAGCCACGCAGGGTTGGAGACCTCGACGTTCTGCGCACCGAACACCAGGCGCACCAGTTGGATCAGCATCAGGCTGATGCCCCAGGTGGCGAGCAGGGTTTCCAGCGGGCGTCCATACAGGTGACGAATCACCGTACGCTCCAGGGCCATGCCGATGGCGGCGGTGACGAAGAACGCCACCGGCAGTGCGATCAACGGGTAGAACTCGATGGCCTGGGGCACATAGCGCTGCATCAGCAGCTGCACCACGTAGGTGGAGTAGGCACCGAGCATCAGCATCTCGCCGTGGGCCATGTTGATCACGCCGAGCAGGCCGAAGGTGATCGCCAGGCCCAGGGCCGCCAGCAACAGGATCGAGCCCAGGGACATGCCGCTGAAGGCCTGGCCGAGGATCTCACCCAGCATCAGTTTGCGTTTGACCTGGGCCAGGCTGGTCTCGGCGGCGGTGTGCACGGCGGCGTCGGTTTCCACCCCGGGCTCCAGCAGCGCTTCGAGGCGCGTGCGGGCCAGCGGGTCGCCGGTACTGCCGAGCAGACGCACGGCGGCGAGGCGCACGGCCGGGTCGGTGTCGACCAGTTGCAGGTTGGCCAGGGCCAGGCTGAGGGCGGAGTGCACATCCTCGTTGGTCTCGGCGGCGACCTGCTGGTCGAGGAATTTGAGTTGCGCCGGTTGCGCGCTTTTTTGCAGGGTGCGTGCCGCGGCCAGGCGCACCTTGGGGTCGGCGGCGAGCAGTTGCTGGCTGGCCTGCACGTTGTCGATCAAGCCGCGCAGGCGGTTGTTCAGGCGTACGGTCCTGGTCTCGCCGTTGAGCGTGAGCTGGCCCTGTTGCAGGGCGTCCACCAACTCGATGCGCGCCGGATCGGGCTGGGCGGCCCAGTCCTGGAGGAGCTTGGCTTGTTGCGTCGGGTTGGCGGCCAGGAAGTCTTCGGCGTCGCCGGCATGTACCGCCAAAGGCAGCAATAGCAGGGCCGTGAGGATGAAACGGTGCAGGGCAGTGGGCATACAAATTGTCCTGATCGTACGCGGTCAATTGTGGGAGGGGGCTTGCCCCCGATTGCGGTGCATCAGTCAGCACATGCAGTGCCTGACACTCAGCTATCGGGGGCAAGTCGAATCGTCGCACCGCCCCTCCCACATTTTTGATCTGTCGTGAGACTTAGTTGCTCTTCACCGCATAGTCCGGCTTCTTGTCATTGCCAGGAATGTACGGGCTCCACGGCTGCGCCCGGATCGGCTCCTGGGTCTGCCACACCACCGAGAACTGCCCGTCGGACTGGATCTCGCCGATCATCACCGGCTTGTGCAGGTGGTGGTTGGTCTTGTCCATGGTCAAGGTAAAGCCCGATGGCGCGGCAAAGGTCTGGCCAGCCAGGGCTTCGCGCACTTTGTCGACGTCGGTGGACTTGGCTTTCTCGGCTGCCTGCGCCCACATGTGGATGCCCACGTAGGTGGCTTCCATCGGGTCGTTGGTCACCGCTTTGTCCGCGCCCGGCAGGTTGTGTTTCTTCGCGTAGGCTTTCCAGTCGGCGACAAACTTCTTGTTCACCGGGTTCTCCACTGACTGGAAGTAGTTCCAGGCCGCGAGGTTGCCCACCAGCGGCTTGGTGTCGATGCCGCGCAGCTCTTCTTCACCCACGGAGAAGGCCACCACCGGTACGTCGGTCGCCTTCAAACCCTGGTTGGCCAGCTCCTTGTAGAACGGCACGTTGGAGTCGCCGTTCACGGTGGAAATCACCGCCGTCTTGCCGCCGGCGGAGAACTTCTTGATGTTGGCGACGATGGTCTGGTAATCGGCATGGCCGAACGGGGTGTAGACCTCTTCGATGTCCTTGTCCGCCACGCCTTTGGAATGCAGGAACGAGCGCAGGATCTTGTTGGTGGTGCGCGGGTACACATAGTCGGTGCCGAGCAGGAAGAAACGCTTGGCGCTGCCGCCTTCTTCGCTCATCAGGTATTCCACCGCCGGGATCGCCTGCTGGTTCGGCGCCGCACCGGTGTAGAACACGTTCGGCGACATCTCTTCACCCTCGTATTGCACCGGGTAGAACAGCAGGCCGTTGAGCTCTTCGAACACCGGCAATACCGATTTGCGCGACACCGAGGTCCAGCAGCCGAACACCACGGCGACCTTGTCCTGGGTCAGCAGCTGCCGGCCCTTTTCCGCGAACAGCGGCCAGTTCGACGCCGGGTCCACCACCACCGGCTCAAGCATCTTGCCGTTCACCCCGCCCTTGGCGTTGATCTCGTCGATGGTCATCAGCGCCATGTCTTTGAGGGACGTTTCGGAGATGGCCATGGTCCCGGACAGCGAGTGCAGGATGCCGACCTTGATGGTCTCGGCGGCCTGCACGGTCCAGGTCAGGCCCATGGCGACAATGGAGGCGGACAGGGTGAAAGCCTTGATCAAGCTGCGACGCTTCATGGTGCGGTCTCCGTAAACGTTTAGTTTTTTTTGATAGGCCGATGTGAACGCTGAAGGGGTACTAGCAAGGGCTGTGCCCGATGGCGCAACGCCCGGTTTTGCGGGGGCTGGAGCCCGGTGCCTGGCGTTGGCGCACCAATGCGGAGCGTGCGGGCGTTGGCGGTGCAGGGGATGCGCCTAAAGAGTGCCGGGGGCCTCGATAACTATGCAGCGCCCTGCTGGCGGTTCAAGCGAGGACGCTTCTGCATGGCAAGCGTTGTGCGAGCCCGGTGCCCATGGGCACCGACGACGAACATGATCAAGGGAGTGTCATGCAAGAGCATTTATCCAGAGAGGAGCGCGCGGCAGCGAGGGGCCTTCGATATACCCTCAGCCCTGGGTTTATCAGTGCCGACGATGCTGCACGCTATGTGCACGAGCGCATTGGCGACAAGCGCGACCGCGAGTACGGCAGTGTCATTCTCCAGCGCCTGGCCGATAGCAAAGTGTTTGCCACCGAGCCGATTCCCGGCAAGGCGGCGACGTTCGACTTTTCGCTGTTGCTGGAGCGCGGGGCGCAGAACGAGTTCCTCGATCCTGCGGGCTACAAACTGGTGGGCGGGGTGCATTCTCACCCTGACCAGTTTGCCCAGCTCAAGGCCCTCAATCCCGGTTATCGGGACCGCCAGGTGCGTATCTTCAACAGCTTTTTTTCCACCCGCGATGTGGTCTTCAACCACTACGAAGGGCGTGCGTTCGGCACCGCCTACTTGTCGGGCCCCCAGGGCGTATTGCTCAAGTATCAGCCGGGTTTTTCCGAGGCCGAGCGCAAGTTTGTCGACTGGATCGACGACGTCAGTACAGCCGTGCCCGCCGATGGTCACGATGGCACGCTCGAAGGCTTTATCAGGAAAGTGGCGTCGGTAGGCCGCCTGTCGTTGCTGGTCGCCAGCGATGACTGGGGCGGGGTGCCCGGTGTCATCGATCAGCGCTGGCGGCCCTATCTGCCATTGAACAGCGGCCAGCCCACCATCGCCTGCGGGGCGGTGTATCCCGAGGTCACCCAGGCGCTCAACGCCGTGCAGGCGCGCATGCGGCGCATGCCGAATGTCAGCCAGATGGCCCTGCTGCTCAAGCATGAGCTGCGCGATGAGTTCGCCGCCACCCAGCCCTTCGTACTCAGCAGTGCAGAGCAGTTGCCCACCGACAACCACCTGCCTTTGCTGGCGGGCGGGCCACCCTTGCCGGAGGGCTTTCACCTGCAGGGCTTCTTCTATCTGTCGCGGCCGGTGCCGGCGCAGTTTCCGACGGTGGAACCGTGGCTGTACCAGCAGTTCTTCAGCCCTCGGGAGCTGGCGGCCTACATCGCCAAGGCCCGCCGCTACATGCATACGGCGCCCTCCGTGCTGGGCATCTCGCTGTACCTGCGCACCAAGGACAATGCCTTGCTGCGCTACCGGTTCAGCGGCTCACCGGCGGAAACGCGATTGTTCACCACCGATGAGCCCGGCCTTGACCTGGCCCTCGCGGCGGGAACCCTGACCCCGCGCCAGTTTGTGAAACAGGTGGCCGAAGCCGGTGAGTTGAGCGTCGAACAGACCAGCCCGCTGTGGGACGTGGAAGGCGTGGTCGAGAACAACTGGACGCCCTATGCACGCTTCCCCTTCAAGCAGGCCAGCCTCGGCCAGGCGTTTTCGTCGGCCGACAAGGCCGCACAGTTTGCCCATGCGCAGGTGGGCGAGCGCCGTGACCGCGCCTATGTGGCGCTGATTCTGAAGCACCCCGACCAGCACTTTGTACTGACGCAATTGCTGCAGGCGGGCACCAACCCTTATGGGTTCCAGGGGTTCTATCCGTGGGACGCTTACAGCAAACAGTTGGCGTTGCCCGGTGGTTATCAACTGCACGCCTGGTTCGGCTCGCACATGGCGTTGTCATGGGAGAACCTCGATGCCGACTTCAAGACGAAGTGGACCCGCGACGATGCCAGTGTCTACTTCCAGGGCTTTACTGACGTCGAGGCCCACAGGATTCATCAACTGCGCGTGCCGGGCTACCTCTCCGGCGCTGCAGACAGCCTGCTTGTGCTGGAGCCGGAAGGGGCGGACCAGGCCGCATTCACGCGATTGTTCGCGCCGGCGCCGGGCGGCAGCCTGATTGCCAGAGACCTGGCGGACGGTACCTATGCGCCTGCCGAAGGCGTGCGCAAGTTGGCTGGGGTCAGTCGCCTGCGGGTGGTCCTGGGCAATGCGCTATGGGGGCCGCCTGGCGCCATTGACCGGCACTGGCGAGCGTTTGCCGCTGCGCCGTCCCTGCCGAGCGCCGCGACCGCCGTGGCTTCCCTGCCGGCCTTGAGCCCGGCGTTTGTGTCTGCGGATGATGCGGCACTGTGGGCTCACCGGCGTATCGGGACGCGACGCGAGCGTGAGTTCGGTGGAGTCATCCTGAAAAAGCCTGGCGGGCATTTCTTTGCCACCGAGCCGCAAGTCAGCACCGGCGTGCGGTTCGACTTCCTCACCCTCCTGGGCACGGATGATCGCGCCCGGTTCATTGCTCCGCCCTCTTATGAATGCCAGGGCTTCTACCGTTCCTATCCGGCCGAGCCTGGCGAGGTGGAGCGCTACAACCCGGGCTTCAACCCGGACCAGGTTGCGCTGACCGGCAGCTTCTTCTCGAATGCCGATCAGGTGTTTGCCCTGTCCCACCGTGATTTCACCCCGGTGCATTATCTGTCCGGTCCTGACGGCGCATTGCTCAAGTACACGAGCAGCGGTTCCCAGGCCGAACAATCCCTGTTGCGGCAGTTGACGGGGATCGAGCCGGCGCAGCCTCTCACCGCGTTCGAGGGGGCGGTGTGGAACCTGGCGCAGGCCGGGGACCTGCGGGTCGTGGTGGGCAGCAAGGTCTGGGGTGGGGTGCGGGGGCGTGTGCTGCACGGCTGGACCCTGGGCAGCCCTGTCACCTCGGTGCAGGACCTGCCGTTTTTTACCCCGCTGCTGTCGATGGGGCACAGCGCGGTGCTGGTCGCCCTGAGCAGCGTCGACTTGCTGGGGCAGGCGGCGGTGGGCGTGGTGCTGAAACACCGTACCACCTCGAATTACATCGCTACGTTGCCGGCGCCGTTGGGGACGACCCTGGACAGTCTGTTTCCCGTGGGGGACCGCGGTGAGCCAAGGCTGGTGCCGAATTATCGCCTGGTGGGCCTCTACCACGCCCAGCCGGCCCAGGCGCCGGAGCGCCTTCCGCCCAAGGAGGCGTGGCTGTACAAGCGGTTTGCTACGCCGCCGTTGCTGGTGGACGCCATGAGGCAAGCGATCGCCAGCACCGGTATCCAGCTCGCTGAGCTTGGTCTCAAGCTGTATCTGCGCACCGCTGATAACGCTTTGCTGCACTGGCAGGTGCCGAGTGCCTCGTCTGCCAACGAGCTGTTTGTCGTCGACGGCCAAACCGTGACCGACAACGGCAATGAAGCGGCCTTGCTCGACGGCACGTTGTCGCCGCGGGACTTCGTGCGCCGAGTGATTCGCGCGGGCGCGTTGTCGGTGGTCCAGCAAGGCGGCCTGTGGAACACCCTCGGGCCGTTGTATGACAGCGAGCACTTGCCGCTCGGTTCAGGCGCGCTGCCCTTGAGCGGGATGTTCCTGACCGCGGACGACGCCGCGCGGCATGCCCATGAACGCATCGGCGTTCGCCGCAGCAATGCCTATGCCGGGTATGTCCTCAAGCGGGACGATGGGCGATTTGTATTCACTGAGCCGGTGGCCATTTCCGGCGACGGCTTCGCCTCCGACCTGCTGCGCCCTGCCAACGGCAGTGCTTATCTGGTGCCGCCTGCGGGCCATCAGCTGTATGCGCGCTACAGTTCGCATACCGCGTTATCCGTGGCTGACCTGGAACGCCAGCGGCGTCTTGGCTGGACGCTGGCCGATCTGGAAGTCAACGCCACGCTGTTCTCCGATGTGGAGATCCGTTCGGTGATCGAGTCGCGGCTGCCGGCCTATCTGAGCGGTTCGCCGAATAACCTGATCAGCTATCGCCCCAGTGGCTCGGCCAATGAGCTGCTGGTACTGAGCAATACCCGGCGCGAAGCAGGCCAGCATGGCTATTTCGAGCGGTTGGAGAGCGGCCGGCTCAAGCCGGTGGACATCGTCGCCCGGCTGGCCGATGCCGGCACCTTGAGCGTGCTGGTGCGCAGCGCGTTGTGGGGGCCGCGCGGCCGGGTCTACAACGACTGGACGCCCAACTTCGACTACGCCGAAGTCGATCTGCAGGCACCGGCGTTCGGCGCGATCTTCGACAGTCTCGATGCCGCGGCACTCAATGCCCATGTGCGCTGGTACGGCAGGAACCTGGATGCGCAACGCTGCACGGCGTACATCCTCAAGCATCCGCAGCGCGATGAGTTTGTGGTCAGTGAACTGCTGGCGATCACCTCCGGCGGGCGTTGGTTGAGTGACTCCTCCAGGGGCGTCGGTTATCTGGCCGGTGGCGAATTCGCCAAGGGGTTCGAGCTGGCCGGCCTGCTGTTTTCGCAGCAATGGGTGCCGGCGGGATTGCCCACCCCCGAGGCCTGGCTGGCACGGTTCTTCATCACCCCCGAGGTGCTGCTGCGCGCCGAACAGGATGCCCGGCATCTGCCGCGCCCGGCAGCCACTGCGATACTGCCGGTGTATGTGTCGACACACGATGGCGCCTTGTTGCGCTACCAACCTCCGGCATCCTCCCTGCTCAAGGAGGCCACCGACGGCACGGGCGTGATCATCGCCGGGATGAACCTGCACAACGGGACGCTGGACGTCCAGCGCTATGTGTCACAGGTCGCCCAGCCTGCGGACCTGCGGGTGCTCTACACCAGCCAGTGCTGGGACCGCCGGGGAGCGGTAGGCCAGGGTGGCGTGGCCTGGCGCCCCTACGCCAACTTCATCCGCCGTCGCCTGGGCCCGGCCTTTCATTCCCAGGACGATGCGGCCCGGCACGTCCGTTCGCTGCTGCAGGGCAATGGTCTGCTGGGCGGGTTGATTCTGCAGCGTCCCGATGGCCTGTTTGTCGCCACCGAACCGCTCAAGGTGCCCCAGGAAGACTTCGACCCCAAGTGGATTTTCCCGGATGAGGTGGTCAGTACCGGTGGCTTCCCGGCGGCCCATACGGTGGTTGCACGTTACCGCTCCAGCCCGGCCCGGGAGTTGCCCTTCGTACTCGAACTGGCGCAGGCCGGCCTCTATCGCAACATGCTGTCCACCCGCGTGATTTCTTCGGCCCTCGCAGGCCAGGACGCACGCCTGAACCGCGAGTACCTGCTGGGTTCCGATGGCTGTGTGGTGAGCTACACACGCAGCCACTCCGCGCTGGAGGAAGCGCTGAGAAAACAGCTTTTGCCCCTCGACGAGACACGACGCGATCGCCTGGAAAACCTGCTCGAACGTCAGATTCGCAACGCCGCGCTGGCGCCTGGCGAATTTGTCACGCGCCTGGCCAATGCGGGTGTCTTGCGGGTGGTGGAGGGCAGCCCGACGTGGGGCACGCCACGCCGGATCCTTGGCGCCTTCATCGTCAATAGCGACCGCCCCGCGCCATTGGCGATCCGGAACGCACTGGCAGACCCGGCGTTCAGCCCGCTGTTCACCCAGGAGCAGGACGCGGTGCGGTATGCCCATCAGCATCGTCGGCATGGCGAACACCTGCAGTTCGGCTACGTGTTCAAATCGCAGAAAAACGGGCACTACATGGTCAGCATGCCGCTGGTGCGCCAGAGTTATCGTGACTTTGCGCAAGTCTTTCCCGACGGTCTTTTCCCCCAGGGCTATGGGCTGGAAGGCTTCTACCTGTGTGCCGGCAGCGACAGCGTCACGCCGGCCACGGATCCGTTGCACCAGGCATTTTTTTCGCCCACGGACATGGACATCGGCATCCGCTTCTCGATTCACGGAATCAGGGGCAAGCAACTCACGTTTTACCTGTCATGCGCGGATGGTGCCCTGCTCAGGTATCAATACCTGGGCACGGATGCGCAGCTGGATTCGTGGGGCTCGCTGCTTGAAACACGGCAGCAGTTGCGCGCAGGCCGGATGACCCTGCTCAGTTACGTCCATCGCCTGCTCGACAAAGGGGTCCTGGATACGCTGGTCCGAGGCGAGGTCTGGACCACGCGCAATCGTGTCGATACGTTCTGGAAACCCGGTGTCGATGAGGTGTTTGTGCCGCCTTGGCGTGCGGCCTGCGGTCCGGTTTTTTCCGATGGGGATGATGCCGCGCGCTATCTCCGGCGCCAGCTTTCGCCGTATCAGGGCAAACAGTACCTCTCGGCGATACTCGCCAATGCGGCGGGCACGTCGTTCCTGGCTACCTTGCCGGTAGCGGCCGGGGCCGACCAGTCGCTGATTCTGCGCCTGTTCTACAGCGGGCCGCTGGGCCCTGTACAACCGGCGGTGCCGCCAGCGCCCCTGCCGGACTTTCCGCAGCCATATGCGGTTGCGGGTGTCCATCTGCTCTACAACAGCATGCCGGCCACCGACAGCCGGGCGCCGAAAGATATCGCCCTGACGCGTCATTTCGTGGCGCCGACCTTCCTGAGTTATTTCATCAGGGTGTTGCGCGGGCTGTCGCGGCCGTCGCCGGGTCTGTATCTGTCGAGCCAGGCCGGTGCGTTGTTGAAGTACTTGCCCAGTTATTCGGCGCAGGAAAGCCGGGTCCTGGTGGGCGGTCCCGACGTGTATCCCACCGTGTTCCTGAAGGGCGTGGCCAGGACCGGCAAGCTGTTCGTGCTGGACAAGGACGACTTCTGGATGAACGAGGGTCTACTGTCCGAACGGCAAGTGGAGCGCTCCAATGGCCTGGAAGTCGCCGTGCCCGAGGTCGACGAACCGCTGAGCCTGCGCGACCGCGACGAGCTGTAAACGTCAGCGCTTGCGCATCAGGCCGATGAAGAACAGGCCGCCGATCGCCGCCGTGGCCACGCCGATCGGCAGGTCTTCGGGGGCGATCAAGGTGCGCGCCGCCACATCGACCCAGACCAGGAACAGGCTGCCCAGCACTGCACACACCGGCAGCAAGCGACGATGCTCGGCGCCCACCAGGCGCCGGGCGATGTGCGGCACCATCAGCCCGACAAAGCCGATGGAGCCGCTGATGGACACCAGCACGCCGGTCATCAACGAGGCGACCAGGAACACCTTCAGCCGTACATTGCGGGCGTTCAGGCCAAGGGTCACGGCGGTCTGTTCGCCGGCCATCAGCGCGTTCAACGGGCGGGCCATGCCCACCAGCACCAGCAGCCCGAGCACTACGCTGGCGCCCGGAATCGCCAGCAGTTCCCAGCGTGCCAGGCCGAGGCCGCCGAGCATCCAGAACATCACCGCCGAGGCGGCGCGATGGTCGCCCATGAACAGCAGCAGATTGGCCGCCGCCATCATCACGAACGACACTGCCACGCCGCACAGCAACAGGCGATCACTCTCCAGCCGGCCATTGCGACTGGCTACCGCGAGCACCACGATCATGCTCCACAGGGCGCCGATAAAGGCGGCGATGGGCAAGGTCAGCAGGCCGATGATCTCGCCTACATGCAGCACCACGATCACCGCGCCCAGGGTCGCGCCGGAAGTGACACCCAGCAGGTGCGGATCGGCCAGCGGATTACGCGTGACCGCCTGCAACACCGCACCGATCAACGCCAGCCCGGCCCCCACCAACGCCCCCAGCAGCATGCGCGGCACGCGGATCAGCCAGACGATAGGTGCCTGCCCGGCCGACCAACTCACTTCGCCGATGCCGAAGACCTTGTACAGCAGGATGCGCCACACCACGTCCGCCGGTACCCGCGCCGGGCCAAAGCCCAGGGATATCACACAGGACACCAGCAGCAATGCGCCCAGGACGGCAAGCAACAGGGGGTAACGACGGGTGATCATTCGCCGTGGAACCCCTTGGCCAGGGTTTCCACCGCCAGCACGTTATCGATGCCCGGCGTGGCTTGTACATACGGGATCACGATAAAGCGCTGGTTCCTGATCGCGTCCACCCCTTGCAGCGCCGGGTGGTTGAGCAGGAACTGCTGTTTTTGATCGGCGGTGACTTCGCTGTAGTCGACGATCACGATCACCTGTGGATTGCGCTCGACTACCATCTCCCAGTTGACGCGGGTCCAGCTGGCGTCGACGTCATCGAGGATGTTGCGCCCGCCGGCCGCGTCGATCAGCGCCTGGGGCATACCGAGGCGGCCGGAGGTCATGGCGCGGTCTTCGCCGCTGTCGTAGAGGAACACGCGCGGCTTGTGGGCGGGCAGGTCTGTCTGCACCTCGGCGACCTGTGCCTGCATCTGCGCGATCAAGGCATTGGCGCGGTCCTGCACGTCGAAAATCCTGCCCAGGTTGCGCAGGTCGTTATAGGTGTCGTCCAGGGTCGCGGCCGGGCGCTTCATCACGAAGGCGCACGACTCGGTCAGCTCGTACACGTTGATCCCCAGCGGCTGCAGGGTGTTCGGCGTCAGGTCGCCGCCCACGCGCATGCCGTAGTCCCAGCCGGCAAAGAAGAAATCCACATTGGCATTGAGCAGGGTTTCCACCGACGGGTACTTGCTCGCCAGTTCCGGCAGGCCATCGAGAGTCCGGGCCATGTCCGGGGTGACCGACTTCCAGCCGGTGATGCCGCTGTAGCCGGCCATCCGCGGTTTGAGGCCCAGGGCGAGCATCATCTGGGTCATGTTGATGTCATGGCTCACCGCATGCTTCGGCGCTTCCTGGAAGGTCACGTCGCGGTTGCAGCTTTTGACGGTGACCGGGTAATGGGTGGCTTCAGCGAAGGCTGGTGAAGCACCGAACAGCAGGGCCACAAGGGCGAAGGCGCGCAGGATCATGGTGGGGTTATCCAGGTGATGCGGGGATGGTCGGCCAGGGGATGAGTGTCGATCAGCGCCTCGACGCCGAACACATCGCGCAGCAGTTCAGTGGTCAGCACCTGGTGAGGCGTGCCGCTGGCGACGATGCGCCCGTGGTCGATCACGTAGAGCCGATCACAAAAAGCGGCGGCCAGGTTGAGGTCGTGGATGCTGGCCAGGGTGCCGATACCCAGGCGCTTGACCAGCCTCAACAGCTCAAGCTGGTAGCGTGGATCGAGGTGGTTGGTCGGTTCGTCGAGGATCAGTAATTGCGGTTGCTGGGCCAGGGCGCGGGCGAGGATGACGCGCTGTTTTTCACCGCCCGAGAGGGTGGCGAAGGCATGCGCTTCAAAGCCCTGCATGCCCACCGATACCAGCGCCTGTTGCACCAGCTGCCGATCCTCCAGGGTGTCGCTGTCGAACAGGCCCTTGTGGGGCGTGCGGCCCATGGCGACCACTTCATCGACTCGCAGGCCAAAGGCATCCGGGAACTCCTGCAACACCACGGCGATACGTTGCGCACACCACTTGGCGCCTTGCTTCCACAGGTTCCGGTGGGCGAGCAATACGTCGCCGCGCTCCGGCTGGGTGAACCGATAGGCGCAGCGCAACAGGCTGGTCTTGCCGCTGCCGTTGGGGCCGATCAGCCCGACGAACTCCCCCGCAGCGACGTGAAGGCCTGCGTCACGCAGTTGGAACGGGTGTTGGCTGTGGTTCGCCGGGGCCCAGTTGATGCGGGTGAGGGTGAGTGAAGTCATCAAGTCTCTCAAGGCCTGCAGGGATCCAACGGTGTTTGGGTCAGTTAGAAGGTGTAGTCCGCCGTGACGAAGAACGAGCGCGGTTCACCGAGGATCCATTGCTGGCCGTCGTTGTACTGGCTGACCGCGTAGGTGCGATCGAACAGGTTGTTCAGTTGCAGGCCCAGGGTGGTGTTGCGCATCGCCTTCCACGACAGCGTGGCATCGACCACGGTGTAGCTCGGCAGCTCGTTCTGGTTGGCCATGTCGGCATACCGTGCATCGACATAGCGCACCCCGGCACCGGCGCGGATGTCGTCGCTCAGGGCCTTGCTCAGCCACAGGTTGGCGGTGCGGCGTGGCACGTCCACCGGGCGATTGCCGTCGCGGGACACTTGTACACCGCCGACATCCTGTTTGAAGTCGTCGTACTGCGCCCGCACGATGGCTGCGTTGCCTTGCAGCGCCCAGGCGTGCGGCAGCTGCAGGTCGAGGCTGGCTTCCAGGCCGCTGGAGGATTGCTGGCCGACTTGCTGCTTGAGGTCCGGGTTGCCGGGGATGTCGGTGAGCAGTTTCTTCTTGACGATATGGTAGGCCGCCACTGTCCATTCGCCGCGTTGATCCCAGAAGGCCTGCTTGAGGCCGATCTCGGTTTGCCTGGCGGTGGAGAGGTCGAACTGCTGCTGGCCAGGGCTCAGGGAAATCAGGCCGCCGACCCCGTCGGTGCTGGTGGCGTACTGGCCGTAGACCGAGGTGTCCGGGGTGATTGCGTAGACCAGGCCAGCCTTCCAGTTATTACCGGTGAGGGTCTTGTCGCTTTGGCTGGCGTCACGCAAATCATCGCGCTCGACGTGGGCATAGTCGCGGCGGATGCCGGTGACCAGCGCCAGTTGGTCGGTGAGTTGCAGGCGGTTTTCGGCGAAACCGGCAACGGTTTTGGTGGTGGTGGCGAACAGCGGTTTGAACGGGTTCTGGCTGTCGAACCGAGCGGGCGCCGGATCGTTGATATCCACCGGCTGGCCGCCGGGCAGTACGTCGTTGAACGGTGAGTTGCTGGCCAGGCGGAAACGGATGCGGTTGTATTCCACGCCCGTCACCGTCTGGCTGTCGAGGCCGAACAGGCTGTGCTTGAAGGTGAAGGTCTGGCGATCGCCGACCTGTTCCTGGTTGTGCTTGATGCCGAAGTTGCCGCTGCGGGTCAGTTGCCCGTTGGTGACGTTGTAGTTCTCGGCGTTCTGCCAGCGGCGCTGGTTCTTCAGGTAGAACAGTTCATTGGTGGCGCTGACGTTGTCAGTGATCTGCCACTCGCTGGTCAGGCGCGTCCACTGGTCGTTGTAGTGCTGGGTGTCGTTGCTGACGTTGTAGTTCTTGTCGCGCAGGCCCTTGTGCAACTGGCCATTGATCAGCGGCGTGCCGAAGTAGTTCTGCGGGCGCTGGTCGCCGTAGTCGCTGGCCAGGGTGAAGCTCAGGTTGTCCGCCGCCTGCCAGCGCAGGGCGCCGCTGACGAAGTCGCTGCTGGAGTCGCCATGGTCGATAAAGCCGTGGCTGCGCAGGCGGTTGAGGTTCAGGCGATAGCTCAGGGTGTCGGTCAGCGAGCCGCCGCTGTCCAGGGCTTGTTGCTGGCGATCGTAGGCGCCGTAGCCGAGGCGGAGGTGGTTTTCGATCTCGCCTTCGAAGGGTTTTTTCGGCACGGTATTGATCACCGCACCGGTGGCGCCTTCGCCGTACAGCACCGAGGCCGGGCCGCGCAAAACGTCTACGCGTTCCACCGCCCAGGTGTCCACCGGGAAGGTCGAGGTGCCCATGCCCATGTACATGCGGGTGCCGTCGTACAGTTGCATCACCGAGCCCTGGCCGGTAAAGCCACGGGCCGCCAGCGAGGTGCCGCCATCGCCCGGTGTGCCGGTGCGGCTGATGCCGGTGGCACGGGAAATGGCGTCCTGCACGCTGGCGTCGCCACGCGCGCGGATCTGCGTGCCGGTCTGGCTTTCGACACTGCCCGGGGTTTGCAGCGCGCTGAGATTCAGGCGCGAGCCTGCGGTGGTCGGTGTGTTCAGGTCGACGTGTTGGTCATCCACGGCCGCTGCGGTCACCGGGCTGGCGGGCAGGGTCAGGGCCTGGGCGCTGTCATGCAGGGCGAGCAGGCACAGGCCGGACACTAGGTACTTGTTCATTGGGCGGAAAATCGCTTCTTCGAGGCGGTGCTCGCCGCTGGGCGCGGCGAGCTGAGGTATGCAGTAAGTGTTATAAGTTAACACTTCCTGCGTCTTTGGCGAAAGCCCGCGTAAGACTACCTAACGCCTCTATGTAGGGCATCTCGCCTACTTCATAGCGAACCTGAGGTGGATTCACGTTGGCTGAACAACCGTGAAAACACCAGGCGATCCAGCGCCCAGACCGCGATCAACGAGGCGCCCACCAGCGGGAACAGGAGCGCCAGCCCGAGCATGATCACCATCGCGGTTTTCCACTTCGGCAGGTCATGACGCAACGGCGGAACTCCCAGGCCGCCCTGGGGCCGACGCTTCCACCAGATCAACACGCCACTCACCGCGCTGAGCAGGATCATCAGGCAGATCAGCAGCACGATCAGCTGGTTCACCCAGCCGAACATCTTGCCCTCGTGCAGCATCACGCCGGTCTCGGTGGCCCGCGCCACGGTGTTGTAGTGCGCCCAGCGCACATCGGCGAGGACTTTGCCGGTGTACTGGTCCACATGCAGGGTGGCGTCGTTGCGCGGGTCGTCGGCGAACACCGCGACGGTGAACACGCCCTCGGCGGTGGTGGGGAAAGTGATGCTGTAGCCGGGCTCGACCTTGCGTGCCGTGGCCAGGTCCACCACCTGTTGCAGGCGCACCGTGGGCGCGGCGGGAGCAGCGTGCATGGCGCCGTGGTTCATGTGTTCGGCATGGTCGCCGGACATCGGCATCGGCGTGTTTTCCATGGCCCAGGGCACGGTCTGTTGCGTTGCGGTATTGAGCACCCGCGCCTGCTGATCGGACTGCGGCACGTTGTTCCACATCGCCGCCGGGAAAGTGTTCCAAAGGTCGGCGTATTGCTTGCCCCAGAAGCCGGTCCAGGTCATGCCGCTGAGCAGCATCACCAGCAGAAACGCCGCGCCCCAGAAGCCGGCGACGGCATGCAGGTCACGCCAGAACACGCGGCCACGGCTCGTGAAACGCGGCCATAACACCCCGGCCGACGTTTTGCCGCGTGGCCACCACAGGTACAGGCCGGACACCACCAGCATCACGCCCCAACCGGCGGCGAGCTCCACCAGGCGATCGCCGACGGTGCCGATCATCAGCTCGCCGTGCAGGGCGCGGGCGATGGCTTGCAGGTTGTTTTTCGCATCCTGCTCACCGAGTACGGTGCCACGATAGGGGTCGACGAACACTGTCACTTCGCGCCCGCCGTCGTGCATCACGAACTGCGCGCTGCTGGTGGCGTCGGCGGGTGGCAGGTACTTGCTGATCTTGCCCTGGGGAAAGGCCGCCTGGGCGCGTTGCAACTGTTCGTCGGCGCTCAAGGCGTGCTCGGCGCTTTGCACCTTGAGCAGGTCGCTGTACATCAGCGGATCGAGCTGGGGTTTGAACAGGTAGATGATGCCGGTCAGGGCCAGCAGCACCATGAAAGGGGCGACGAAGAGGCCGGCGTAGAAGTGCCAGCGCCAGGCCAGGTTGTAGAAGGAAACTTTTTGAGTGGTCATCAGGGATGCTCCGCAAAGCTTGAATTTTTTGTCGTTGGTCAGACTGCTATCGGGGGCAAGCCCCCTCCCACATGTGGAATGCATTCCAACTGTGGGAGGGGGCTTGCCCGCGATGCTTTTAGAAGCTCATGTCAACCTTGGTCCACAGGGTGCGCCCCGGCTCCTTGATGGCCTGCGGGTCGTTGGCCGGGTAGCCGAACCCGGCGTTGCCGGCCAGGTTCAGGTGCTCGGCGTAGGCTTTGCCGAACAGGTTGTCGACGCCGGTGCTGACCTTGAAATTCTTGTTGATGCGATAGGCGCCATTGACCGAGAACACGCCAAAACCGCCGCTCTTGTCGTAGTCCTTGCCGACCACATTGCCCTTGTTCTGGTCGATGCGGTTCTGCGCCGCCACTACCCGCCACAACGCGCCGGCACTCCAGTCGTCTTCGCTGTAGGTCAGGCCGAAGCGTGCATCCAACGGTGGCATTTGCGGCAGGGCCTTGCCGTCGCTGCTGTTCTTGCCCCAGGCGTAGGCGAGGGTGGCATCGGCTTTCCAGTTCTGCGTCAGTTTGTAGGCCGCGCCGAGTTCACCTCCCATGATGCGCGCGTCCACATTGCGCGCCTGGGAGGTGGTGCCCATCATCCCCGCCCGGTAGTCGAACAGGATGAAGTCACGCACCTGGCCGACGTAGCCCGAGGCCCAGGCTTCGAGGTTGTCGGCTTTGTACTGCGCGCCGACGTCGAGCTGGGTGGTTTTCTCCGGCTTCACGCCGTCGAAGGCGTTGACCGAGCCGACTGCGCCGGTGTTGGGCGAGAACAGCTCCCAGTAATCCGGGAAGCGCTCCGAGTGGCCCAGGCCGGCATAGAGGGTGGTCGGGCTGTCGGCCAGGTCGTGCTCATAACGCATAAAACCCGAGGGCAACGTATCGGCGCGGGTGTCGTCGGCGGTCGGGTTGGCGCGTGCACTCATCCCGGAGCCGGTGGTTTGCCGGAAATCCTTGGCCGAGGCGCGGTCCAGGCGCGCGCCGGTGATCAGGCGGTCACGGTCGGCGGCGTACCACGTCAGTTCGCCGAATACGCCGTAGTTGTGGAAGTTGGCGTCCTTGACCTTGGGCAAGTCCTTGTAGGTGTCGATGCCCATGCTGCTACGTTGGCGGTGTTCGTTGGTCTGCGCATCCAGGCCGCTGATCAGTTGCACATCGGCCCAGCGCCAGGTGGCCTTGATGCGCGCGCCGAGGGTGCGGCGGTCGACGTTGGAGGCCATGGGGCCGGCCATCATCCCGGTGCCCGAGGGCGTGCGCAGGCTGTAGTTGTCCATCACATGGTCGGCGTAGTTGTAGTAGACCTGGGCTTCGACCTTATCCAGCACTTCGCCGATATTCGATTTTTCGAAGCGCAGGCCCAGGCTTTCGCGCAGGAACTGCGAACCGTCCATGCCGCGCCCGGCGTAACGCGCTTCGCCGTCGCCACGGCCGGCGGTGAGCTCCAGCAGGGTGTCGGCATCCGGGGTGAAGCCGACGGCGACGTCGCCATTCCATTTGTCGTAGCGCGAGGCGACGGTATCGTTGTTGCCGTCCTTGTAGTCATCGGCATGGGCCTGGTTGCCGATCACCCGCACATAGCCCAGCGGCCCACCGGCGGCGGCATCGATGACCTTGTCGAAGCGCCCGTTGGAGCCGGCCAGCACACTCGCGTTGAGCCGCGTGCCGAGTTCACCGAAGTGTTCCGGTTCGCGCTCGAACAGGATGGTGCCGGCTGAAGCACCGGGGCCCCAGAGTACGGTCTGCGGGCCCTTGATCACGGTGAGCTTGTCGTAGGTTTCCGGCGAAATGTAGGAGGTCGGCGCATCCATCCTGCCGGGGCAGGCGCCGAGCATCATGCTGCCGTTGGTGAGGATGTTCAGGCGCGAGCCGAACATGCCGCGCAGCACCGGGTCGCCATTGGTGCCGCCGTTGCGTACCAGGGCGAAGCCGGGGATGGTCTTGAGGTAGTCGCCGCCGTCGCTGGCGGGCACCGGTTGGCGTGGGTCTTTGGGGTTGGTGACCACGGTCAGCGGCGAGCTGGGCGCAATGGCGGTGATCACCGTGGGCGTCAGCTCATGCTCGGCGTGTTCATCGGCCTGGGCGTGGGGAACGAGCAGGGCGCCGCATAGGGCAGCGAGCACAGAGGTGCTTCCCAAACGGGAGTCAGCAGTAAACCTGGACATGACAAATTCCATCAATCAATCGTAAACAACACGGCCAGCAGCCTGCGGCTGTCTGTCTAAAGTCGGCCGGGGTGAAGTAACGGTGGCAGGGGCTTACGAGGCGATGGGCGGGGCGCGGCTGCGGGCGCCGGGGAAGATGCTCTGCCGGGCATGGCCCAGGCGCGGTGCGGGGGTAAGGGCATTGGCCGGCGGCGGGGTACCGATGGCCGTGAATGACACGCTGCCGGGCAGGGCCGGGCAACTGTAGAGCAAGTCGCAATAGCCGCACTTGGACCAGAGCGCGTGGTGTTCGTCAGGGGCTTTCTTGTGATGGGCGTCGCCGTGGTCGCCGGGCATGTCCATGGACATGTTCATCGACATACCGGCGTGATGATCCATCGGCATCGCTTGGGAAATCAGCGGACCGATAAAGATCATCAGCATGGCGAACAGGCTGATCCAACTGCCGCGCTTCACGCGGCGGTGTGGGGATAGCCTGGCGCGAGGGGCGCCCATCTGGAGTCAGTCTATTGAGGGTGCTTGTGCGCGTGGCCGGCCATCGGCGGTACTTTCTGTACCGACACTTCCACCTCGACCTTGCCGGCTTTTTCAAAGGTCAGGGTCAGCGGGAATTGCTTGCCATCGGCCAGCAGGCTGCGGTCCTTGAGGCCCAGCAACATGACGTGATACGCCATGGGCGCGAAGGTCAGGTCACCCTTGGCCGGTACGGCAACGCTGGGGACTTGCTGCATCTTCATCAAGTCGCCCTGCATCACATGCTCATGCAGCTCGGCCTTGTCGGCCACTGGTGTGTCGACACTGAGCAGGCGGTCCGGGGTAGCGCCGGTGTTATGAATCACGAAATACGCGGCGACGGTGGGCGCGTTGGGCGGCAATTCCTGGGACCAGGGATCGCTGACCAGCAGGTCGCCGGCCTTGTAGTCTTCGGCATTGGCAGCACTGAACACCGGCAGCAGCAACGCAGCCAGAAGCAGGGAAGATTTAAGCATGGCAGTTCTCCAGAACGGTTCTAAACGCAGTTCACTTGCGAAGAAGATCAGGACGTTGGAGAGGCGCGGGGGTTAAGGCTCGGCCATTGCTGGCGCGGGGTGGGGGTTTGCAATGGGGTGTGTGGTTGACGCTGTACCGTCTCGAATCGCGTGAGATACAACTGCGGCACATGCCCCGGCAACGCCACCAACGGCGCCGAGCCCGAGCAACACCAGCAATGCTGCATGGTGGAATGATCGTCCGGCTGCGGCGCCGGAATCTCCAGCTTGCCCAGGGCAATGGTCTTCAGGCTGGCGCCATTGGACGAACAGAAACTGCCCCACAGCAATTGCTGCACGGGGTCCTTGGATTGTTGCATCGCGCTGGCCATTGGCATGGCAAAGGCGTTGAACAGCACTGCAAGGCAGGCGATCCAGGCAATTGCAAAGCGTTGACGGGCCATGGCGGACAATCCGTAGGGTTAAACGATCAGGCGGGTATTTAGCCTGATCGGGGGGGATAAGTAAAAAGTGGTGGTGTGGTTTGGTGTCGCAGTGCTGGGTTTGAGGATAGACGGGGAATCGAGAGGATGCCGATCTTCAAGTCAACGCCCCTCCCACATTTTGGATTGTGTGTGGCTATTGCTTCGCGTTGAGCCTGCGAGTCGCGCGGGCAATGTCGGCTCGCGCCACCTTGATCAATGAGCCATCGCCTGGGTCTTCTTCGATACAGGCTTCAAGGAAAGCATCCATCTCTTCTTGTGTGTGGAGATGGTCAGCAGCGTCGAAAACTGTGAACGTCGTCTTTCTGTCAGATAGGTATTGGGCTTTTTCCAGCCATTGGTTTAATCGAGCTGCGACTTCGGGTTCATCCAATTTTAGTTCGTCGGCCTCAAGGCTTAGCGCGTGCGCGAACTCTGGGTTCGCGATTATGTGCTCGATAATTGTGCTTTCAGCAGGTCGAGTCAGGTGCTGCGTACGGGGTTTGTTAGTCATGTGAACCTCATGTTTACGCCGTAGGACAAAGCGTCGAGGATCATCGCCAAGGGTATGCGGTTCTAGGTAGTCAGCGGGTTCCGTTACGCATGTAGGTAAATTCTCCTTGATCCGCCGCGCAGCCCGAATATGAGGTCGTTCCACAGAAACTTCCGACAACTCTTTGAGGTTGCCGGTAGGAAACTCAATCTCTAGTCTTCGTACACCGCTGCAAATGCCGCGGACGGGCGTCGCGGCCCGACTTCCTAAGAGCAAAAGCGCTATCGTCTGCTTTCAGTTGATGCTTTTTTATCGTCTACTGTGCGGCGCTATGGCGGCTGTGCGCGGGATACCTTTGGGTATGCCGGGTTGCCTCGGGACCGGTCCGCGAACCTGCGTACAGCTGCCACCCTATCGCGTCGCGGCGAATCAGTGGCAGCTCCACATTCCTGAGGAGCTTCACAATGATCAAACCCACCCCCAATCCCCCCGTCCGGCTGTTCACCGTGGCCGATGGCATCAGCACCGAAGACCTGTTGGTCAACCTCAGCGAAACACTTGCCTCGGCCAACGCGCTGAGTTGCGACCTTGCCTTTAACCTGGAAGGCGCACCACGCGAGGAATTACTGGGCGTTGCGCAGTTGATCGAGCTGGCACAATTGCTCGCTGACAGGGTGCACGAAGGAGCAGGGCAGGCAACCGCCGCGAGTAGTTAACAAGTTCGATGAGCGATCGTTCCTGCGCATATGTGTGGGAATGATCGTGTGGCAGGTCTTAGACCTCCCAGCTGGCTTCCCGTATATGATTGAAGTTGACGACATCTACGCAGTGCTGATGAGCAAACCCAGCGACTCTGAGATCGTCAGTCAAAACCAGATAGTTATCTTTTGCTGCGGCAACAATGCCAACGTCGGTAAGGCCGTAGGGTGAAAGCTCATAATCGCGACTTATATCCAAGGCTGGATGATGGACCTCGATTATTGTTGATAGTGAGTTTTTTAACGTTGCATAAAAATCGCGCAGCTTGTTTCCATGAAGTCCATTTGTCAGGTTGCTGACTTCAGCGAGAATGTGAGGGGTTGAAACAAGTTTTTCGAACTGGTCAATCACTTTGAGCAAAAGTTGATAGTCTGCATCGCTGTAGCCGCGTGTTCTCTTGAACTCCACGATGCTGGACGTTCCTCCTATCAGTGCCAGAAGCAGCAAGTTAGTATCAACGATGATTCCTTTTCTTCGGTATTGCTTGATGTAGGCTTCGATCATACTTCGCGAATCTTCATGGAGCGGAACTCGCCAGTCTCCGAGTCGATGATGAATGTTTTGTATTTTCTTGCATGCATTTGTCCGGCTAAAGATGCGCCTAGCCTTTCATAGTTATTAGGGTTGGGGACATTGAAGCCCAGTGTTATTGCCCAGGTTTTATTGTCTGGGTCTAACTCTACTTCCTCAAGCATCAGGTCTTGTAGTGCTGTTTCTTGCCCGAGAAAGTCGTTTGCGACCGCCTTGGCGAGTTGTACGGCTTCTTTAACTTCTATCATGTCAGCTCCTGAATACCGTTGGGCCTGGCTTGAACTGTTCCTGGAGTTTAGCACTTCGTGTTGTGGGTTCATCGCCGTCCCTTGAGGTAACAAAAAGATTGGATAGAGGGTGGCGGATGATCCTGATCTATCGAATGAAATCTGCCAACGAATCGATTGTTTCTGCGGGCGACAAAAGCTCCCGATCCACCGCCGCCAACACCGGCCGCTTCAACACCAACACCGGCACCCCCCGTTCCCGCGCCACTTCCAATTTCGGCTCGGTGGCGGTGCTGCCACTGTTCTTGCTGATCAGCACATCGATCCCACGCCGTTCAAACAACGCGCGTTCATCTTCGATCAGAAACGGTCCGCGCGCGCCGATCACTTCACAGCGATCATTCCCCGGATACACATCCAGCGCGCGCAACGTCCAGAACTGCTCGGCGGGGATTTCGTCGAGATGCTGCAATGGCTCGCGGCCCAAGGTGAACAGCGGACGCTTGAAGGGTTTCAAGGCGTCGATCAACTCAGCCCAGTCACTGACCTCCCGCCAGTCATCGCCGGCCTGCGGCTGCCACGCCGGGCGACGCAATGCCCAACACGGCACACCGCCCAACCGTGCAGCCTCGGCGGCATTGCGGCTGATCTGCGCCGCATACGGATGGGTCGCGTCGAGGATCAGGCTGATCTGTTCGTCGCGAACAAACTGCGCCAAGCCTTCGGCGCCGCCATAACCGCCGACACGCACCTGGCAGGTAAGATCGGTAGGCACACGCCCCACACCCGCCAGGCTGTAGATATGCGCCGGCCCCAAGGTGCGCGCGATAGCCAGCGCTTCGGTCACACCGCCCAGCAGCAGGATGCGTTTCATCGCGGCTTGACCACGTCCAGCAGGGTGATTGGAAGCGCCTGGCGCCACGTATCGAACTCACCCAGTGGCTGGGCCTGAGCGACGTGGATGCGCGTCAGTTCGCCGCCATGCGCCGCGCGCCAGTTCATCAAGGTCATTTCGCTTTGCAGGGTGACGGCATTGGCCACCAACCGACCGCCGGGGCGCAGGTGTTGCCAACAGGTGTCGAGCACACCGTCGCGGGTGACGCCGCCGCCGATGAAGATGGCGTCGGGAGCTGTAAGGCCGTGCAACGCTTCCGGGGCTTTGCCACGAACCAACTGCAAACCGGGCACGCCGAGAGCGTCGCGATTGTGTTCAATAAGGCCCTGGCGGCCTTCGTCTGCTTCAATTGCCAATGCTCGGCAGCTCGGATGGGCGCGCATCCATTCGATACCGATGGAGCCGCTGCCCGCACCCACGTCCCACAGCAGTTCGCCGGGCATCGGGGCGAGGCGGGCGAGGGTCATGGCGCGCACATCGCGTTTGGTCAGTTGGCCGTCGTGCTGGAAGGCGGAATCGGGCAAGCCAGCGAGGCGCGACAGACGTGGTGTGTCGCTGGAGGCCACGCAGTCGATGGCGACCAGGTTCAAATCGGCGACACAGGCGTGCTGCCAATCCTCAGCCAAACCGTCGATGCGCCGCTCATTTGTGCTGCCCAGGTGTTCAAATACTGTCAATCGGCTGGGCCCAAACCCGGATTCAGCCAACAACGCAGCAATCAACGCGGGACTGCCGCCGTCATTACTCAGTACCAATAAACGCACACCTGTGGCCAGATGCGCATTGATCGCCGCCACTGGCCGGGCCACTACGGACAGCGTCACCACCTCCTGCAACGGCCAGCCCAGCCGCGCCGCCGCCAACGACACCGACGACGGCGCCGGCAAAATCAGCAGTTCTTCAGCCGCCACCTGTCGCGCCAGGCTGGCCCCCACGCCATAAAACATCGGGTCACCACTGGCCAGCACGCACACAGGCTCGCCACGCCGCGCCAGTACCGGTTCCAGGGAGAACGGGCTCGGCCACACCTGGCGCTCACCGCGAATACACACCGGCAACAGGTCCAACTGGCGCTGACCACCTATAATCCGCGAAGCGCGCAACAGGGCATGCCGGGCATTCCTGCCCAGCCCCTTGAAGCCGTCTTCACCGATGCCTACAACCGTCAGCCAGGGCGACATATCAATTCCTTGAGCGACATCCGACGGGCAGGCTTTTCATGCCGCCGGACAAAGCAGGCATAATACCGCGCCTTTACCCGTCAACCGGTAGCCCCGTGAACCCAACGCCCGCTGTGAATACCTTGCGCCCCTCGGCTTGTCCGGGGTTGCTGCGTATCGTCCAGGCGCTGGATGGCGGCATCTGCCGGATCAAACTGGCCGGTGGCTCGATCAGCGCCGCCCAGGCCTGTGCCGTGGCGGACGCGGCCCAGGCCTATGCGGGCGGGGTGATCGAGGCGACCAACCGCGCCAACCTGCAGATACGTGGGATCGGTGCCGAGCAAGACGCCTTGATCGCCATGCTGCTGGCTGCCGACCTGGGCCCGAGTAACGCCGCTGGCGATGACGTGCGCAACCTGATGCTCAGCCCCAGCGCCGGTATCGACCCGCAGATGCTGTTCGACACCCGGCCGCTGGCCGAGCAGATTCTCGCCAGCCTGCAAAACCGTCCGCGTTTCCATGAGCTGTCGGCCAAGTTCGCCGTGCAACTGGACGGCGGCGAGGCCCTGGCGATGCTCGAGCATCATCATGATCTGTGGCTGTCGGCGTTCGTACGCAATGGCGAGACGCTCCTTGCGTTCGGCCTGGCGGGTTGTCCAGGGCAGGATGCGCCGTTGGCCGCCGTGCCGTTGGCACAGGGCCATGGGTTGGTGGTGGCGGTGCTGGAGGGGTTTCTTGACCTCGCCACCCCGGAACAAACCCGCATGCGCCACCTGGCTGTGGATAAGTTGCTGAGCCGCCTCAGCCTGCCGCTGCTGCCGGCCGATGGCTTCAAACGCCCGCCCAGCGGCGCTTTGCTGCACCTCGGGAGTTATCCACAGGCTCAAAGCAATCAATTCTACGTCGCGGCCATCGCACCCTTGGGGCGCCTGGATTCGACGATGCTCACAGGCGTGGCGCAGCTCGCCAGCGAATATGGCGACGGCACATTGCGCTTCACCCCCTGGCAAGGTGTGTTACTGCCCAACGTCGAAAAACCTCACGCCGTAACCCAACGCCTGGCGCAACTGGGCTTCCTCTGCACCGTCGACCAACCCTTGGCCCGCGTGATCGCCTGCACCGGTTCCAGCGGCTGCGCCAAAGCCCTCGCCGACACCAAGGCCGACGCCGTGCACTTGGCCGCGCTGCATCCCGGCCATGACGTGCACCTGTCCGGCTGCTCGCGTTCCTGCGCCGCCGCACATATCGCGCCGGTCACCTTGCTGGCGGTGAGCCCCGGCCACTACGACCTGTATTTTCGCGATGCAGCCCACCCCGGTTTCGGCCGGCTGCACGCACGCACCCTTTCCATTGAAGCGGCGGGCGCCTTGCTGCGCGCTCACCCACGGAGCAACACCGATGATTGATTACATCCGCGACGGTCAGGAGATCTATCGCAACTCCTTCGCCATTATTCGCGCGGAAGCCAAGTTGGAGCGTATCCCGGCCGACCTGGAGAAACTCGCGGTGCGGGTGATCCATGCCTGCGGCATGGTCGAGGCCATTGATGGCCTGCAGTTCTCCACCGGTGCGGGCAAGGCCGGGCGCGATGCGCTGGCCGCTGGTGCGCCGATTCTGTGTGATGCGCGGATGGTCTCCGAAGGCGTGACCCGTGCGCGCCTGCCGGCCAACAACCCGGTGATCTGCACCCTGCGCGACGACAGCGTGCCGGAGTTGGCGCGGGAGCTGGGCAATACCCGTTCCGCTGCGGCCCTGGAGCTTTGGCGTCCGCACCTGGAAGGCAGCGTGGTGGTGATCGGCAATGCGCCGACGGCGTTGTTCTACCTGCTGGAAATGCTCGACGCGGGTGCACCAAAACCGGCGTTGATCCTCGGCTTCCCGGTCGGGTTTGTCGGCGCGGCCGAATCCAAGGCGATGCTGGCAGCGGACAGCCGCGGCGTACCGTTCGTGATCATGCAGGGCCGCCTGGGCGGCAGTGCCATGGCCGCCGCGGCGGTGAATGCGCTCGCCACGGAGGTCGAATAATGCCGGCACGCGGACGTTTGATCGGCCTGGGCGTCGGCCCCGGCGACCCGGAACTGATTACCCTCAAGGCCCTGCGCCTGCTGCGCGAATCGCCGGTGGTGGCGTATTTCGTGGCCAAGGGCAAGAAGGGTAACGCCTTCGGCATCATCGAAGACCACCTGGTGCCACAGCAAACCCTGATGCCGCTGGTGTACCCGGTGACCACCGAAGCGCTGCCGGCGCCGTTGTCCTATGAACAAGTGATCAGCGACTTCTACGACACCGCCAGTGTCGAGGTGGCCGTGCACCTGGACGCCGGTCGCGACGTGGCGGTGATCTGTGAAGGCGACCCGTTCTTCTACGGCTCCTATATGTATTTGCATGACCGCTTGGCCGAGCGCTACGAAGCCGAGGTTATCCCCGGTGTGTGCTCGATGCTTGGCGGCGCCTCGGTGCTGGGCGCGCCGTTGGTGTATCGCAACCAGAGCCTGTCGGTGCTGTCGGGCGTATTGCCCCACGAAGACCTCAAGCGCCGCCTGGCGGATGCCGACGCGGCGGTGATCATGAAGCTGGGGCGCAACTTCCCCAAGGTGCGCCAGGTACTCGAAGAACTCGGCCTGGCCGAGCGCGCACTGTATGTGGAGCGCGCGACCATGGCCAACCAGAAAATCGTGGCGCTGGACCAGGTGGAGCCGATGTCTTCGCCGTACTTCTCGCTGATCATCGTGCCGGGTGAACGGTGGCAAGGTTGATGACCCCGGCGATTGTCATTCTGGGCCAGGGCAGCCTGGCCACCGCGCGCAGGATCCAGCAGGTTTACCCTGGGGCACTGATCCACGGCCTGGCCGGGCGGGTTGAGGGGGCGGACCAGCCTTACGGCGAATTCGGCGCGACCCTGCGTCAGCTCTACCAGCAGGGCACGCCGCTGATCGCCCTGTGTGCGGCCGGCATCGTGATCCGCACCCTGGCGCCGCTGCTGCTGGAGAAAGGCGAAGAACCCGCCGTGCTGGCCGTGGCGGAAGATGGCAGCGCCGTGGTGCCGTTGCTCGGTGGTCTTGGCGGTGTGAACGTCATGGCGCGGGACATCGCGGCAGCACTGGGTGTCGCTGCGGCGATCACCACCAGTGGCGAGCTGCGTTTCGGCACCTGCCTGCTCAACCCGCCTGCGGGTTATGAGCTGGCAGACCTGGAACTGGGCAAGCGCTTCGTGTCCGACCTGCTGGCGGGCGAAAGCGTGCGCATCGAAGGTGCGGCACCGTGGTTGGACCAGGCGAATTTGCCTCAGGACCAACAGGCGCATCTAGCCATTCACGTGGGCAGTGCCGAGCGTGTGCCTGCCGCCAACGAGTTGCTGATCTATCCAAAGACGGTGTGCGTGACCTGCAAGCCGGGTGCGCAGTTGGCCGAGCGTGTGCGCGCGGCCTTGCACGAGGCGGGTATTGCCGTGCAATCCCTGGCGTGCCTGTTGGCCAGCGATACGCAGATGGCTGACCCGTCGTTGCACGAAGCCGCGTCGGCGTTGGGCGTGCCGCTGCGCTTTGGCGGCGTTACCCAGGCTGCCGATATTGTCATCGAGGTGGCTGACCAACCGCTGGAGCTGGCCCAGGTCGGCCGCTGCCGCGGCCGCCTTGCCGTGATCGGCCTGGGCCCTGGCGCCGCCGAGCTGATGGTGCCGGCGGTCAAGGCCGAGCTGGCGCGCTGCACCGATGTGCTGGGCTATGAAACCTACGTGCGCATGGCCGGGCCGTTCCGTGACGATCAGGTACAGCATTGCACCGATAACCGCGAAGAGATGCAGCGCGCCCGCCACGCCTTCGAGCTGGCCGCCCAGGGGCGTTCGGTGGTGGTGGTGTCGTCCGGCGACCCGGGCGTCTTCGCCATGGCGGCGGCGGTGATCGAGGCGTTGCACGAGTCCGGCGATCCGGCGTGGCATCAGGTCGACCTGGAAATCCTGCCGGGGGTTTCGGCCTCCCTGGCCACTGCCGCCCAGGCCGGCGCGCCGTTGGGCCACGACTTTTGCGTGATGTCGCTGTCGGACAACCTCAAGCCCTGGTCGATCATCGAAAAGCGCCTGGACCTCGCGTCCCAGGCCGACCTGGCCCTGGCGTTCTACAACCCGATCTCGCGTTCGCGGCCTTGGCAGCTGGGGCGCGCCCTGGAAATCGTCGCGCAACACCGCAGGCCTGAGACCCCGGTGGTGCTGGGTCGCGATATCGGTCGCCCCGGCCAGACCCTGCGCGTCACCACCCTCGGGCAACTCACGCCAGACCAGGTGGACATGCGCACCATGGTGCTGGTCGGCTCATCCACTACCTGCACATTCCCTCGCGCCGGTGGCGGTGAATGGGTGTACACACCGCGCTGGTACGGTGCAAAACCCGCCTCCTGAAAACGCCTGGATGGCTGCACGAAAGCTCCGAATGACAATGGGTGATCACCTGCTGTTGCTCGGGGCTTTTTCTTTTTTGAGTGACGAAAGCCGGAAGGCCACGAGGGGCGCCCTGTCATTGCTGGGCAGCGTTTTTTGCCGCGTTCCGGCAAGCGATGTTTGTGGCATGGAAGAGCCGCCGCTGACTGGACTAGTGTGGACACAAGCCCCGAGCCGGGGTGTTTGTGGAGAACTGAAATGGAGCGACATCACAGAAGGATCAACAACACAAAACGGCGCAAGTTGATTGCGCGCTACACATTGCCGAGGGCGCGAGGTGCGCAGCCCTCATTGCCGCTCGACACGGAGGACGACTGCAACGCGGCGGTGGTCAACAACAGCGTGATTTCGTTTGCCGAGGGGCTGTCCGGGTTGAACCGGGAATACATCCGCAAAAGCTATCTGCTGGCCAGCAGCTACGTCAGCGATGTATTGAAGATCCAGCGAGGTACCGAGGCCTGGTACGACGAATTTATCAAGGTGATGATCAGCCTGGGCTGGCTGCCGGTGCGCAGCAGTTTCAAGCGGGTCTCACAGTCGGGCAAGGGCCTGACCGTGCAATTGGCGGCGCTGAATATCATCGCCACGATACTGGCGGGGGCGTCGGTTTCGGGACCGCTGGTTACGGCGCTGCCGAAACTGGCAGCCGATGCGCTGGAGGCACTGAAGCAGCAACCGAGTTCATTCGAACTGTTCAAGCGCAACAGTACGGTGCACCAGGGCGGTGATTTCGGCCTGGCATCCTGCGCCGAAACCGACGGCGAATTGATGATGGTGCTGGTGACGTACAGCACCCAAGGCGTGAACAAACAGGTGGGGCTGCCGTTTCTGGAGTGGGACAGTTCCTCGTTCGAGGCCTTCAGCGGGCAGACCTGCCTGGTGCTGAATACCTCGATGGTCAACGAAAAAACCATCCAGCTGATGCGCGAGAGCGCGGGCGACAAGGTGCAGTCGGCGATCGCCAAATACCGGATCTAAGGCACCAGGTAGCCGCGCACCCCGGTAAAGATGATTTGCGCGGCGAGGGCACACACGAACAATCCCATCAACCGACTGACAATCTGCAAGCCCTGGTCACCGAGAATCCGTTCGATACGGTTGGACAGGTACAGCACCACACCGACCGTGAGGCTGGCCAGGGCGATGCTGAGGATGGCCGTGATCTTGTCATCCCAGTGCGGTTGGCTGACGCCCATGACCAACAGCGCACCGATGGTGCCGGGGCCGACCGTGAGGGGAATGGTCAGCGGCACGATGGTCACGTCCTGCTGCACATTGTCGGTCTGCACGGCCGACTTGCCCTGGGCCATGCCCAGGGCGGAGATAAACAGCACACTGCCGGCGCCGATGCGAAAGGCATCCACGGTGATGCCGAACACGCTGAAGATCACCCGGCCGAACAGGTAGAGCAACACGCTGGACACCAGGGTCGCCAGCGCTACTTTCCAGGCCAGGCGCCGCCGCTCTTTACTCGAATAACCACGGGTCAGGCTGATAAAGCAGGACAGCACGAAGAACGGGCTGTAGAGCACCAGCATCTTCAGGTAAACGCTGAATAACACGTGGAGCATGGGGGGGCTCGCGGGCGGGGAAAGTGTGGAGAGTCTATCAGGCGCCAGAGATCAAATGTGGGAGGGGGCTCGCCCTAATTCCAGTCAGTTACAGTGTTCGCTCTTGACTGAAGCAAGCCCCTACCCAGATTGGAATTGCATTTAAAGTCAGGACGGGGCGTGTTCAGGCCGTTGTTGACGCTGCGCCACCCAGAACTCCACCAACTCACGCAATTGTGATAACTCCACCGGCTTGGCCATGTGCCCGTCCATCCCCGCCTGGCGTGCGCGCTCTTTGTGCTCCGAGAGGATATGCGCCGTGAGCGCTACCACGGGGGTACGAATGCGCTGGTGGCTGACTTCCCACGCCCGCAGTTGCTGGGTGGCCGAGAAACCATCGAGAACCGGCATCTCACAGTCCATCAACACCAGGTCATAACGCTGGGCCTTCATCGCCTCGAGGGCTTCCTCACCGTTGCTGGCGGTATCCGGGTCGAGGTTGAGCTTGCCGAGCATGCCGCGAATCACTTTGGTGGAGATGCTGTTGTCTTCGGCCACCAGGATCCTGAAGTCGCTGGGCACGGTCACCGCCGCCGGGACGCTGAGGGGCGGACGGGGCTGCACGCCACCTTTGCTGCGTTGGGTCAACTCGTCGGCCAGGGTGGTCTTGAGGGTGTAACCGGCAACCGGCTTGGCGAGGATGCGCTTGATCCCGCAGTTACGCGCGATGATCTTGCTCGGCGCATTGCTGATGCCGGTGAGCATGATCAGCAGGATGTCGTGGTTCAGGCTCGGGTCTTCCTTGATCTTCGCCGCCAGTTGCATGCCGGTCATGCCGGGCATGTTCTGGTCCAGCAGCACCACATCGAAGTAATCGCGCAGGTGCGCCTTGGTCCGCAGCAACGCCAAGGCCTCTTTACCCGACGGCACGGCGCTGACATTCAGGCCCCAGGCCGAGCATTGCTGCACCAGCACTTTGCGGCACGTATCGTTGTCGTCCACCACCAGCACGCGCGCGCCTTTGAGCGGGCCGTCGAGGTCGGAGGTGGGGTGTTCCAGGCGTTCCGGGTCCAGCGGCAGCGTCAGCCATAGCGTGCTGCCCTGATGGCTGCCGCTCTTGATGCCGAACTCACCGTTCATCAACAGGATCAACTGGCGCGCGATCACCAGGCCCAGGTGGCCGCTCAAGCGGGTGGCCGAGAGGAAGTTCTTGCTGTGCAGCTCGCTGTGCAGCAGGGCCTCGCGTTCAGCGGCTTCCATTGGCAGGCCGCTGTCCTGCACGGCAATGCGCAGGCGCGGCTTGGTGCTGCGGTCGTCCAGGGCGACGACGATCAGCACTTCGCCTTCGTCGGTTTTGTGCAGGGCGTTTTCCAGCAGGCTCAGCAGCGCCTGGCGCAGGCGGGTCGGATCGCCGCTGATGACGCGGGGTACCTGGGGCTGGATGAAGCTGATCAACTCGACGTTCTGCTGCTCGGCCTTGGCGCGGAAGATGCTCAGGCAGTCTTCGATCAGCGCATTGAGGTCGAATTGCACGTCATCCAGCTCGATCTGCCCGGATTCGAGCTTGGAGATGTCGAGGATCTCGTTGATCAATGTCAGCAGCTCGTTACCGGCGCTGTGGATGGTTTGTACGTAGTCGCGCTGCTTCACCGACAGTGGCGTGCCCAGCAGCAGTTCGGTCATGCCCAGCACGCCGTTCATGGGGGTGCGGATTTCGTGGCTGATCTTGGCCAGGAATTCGGCCTTGGCGGCGATCTCGGCATTGCTGGCGGCCAGGTCGCGGCTGAGGCTGAAGCGGGCCTCGACAATCGCACGCTGGCGCTCGCCCAGGGCCAGGCTCATCAACAGGCCGCTCAGGCAGATGAAGGCCAGCAATGTGACGATCAAACCCTGGGGCGACACCATCGTCAGCCCCAGCAACGCCGGGAGAATGATCAGCGTACCAATGTTGAACACCACCATGCCCGCCACGAACAAGCGCGCCGGGCGATAGCCCTTCTGCCAGTGATACGCCGAGACAAACAGCATGCTCAGGCCCGCCAGGGCCACCAGCGCGTAGGTGATGATGTTCAGCGGCAGGGTACTGACGAACAACAGCAGCAGGCCGCACAGCACGATAAACAGGATGTCGGCCATCAACAGCTTGTTCAGCGGGTGCGGACCCAGGGGCATGAAGAAGCGATAGGCAAACATCAGCCCGCAGGGCGCGGTCAGCAGCAGGGCCAGGTAGGCGCCCGGGGTCTGGACCGCGTGCCAGTTCGGCAGCCATGGGCCTACCAGGTTGAGCAGCAGCGCCAGGCTGAGCATCAGCAGCAGTTCGCAGGCCGCCAGCCACAGGCTGCTGCGCGAGCGGTGGTAAGCGAAGCGCGTGAGGTTGTGCAGGATCAGCATCAGCAGGCAGCCGAACAGCAGGCCGTAGATCAATGTCTGGGTCTGGTCGGCGGCGGCCAGCACGGCCGGTTCCAGGGTGATATAGGGGCGCAGTTCGTGCTCGGAAACCAGGCGCAGGTAGACGTCGAGGGTCTGTTGGCTCTGGGGCATCGGCAGCATGAAATCGTTGCTGGGCAGCGGGCGTTCCGCCTGGGGCTGGCGGTTACCGCTGCTTTGTTGCTCGATCAGGGTGTCGCCGTCCAGCACATAGAGGCTCAGGTGCGCCAGGTCCGGGGCGAATACCCGCAGCACCTGCTCGTGCTTGCCGGGTTGCAGCTTGAAACGTACCCACAACGCACCGTCCGGTTCCGCGGCGGTAATGCGGTCCAGTTCGATGGGGCTGAATTGATTGGTGTAGCGCGAGGAGCGGATGTCGCTCAGCTGCAGGTCGGCCTGTTCATCAAGCAATACTGCCCAGCCACTGCCTTGCGCGGCGGCCTGGGCCGGGAACAGGCAGAGCAGCGTCAGCAGACTGACAGTGAAACCTATGGCGATCCTGAGCCAGCGCACGGCGAAATCCCTTCGTAGGTTGATGCACGGTTAACTATGCGCGGGGAGGCCTGTATACGGCAAGGGCCAGAAGCCCTTGCCTAACCGAACGGATAGCTAGCGTTACAGGCTTTCGCCACGTTCACGGGCAATGGCGCGGTAGCCGATGTCCGTGCGGTAGAAGCAGCCTTTCCAGTCGATTTTTGCAGCCAGCTTGTACGCCTGTTGCTGTGCGGCGTCGACGCTGGCACCCATGGCGGTGGCGCACAGCACACGGCCTCCGGCGGTCACGACCTTGCCGTCCTTGAGCGCGGTGCCCGCATGGAACACCTTGCCTTCCAGGGTAGCAGCCGCGTCCAGGCCTTCAATCACATCGCCCTTGGCGTAGTCGGCCGGGTAACCACCGGCGGCCAGCACAATGCCGACGCTCGGACGTGGATCCCACTGCGCTTCAACCTTGTCCAGGGCCTGGGCCAGCGCGGCTTCCACCAGCAGCACCAGGCTCGATTGCAGGCGCAGCATCACCGGTTGGGTTTCCGGGTCGCCGAAGCGGCAGTTGAACTCGATGACTTTCGGGTTGCCGGCTTTGTCGATCATCAGGCCGGCGTAGAGGAAACCGGTGTACACATTGCCTTCATCGGCCATGCCACGCACGGTCGGCCAGATCACCAGGTCCATCACGCGCTGGTGCACCTCGGCGGTCACCACCGGGGCAGGGGAGTAGGCACCCATGCCGCCGGTGTTCGGGCCAGTGTCGGCGTCGCCGACGCGTTTGTGGTCCTGGCTGGTGGCCATCGGCAGCACGTTCTTGCCGTCGACCATCACGATAAAGCTGGCTTCTTCGCCGTCGAGGAATTCCTCGATGACGACGCGCGAACCCGCGTCACCAAAGGCGTTACCGGCGAGCATGTCACGCACGGCGTCTTCGGCTTCCTGCAGGGTCATGGCGACGATCACGCCTTTACCGGCGGCCAGGCCGTCGGCCTTGATCACGATCGGCGCACCTTTTTCACGCAGGTAGGCCAGGGCGGGCTCGATCTCGGTGAAGTTCTGGTAGTCGGCCGTCGGGATCTTGTGGCGCGCCAGGAAATCCTTGGTGAAGGCTTTCGAGCCTTCCAGCTGGGCCGCGCCGGCGGTTGGGCCGAAGCAATCCAGGCCGCGGCTGCGGAACAGGTCTACGACACCGGCAACCAATGGCACTTCCGGACCGACGATGGTCAGGGAGACGTTTTTCTCGGCGAAGTCGGCCAGTTGCTCAAGGGCCAGTACGTCGATGGCGACGTTTTCGCACTTGGCTTCGATGGCGGTACCGGCGTTGCCGGGGGCGACGAAGACTTTCTGGACCCGTGGGTCCTGGGCAACTTTCCAGGCCAGGGCGTGTTCACGGCCACCGCTGCCAATGATCAAAACATTCATTTCAAAAACCTCAAATTCTGTAGGCGCTGCACGAGCGCTTTAATGTGGAGCCGGACTCTTGTGGCGAGGGCGCTTGCTCCCGTTCGACAGCGCAGCTGGAGCCCGCTTTTGGGGGCGCTTCGCACCCCAGCGGGAGCAAGCTCCCTCGCCACAAAACCGGCTGCCACATTTCGCTCGAGTTGGATCAGTGACGGAAGTGGCGCATGCCGGTGAAGACCATGGCAATGCCGGCTTCATCGGCAGCGGCGATCACCTCGGCATCACGCATCGAGCCGCCCGGTTGGATCACGGCAGTCACGCCGGCTTTCGCGGCGTTGTCCAGGCCATCACGGAACGGGAAGAATGCATCCGATGCCATCACCGAGCCGGCCACCTGCAAACCGGCGTGCTCGGCCTTGATCGCGGCGATACGCGCCGAGTTCACGCGGCTCATCTGGCCAGCGCCGACACCGATGGTCTGGCGGTTCTTGGCGTAGACGATGGCGTTGGATTTAACGTACTTGGCCACTTTCCAGGCGAAGATCAGGTCGTTGATCTCTTGCTCGGTCGGGGCGCGCTTGGTCACTACCTTGAGGTCTGCGCTGCCGATCATGCCGATGTCGCGGCTCTGTACCAGCAGGCCGCCGTTGACGCGCTTGTAGTCCCAGGCAGCGGCACGTTCAGCCGACCACTCGCCGCAGGCCAGCAGGCGCACGTTGGCTTTGGCCGCCACGATGGCGCGGGCTTCTTCGCTCACGGAAGGGGCGATGATCACTTCGACGAACTGACGCTCGACGATGGCCTTGGCCGTCTCTGCATCCAGTTCACGGTTGAACGCGATGATGCCGCCGAACGCGGATTCGGTGTCGGTGGCGTAGGCCAGTTCGTACGCCTGGCGAATGCCACCTTCAGCGTCCGGGCTCACGGCCACGCCGCACGGGTTGGCGTGCTTGACGATCACGCAGGCCGGCTTGACGAAGCTCTTCACGCATTCCAGAGCGGCGTCGGTGTCGGCCACGTTGTTGTAGGACAGTTCTTTGCCTTGCAGTTGGGTCGCAGTGGCGATGCCCACTTCGGCAGGCTTGGCTTCCACGTAGAACGCCGCGCTCTGGTGCGGGTTCTCGCCGTAGCGCATTTCCTGGGCCTTGATGAACTGGCTGTTGAAGGTGCGCGGGAACTGGCTGCGGCCTTCTGTGCTCAGGGTGTCGGCGGCCTGGTTCACGGTGCCCATGTAGTTGGCGATCATGCCGTCATAGGCGGCGGTGTGTTCGAACGCCTTGAGCATCAGGTCGAACCGCTGGGCGTAGGTCAGGCCGCCGGCTTTCAGGCTTTCCAGCACGTGGGCGTAGTCGCTGGCGTTGACCACGATGGCCACGTCTTTGTGGTTCTTGGCCGCCGAGCGAACCATGGTCGGGCCGCCGATATCGATGTTTTCGATGGCGGTCGGCAGGTCGCAGCCCGGCTTGTTGATGGTGGCTTCGAACGGGTAGAGGTTGACGGCCACCAGGTCGATCGGCTTGATGCCGTGCTCGGTCATGATGGCGTCGTCGATGCCGCGACGGCCGAGGATGCCTCCGTGGATTTTCGGGTGCAGGGTCTTGACGCGACCGTCCATCATTTCTGCGAAACCGGTGTAGTCCGCCACTTCCACTGCGGCCACGCCGTTGTCCCGCAGCAGCTTGAAGGTCCCGCCCGTGGAGAGGATTTCCACGCCCAGGGCTTCCAGCTCCCGGGCAAATTCGAGGATCCCGGTCTTGTCGGAGACACTGATCAAGGCGCGGCGGATCGGCAGGCGGGTAGTCTGGTCGGTCATTTCAATTTCCATCAAAAGCAAAGGAGTCAGCAAAAAAGGCGACCGGTTTTACGCGGGCGCCTTTCTGGTTTGATTGAATGCTTACAGCAAATCGTATTGCTTGAGCTTTTTGCGCAAGGTGCCACGGTTGAGGCCCAGCAGCTCACTGGCTTTGGTCTGGTTGCCCTTGACGTAGTTCATCACGCTTTCGAGCAGGGGCGCCTCGACTTCGGAGAGCACCAGGTTGTACACGTCCGTGACGGAAGCGCCCTCAAGGTGGGCGAAATAATTATGCAGCGCCTTCTCGACACTCCCGCGAAGGGTCTGGCCTTCTTCGCTCGGCGTGTTGAGGTGCTGTTTCAAATTGACGTTGTCGCTCACGGGTGTTGTTCCACTCACTAAAGTCTCGGTCATCATCGTCATGCGGCCACCCATTCTCCGTCCCCTGCTCTCAGGCTCTTGTCTCGTTCGGCAAAAAACTCACGAACGGCGGTGACCTGTGCTTGCGTTTCATCCAAACGATTGAACCCGGCGCGAAACTCCCTGGCGCCTGGCAGGGTTGCGAGATACCAACCCACATGCTTGCGAGCAATACGCACGCCCATCACCTCTCCATAGAAGGTGTGAAGTGCAGCCAGATGCTCTAGCAGAATACGTTCCACCTCGACCAGTTCCGGCGCCGGCAGGACTTCACCCGTACGCAGGAAATGCTCGACCTCACGAAAAATCCACGGCCGCCCCTGGGCGGCCCGGCCAATCAACACACCATCGGCACCGGTGGCGTGCAGCACGCGCCGGGCTTTTTCGGCCGAGTCGATGTCGCCATTGGCAAATACCGGCATCGACACCGCCTGCTTGATCGCGGCGATGGTGTCGTACTCGGCTTCACCGGTGTAAAGGTCGGCGCGGGTGCGACCATGCACCGCCAGCGCTGTAATGCCTGCCTGTTCGGCGATCTTCGCCACCGTCAGGCCGTTCTTGTTGTCCCGGTCCCAACCGGTACGAATCTTCAGGGTCACCGGCACATCCACTGCGGCAACAACGGCCTGCAGGATCTCGGCAACCAACTGCTCATCTTTCAACAGCGCGGAACCGGCGGCCTTGTTGCAGACCTTCTTGGCCGGGCAGCCCATGTTGATATCGATGATCTGTGCGCCCAACTCCACGTTGGCCCGGGCTGCATCCGCCAGCATCTGCGCATCACCGCCGGCGATCTGGACCGAGCGGGGCTCGGGATCACCTTCGTGGATCATGCGCATCCGCGATTTGCGGGTGTTCCACAAGCTCATGTCGCTGGTGACCATTTCCGAGACTACTAGACCCGCGCCCAAACGCTTGCACAGCTGACGAAAGGGCTGGTCGGTGACGCCCGCCATCGGGGCGAGAATCAAGCCATTCTGCAATGTATATGGGCCGATGCGTACCGCCGACATAGGACTTCCCTGTTGTGGGGCCGGATCATTAGAGTTCGAAAAAGGGTTGGCATGATACCCGCTCTCGATGACTGGATAAAGGCTGAATTGGATAAAATCTGAACAGTTATTTCTTTATCGCCGCCGGTTTGGATGGGCGGGGCCCAGTCAATACTCCACCGTCAAGCGACGGTGTGTAGGCCGATTCACTCGGGCGAGTGGAAGCTCAGGCTGTAATTCACGGCTTTATTGCCCGGATCGAGGATATCCAGGGAGATATGGATCGGGGTCTGTGATGGCATTTCGCTCACCCCGGCCAATTCGCCGCTCAGGTATTCGGCGGGCTTGAAGCGACGACTGGCAATCAGGTTGCCGTTGAGGTCGGCGAAACGCAGTTCCAGCAGCGGAAAGGGCTGGGAGAACGTCGCGCGGTTATAGATGATCGCATCCACCACCAGCGCCCCGGCGAACTCCGGGTGGCTGCGTACCACCAGGTTACTGCTCTTGATATGGGCGATATCGACCCGCGACGGCACCGTGCAGCCCAGTGTCGGGCACAGTTGCTGGAACCACGGGCGGTAAGCGTCCTGGCGGGCCAGATCGTCGAACTGATAGGCAATGTACTGCGCGGCCAGGCCGGCGGCGGCGATCAGTACCAGCAGCATCCAGATCAGGCGACGGCCCAGGCCCTGCGGGCGTTTTTGCGCGTACAGGTGCAGAGGGTCGTCTTCCAGGTCCTGGAGCAGGTCGTCATGGACGCCGGCCTCGGGGCGTGGGCGCTTGCGACGGGGTTGCGCGCGCTCTTCGGGCTCCGCTTCATCCGCTGCCGCTGTCAGGGGCGTGAACGGAGGGTCGATGTGTTCATCTTCCGGGGTTGAGCGCAGCGCGGGCTCATCGTCGAGGTGCAACGACATGGAGGGCTCGGTGCGCTGCCGGGTCGCAGTGGCTTTGGTCGGTTCAGGTTCGTCTTCGGCGGCGGAGGCGCGTTCTTCAGGCGGTTCGCTGAACAGGCTGGCGGCCCATTTTTCTTCTTCGGCCTTGACGGTTTCGCGGCTGGCGCTGAGGGCGTCTTCTTTCTGCCGACGGTCGGCACCGGGCTGGCGGCGTTCCGCGCCCACGGGCAGTGTGTGCTGAATCTCGCGGCGTTCCAGCTTGGCCAGTTCCTGGTCCAGGTCCAGGTTGTCCAGGTCCAGCTCTTCGGCGCTCCATTGCTTCTGGCTGATTGCCCGCTGTGGCTCAGGCGCGGCTTCGCGCACGGGCTCGATCGTGGTCGGCTGCTCCGGCGCAGGCGCCTGGGCGCGCTGCTCCAGCAGCTGGCGGGCAGCGTTGAAGACTTGCAGGCACGAGCCGCAGCGAACCACGCCGCGAGCCACGCTCAATTGGGCGTGGTTGACGCGAAAGCGGGTTTGGCAATGCGGGCACTGGGTGACGAAACTGTCGGTCATGCGGCCATCCGATTCAGGCAAGCGCTCATTCTAGCGCCGACGTCCGCTGATGCGTACCCAGCCATCACGGTTAGCGATCGGATCCAACTCGAAATCCTTGGCGTAGGCGGCGGCGACATCTTCGCCCTGCTCGGCGAGGATGCCCGACAGCGCCAGGCGCCCGCCCGGCTTGACCAGGCTCGACAGTTGCGGCGCCAGGGACACCAGCGGGCCGGCGAGGATATTGGCGACCAGCACGTCGGCCTGCACCTGGGGCAAATCCTGCGGCAGGTAGAGCGGGAATTTGCCTTCAGGAATGTTGTTGCGCCCGGCGTTATCCCGGGACGCTTCCAGGGCCTGCACGTCGATGTCGGTGCCCACGGCTTCCTTGGCGCCCAGCAACAGGGCGGCAATCGCCAGGATCCCCGAGCCGCAGCCGAAATCCAGCACGTGGCTGTCCGTCAGGTCCTGGCCGTCCAGCCACTCCAGGCACAACGCGGTGGTGGGGTGGGTGCCGGTGCCGAATGCCAGGCCCGGATCCAGCAGCAGGTTGACCGCGTTCGGCTCCGGGGCGGCATGCCAGCTCGGCACGATCCACAGGCGCTGGCCGAAGCGCATCGGCTGGAAGTTGTCCATCCAGCTGCGTTCCCAGTCCTGGTCTTCGATGATTTCGCTGTGATGCTCGGGCAACGGGCTGCCGGTGAGCAATTCCATATGGGCCAGTACGGCGGCGGCGTCGGTGCCGTCTTCGAACAGGGCCAGCAGATGGGTGTGGGACCACAGCGGGGTGGTATTCAGCTCGGGTTCGAAGATCGGCTGGTCTTCGGCGTCCATGAAGGTCACCGAGACGGCGCCCACTTCGAGGAACGCGTCTTCGTAGGTTTCGGCTTGTTCTGGGCTGATGGCGAGACGGACTTGCAGCCAAGGCATGGCGGGCACCTTTGAAAAAAATGAGTGTGCAGCGGGGTAGGCTGCGAAAGCGCGCAAGTTTACGCGAGCGGCGGGCAGAAGACGACACTACTGACTGCACGCCGGTCAAATGTGGGAGGGGGCTTGCCCCCGATTGCAGTGTGTCAGTCTCAGCATCTGTAACTGATCCACCGCCATCGGGGGCAAGCCCCCTCCCACATTTTGACGGTGTACATCTTCAAAAAAGTAGAGGGCCCACAAACAACAAAGCCGCCCGAAGGCGGCTTTGTTGGGTGGAGCACTTACTGGTTGGCCAGCTTGTGTTCCAGGTAGTGAATGTTCACACCACCCTCGCAGAAGCCTTCATCGCGAACCAGGTCCCGGTGCAGCGGGATGTTGGTCTTGATGCCGTCGACCACGATTTCGTCCAGGGCATTGCGCATACGGGCCATGGCCTCGTCGCGGGTCGCGCCCCAGGTGATCAGCTTGCCGATCAGCGAGTCGTAGTTGGACGGAACCTTGTAACCGCTGTACAGGTGCGAATCCACACGTACGCCGTTGCCGCCGGGCGCGTGGAAATGCTTGACCAGGCCAGGGCTTGGGATAAAGGTCTTCGGGTCTTCGGCGTTGATCCGGCACTCCAGGGAGTGACCGTGGATCTTCACGTCGTCCTGGGTGAAGGACAGCACGTTGCCGGCGGCGATGCTGAGCATCTCCTTGACGATGTCGATACCGGTGACCATCTCCGACACCGGGTGCTCTACCTGCACACGAGTGTTCATCTCGATGAAGTAGAAACGGCCGTTCTCGTAGAGGAACTCAAAGGTACCGGCGCCACGGTAGTTGATGTCGATGCACGCCTTGACGCAGCGAGCCAGGACTTCCTGACGCGCTTTTTCATCCAGGCCCGGTGCCGGGGCTTCTTCCAACACCTTCTGGTGACGACGTTGCAGCGAGCAATCGCGGTCGCCCAGGTGGATGGCGTGGCCCTGGCCGTCGGACAGTACCTGCACTTCCACGTGACGTGGGTTGGTCAGGTACTTCTCCAGGTAGACCATCGGGTTGCCGAACCAGGCAGCCGCTTCGGAGCGAGTCTGCTTGGCCGCTTCGATCAGTTCTTCTTCCTTGTGCACCACGCGCATGCCGCGACCACCACCGCCACCGGCGGCCTTGATGATCACCGGGTAGCCGACTTCGCGACCAATGCGCAGTGCGGTTTCCTCGTCTTCAGGCAGTGGGCCGTCGGAGCCCGGAACGGTTGGCACGCCGGCCGCGATCATGGCGTCCTTGGCCGAGACCTTGTCGCCCATCAGGCGAATGGTTTCGGCTTTCGGGCCGATGAAGGCAAACCCGGATTTTTCCACCTGTTCGGCGAAATCGGCGTTTTCCGCGAGGAAGCCGTAGCCCGGGTGGATGCCATCAGCGCCGGTCACTTCAGCGGCGGCGATGATGTTCGAGACTTTCAGGTACGAGTTCGTGGCCAGTGGCGGGCCGATGCAGATGCTCTCGTCCGCCAGTTTCACGTGCATCAATTCGGTATCGGCCGTCGAGTAAACAGCGACGGTCTTGATGCCCTCTTCCTTACAGGCGCGCAGGATACGCAGCGCGATCTCGCCGCGGTTGGCGATCAGGACTTTTTGCAGTTTCTTCGCAGGTTTCAACATCGAAGGCGCTCCGCGGTTCAAACGATGGTGAACAGCGGCTGGTCGTACTCAACCGGCTGACCGTTTTCTACCAGGATGGATTCGATGACGCCGGCTTTTTCGGCCGTGATGTGGTTCATCATCTTCATCGCTTCAACGATGCAGATGGTGTCGCCCACTTTCACGGTCTTGCCCACTTCAACGAAGGCTGGCGAGGTCGGTGCCGGGGTGCGGTAGAACGTACCGACCATTGGCGACTTGACCACGAAACCGTTCAGCGCAGGGGCTGCCGGTGCGGCAGGTGCGGCGGCAGCAGCAGGCGCGGCGGCCGGAGCAGCAGCCGGTGCCGGTGCCTGCATCTGTGGTGCGTAGAACTGTTGGGCCGGGGTCTTGCTGTGGCGGCTGATCCGTACGGACTCTTCGCCTTCCTTGATTTCCAGCTCGTCGATACCGGATTCTTCCAGCAGTTCGATCAGTTTCTTAACTTTACGGATATCCATGAATCATCAACTCCCAAGGGTCGGTCAGGGGCGCTTGGCCTGTTCTTCAAGCTGTTCCAGGGCGGCCTCCAGGGCCAGTCGGTAACCGCTGGCGCCAAGGCCGCAGATCACTCCTACCGCAACGTCGGAGAAGTAGGAGTGATGGCGGAAAGGTTCGCGTTTGTGCACGTTCGATAAATGCACTTCGATGAATGGGATGCTCACCGCCAGCAGCGCGTCACGTAATGCAACACTTGTGTGCGTAAAAGCGGCGGGATTGATCAGGATAAAGTCCACGCCTTCGCCACGGGCAGCATGGATGCGATCAATCAATTCATACTCGGCATTGCTTTGCAGGTAGAGCAAATGGTGGCCGGCTTCACGTGCCCGTCGTTCCAGGTCAAGGTTGATCTGATCGAGGGTCACTGCCCCGTAGACGCCCGGTTCACGGGTGCCGAGCAGGTTCAGGTTGGGTCCGTGAAGAACCAGTAAGGTCGCCATCGGCTGTTCCTTGTTATTGATGTGGGCAAGGCAGAACCCGGCGACTATGCCGCAAAGCCTTTGTGACTGTCCAGTTCTATGCAGTAGGCGGCACGATTAGCGAGGATTGCGCAAAATTTGTGACTGGTGGCTGGGATCCGGTCATTGGTAATACGCCCTTGAATACTGTGGAGATCAAATGTGGGAGGGGGCTTGCTCCCGATTGCAGTGTGTCAGTATCGACATCTGTAACTGATCCACCGCTATCGGGGGCAAGCCCCCTCCCACATTTTGATCTTCATTTGATTTTGGATCTTCATGGGGCGGGTCAGACACGGAACGCCTGCACAGCCGTATTGAGCTGCCCACCCAGCACCAGCAAATGCTCACCCTGGCTGCGGCCCTGGCCGATGCGCAGCAAATTATCCTCACCCAACTGATGAATCCGCTCGCTGTTGTCGCGAATCTCACTCACGGCGCCACTTTGCTGCGCCGTTACATCGGCAATCCGCACGGCGGTGTCGGAAATGGTCTGGATCGCGCCGACGATTTCATCCAGCGCGCCATCCGCCGCCTGGGCTTGCTGGGCGGTAGCCTCGGCGTGTTCAACCTGGGCGCGCATGCCCTGCACCGATTGGTGCGCAGCGGTTTGCAGGCCGGTGATCAGGCCCTGGATTTCGGCGGTGGCGCCAGCGGTGCGTTGGGCCAGGGTGCGCACTTCGTCGGCGACCACGGCAAAACCGCGTCCGGCTTCACCGGCGCGTGCGGCTTCGATGGCAGCGTTGAGCGCCAGCAGGTTGGTCTGGTCGGCAATCGAGCGAATCACGGTCAATACGCCGCCAATGGTGGCGGACTCCTCGGCAAGTTTCTCGATCATCTGCGCATTTTGCTGCACTTCACCCACCAGCGCGTGCAGGCCGGTCAGGCTCAGGCCGATCACGCGCTGGCCTTGCTCGACCGCCTGGCCCGCGCTGCGACTGGCGCCGGCCGCCTGGCTGGCATCACCGGCGACTTGCTGGATGGTGGCTTCCAGTTCGCCCAGGGAATCACGAATCTGCGCAGTATCCCCGGCCTGGCGTTCGGCGCCGTCGTGCAGGCCACTGCTCAGCTCGGCCAGGGCGCGGCTGCTGCCGGCCACTTCTTCGGCATTGCCACGGATGGTACCCACCAGATCCACCAGGTAGGCGCGTAAACGGTTGAGGGACGCTTCGATGTCGCGTAGTTCGCGGTTGGTCTTGCCCAAGGTGATCGGTTGGCTGAAGTTGCCCTCGCCCCAGATCGACAAGGCCGGGGCCAGGTTGGTCAGCACCCGCGCCAGGCGCCGCTGCAGGGTGTCGATCAACAGGGCGATCAGCAGAATCAGGCCGATCATCACGCCTTGCATCAGGCGCACTTCGCCCTGGATCTTGCCGTGTTGCGCACGCACCACCGGCTCCAGGCCGGCGATGGCCTGCTGAACGGCGGCGATTTTCAAGTGGGTGGCGGCGGCCAGGTCGGCACGCTGCTGGATCTGCGTGCGGGTGCGCTGGAGTTCGGCGGGGTAGCGGGCCAGCAGGCCGTTGAGTTCGCGCTTGAGGTCGACGCCGGTGTCCTGGGCTTCGGCTTTTGTGCTGTTTTCCAGGCCCATCAAGGCCGAAAAGTCATCGGTGTTGGATTCTGCGCTGGCCTTTACCCCGAGTAATGGCAGTTGCTCCAGCAGGTCGGCCTGGCTGCGCATATTGCCGACTTCGCGTTCCACATCGTCCGCCAGTTCCGCGCGGCCGCTGCTCACCAGTTTGTCGCGGGCCAGGGACAGCTTGTCCAGGTGCAGTGAGGCCGCCAGCAGCGGTGGCAGGTAGCGCGCGGCTTCGGCGCTGTTGACGCCCATAGCGTATTGGCTCAACTGCTCCAGGTTGGCGCCCAGCTCCCGCTCGGCTTGCAGCAACAAGGCTTGCGGGTCGCCGGCCAACTTACCGGCCGCCAGCAGGTCGGTCTTGCTGAAGGTGTCCAGGTCCACAAGGCTGGGGCGCAGGTTCTGTGCGAGGTCGGCGGGCAGTTCATCCAGGTGCTGCAACAGGCTTTCCAGGCTCTGGCTGGCGCTGCTCAAGCGCAATGCATCACCGCTGCCCAGGTAGTCGTCGATATTGCGCGCGGCCTGGTTCTGGAAGGCCTGTGACAGACCGAGGTAGCGTTCCATCAGCAAATAAGGCCGTTCCAGCGCTCGTTGCGACCACCACAGCGTCGCTCCAAGTGCCAGGCACACGGCCACCAGCAGGAGGGTATTGAGATTGGTCAGCAGCTTCAGGCGCATGCGGGGTATCAACCGACAGCAAAAGGTAAGTGCCTGAAGTTATTGCGTTTTCATTACAGGGTTATGACGGAATCAGTGGATTCTGGTGAAAAGGTGGCACTTTGCTTTGACGTGCGTGCCGCTTGCACGCGGTTACGCCCGGCGTCCTTGGCGCGGTACAGCGCCTCGTCGGCCTGGGCGGCCATCATCAGGCTGTCGGAGCCGTCACACAGCTCCACCACCCCGGCGCTGAAGGTGCACCACAAATCCTGCGGCTGCGCCGGGTAGTGAATCTCGGCAAAGCGCCCACGAATTTCATCCAGTACCTTGCAGGCCGAGTCCAGGTCGGTGTCGGGCATCACGATGGCGAATTCTTCACCGCCGTAGCGGCCGATGTAATCGGTCTTGCGCAGGCGTTGCTTGAGAAACAGCGCCAGGCTCTTGATCACGCGGTCGCCCATGGGGTGGCCATGGCTGTCATTGACCCGCTTGAAGTGATCGATGTCGAGCATGGCAAAGCTCAACGGTTTGTTCTCGCGGCGCGCGCGGAAACTGCAGTCTTCAAGCAATTGCAGGATATGGGTGTGGTTGTACAACCCGGTCAGGCTGTCGCGCACCATCCGCGCCTTGAGGTTGCGCGCACGGGCGGCGCGGTTGCGCACCGTGGTGATCAGGTGGCGCGGCTTGATCGGTTTGGTGAGGAAGTCGTCGCCGCCTTCGCTCATGGCGTCCAGCTGCTTGTCCAGGTCGTCTTCGGCCGACAGGTAGATGATCGGCACACTGACGTAACGGTCATTGTGGCGAATGACCTTGGCCAGTTCGGTGCCGGTACAGGCCGGCATGTACATGTCGAGGATGATCAGGTCGGGCTGGAAGTCTGCCAGTTCGGCCATGGCCTGGATCGGTTCGATCAAGGTACGGGTGACGATGCCGGCACTGTTGAGCAGACGCTCGGTGTGCAGCGCCTGGGCCCGCGAGTCATCGATGATCAGCACTTTGTACGGTTCGTACTGGGCGACGCAGGTCAGCACTTCGATCTTTTCCAGCAGGCTGGAGGCTTCCAGCGTGCCGGTGAGGAATTCCTGGCCGCCGGCGCGCACGGCGGCGAGGCGAGTGGGGGTGTCGGTTTCGTGCAGGCTGAAAAACAACAGCGGCAGCTTATGCTCCAGGCCTTCCTGGGCTTCGGCGGCGAGCTTGAGGCCCAGGCCGGTGCCGCAGAAATCCACGTCCATCACGATCGCTGACGGCAGGCGCTCGGCCAGGGACGCGCGAAACGCCGCGACGCTGTCCAGGGATTGGGCGCTCATGCCAAAGAATTCCAGCTGCTTGGCCAGGCGCTCGGCGCGGTCATGATCGGCCAGCATCACGTAGATCGGCTTGCGCATCGGCGGCAGGAAGGTTTGTTCCAGCTGGTCGCCCTGGCGCAGGCCGGTGCGGGACAGGCGCTGCATCAAGCGGTTGAGTTCGGTGATCAGGTGGCTGCTCAGGCGCCCGCGGTTTTCGTCGACGGCCTTGAGCGATTCGCCGATGTGCCGGGCCAGTTGGCCGTGTTCGGGTTGTTCGAAGCGCTCGGCAAAGCGCTGCAGGCGCAGGTTGGCCTCGCTGAGTTCGGAGAGGTCGGCGCCTGACCATTCGCTGCGTTGCAGGCGCTGCCAGATCTCAAGAATTTGACGTGCCTGATGAATTACCCGCTGGGCAAAATGCTGCTTGAGACGCTCACGGCTGGGGTCTTCTGGCTCGGTCATATCCTGACTACTAGTGAGGGTGCATGCTGAGGTCGAACTGATGGCTCTATGCTAGCACCTCTTTCCAATGGGATGAGTGTCATATGTCAATTAACTGCGTGTCCCTGATATTCAGTTGGTGACCTGACGGTCGCGCAGCTTAAAAAGCGTGCATCCTTTATAGTCGAATGCCTGCCGTATGCACGTTTGGTGAAAAGCCCCGCATGGGCGGGCACGATGGGGTAGGGTTGTGGTCGGAGTGTTTGAACGCACGCCCTCAATTCAAGTGCATGAACTCAAGTGATTGAAAGGATATCGCCATGCTGGACTGGAAAAACCGTGCGGGCAGTGCCAAAGGCCCTGCCCCTGAGCCCAAGTCGGCCAACCGCAGCTATTTTCGTACCCTGCTGATGAGCCGAGCCGTGCTCAGCGTGCTCGGCCTGTATCTGTTGGTCACCGGCGCCCTGGGCTGGTACTGGAGCGAAGAGCCGGCGCTGTTCCCGGTCCAGCAGAATGCGCAGCTTGCCGCCGAGAAGGAAGGCAAGCAGATGGTGGTGGGCTATACCACCGTCGAAACCCTCAAGACCGTAGTCGGCACGTTGCTGAACAAGCCCGGTGGCTATATTTCCAACGACCGTTTCCCGCCGGGCCTGTGGATGGACAACATGCCCAGCTGGGAATACGGCGTGCTGGTGCAGGTGCGCGACCTGACCCGCGCCTTGCGTAAAGACTTCGCCCGCTCCCAGTCGCAGTCGGCCGAAGACGCCGATCTGGCCAAGGCCGAGCCGCGTTTCAACTTCGACAACAAGAGCTGGGTGCTGCCGTCCAGTGAGTCGGAGTACCAGGAAGGCATCAACTCCCTGAACCGCTATGAAGCGCGCCTGTCCGACCCGAATCAGCGTGGCGCCTTGTTCTATGCCCGTGCCGACAACCTGAACAACTGGCTGGGCGATGTGGCGACCCGCCTGGGCTCGCTGTCGCAACGCCTGTCGGCCAGCGTGGGTCGGGTCAAATTGAACACCGCACTGAAAACCGAGGCCCTGGCGCCAGGTGAAGTGCCGCAGGTCGACGAAGAAGTGGTGGAAACCCCATGGATGCAGATCGATAACGTGTTCTACGAGGCCCGTGGCCAGGCCTGGGCGCTGTCCCACCTGTTGCGTGCCATCGAAGTCGACTTTGCCGACGTGCTGGCCAAGAAAAACGCCACCGTCAGCGTGCGCCAGATCATTCGTGAGCTGGAGGCTTCGCAAGAGCCGGTCTGGAGCCCGATGATCCTCAACGGCAGCGGTTTCGGCGTGTTGGCTAACCATTCGCTGGTCATGGCCAACTACATTTCCCGGGCCAACGCGGCGGTGATCGATTTGCGTCAACTGCTCAACCAGGGTTGATGATGGACACAGCTCAAAACGAGGCCGCGCACCGTGCGGCCTCTGATGCCGAACTGATCTGCTGGGTCGACGAGCGGGACAACCTGCTCGGCCACCTCGTCAGGTCCGATTTGCGCCAGCGCGGCCTGATCGGCCGTTGCACCTTTATCTTCCTGTTCAATTCCAAGGGTGAGCTGTGCGTGCATCGGCGCACCCTGAGCAAGGCCCTGTACCCGGGTTTCTGGGATACGGCGGCGGGCGGGATGGTCGCGGCGGGCGAGTCCTACGCGTTATCGGCGGCCCGCGAGCTGGAAGAGGAACTGGGTGTCGGCGGGGTGGAACTGACCGAGCATGACCATTTCTACTTTGAGGATGGCAACAGCCGGCTCTGGTGCAAATCCTACTCGGCGACCTGGGATGGGCCATTGCGCCTGCAGCCTGAAGAAGTCATGGAAGCGCGCTTTTTGCCCGTGGAAACGGTCCTGCAGGAAGCCGAGCACAAGCCTTACTGCCCGGACGCCCAGGAGGGCTTGCGGCGCTATCTGGCCTCACGTCGCTAAAGCTGCATAAATTGGCGCCATTTGGCTCTTAGCAAGTGGGCTTTTTGCCGTTACACTGCGCGACTTTTCACCCGAACCGCCTTGGCGGGTCGGTAGCGCTGCCCCTGCCTGAGTGGGGCTTCGCGGTCGGTCGTTCCTTAGCGGAGGCCGATCAGTCTTTGTCCTCCCGAGAGGATTGCCGGTGGCCAAAAAAGCCGCATCCTTCGCCGCCCTCGGCGGCCTGGTATTTTCCACCGACGCAGGTCGACACTGCCCGGACTGTCGTCAGCCCGTGGATTCGTGTACCTGCAAACAGACCCTGATCCCCGAAGGCGACGGTATTGCCCGCGTGCGCCGCGAAAGCAAAGGCCGTGGCGGCAAGACGGTGACCACCATCACCGGCGTGCCGTTGGCCGAAGAGCCGCTCAAGGCACTGGCCACCACGCTGAAAAAGCGCTGTGGCACCGGTGGCGCGTTGAAAGACGGTGTCATCGAGATCCAGGGCGATCACGTCGAACTGCTGTTGGCCGAGCTGATCAGGCTGGGTTACAAGGCCAAGAAGTCCGGCGGCTGAGAGCCTCTTCCCAACCTGTGTCTAAACTCTGTCCTGCGAGTGGGGTCTACCTTGCTTACAGGCAAATCGTCATTTTCATTCTTTAGACTGCGCCAGCCTCGAACGCGAGGCGGCGCCTTCGCCTTCATTTATAGGGGACTTCGATGTCCGTACGACGCACACGCAAAGACGATGGCAGCCAATGGACAGTTGCGGACAGCCGCAGTGTTTACGGGATTCGCCATTGGGGGGCCGGGTATTTCGCGATCAATGATGCCGGTCGCGTTGAAGTCCGTCCGAACGGCCCGAACAGCACACCCGTCGACCTCTACGAGCAAGTGGACGAGCTGCGCAAGAGCGGCCTTTCCCTGCCGCTGCTGGTGCGTTTTCCCGACATCCTGCAAGACCGTGTACGCCAGCTGACCGGCGCTTTCGATGCCAACATCGAGCGCCTGGAGTACCAGAGCAAGTACACCGCGCTGTACCCGATCAAGGTGAACCAGCAGGAGGCGGTGATCGAGAACATCATCGCCACCCAGAACGTTTCCATCGGCCTCGAAGCCGGCTCCAAGCCTGAGCTGCTGGCCGTGCTGGCCCTGGCGCCGAAGGGCGGCACCATCGTCTGCAACGGTTACAAGGACCGCGAGTTCATCCGCCTGGCACTGATGGGCCAGAAGCTCGGCCACAACGTATTTATCGTGATCGAGAAAGAATCCGAGGTTGAACTGGTGATCGAAGAGGCCGCCAGCCTCAAGGTCAAGCCACAGGTGGGCCTGCGCGTGCGCCTGTCGTCCCTGGCGTCAAGCAAGTGGGCGGACACCGGTGGCGAGAAGTCCAAGTTCGGGTTGTCGGCGGCGCAGCTGCTGTCGGTGGTCGAGCGCTTCCGCGCGGCGGGCCTGGACCAGGGCATCCGCCTGCTGCACTTCCACATGGGTTCGCAGATCGCCAACCTGGCCGACTACCAGCATGGGTTCAAGGAAGCCATTCGTTACTACGGCGAACTGCGCAACCTCGGCCTGCCGGTGGACCACATCGACGTGGGCGGCGGCCTGGGCGTGGACTACGACGGTACCCACTCGCGTAACGCCAGCTCGATCAACTACGACATGGACGACTACGCCGGTGTGGTCGTGGGCATGCTCAAGGAATTCTGCGACGCCCAGAGCCTGCCGCACCCGAATATCTTCTCCGAAAGCGGCCGCTCCCTGACCGCCCACCACGCCATGCTGGTGGTGCAGGTCACCGACGTCGAGAAGCATAACGACGAAATCCCGGTCATCGAAAACAAGGAAAGCCTGCCGGAAACCGTGCAATGGCTGGTGGACCTGCTCGGCCCGACCGATATCGAAATGGTCACCGAAACCTACTGGCGCGCCACTCACTACATGAGCGATGTGGCCACCCAGTATGCCGACGGCAAACTGACCCTGGCCGAGAAAGCCCTGGCCGAACAGTGCTACTTCGCCGTGTGCCGCCGCCTGCACAACTCGTTGAAAGCCCGCCAGCGCTCGCATCGCCAGGTGCTGGACGAACTCAACGACAAGCTGGCCGACAAGTACATCTGCAACTTCTCGGTGTTCCAGAGCCTGCCGGACACCTGGGCCATCGGCCAGGTACTGCCGATCCTGCCGCTGCACCGTCTCGACGAAGAGCCGCTGCGCCGCGCCGTGCTGCAAGACCTGACCTGCGACTCCGACGGCAAGATCAAGCAGTACGTCGACGAGCAGAGCATCGAGACCAGCCTGCCGGTGCACGCCTTGAATGAAGGCGAAGACTACCTGCTGGGCATCTTTCTGGTGGGCGCCTACCAGGAAATCCTTGGCGACATGCACAACCTGTTCGGTGACACCGACTCGGTGAACATCTACCAGCGCGAAGACGGTTCGGTGTACAGCGCCGGCATCGAGACCCACGACACCATCGAAGACATGCTGCGCTATGTGCACTTGTCGCCGGAGGAGTTGATGACTCACTACCGTGACAAGTGCGCCAGCGCGAAGATCAGTGCCAGTGAGCGTACGCAGTTCCTCGACGCCTTGCGTCTGGGCCTGACGCGTTCGTCCTACCTGTCGTCCTGATGCTGGGTTGAACGATGCGCGGGGATACCCGCGCGTCGTATCGGTGGGTGGTTCAGTACGTGACCAGGCAGAGCTTGACCGAGCATTGGCCTGGGTTGAACTGAAAGACAACCCGGTCAAGTTTGTCGGCACCGGTGGTGGTGGGCGCCACCGTGACATTTTGGCTGTTAAAGGGCAGTTCAATATTTGCACCTGGAGCGAGGGCGTGTCGCTCGGTTCCCTGGATGAGTGTCAGATTGGACTGGCTACTGTTTGTAACTCGCAGTCTGTCCTCGGTAGTGTTCGGCCCTTGCCCATTGCTGCATCCCGCGATGCTCGCCAGTGTGCAAGCCGTAGCGATCCACAGTGCTTTCGTGATGTTCATATCCGACTCTCCTTGAATCTATGGGATGGGTTTTACCCATGGCCATTCAACGCCCGGAATGTCGGTCTGTAACCTGTCAGAACTAACAGGTAGGTTCAGTCGGCACGGGCACCGAACCACTCCCCCCGCTGCTTGAGCCGCCAGGCAATGACCCCCAGGGTCAGGCTGCGCAAGGCCATGAACAGCAGGAATGTCATCCACAGCCCGTGGTTGCCCAGGCCTTGCAGTGCCCAGGCAAAGGGCAACACCATCAGCACCGTCAGCAACATGCCATTGCGCATTTCCTTGGCGCGCGTAGCGCCGATAAACAACCCATCCAACAGATAACTCCACACCGCAATCAACGGCAGTACCGCCAGGTACGGCAGGTAGAGATCGGCGGTTTCGCGCACGCTGGGGATATCGGTCTGCATGGCAATAAACAGGTGGCCGGCGAGGGTGAACAGTAGGGCAAACCCCAGACTGGCGATCAGCGACCAACCGCCGGCAACCACCAGCGAACGGCGCAGGGCCGGGCGGTCACGGGCGCCAATGGCGTGTCCGCACAGCGCCTCGACGGCGTGGGCCAAGCCGTCCAGCGCATGAGCGGTCAGCAGCAGGCCGTTGAGCAACAGCGCGTTGGCCGCCACGGTGGCATCGCCCAGGCGTGCGCCTTGTACCGTGATCATGAAAAACACCGACTGCAGCGCCAGGCTGCGGATAAAGATGTCGCGGTTCACCGCCAGCAACGGGCGCCAGCTTTGCCACCGTTTCAACGCAGCCCAGGCGATATGCCCGGGGTAGGCGCGCAGGGCTTTTTGCGTGAGAGCAAGGCCGAGGAGGGCGCCGGTCCATTCGGCGATCACCGATGCGCGGGCCGAGCCGACCACGCCCCAGTCCAGGCCCAATACGAACCACAGGTTCAGGGCGATGTTCACCAGGTTGGTGGTCAACAGGATTGCCAATGGCGCCCGGGCGTTTTGCGTGCCGAGAAACCAACCCACCAGCGCGTAGCTGGCCAGGGCGGCGGGCAGGCCGAACAGGCGGGTGTGGAAGAACTCGCGGGTCAATTGGTTGAGTTCGGGGGACGGTTGCATCCATTCCAGGGCCAGATGGCTCAGCGGAATGCCGACGGTCCCCAGCAACATCGCCAACCCCAGCGCCAGCAGCAAACCTTGCAGCAGGATCTGTCGCAGTGCCGCACCATCCTTGCGCCCGGCGGCCTGGGCGGCGAAACCGGTGGAACCCATGCGCAGAAAACCCATGGCCCAGGCGAGGAAGGTATACAAGCTGGCACCGACGGCCACGGCGCCCAGCTGGTGAGCGTGGGGCAGGTGGCCGATGACCATGCTGTCGACCAGTGCCACCATCGGCACGGAGATGTTCGAAAGAATCATCGGCGCGGCCAAAGCCCATACGCGGCGATGGGTAGGGCGGTCGCGCCAGTCGGTCAGTAAGGTGGACATGCAGGCTCCTTGGGGGAGCGGCATTGTAACCGTCCATTGGCAGCGCAACAGGGCCAATGTGGAATGGAGCCCTATGCCTGTGGGATTTGGCTGGGACTTGAGACCGTTGAGAACCAACTCACCCTCCGTCGGTCAATGTGACCAGCGCCACATCGGCTTGGCCGGCGCTGATATATAGTTCACCCCTCGGTTCCCTCTGACTACGAGTGCCCCATGCTTAACAAAGGATTGTTCCTGGCCTGCGCGCTGGCCCTGCTGAGCGCCTGCGATTCTTCCGATAAACCGGCAGCACCGCCTGCGCCCACCGTGGCGGCAGCGCCGAAACCGGCCAAGGCCGCGGTGGATGTGGCGGCGCTCAAGCAGCGTTATGCCGGGCGTGAGTTGAGTGTGGTGGACGTATCCGAGGTGCAGTTGGACGGCGCCAGCACCTTGTCGGTGAGTTTTTCCATTCCGTTGGATCCGGAGCAGAAGTTTGCCGACAAACTCCATCTGGTCGACAGCAAGTCCGGCAAGGTCGATGGCGCCTGGGAGCTGTCCGATAACCTCATGGAGCTGCGCCTGCGTCACCTGGAACCCCAGCGCAAACTGGTGCTGACGGTGGATGCCGGGGTGAAGGCGGTCAACGCCAACACGCTCGCCGCCGAGTACATCGCGCGCCTGGAAACCCGTGACCTGCAAGCCACCGTCGGCTTCGCCAGCCGTGGCACATTGTTGCCGACGCGCCTGGCCGAAGGCCTGCCGGTGATCGCATTGAACGTCGACAAGATCGACGTTGAATTCTTCCGTATCAAACCCGAATCCCTGCCGTCGTTCCTGGCGCAGTGGGGGCGCAATACCAGCCTGCAAAGTTATGAATCCCGCGAACTGCTGCCGCTGGCCGACCTGGTCTACGGCGGCCGTTTCGACCTGAACCCGGCGCGCAATACCCGTGAAACCCTGCTGCTGCCGATTGCCGGCCTCAAGCAATTGCAGCAACCGGGCGTGTACCTGGCGGTGATGCGCGCTTCGGGCACCTACAACTATTCGCAACCGGCCACGCTGTTTACCTTGAGCGATATCGGCCTGTCGGTGCACCGCTACGCCAATCGCCTGGATGTGTTTACCCAGGCGCTGGAAGGTGGCAAGGCGTTGGATGGCGTCGACCTTGAAGTGCTCGATGCCGACGGCCGTGTGCTGGGCCAGGGCAAGACCGAAAAGGGCGGCCACGCTGAGTTGCCGTTGCCGAAAAAGGCCCAGGTGCTGCTGGCCAAGCAGGGCGAGCAGACCAGTCTGCTGCGCCTGGACAGTGCCGCGCTGGATCTGGCCGAGTTCGATATCGGCGGCCAACCTTCCCATCCGTTGCAGTTCTTTGTGTTCGGCCCGCGCGACCTGTATCGCCCCGGCGAAACCGTGCTGCTCAACGCCCTGCTGCGGGACAAGGACGGCAACGCGGTCAAGCCGCAGCCGGTGAGCGTCGAAGTGCGTCGCCCGGATGAACAGGTGAGCCGCAAGTTCGTCTGGGATGCCGATGCCTCCGGCCTCTATCAATATCAACTGCAGCTGGCCGGCGAAGCGCCGACCGGGCGCTGGCAGTTGGTGTTCGACCTGGGTGATGGCAAGCCGCAGCTGTATGAATTCCTCGTCGAAGACTTCCTGCCCGAGCGCCTGGCGCTGGAACTCAAGGGCAGCGACACGGCATTGAGCCCGGCGGATAACCCGGTGATCAAGGTCAACGGTCGCTACCTCTATGGTGCGCCGGCGTCGGGCAACCGCGTCAGCGGGCAAGTCTATGTGCGACCGTTGCGCGAAGCGGTCAAGTCGCTGCCGGGCTATCAATTCGGATCCGTCACCGAAGAGGAACTGAGCCAGGACTTCGAGCTGGACGAAAGCGTGCTCGACGCCAAGGGCCAGGAAGAACTGACCCTGGAAAGCAAATGGGCCGAGGCCAAATCCCCCCTGCAACTGATCGTGCAGGCCAGCCTGCACGAGTCGGGCGGGCGGCCGATCACCCGGCGCCTGGTGCAGCCGATCTGGCCCGCCGAGCAACTGCCGGGCCTGCGTGGCCTGTTTGACGGCAAGGAAACCAATGGCGACGGCCCGGCGGAATTCGAAGTGCTGCTGGCCAACCAGGACGGGCAGAAACTCGCCGCGCAAGACCTCAAGGTCCGCCTGGTACGCGAGCGCCGTGACTACTACTGGAACTACTCCGACAGCGATGGCTGGAGCTATCACTACAACGAAAAATTCCTCAACCTCGACGAACAGACCCTGAACATCAAGGCCGGCGATACCGCCAAGGTCAGCTTCCAGGTGGAGTGGGGGCCGTACCGCGTCGAGGTCGAAGACCCGCAGACCGGCCTGGTCAGCAGCCTGCGCTTCTGGGCCGGCTACCAGGCCCAGGACAACACCGAAGGCGGCGCCGTACGGCCCGATCAGGTCAAGCTGGCGCTGGATAAACCCGCCTATGGCGACGGCGATACCGCCAACGTCACGGTCACGCCGCCGGCTGCCGGTAAAGGCTACCTGCTGGTGGAGTCCGCCGAAGGGCCGCTGTGGTGGCAGGAAATCGACGTGCCGGCCGAAGGCAAAAGCTTTGCCGTGAAGCTTGATCCGAAATGGTCGCGCCATGACCTGTACGTCAGCGCCCTGGTGGTTCGTCCCGGCGAGCGCAAAGCCAATATCACCCCCAAGCGCGCGGTAGGCCTGCTGCATCTGCCGCTGGATCGCACCCAGCGCAAGCTGGGCGTGACCCTGACCGCGCCGGAAAAAATGCGCCCCAAACAACCGCTGACGGTGAAGATCGCCGCCAAAAACGCCGATGGCAGCGTGCCGAAACAGGTGCACGTGCTGGTGGCGGCGGTGGACGTGGGCATCCTCAATATCACCGAATACCCGACGCCGGACCCGTACTCCAGCCTGTTCGGCCGCAAGGCCTATGGCGTGGACCAGTTCGATATCTACGGCCAGTTGATCGAAGCCGGGCAGGGCCGCCTGGCCAGCCTGGCCTTTGGCGGTGACGCCGCGCTGGCCAAGGGCGGCAAGCGTCCGGACACCAGTGTGACCATCGTCGCCCTGCAAAGCGCGCCGGTGACCTTGAATGAGCAGGGCGAGGGTGAAGTCAGCGTCAACATCCCCGACTTCAACGGTGAACTGCGCCTGATGGCCCAGGCCTGGAGCGACGACCGCTACGGCATGGCCGAAGGCAAGACCGTGATCGCCGCGCCGCTGATCGCCGAGCTGTCGGCCCCGCGCTTCCTCGCCGGCGGTGACCAGACGACGTTGGCCCTGGACCTGTCCAACCTGTCGGGCAAGGCGCAGAAACTGGATGTGCAACTGAGTGCCGAAGGGCAGTTGGAGCTGGTCAGCACGGGCGCTCAAGCCGTCGAGCTCAAGCAAGGCCAGCGCACTACCCTGCGTATCCCGGTGAAAGCCTGGGGTGGCTTGGGTCAAGGCAAGGTGAAGGTCACGGTCAATGGCCTGGACCTGCCCGGTGAGAACCTGCCGCCGTTCAGCCGCGAATGGACCCTGGGTGTGCGCCCGGCCTACCCGGCGTTGCTCAGGCATTACCGCGCGGTGCTCAAGGGCGAGCCGTGGAGCCTGCCCGCCGGCGCATTGGATCAATTCGATGCCTCTGGGCGTGAGGCGCTGCTGAGCCTGTCGAGCCGGCCGCCGCTGAACCTGGGTGCGCAGATCTCGGCGCTCAAGGCCTACCCTTATGGTTGCCTGGAGCAGACCGCCAGTGGTCTGTACCCGTCGCTGTACGCCGACGACGCGCTGCTCAAGCGCTTGAGCATCAAGGGCGAGCCGGATGCCGAGCGCAAACGCAAGATCGAGCTGGGCATCGAACGCCTGCTGGGCATGCAGCGCTACAACGGCAGCTTCGGTTTGTGGGGCGCCGATGGCGAAGAGGAATATTGGCTGACGGCTTATGTCACCGACTTCCTGTTGCGTGCCCGTGACCAGGGCTTCGCGGTACCGCCTGAAGCGCTGAAAAAAGCCAGCGAGCGCCTGCTGCGCTATGTGCAGGAGCGCAACCTGATCGAAGTCGACTACAGCGACAACGCTGACCACACGCGCTTTGCCGTGCAGGCCTACGCCGGCATGGTACTGGCGCGCAGTCAGCAGGCGCCGTTGGGGGCGCTGCGCAGTATTTTCGAGCGGCGCAGCGACGCGCGTTCCGGGTTGCCGTTGGTGCAGTTGTCCATCGCATTACAGAAGATGGGTGACCAGCCCCGTGCGGATCAAGCCTTGCTGGCCGGCCTGGCGGCGCAACGCAGCGCCAAGGAATGGCTGGCTGACTACGGCAGCCCGCTGCGCGATCAGGCGATGATCCTGGCGTTGCTGGAAGAAAACGACTTGGCCAAGGGCAAGCGTGAGGAGCGTTTGTTTAGCCTGTCGGACCAATTGGCGGCCAGCCCGTACCTGTCGACCCAGGAGCGCAACTCGCTGTTCCTGGCCGGGCGCCTGGGGTTTGCCCAGCCCGAGTCGGCCTGGAAGGTCCTGCTCAATGGCAGCGGTGGGGAACATGAGCTGAACAATCAACAGTCGACGCTGGACCTGGAAGGCAAGCTGCTTTCTGGCGATCTGAACCTGACCAATCAGGGCGATGTGCCGGTCTACCAGCAACTGACGATCTCGGGTTATCCCCAGGTGCCACCGGCACCGGGTGGCGACAACCTGAGCATCCGCCGGGAATACCTAGGCATGAATGGCCAACCGCTGAACCTGCGCAACCTCAATAGCGGCGACCTGGTGCTGGTGCACCTGGCGGTGAGCGCCAGGCAGCGCGTGCCGGATGCCTTGGTGGTCGACCTGTTGCCGGCGGGCCTGGAGCTGGAAAACCAGAACCTGGCCCAAAGTGCCGCCAGCCTGGAAAACGCCAGCAGCCAGGTGAAGGAATGGCGCGGGTCGATGCAGAACGCGGCGCTCAAGCATCAGGAGTTTCGTGATGACCGTTACGTGGCGGCCATCAACCTTGACGGCGATGGCACCACGCACTTGCTGTACCTGGCCCGTGCCGTGACACCGGGCACTTACCGCGTGCCGCCGCCGCAGGTGGAGTCGATGTACCGGCCGAACTGGCAGGCAGTGGGGGAGACGCCGGCGGACCTGGTGATCAAGGGACGCTGAAATTTGACGGTTGATCACTGTAGGAGCGGGCTTGCCCGCGAAGAACGCAAGGGCACCGCGTTTATTCAGGATGTCAGCGTTATCGTTGACGTCCTTCGCGAGCAAGCTCGCTCCTACAGTGGCTGGGTGTTCTTGGGTTTAGTGCACGACCCAACTGAGCAGCCACAGGCCAAGTATCAGCCAGATCACCCCGAAGATAATCGAAGCGCGCATGAAGGCGCGTACGGCTGAGTACAGAAACAGCAGGCCGACGATCAGGGTGAGGATGCTGATGATCGAGGTGTCCATGCCCAATGTGCGTGACAGGCCTTCGACAAAGTTGCCGCCGGCGTGGGTCAAGGCTCCGAACAATCCGCTGAGCCCGTCGACGATAAAGCGGATGACGGAACCGAGCGCCTGGCCCAACCATTCGAAAAAGCTTTCTACCTGCATATGTGTGTCCTGATAAGAAGGTGGGCGTATCTGTGCCTTTGGTTGTTATTGCAACAGGCTAGTTCCCTACAAGCATAGAGGTTTGCCCGCTTGAATTTGCGTTTACTTGTCCGCTGGACCCTGGCGAGCCTGGTCTTGATGATTGCCCTGCTGTGGCTGGCCGATCGTATCTGGCCGTTGCCGTTGCCCAGGGACGACCTGGCGCGGGTGGTGCTGGCCGAGGATGGCACGCCGTTATGGCGGTTTGCCGATGCCAACGGCGTGTGGCGTTATCCGGTGCAAACCAGCGAAGTGTCGCCGTATTACCTCGATGCACTGCTCACCTACGAAGACCGCTGGTTCTATCAGCATCCCGGTGTTAACCCGTTGGCGCTGGTGCGGGCGACGTGGCAGAACCTGACGGGCGCGCGGGTGGTGTCGGGTGGCAGTACGTTGTCGATGCAGGTGGCGCGTCTGCTGGATCCTCACTCGCGGACCTTCCACGGCAAGTTGCGGCAACTGTGGCGCACGGCGCAGTTGGAGTGGCACCTGTCCAAGGAACAGATTCTCAACCTGTACCTGAACCGCGCACCGTTCGGCGGCACGTTGCAGGGCGTGGCGGCCGCCAGCTGGGCGTACCTGGGCAAGTCCCCGGCGCAACTGACCCACGCCGAAGCCGCTTTGCTCGCGGTATTGCCCCAGGCGCCGAGCCGCCTGCGCCCGGATCGCCACCCGCAGCGCGCCCAGGAGGCCCGCGACAAAGTGCTGCGCCGCCTCGCCGAGTTCCAGGTGTGGCCACAAGCCGCCGTCGACGAAGCGCTGGAAGAGCCGTTGCTGCTCGCCCCGCGCCTGGAGCCGAGCCTGGCGCCGCTGCTTGCCCGCCGCCTTAACCGTCCGGACAGCCCGCCGCTGATTCGCACCACGCTGGATGCCACCCTGCAACGCCGTCTTGAAGACCTGTTGCTGGGCTGGCGTGCGCGGTTGCCGGAATACACCTCGGCCGCGATCCTGGTGGTGGAAGAAGAAAACATGGCCGTGCGCGCTTACCTGGGGTCAGTGGACATCAACGACGCCAAGCGCTTTGGCCATGTGGACATGATCAGCGCGCTGCGTTCGCCGGGCTCTACCTTGAAGCCGTTCCTGTATGGCATGGCCCTGGACGAGGGCCTGATTCACTCCGAATCGCTGCTGCAGGATGTGCCCCGGCGTTATGGCGATTATCGCCCGGGCAACTTTTCCATGGGCTTTACCGGCGCAGTGCCGGCGAGCACGGCGCTGTCCAGTTCGCTGAACCTGCCGGCGGTGCAGTTGCTGGAAGCGTACGGGCCCAAGCGGTTTGCCGCGCAGATGCGCATCGGCGGCGTGCCATTGGCCCTGCCGGCGTTGGCCGAGCCCAACCTGGCGCTGATCCTCGGCGGCGCGGGCAGCCGCCTGGAGGATCTGGTCAGCGGCTACAGCGCCTTCGCCCGCAACGGCAGGAGCGCCACCCTTCGATTGCAGCCGGACGATACGCTGAGAGAACGGCCCTTGCTGTCGCCAGGGTCCGCCTGGATTGTTCGGCGCATCCTCAGTGGCCAGGCGCGGCCTGATCGCGACCCGCGTGCCGAACTGGTGCAGCGCCCGGTCCTGGCCTGGAAAACCGGGACCAGCTACGGTTTTCGCGATGCCTGGGCGATTGGCGTGGGGCCGCGCTATTTGATCGGTGTGTGGATCGGTCGCCCGGACGGCACGCCGGTGCCGGGGCAGTTCGGTTTGGCCTCGGCGGCGCCGCTGATGTTGCAGGTGCATGACGTGCTGACCAATCGCGACAGCCAGCGCGGCATCAGCGCGCAGGTGGTGGCGGTGCCGACCAATGTCGGCGTGGCGGCGATTTGTTGGCCGCTGGGTCAGCCCATGAACCGCAGCGATCCGAATTGCCGCCGCCAGCGCTTTGCCTGGACCCTGGACAACACCACGCCGCCGACCTTGCAGGCGCTGGATCAGCCGTTGAGTGTTGGCTTGATGGAAAGCGTCTGGGTCAACGCCAAGGGCTTGAGGGTGGATGCCCATTGCCCTGGCGCGGTGTCTAAAAGTATCGCCCTGTGGCCCGCACCGCTGGAGCCATGGTTGCCCAGGATCGAGCGCCGTGAAGCGCGGATTCCCGCCGCCGACCCCGATTGCCCGCCACCGGCGCTGGCGGCGTCTTCGCCGCTGTCGATTGTCGGCGTGCGCGAAGGCGACCAACTGCGCCTGCCCGCCGCCAGCCAGCAAACCCTGCGCCTCAAGCTTTCCGCCCTGGGCGGCAGCGGCCGGCGCTGGTGGTTTCTCAACGGCGCCCCCCTGGGCGACAGCGCCAACCAGGACAGCATCAATGCCAGTTTCGAGCGCCTGGGCCGCTACCAACTCAGCGTCCTCGACGAAGCCGGCCAGACCGCCCGGCTCGAATTCAGCGTGGTGGATTAGGGCCTCATCAGCGGCAAGTCGAATCGTCGCACCACCGCTATTCACTTGCCTTCACTCTCCATCCCCCTGAAGCTATACCCATTCAGGAGCCCCCCATGAACCTCGAACACCTCACCGAACGCCTGCACCGCATCCGCGATACCAACGACTGGAAGCCATTCCACAGCCCGAAGAACCTGGCCATGGCCGCCAGCGTGGAAATGGCCGAACTGGTGGAAATCTTCCAGTGGCTCAGCGAAGACCAGTCCCGCCAGTTACCCGCCGACAAACTTGCCCACGCCGGCCAGGAAGTGGGCGATATCGTGCTGTACCTGCTGTTGCTGTGCAGCGAGCTCGGCCTGGACATGAACGAGGTGGTGCGCGCCAAACTGGCCGACAGCGAGCGGCGGTTTGCCCATGAGTGACCGGCATTTCGACCAGTTGGCCACGCGCTTCGCCGAGAAAATCTACGGTGGCGCAAAAGGCGCGATTCGCCTGGCAGTGCTCCAGGCCGACCTGGCTGAGGCCCTGCCGGAGCGCCCGTTACGCGTGCTGGATATCGGCGCGGGCCTGGGGCATATGTCGCTGTGGCTGGCCGAACGCGGCCATCAGGTGACCCTGGCCGAACCCGCCGAGCCGATGCTCGAGGGCGCGCGCCAACGCTTCGCCGAGGCCGGGCAGGACGCCACCTTTATCCACGCGCCGTGGCAAGACTTGCTCGGCCAGCTCACCGAGCCCTACGACCTGGTGCTTTGCCACGCCGTGCTGGAATGGCTGGCCGAACCCCACGGGATCCTGCCGGTGCTGCATCAGCTGACGCTGCCCGGTGGCTGGCTGTCGCTGGCGTTCTACAACCGCGATGCGCTGATTTATCGCAACCTGCTCAAAGGCCATTTCCGCAAGATGCGCAAGAATGACATGGCCGGCGAAAAGCAGAGCCTGACCCCGCAACAGCCCCTCGACCCGCGCGAGCTGGCGGCGCAACTCGAAGGGCTTTGGCAGGTCGAAAGCCAAAGTGGCGTGCGGGTATTCCACGACTATATGCCGGTGGAATTCCAGGCCCGCGCCGACTTGAAGGACCTTGTAGAGATGGAGCTCGCTCACCGTCGTCACCCAAGCTTTGCCGGACTTGGGCGTTATTTGCACTGGATCTGCCGTCCGGTATAAGCGGCCCAGTCTGCGGAGGTCGAAATGCGTCGTCTCTGTTTGATCCTGTTATCCCTCGGGCTGGGCGCCTGCTCCAGCCCCAACCCTTATGTGGCGGCTTCTGCGCCGATGCCGCCTGCGCCCGCGCAGGCGGCCACTACCTTCGACGCCAGCGCCTACCCGGCACCGGTGCGCGACTATGGCGCCTACCGCAATTGGGCCTGGCGCAACGGCCAGCTCCCGGCCGGCACGGCCTGGGCGGACTCGGCGCAGGTCGCCGAAGCGGTCAGCGGTGCCCTCGACCAGCGCGGCCTGCGGCCCTTGCACGACAACCGCCCGGCGGACCTGCTGGTGAGCGCCGATGTACGCCTGGAGAAGCGTCTCAAGCAGGTCCGGGACGATTACGGCTACGGATACGGCGGCTATAACCGCTACGGCCCGGGCTACGGCATGTACAACTCGGTGCCGATCGTGCGCACCTATGAAGTTCAAGTGGTGGTGGTGCGGGTTAATCTGTTCGACGCCCGCAGCGGCCAGCCGGTGTGGAGTGCCAGCGCGGAAACCGGCAGCCAGGGCAGCCTCAGCGAGCGCGCGGATGCGTTGCGCCAGGCCGTGCAAAAGGCGATGACCGCCTATCCTCCGAGTTAACCGCTATTCTCATCTAAAGCCCGGTCCCTTGTTGGAGATCAACCATGTTTCGTCGTATCGCTACGCTAGCTTTTGTTGTGCTGCTGGGCGGTTGCCAGACCAGCCAGGTCAACCACGATTTTGATGCCAGCCGCGACTTCGGCGCCTACCGCAACTGGGCCTGGAAAGACCCGGCGCTGCAATACCGCCCCGATGATCCGCGGATCAAGAGCGACCTCACCGAACAACGCATCCGCCAGGCCGTGGGTGAACAGCTTGACCAGCGCGGCCTGCGCCCGGCAGCCGCAGGCACCCGGGCTGACCTGAACGTGCAGGCCTACCTGATCGTCGAAGACCGCCAGCAACAAGTCACCACCAACTATGGCGGCGCCTGGGGTGGCCCGTGGAACGGCTATTGGGGCGGGCCGATGTACAACGAAACACGCAACATCACCTACAAGGTGGCGACCATCCAGATCGACCTGCTCGACGGCAAGGACGGCAAGTTGGTGTGGCGCGGCAGTGATGAACAGATGATGAGCAGCACGCCCAACCCCCAGGATCGTAATAACGCGATTCGCACGACGGTGACCCGGATCCTCTCCAGCTACCCACCGCACTGACCGTTTGTAGCGACCGGCCTGCGCACCTGCCAAGCCTTGTCTACACTCCACCGCAACACGGAGAGTAAGCGCTAAGGAGTGCCTGATGTCTCCCCGACTCGGTTGCAGGCAGCGTGGTGCGATTGGCTTGATGGCAGCGGGCACCCTGGCGTTAGCGCTGGTGTTCCTGCTGCTGGCGGTGGACAGCGGCCGCCTCTACCTGGAAAAGCGCAAGCTGCAGTCCATTGCCGACACCGCCGCCCTGGAGGCCGCCGGGCGTGGTGGCCTGTGCAGCCCGACCACCAGCGCCAACGACTATGCCGTGCAGAACGCCGCGCGCAATGGCTTCACCGTGGTTGCCGGCGACAGCAGTCGTGGCCTGGCCGTGACCTGCGGCACATTGACGACCAATGCCGGCAACATCCGCGTATTCAGCGCCGACGCCAGCAAAAACGAGGCCATTCGGGTAGTGGCGACGCGCAGCGTAGTAACCAGCGTCGCCACGGGTATCTGGAATATGTTCAGCGGTACGCCGGCGTCCACCCAGATGACCCTGGCTGCCAGCGCCGTGGCCGCGTACGCGCCGCCAGTGGCGCAACTGACGATTCGCAGCAGCCTGGCGACGGTGGATTCGGCGAAGTCCCCGCTATTGAACATGGTCATTGGCAACCTGTTGGGCGGCAGCCTGTCGCTGACGGCGGCGGGCTGGAATGGCTTGCTGGCGACGAACCTCAACCTGCTCGGCTACCTGGACCAGTTGGCGATTGAGCTGAACGTGACGGCGGGTGACTACGATGCGCTGCTCAACACCGCCGTATCCGCCAACCAGCTGATCGATGCCGCGGTAAAGGTGCTGCAAAAAAACGGAGCGGTGGCGACGGCGGTCATCAACGATGTGATTTCATTGAAAGCCATCGCGCCCAATACCCAGCTGCTGAAAGTCGCAGACCTGCTGAAGGTTGCCAGCGGAACACCGGCCGCGGCGCTGAATACCAACGTGCAGTTGTTTCAATTGCTGGAGGCCGTGGCGCAGCTGTCCAATAGCAAGGGTGCGGTGAGTGCGGCCGCTCAGGTGAATATTCCCCTGGTGGGCAATGTCTCGATCCAGACCAAAGTCATCGAGCCGCCGCAATTGTCGGCGATCGGTAATCCGGCGAAGGCCAAGGCGGGGCTTCTGAATAACCCGCAGACGGATCAGATTGTTGTCCGAACCGCGCAAGTGCGCACATTGGTTACGGTGGATGCGCCGATTATCAAGCTGGTGTCGGGGGTTTCATCAATCCTGACCGGGTTGGCGACACCGGTGTCGAAGGTGGTCGGTGGCCTGTTGAACCTGAATATCCCGGCAGTGGTGGGCGGCGTGTTGTGCCTGGTGGCGTGTAACGTCACTGACGTGGATATCACACAATCACTGTCCATCTACATCGAAGCGGCCAGTGCGCAGAGTCAAGTCACGGACTACAGCTGTGCCACGCCGGCCACAAAGTCGCTAACGGTGCAGGCCACCACCGCCATGGCCACCCTGGGCGTGGGCTATGTCGACCCTGCCACCGCGTTTTCGTCATCGGCGCCAGTCACCGTGCAGCCGGTCAGGCTGATCGATTTTGGCCAGCGCTACTGCATTGTGCTGTCGCTGATATGTGGCACGCGTACAGCGGGTGTAGGCGGTGGTTTGAATGTGAAGGCGTTGTCTACCGTGGCGGCGCAGACCAGCTCGTTGCTGTTCTTACCGGTCGCCGATATGAATGCCGTGCCGACCTACAAAAGTCCACCCGGCACCGCCAATATCGTCAATAGCCTGGGAGCAACCCTGAGCGGCCTGCAGGCTACCTACGTACCGCCCAGCGGCAGCACACCCGGTGCGGCGAACGGCACGGTTACGACGGCCCTGGCTACCATCACCAGCGCGGTGGTCACCCTTGTCCAGGACGTCCTGTCACCGCTGCTCGACCCCATTGTCAACACGCTGCTCTCGGCCCTGGGCATCAACCTGGGCAACGCCGAAGTCGGCGCCAACCTGACGTGTCAGATGGGCCGCGCTTACCTGGTGATCTGAACCACCGGCAGTTCCACACAAAACCGTGCGCCGTCCTCGCCATTGATCACGCTCAAGCGCCCACCCATGTTTTCCACGATCCCGTAGCTCACCGACAGCCCCAGGCCGGTCCCCACCCCAATCGGCTTGGTGGTAAAAAACGGCTCGAAAATCCTCTCCAATAATCGTGGGTCGATGCCGCCCCCGTTGTCCTCGACCCAGATGCGCACATGCCGGCTGTCGTGCTCGCAGTGCAGCGCAATCCAGGGGCGCGATTGCGCGGCTGTTTCGCGCTGGCTCAATAGCGCATCGCGGGCGTTGACCATCAGGTTGATCAACACCTGCTCAAGCTGGTCGACATGACCTTTGACCTGCACCCTGAAGTCCGCAGGTGTGATGCGCAGGTCCACGCCTTTGCCGCGCAGGCCTTCACCCAGCAGCGACAAGGTCCCTTCCACGGCTTGCACTGGGTCGAACGGTTGCTGTTCGATTTCCGAACGGCGGCCAAACACGCGCATATGGTCCACCACCCTCGCCGCGCGTTGCACTTGGGTGTCGATGCGCTTGAGTTTTTCGGTGAGGTAGTCGATCTGCGCGTCGCCGTTGGCCAGGCGCTTGAGCACATTGACGATCGCCATGCGCATCACGTTCAGCGGCTGGTTGATCTCATGGGCCAGGCCCGTGGCCATTTCGCCGAGGGTCGCCATCTTGGCGCTCTGGGTCAGTTGCTGCTGGGAGCGACGCACTTCGGTGTTGTCGCGGCCCACGGCCTGCACTTCCACCAGTTGACCTTGTTCATCAAACACACCACGGTCGGACCATACCCACCAGGCATGTTCGCGCCCGGGCAGCTGCAGGTTGATTTCGGCGGTGCTCACCGGAAACTCGGGGGTCAGTCGGCGGATGCGTTGGATAAATGCCTGGCGCTGTTCATCCGACAACCACGCGTCCAATTGCCGCCCCGGCAGTTGCGCGGGCAAGCACTCCAGGTAGTTGGCCAGCGGCTTGTTGCCAAACGTCAGGGTCAGGTCCGGGCGATAACGGCAGATCATTGCCGGCGAGTCTTCCACCAGGATGCGGTAGCGCTCTTCGCTCTGCCTGACCTGTTCGGCGGCCAGGGTCGCGTCGGTCACATCGAGCCATAGCCCCACGGCCTCCACCGGCAGGCCCAGGTCATCGCGCAGCAGCTTGGCCTCGTCGAGCAGCCAATGGTAGTCGCCGCGGGTGTCGCGCACCCGGTAGCGGCTGCGTACATTCCCTTCGCGTAGTAATTGACGGGTGCGTTGGAAGTACAACTCACGGTCTTCGGGATGGATCAACGAGGCCAGGCCGTCGTGGCTGCAATCGGCCAGGCTCCAGCCCAGCAGCGGCAACAGGCTGTCGCTGAAAAACGCCGGGTGCAGCGCGCCGCCGACGTAGCGCTGCACGTAGATCACCGCCGGTGAACTGGCGATCAGGTTATCCAGGCGTGCATGGGCGGCGGCGGCTTGCAGTTGCTGGTTCTTGATGTCGCTGATGTTGAGCATGAAACCGACCCAGCGCCGGTTGTCGCCCACGCCCAGTACCTGGCCCTGCACGCGATACCAGAGGGGCGTGTGGTCCGCGTCACTGCCTGGCAGGCGCACGTTGGTCAGCAGGGGTTTGTCCAGTGCCTGCAGGTCTTGCAGGTGGCTGAGCAGTTCCTGGCGATCAGCGGGGTGGATCAGCTCCAGCCACAGGGCCAGTGCCTGGCGCGTGGCGCCGTGTTCCTGGCCCAGGCTATGCAACAACTGGGGAGCGAGCTGGATCTCCTGGGTGGCGGGCAGCAGTTCCCACCAGCCGGTGCCGAGCAGTTCTTGCAGGGCCTCCATGCGCTCCAGTTGCTGATGGCTGCGTTGTTCGCGCAGGCGGCTCAGCAGCGGGGCGGCGAGTGCGGCGGTGAGGTCCAGCCAGTCACGTTCGCGGGTGTGCGGTTCGCCGCCGTAGAAACCGCAGAGCAGCCAGGCCGCCACGCCCTGGCTGTCACGGTAGGGCACCAGAAAACCGTCGATATCGCCGAAAATGCTCTGCAGGCGGGGGTTGTCAATGCGCCCGTGGGCCAGGCTCAGGAGCGCGTTGCCGTTGACACTGTCCAGGCTGGCCCCCAGATGTTGGCCGGTTTGCCACAAGCCCGGGGCGTCGTGAGCGGTGTATTGGCTGTAGATCCGCCAACCCTGGTTGGTTTCATCGAGCAATGCCAGGGCCACACAGGGGATACGCCAGCGTTGGGCCAGGCTGCGCAGTTGCTCGTTGAACGTCTCGGGCAGGCGACTCAGGCTGCACACTCGCAACTGTTCGCTCATCCTGCAGGCGAGTTGGTGGTTCTGCTCGCGCTGTTCAGCCAGGTGGCGGCCGGCGAGCAAGTCGCTGATGTCCAGCAGGTGCAGCACCCAGCGGTCGCCCTCCGGCTCGACCCAGCCGCGGGTGGGCAGGACCTGGCCGGCAGAGCCCTTGAAGTCCAGGTCCAGGGTATGGCGTTGCCAGTCGGCAGGGCTGCCTTCGATACTCAAGGCGCTGCTGGCGCACAGCAACTCCCGCAGCAGCGGCCGTGCTTCACCCCCGACGGGCATGGCGAGTTGCGAACGCAGTGTGCCGCGGATGTCCACCACATGGCCTTGATGATCCAATAACACGCGCAGCCCTGCTGCAGGGACAGTGGGTGCCTCGAAGGCCTGGGTGCCGACACGGCCCCGCAGGCGCTCGAAGAAATTATTCCCCGCAGTCAAAACTGAAGACTCGAGCTGGCCGACAGGTTGGTCGGCAGGTTCGGCACAGTGCCAATGCCTGGCACCACCAGCGCCGGGAATACGGAGTAGAGGTTGGAGGAGGGGTATTTGATCGTGACAGTCAGCGTGGTGCCGGTGTAGGTGGCGCTGATGAAGGACGGCTGGAACTGGAAGTTGGCGGGGATCCAGCTCAATTGCGCCGCTACCGCATCTTTCGCACGCTGGGTGACAAGGTTGGGGTAGGCCGATCCTGCCGCAACCGGGTCTACCGCCATGGCCTGGCGCACGGCCTCGGCCGCTGCCTGGTTGAACGACTGCATCAACAGCAGCGGCAGGCTGAAGCTGATCAAGCCATAGAACACCGCAAAAAAGATCCCGAAGACCAAGGCGAATTCGATCGCCGCAGCCCCTTTTTGCTTTGCCGGCAGGCCTGTTTTCATGACTGCGTCTACCCTGACGTCTACGACTCGATATCAGCATAGAATCATTCAGCGAAAAGGAACGTTTTTTACGTGATTCATGGCGTAGTGATAGTGATCTGGCTGGGAGTCTGTGCGGTGCAGGATATTCGCCGGCGACAGATCGCCAATGGCTTGACCCTGGGCGTGGCGTTGCTGGCGCTGTTATACCTGTTGTGCACAGGCGCCACCTGGCTGGGCGCGCCAGCGAGCGCCGGTCTCTTGGCGTTTGCCCTGGCACTGCTGTTGACCCTGCCGGGCTATGCGCTGGACCGCTTCGGTGCGGGCGACGTGAAGCTGCTCGCGGCGCTGGGCCTGGCCACCACGGTGGATCATGTGTTGTGGTCGCTGATCGGTGCCGCCATCACCCTGGTCGGCTGGTTGGTCGTTCGTCAACAGCTCGGTCCGCGCGCTGCTGATCGGGTACAAGGCCCGCCTGCCAAGCAGCCTTTCGCCGCGTTTTTATTCGCGGGTTTTGTGCTGTATGGGGTGTGGACCCTTTAGTCGCACAATGCCTCTATTGCTATGTACAGAGTCGGAAAGTAGGTCTACGTTTATGGAACGGATGTATAGGATTCTTCGTCCAAACGGATAGGTCAGTCTTTTGGCTTGCCAGGCATGGAGTCGCGTGTGAACAAGCTGAAATCGGCTGTAAAAGTGCTGGTGGTCGATGACCAACCGCTGATCGTGGAGGAACTCTGCGAATTTCTCGAAAGCAGTGGCTACCACTGCGTCCCGTGCGAATCCAGCCGCCAGGCCTTGCAGCGTTTCAGCGAGGACGTCGAGGTCGGCCTGGTGCTGTGTGACCTGCACATGCCGGACATGGATGGAATCGAGCTGGTGCAGTCGATGCAGAAGATCGCCGGCAAGCAGCGTGCGTTCGAGGCCATCATGCTCACCGGGCGTGCCGACAAACAGGACGTGATCAAGGCCCTGCGCGCGGGCATCTCGGATTACTACCAGAAGCCGATCAACCTCGATGAATTGCTCGAGGGCCTGCAGCGCCAGGAAGCGGCGCTGGAAGAGCGGCAAAAGGAGCTGCAACTGGGGCACTTGAACCAGAAACTGCAGTACCTTTCCGAATCCATCAATGACTTGTACCAGGACCTCGACAAGGTACGGCGCGGCCCGCCGCAGGACGCTGACGCCGAGGGCGGGCAAGACGCCAGGCCGGCGCAGATTCCATCCATCTTCAACCAGTTGTCACCGCGTCAGATGGAGGTTGCGTGGCTGGTAGGCAAGGGCCAGACCAATTACCAGATCGCCTGCGAATTGGGCATCACCGAAAACACCGTCAAGCTGTATGTGTCCCAGGTGTTGCGCCTGACCCATATGCACAACCGCACCCAGCTGGCGCTGGCGTTGTCGCCAAGCCACTCGCCGATGCGCCAGCAGATGAGTGCGCACTGACGCACGGGGTTCATTGGCTCTTGCCGCCCGCCTCCGACTTGGTTTCAAAGAACTCCGGAATCGGGTGCTTGTGACTGTCCAGCCAACGCTGCAAGGCCTGCTCCTTTTCCGCCGGGGTGGTGCTCTGCGGTGTCGGCGAGGCTGCCCGCCCATCGACCTGCAACGCCATCCAGTTTTCCGTTTCGGCCTGCTGCGGGGACGAAGGCCCCGGTGGAATAGCCGAGGCGCTCAATGGCAGCAGCGCCAGACACACAACGTAATGGGCTTTCATCATCGACTCCTTACTTGATACTCACCGGCAGGGCATCGGCGGCCGTCGCGACGTTGCGCGCGGTCCTCGCTGAGTGCTTGAGCCGGGCCGCGCGGGCCTGTGCCTCGGTGACCTGGCCGGGGTTCAAACCCAGCTGGCTGACCACTCTGGCCGCTTGCCCCCAGTCATCCTGATAAATCAGCAAGGTCACCAGGTTGACCGCAGCCAACGTGTCGCCCTGTTTGAGCTCGATAGCCGTCATGAACTCAAAGCGTGCGTCTTCCAGGCGCAATTGGTTGAGGTACACCACGCCCAGGTCATTGCGGATTTTTTCATCGGTGGGCGCCAGGCGCGCGGCCCTTTGCAGGTGAGCCATCGCCTGTGGGTGGTCGCCCTTGGCCGCTGCCAGTTGCCCCAGCCCATGTTCGCCTTCGGCGGTCATGCAAGTACCCAGCAGGCTGCGATACAAGGGTTCGGCCTCACTGCGGCCCAGCAAGCGAAAGTTACGGGCCTGGCGCTGGCGCACCTGGGGCAAGCTGTCGGGCAGGTTCTGCAGGTTGGCCAGGCTGGCGTGCAGCTTGCCCTCGTTGGCCAGGTCATCGGACAGGTTCAGCGTCAGTTCCTGCTCCGCACTGGGTTTGGCGCAACTGCCCGGCGAGGTCAGAGCGGCCCATGGGGTGTGGCCGTCGGTGGCGCATCCGCCGAGCATCAGCAGGGTCAGGCCGGCAATCAGTGGTTTCATCAAGGTGGTCCTCAGAATTGGCTCAAGGCGCGGGCGATGCCGATAAAGGCGGGGCCGCCGAGCACGATCAGCAAGGCGGGAAACAGGAACACCATCATCACCACCGACATTTTGGCCGACATTTTCGAGATGTATTCCTGCATGCGGGTCAGGCGCCGGTCGTCGAGCAATTGCTTGAGCGTCAGCAGGGATTTCATCGCGCCACCCCCCTGCTGGATCAATTGCTGGAGGATGATGCAGGTGTCGGTGAACTCATCCACCTCCAATATGCGCGCGGTCTTGCCCAGTTCTTCGCTCAGTTCCAGGCCGGAGTCGACTCGCGCCAGGATCAGGCGCAATTCGTGGGTCAGGTCTGGAAGCAAGCGCTGGGCTTCGTTGGCCATCACGCGCAAGGATTGTTCAATCGCCATGCCCGACTCGAACAGGATGCGCAGCAGCGGAATGAAGGTTGAGATTTCCTTGGCGATGCGCTGCTGGCGGAATTTGGCGGCAGCGGCGAGCACGCGTTTTGGCAGCAGGTAGCCGATGCCCAGGGCGACCGCCGGGGCAATCCAGGCGGGACTGGCGTGAGGGAAAAGTAGTTGCTGGCCGAGCAGGGTCAGGCCCATCGCCGCGACAGGCACGCCGATCTGGAAAGCGGCAAACAGCGAGCGCTGGCTGGCCTTGCGCCAACCGACCCGGTTGAGCAGGACCTGGGTCTCGTTGTCCAGGCTGACTGAGCGCTGGGCCAGCGTGCTTGCGCCCAGTTGGCGCATGAACGTGCCAAGTTTGTCATCGCTGGCGCTGCGCCCTTGCAAGCGCTCAACGACCCGGCGATCACGACGGCGATGTTCGAGCCATTGCCCGCCCACCAGTACCATGGCGGCGAGCGCCAGCAACAGGCTGACCATCAGGGCCATCTCACACACTCCTCAGCATGCGCCACATGGCAAAGGTGCCCGCCAGGTCCATCGCCAGTGCGCCGAACAGCAGGGAGCGCCCCGTGTCGTCGTTCCACATGGTCATCAAGTAGCCAGGGTTGACCAGGATGAAGTAGCCCACGATCAGGATCGGCAAACCGCCCAGCACGTAGGCCGTCATGCGGGTCTCGCCCGTCATCGCCTTGAGTTGCCGGGCGCCCTGGTCCCGCTCGCGGATCATCTTGATCAGGTTTTCCAGCAGTTCGCTGGCGTTGCCGCCGTAGCGGTGGTTGACCTTCAGGCCAAGGGCGAACAGGCGGAACTCGTCCTGTTCGTAGAATTCAGCGAAGTCGCTGGCCGAATCCGGCAGGCTCACCCCCAGGCGCACGTTGCGCTGCATGCGGCCCATGGCGTGCTTGAGCGGGTTTTCCACGCTCTCGATACCGCCCAATACCGCGTCGGCCAGGGTGCGGCCGGATTTGAGGCTGCGTACGCTATGGTCCAACAGCTGCGGCAGTTGCTCGACCATGCGTTGCACCCGCTGCTGGTAACGCCAGGCGATATACGCACGCAATGCCAGGGGCGGGCCCAGGGCCATCAACACCAGGCCCAGCCAGTCGGCGACCAAGTAGCCCAGCAGGGCGCCGACCACCCACGCGCTCAGCCACAGGCCGAGGCGCTCCTTGGGTTTGCCCAGCCCGGCGCGCAGAAACATGCGCTCAAGGCCGGTCCAGGTGCCGGGCTGCTCCTGGGCCTCGGGTTGGCCATCGCCGAGGCGCTCCAGCACGCGAATGGTCCGGGCCTTGCGCAGGCCATGCTGAAACAGCCAGAACGACAGACCGATCAGCAACAGGCAAACCAGCAGCAATACAGGTCCGGTCATCAGGCGCTCCCTATAGCGGCAAGGCCGATTCGCGGCGCAACTTATCGCCGGCCGGGTTGATGGCTTCGCGCAGGAAACCGACACCGGTGCGCCGGTCCAGCCGGAACAGGGTATTGGTGACATACACGTCATCGCGCACACCGACCACTTCCACCACCTCGCTCACGCAACGACGGCCATCGGGCATGCGCGTCAGCTGGATCACCACATCCAGCGCGGCGCAGATCATCTGGCGCAGGGTTTTTTCCGCGATCACGCGGCCGGTCAGGCCCACCAGGGTTTCCAGGCGCAGCAACGCATCCTGGGCATTGTTGGCGTGCACGGTGCTCATGGAACCGTCGTGGCCGGTGTTCATGGCCGTCATTACGTCGAGCACTTCCACGCCACGGATTTCCCCCAGGATGATACGGTCCGGGCGCATCCGCAGGGCGTTGCGAATCAGGTCGCTGGACCTGACCTCACCGTGGCCCTCGGCATTGGGCGGGCGGGTTTCCAGGCGCACCACATGGGGATGCCCCAGTTGCAATTCGGCAACGTCTTCGATGGTCACCAGACGCTCGTGGGGATTGATCAACTGGCTGAGGATATTGAGCAACGTGGTCTTGCCGGTGCCGGTGCCGCCGCTGATGAGGATATTGCAGCGCCTGCCGACGGCTTCCTGGAAAAACTCGAAGATACTCTGGTCGATGGTCTGCATGGCAACCAGGTCGCTGCTCTTGAGCATGTCCTTGCGGAACTTGCGGATTGACAGGCATGGCCCATCCAGGGCAATCGGCGGGATGATCGCGTTGACCCGGCTACCGTCAGGCAAGCGTGCATCGACCATCGGCGAGGACTCGTCCAGGCGCCGGCCCAATGGCGCGAGGATGCGTTGCATCACGCGCTCCACGTGGTGGTCGTCGATAAAACGCAGGTCACTCTGATGCAGCAGGCCCTCACGTTCGATAAACACCCGGTGCGGCCCATTGACCAGGATTTCGGTGACCGATGGGTCGCGTAGCAGCACCTCCAGCGGGCCGAAACCGGTAAGTTCATCGACGATCTCTTCGGCCAGGCGTTCCATCTCATAGCGCGAGATCGCCAGGCGCATGCGCGTGATGTACTCGGACACCTTGTCGACGACAAATTGCGCCAGGGATTGGCGCGTGTCTTCAAGCAGGTTCTTACCCGACTCCTCGATAGCGTCGATGATGTAGCGATGCAACACCAGCTTCAAGCCATCGTGATCCGTGTTGCCGCCGCTGCGGGCCGGGCCGCCGAAGAGTTTCTCGCCGTTCATCGCACTGTCCCCAGGATGCGTTCGAACCAACGCATTGATGGTTTTTCCAAGCCCTCGGAGCGTTTCGCCAGGCGTTCGCCCAAGGTGCGCACGGCCTGGCTCAACGCTTCACGTGGGGCCAGGGCAAACAGGGTCTGGCCCTGGTTCTTTACGTTCAGGCGCAGTTCGGCGCTCAGCGGCAGCACGGCGATGCACTCAAGGCCGTAGCTTTTTTCCAGGGTGTCGGTGTCTGGTACGCAGGACTTGATGTAACGGTCGACCACCAGCCTGGCGTGGTCGAGTTTCATGCCTTTGTCGCGCCAGCGATTGAGCACCGCGAGGTTGCGGCGACAGTCCAGTACGTTCTGGTCGGTGCACCACAGCAGTTTGTCGCAGTGGCCGACAAAGGTGCGCAGTGCGTCGCTGTCCGGTTGCCCGGTAAGGTTCACGACGATGTGCTGGAAGTGCTGGCGCAATGCACTGAGCAGCATGTACAGCTCGGCGGCGCTGGTCAGTTTCAGCGGTTCGTCGCCGGTGGCATACGCCAGGATGCGCAGGCCATCCACGGTTGTGGTAAAGGCGCTGTTGATCAGCGTGGTATCGAGGCGGCGCAAATGCCGCAACGCGTCACCGAAGTTGAAGGTGCTCTCCAGCCCCAGCAGCGCCAGGCTGTCGCTGCGTGGCAGGCCCAGATCCAGCAGCAGGGTCTGCTGGCCGCTTTTTTGCACCACCAGGGCCAGGTGGGTCGCCAGCATCGCGCCGTCGGCGTTGCTTTGGGTGCCAAACAGAACGGTCAGGCCACCCAAATGCGCACTGGGGATGACGGTCGGCAGGCGCTTGCTCAAGCGGCGCACCAGGCCGGCCACTTCGCTGGAGCGTGAGCCGTAGGCGACGAAATCCCGGGCGCCGGCCCGCATGGCGTTGAGTACCAACTGGTTGTCCATGCCGTCGCCCAGGGCGACCACGGCGAGCATCGGCTTGGCCTCCAGGGCGCCTTCGATCAGCGCACTCTGGGCCACCAGGTTTTCACGGTCCAGGCCGATGAACACCAGGTTGGCAAAGGTCACGTCGACCAGCGCCAGCAGCTCGTCCAGGCTGCCGGTGCCAGCGCTCACGACTTGGCCAAGGGGTGCCAGGGCACCCTGCAGCCACTCCAGGTCGATGGTGTTGCGAGTGATGGCGAGGAACGTCTGGCTCAAGCTATCGCTCATTGGGAAAGTCCACTGCGGCGGTCGAAATTACCGTTTTCGAGGAAAAACAGGCGGTACCAGTTGGGGTCATAGTTGCGCAGTTTTTCGCCGGGCAAGGAAGGCAGCTGAGCGTTGGCCGCCAGCGGTTGCACCAGGTGCGGCGTGACGATCATCAGCAGCTCCTTTTCTTCGCGGCGGATATTGGTGTCGCGGAAAAACGCACCCAGGACCGGGATATCGCCCAACCCCGGAAACTTGCTGATGCTGGAGCGGTTGTTGGTGCTGATCAGGCCGCTGATCACAAAGCTTTCGCCATCGGCCAGGGACACGCTGGTGTCGGTGCGGCGTACGGTCAGGGCCGGCACCTGGATGCCCTGGATCTGTACGGCGTTGCTGTAGTCCAGCTCGCTGACCTCCGGCGCTACCTTGAGGGTGATGCGGTTGCGATCAATCACCGTCGGCGTGAGGGTCAGGCGAATGCCGAATTCCTTGTATTCGATGGAGATGGTGTCACTGCCGGCGCTGGGTACGGGTATAGGTACTTCACCGCCGGCCAGGAAGGTCGCGCTCTGGCCGCTCAGCGCTACCAGGCTGGGACGCGCCAGGGTGTAGGCAAAACCGCTGCTCTCGAGGGCGTTGATCATCGCTTTGACCCGACCGCCGCCAAAACCGACATTGAAAGACTCGGCACTCACCGGCAGTTTGAACACGCCTTCTGCCGGGGAGAGAAGGTTGGGGCTGCCGAGGAAAAAATTGTTGCCCAGCCCCAGGAACTGGGTGCTGGCTTCCTTGAGCTTGGTGCGGCTGACTTCTACAAAGCGTATATCCGTCTGCACCTGGCTGGGCAGCAATGGGTCTTCGGAGGGTGGCCGCGACAAACTGCTCAGTGCCGACGTGGCCTTGCCCCTGACGAACACCATGCTCTGGCGCGGCGCCTTGGTACAGGCAGTCCACACCATCAGGCTGGTAGCGCCGCTGGCGACGCCGGTCAGCAGGAATTGACGGTCGCCATTGACGCGCACATCCGCGATCTTCGGGTCGCCAATCGCCAGGCGGGTGATTGGCACCGGCGATTGCAGCTCCTGTTGTAAGCCTTCGCCTACCTCGACCACTGCAGGTAACTGGCCCATGGCGCTGCAATTGCCGGGTGCCGCCATGGTCATGGCGGCTGGCAGGCTTGTCAGCATCAAGGCCCAGGCAATTGGCGTGAACATGAGGGCGTAGCGATGGCTCATTCAAGGCATCCTTGCTCAATCACGGGGTTTGTTCAGTGGCCTGCGCGCCGCGAATCACCTCGACGCCCCGGCGTACAGCAGGTGCGCCGCTGATTTGCGCGACGCTTTTGGGCGGTCCCACAAGGGCAAGCTGGGTGAATTGGTAGAGGTCACGATTGGCATTGGCCAGTTTGTCCGAAGCGTCGTTTTCCCCGGCCCAGTACTGGCTGAGCAGTTGCTCCTCGGCACTGCGCACGGCCAGGCGCAAGGTACCGGCTTGCGACGCCAGCATCAGGCGGCTCAATAGAGGCTCCGGCACGGCTAGCACCACGGTGCGTGCAGCAGCGCGACGCTGGGCAGCCTGGGCGCGCTCCTCGGGCGTGGTGGCGGGCGGCACGGCCGGCAAGCCATCGTTGGCCAGGCCCAATTGGTCACCGACGCTGAGCAGGCGCAGGGCCGGAAGGACGATTTGTGCCGACTGCTCCGCGTTGCCAGCATCCTGGCGCAGGAACAGCAGCACATCCACATAGTCGCCGGGGCTCAGTTGGCCTGCCGCGCCGATCACCTCGTCGACGGCCACGGCCAATGCGCGCTCATCGGGACGAATCATGCGGGCAAGCGGGCCGCCGGCGCTGAAGCTTTCTTCGCTGAGCCAGGTACCTGCTCCCAGTGCGCGCAGTGGTTGGCGGCCGATAGCCTGGTCCAGCCGCGTCAGGCTGCCGGCCGGCACCGTGCGGAGTTTTTCCACGACCAGGTCGGCAGCGGTAAGTGCAACGAAGGCAGGGACGTCATGCGCCAGTACGACCACTGGTTGGCGGGTCTGGTCTTCGACGACAGCAGTGGGCTTTTCGGCAGAAATGACAGGTGTTGCGACGGGCTCCGGTTGGCGGCTCAACACCAGCCCCCAGTACCCTGCAATCAATGCCCCGATTAGCAGCACAGCGGCCAGGGCCATGCTGATGCGACTGTTCATGACGGCTCTCCCTTTCCCGTTGCACTACCTGTTCGTCAATCCAAACGAACTAATTCGCAACCTGGCTGTGATGAACATCTAACGATTTGGCTATTTGAAGGTAGCTCAGCCAGGACGAAACGCCATTTGTCACGGATAAAATTTTATTTGAACGCTATTTGCAGCCGGGTAGTCAGGCATGGGCCGACGACTAATACTTTGTGATTAATGAGTTCTTACAGTTGTGAGGCTGAGGTTTGTTGGCAATGCTCTAATTGCACGTCGCAAACATCGTGCTAGAGCCGTACTGGCTTTTAGTGGCGTATTAGGGAGAAGTCGTATGTTCCTTGACCTGATGTTGAAGTTATATGTTCAAACACAACTGTTCTTCAAACGCAAAGAGGCTGCTTCAGGTATTGAATACGCCATTATCGTGGCGCTGGTGGCCCTTGTCATTGTGGGTGCCGGAACCGGCCTGGGCACCAAGATAAGTGGAATTTTCACTTCGATCGCTACCAAGCTGCCAACGGCGACCTGACTGCCAAGTTGCAGCAGCTATTCTTCAATTACCCCATTCTTCCAGGTACGGCCATGAGCACATCTTCTTTGTCTCGCCAACAAATACTATTGGTGGACGACGAAGAGGATGCTCTGGTTGAGCTGGCCGAATCCCTCGAACACGAGGGCTTTGTCTGTTTTACCGCCACCTCCGTGACCTTCGCCTTGCAAGAATTGACACTGCATCCGGATATCGCCCTGGTCATTACCGACCTGCGCATGCCTGAGGAAAGCGGCATTTCCTTGATCAAGCGCCTGCGCGAACACACCTCGCGCTCGCACCTGCCGGTGATCGTGATGTCCGGCCATGCCGAGATGGATGACGTCAGCGACATGCTGCGCCTGCAGGTGCTGGACCTGTTCCGCAAGCCGATCTATCTGGTGCGCCTGATCGATACGCTCAACAACCTGTTTCCTCTCTCTCACTCCAGGTATTAAGCGCTCATTCACAGCTGATAAGTGAAGCTCAGCGTATACCGCGGCCGTCGGTCGAAGTTATCCCGCGCCACATCTGCCATCGGCTTGGCCGCTTCCACGGAAATGTTGTAGTACCTGGCGTCGCCAAAACGCAGGCCCAGGGCCGCCGATGACATATCGCTGCCCTTGACCGGCAGGTCGTTGAACCAGGCCCTGGCGCGGTCGAGCACCATATAGGGCTGCAGGATCCGCACCCACTCGCCAGCACGGTTGTAGCTGTAGTTGATCTCATACGCCACGCCCCAGCCTTTGTCGCCGGAGCCCTGGTCATCGGGGTAGCCACGGCCGAAATTCTGCCCGCCGAAGGTGGCACGCTCGCTGTCGGGCAGGTCGTGGTGGCTCCAGTAGAGTGCGCCGGAGAGTACACCTTGCCAGTTATCGAAGAGCCTGTTGCTCTGCACGCCGGAGAGGCGCAGGCGGAAGAAGTCGAGGTCCGGCTTGAGCCCGCCGAAGTCTGTGCGGGTCTTGGCGCCCATGCCGTTGATGCCTTGGTACACACCGGCGCTGAGGATGCGCAGCTGGGTCGTGTCGGCCTTGCGCCAATCGCCTTCGAACGCCAGTGCGCGCAGGTCTGTTTGCAGCGCCAGGCGTTGCGGGAAACCTTCGAGCTTGTAGCGCGTAGTCTGGTCGACGGCATAGTAGCGCGCGCCCAGGTTCAATGACTCGTTGGGCGACGCGATCAGCGGGTGGCTGAAGCCGATGGCGTAGCGGTCGATTTCCTGGTGTGGCTTGAGCTCCAGGCCTTCGCCCAGTTGCAGGCTGGTGCGTGGGTCGGCGCGGTAGCGTTCACCCGCCAGCGTGAGCTGGGTGCCCTCGGCATTGATGAATTGGCTGTAGGCTGCGCGGTAGTAATGTTCTTTGTCGTCGCCGGGCGGGAACAGGCCGCTGAGGCTCAGTTGTTCGCCCATGGAGGTCCATGAGTTGCCGGTGCCGGTGAGCAGCGCCTGCGTGCCGCCTCGGCTGGCCTCGTTGAGGCTCATGCTGGTGGTGAAGGGTTTGCGGCTGGCGGTGATGTGCATCGGCGTGCCGCCGTCGGTGGTGGCGGGCGGCGGTACCTGGGCCTGCAAGGTTACGCCCGGGATGGCGCTCATCAGTGTCGTGTAACGCTCGAACGTCTTACGGGTGAGTGGACGTTCGGCCTTGAGTTTTTCGGCGAGTTTGTCGACGTAGGACGAAACCGGGCCGATGTCGCCTTGCAGCTGGTAATCCCGGATATAGCCTTCGACCAGCACCACATGCACCAGACCGCCGTCGAAGCGCTGTTCCGGCAGGAACGCGTAGGACAGCAGGTAGCCATCTTCCTGGTAGCGGCGGGTGATGCTGCGGGTGGCTTCGATCAATTGCGCCAGGTTGGTCTCATGGCCGATCAGCGGTTCGAATGCCTGGGCGACGTCCTTGAGCGGGTAGACCGTGCCGCCGTCGATCTGCAGCTTTCGAATGGTCACCTTGGTGTCCATCAGCAACGGCTGCTCCGCGCTGGCAGCAGGGGCGGGCAGTCGGGTCTGCGGGGGCGCCGGTCGATAGGCGTCGGCGGGCAGGTTAGGCACGGGCAGGTTGCGGACGGTGTCGTTGCTATTCAGGAAACTGGGCAGGGGGCCGGCGTGGACGGAAGCACTGAGGGTGAGCAGTAACAATGGTGTCAAAGCGCGCATAGGACACTCCATGGTCAAAACTGCTGCAGCGTTTTGCAGGTTCCCGTCGGGCTCGAGGAGCGCGGTCTGGGTGTTTTCAGGGGGCGATCATTGACCCATGAAAAAAAGACGAGAGACTTAGCTGGTCTCTCGTCTCAACCAAGCGTAGGCGCTGTAGGTGAGGCCGTCTAATCGGCCAGGTGCAATCATTTTCTGCCGGTCAGGCCACCCAGCAGCCCGCCCAGGGCACCGCCATTCGTGCTGGTGCTGGCACCCGCGGAGCTCGTCACCGCCAGGCCGCCGCCGAGCAAACCACCACCGGTGTTGGGGCCACCGCTGACCAATCCTCCGACCGAGGCCACGGTGCCACCCACTGCGTTGACGGTACCCCCCAAGGCGTTGATGACCGGGTTGGCGTTGGTGCCGGTGATTTGGCTGCCCAGCCTGCTGACGGCGCCGCCGGCGTTGGTGGCCAGGCCGTTGATTGGAGTGCCCAGGCCGGTGGCATTGCCGACGTTTTGAGTGAGGCGGGTGACGCCACTGGTGACGGGGTTCAACGCGCCGCCGACCTGGCTGGTCAACGTGGCAATGGGGGCACCTGCGGCGGTGTTGGGGACGCCACTGCCGCCCAGAAGGGTGCCCAGGGATGCCACGGTAGTGCCCGCCTTCACGCCGGTGACGCCGGTGGCGCTGACCAGGCCGCTGCTACTGCCGGCATTGAGGCCGCTGCCGGCGCCCGCTATCACGCCGCCGATGAGTTCCGCCAGGCCCGGTCTGCGGTTGCTGCCGCCACTGTTACCCGTGGCGTCGACATAGCCGCTGGCCTTGCCGACCACGGTACCCACGCCATTGAGCACGCCGCCCACGGCGCCGGTCGCCGGGTTGCCGCTGCCACCGGTGTCGGCGACTTGATTGCCCAGGCTATCGACGGTATCGCCGAGCTTTTGCAGCAGGCCGCCCACGGGGCTGTCCAGGCCGGTCGTGCTGCCGACTTTACCGGTGGTGCTTTCCACCAGCGACACCACCGGGACCAATACCTTTGCGCCAAGCGTATGGGTGGCCGAACCCAGCGGGCCGGTGGTGCTGGCGGTGCTGAGGGTGTCGCCGAGCATGGTCACGGCATTGCCGAGCTTGCCGACGACGTTGCCTGCCACCGGTGCCGCGCCGCTGACCACCGGCACGTGCCCCAGCAAGGTGGCGACGTTCTGGCCGGTGGCGGTCACGCCTGCACCGAGGTCGGAGACGCCGTCGGCCACGCCCGCGACGGTGTTGCCCAGTGCATTGCTGTCGGTACCCAGTGAACCGAGGCCATCCGACAGGCCGTCGCCGATGCTGCTGACGGCGTTGCCGGTGGCACGCACCAGGCTGCGCGTAGTTGCACCCACGATAGGCAGGCTGCCCAGGGTAGTGCCCAGGCTGCTGACGGTGCCTCCGAGGTCGGTCACGGTATCGCCCAGGGTGTCGGCCGCGCTGGCCGTTACCAGGGTGCTGGTTGTGCCGGTACCGCCACCGTCTGTACCGCCGCCACCGCTGCCGCCACCGCCAGCAGCAGTATCCGAGGAAGCAGAGCCCCCACTGTGATGTCCGCCGCCACCGCTGCTGCAACCGCCGAGTGTGAGTGCGATTGCCAGTGCCAGCGTGGTACTTGCTTTCCAGAACATGACTTGAGTCTTCATGATTGAGTTCCTTGCACCTGTACAACCTGAGTTGTCTCAAACGCTGGCTATTTCTGCGGATAGCGATGCGTTTGTCCGTGTGGCTATAACAGGCCCGGGCGCTCTTTCTCTCAATGCTCAACTTGGTATTAATGATTTATATACGGCTGGGTTGTACCGTTTAAGCGACTAATGCCAAAGGTATAGGGCATGATGTTTCTGGCTGTATATATGTTTAAAATCAAAAACCTGCATATAAAAAGCGAGCCTGAAAAGGCCCGCTATCACTTAGGGTGTATATATACAATTTATCAGTCGCTTTTATGCAATGGGCTGCCATTTGCCCAGCATATGCTCGATGTCACCCGCGCCTTTCAATAAGAATTCGCCGCTGGAACCGGCGGCGCTGGCCAGTAGCCTGACGTCACTGGGCAGGCGCACGGGCTTCCTGAACTCCACGTCTATTTCGATATTGGCGGCAGGCAGGTGCTCGCCCAAGGCGGCGAGGGTGTGCGCCTTGTTCCATAGCCCGTGGGCGATGGCCTGGGGGAAACCGAACAGTTTGGCGGTCAGCGCACTGAGGTGGATCGGGTTGTAGTCTCCTGACACCCGTGCGTAGCGGCGACCGATGTCGGCGGGGGCTTTCCAGCGGGTCAGGTCGTTGACCTGGGTGGGACTCTGTGGCGCATTGTCCGTCGTTTCGCCTTGCAGTTTTACACCCCGGCACAGCATGCGGCTCTCGGCTTCCCAGAGCAGGCCGAGGGAATCTTCGACCGTGGTGACTACTTCAAAGGTTGCGCCCTTGGGGTGGGGCCTGAGGTTCTGCGTGTGCACGCCGATGGACAATTCGCTGACTCCGCCCAGTGGGCGATGGATGCGGATACGGTTACTCAGGTGAATCAATCCCAGCAGAGGGAAGGGAAACTTCTTATCGGTGAGCAACTGCATCTGAAGACCGAATGCCAGGATGTGCGGATAGGTCGCCGGCAGCATGGGGCTCTCGGTAAACCCGCAGACCTGGCGGTACGCCGCCACCTGCTTGGGGTCGACGCTTACCCGACAGCGCAGGCCTTGTTCGGGCAGCGTGTTGCCGGTGATCTTGCGCTTGAGCGCTGCCCGCCAATACAACGGTGGCAGAAACGGCGTACTGCCTAAGGTTTGCCAATCCATGCTTACGCTCCCAATAGACTTTGTCCACACACCCGCAGCGCTTGCCCGCTGACCGCACCGGAACCCGGCTGGCTCAGCCAGGCCACGGCTTCGGCGACGTCCTGCGGCAAACCGCCCTGGCCCAGGGAACTCATGCGCCGCCCGGCTTCACGCAGTGCAAATGGAATATGCGCGGTCATCTGGGTTTCGATAAAGCCTGGGGCTACGGCGTTGATACTGATCCCGCGTTCTTCCAATAACGGCGCCCATGCCTGTACCAGGCCGATCAAGCCGGCCTTGCTCGCGGCATAGTTGGTCTGCCCACGGTTGCCGGCGATGCCGCTGATGGAGGCCAGCACCACCACACGGGCATTGTCGCGCAGGGTACCGCTGTCCAGCAGTGCCTTGGTCAGCACTTGCGGGGCATTGAGGTTGACCGCCAGCACCGCGTCCCAGTATTCCGGGGTCATGTTGGCCAGGGTCTTGTCACGGGTGATCCCGGCGTTGTGCACCAGGATGTCGAGGCCGTCGGGCAGGTGTTCGATCAACTGGCCGGCGGCGTCTTCGGCGCAGATATCCAGCACCACGGTGCGCGCACCCAGGCGTGCGGCCAGGGCCTCGAGGTCGGCCTTGGCCTGGGGCACGTCGAGCAGGATGACTTCGGCGCCGTCGCGGGCCAGGGTTTCGGCGATGGACGCGCCAATGCCACGGGCTGCGCCGGTGACCAATGCCTTGCGCCCGGCGAGGGGGCGAGTCCAGTCTTCGACGGGCGTGGCACAGGCCTTCAGGCGAATCACCTGGCCGGAGATATAGGCGCTTTTCGGTGAGAGGAAGAAGCGCAGCGCGCCTTCCAGTTGGTCTTCGGCACCGTCGCCGACGTAGAGCAATTGCAGCACGCCGCCGTTGCGCAGTTCCTTGGCCAGAGAACGGCTGAAACCTTCGAGGGCGCGCTGGGCGCTGGCGGCGAACGGGTCGCTGAGGCTTTCCGGCGCGCGGCCGAGGATCACCAGGTGTGCACTGTGATCCAGGTTTTTCAGCAACGGTTGGAAAAACTCACGCAGTTGCTTGAGCTGGTCGGTGTGTTGCAGGTCGCTGGCATCGAACACCACGGCCTTGAGCTTGGGGCCGTGGCCGGGAATCCAGGTCGAAGTGTCGGCGCCGTACGTGTAAATGGCGTCGGTGAGCCGGTTGGCAAATGCTTTCACGTTCGTTGCCAGCGCGCCACCACCCAGTAACAGCGCACCTTCCACCGGGCGCAGGCGCCCGGCTTGCCAGCGTTCCAGGCGTACCGGTGACGGCAGGCCAAGGGCGGCGACCAGGCGATGGCCGAGGCTTGAGTTGGCGAAGTCGATATAACGGTCAGACATGGAACGCTCTCCGAAGGCTGGGGTTCAAAGGGTTGACCATCCCAGGGTAGCAGTCGTTCGACTAGGCTCAGTTATCCAGACCACAACCGACAGGGAGCTTTCCATGACTCAATTGCGCCGTGTAGCGATCATTGGCGGTAACCGCATTCCTTTCGCCCGCTCCAATGGCCCTTACGCCACGGCGAGCAACCAGGCGATGCTGACCGCGGCCCTGGAGGGCCTGATCGAACGCTACAACCTGCACGGCCTGCGCATGGGTGAGGTGGCCGCCGGCGCGGTGCTCAAGCATTCCCGCGACTTCAACCTCACCCGTGAATGCGTGCTGGGTTCACGCCTGTCGCCGCAAACCCCGGCCTATGACATTCAGCAGGCGTGCGGCACGGGGCTCGAGGCGGCGTTGCTGGTGGCCAACAAGATCGCCCTGGGCCAGATCGAATGCGGGATTGCCGGGGGGGTGGATACCACCTCCGACGCGCCTATCGGCGTGAATGAAGGGCTGCGCAAGATCCTGCTGCAAGCCAATCGCAGCAAGTCCATGGCGGATAAATTAAAAGTCCTGTTACAACTTCGTCCCCAGCACCTCAGGCCTGAGCTGCCGCGTAACGGCGAGCCGCGCACCGGTTTGTCCATGGGCCAGCATTGCGAATTGATGGCACAGACCTGGCAGATTCCCCGTGCCGAGCAGGACCAACTCGCCCTCGAGAGTCACCAGAAAATGGCCGCTGCCTATGCCGAAGGCTGGCATAACGATCTGCTCACGCCGTTTCTGGGCCTGACCCGCGACAACAACCTGCGTCCCGACCTGAGCCTGGAGAAACTCGCCGCGCTCAAGCCCGCGTTCGAACGCAGCGAAAAAGGCACGCTCACGGCCGGCAATTCCACACCGCTCACCGACGGTGCATCCCTGGTGCTGTTGGGCAGCGAGGCGTGGGCCCAGGCGCGTGGTTTGCCGATCCTGGCGTACCTGCGCGATGGCGAAGCGGCGGCGGTGGATTTCGTCAACGGCGCCGAAGGCCTGCTGATGGCGCCGGTGTATGCGGTGCCCCGCTTGCTGGCGCGCAACGGCCTGACGCTGCAGGACTTTGATTACTACGAGATCCACGAAGCCTTCGCGGCCCAGGTGTTGTGCACGCTCAAGGCCTGGGAGGATGCGGATTATTGCAAGACGCGCCTCGGGCTGGACGCACCGTTAGGGGCCATCGATCGCAGCCGCCTGAACGTCAAGGGCAGTTCTCTGGCCGCCGGGCATCCGTTTGCCGCCACCGGTGGGCGCATTGTCGCCAACCTAGCCAAGTTGCTCGACGCGGCGGGCAAGGGGCGCGGGCTGATTTCGATCTGCGCCGCCGGCGGCCAGGGCGTGACGGCGATCATCGAACGGTGAATTCGCCGAAATTGGCATATTGGATGCATTCTTGAGTGGTCAGAGGTCGGTAGCCCCTCCCACCGGCGAGCCGATTGCCGTATAACGAGTGCCATACGCGTATTTGGTAATAAAGGACCCACAATAAAAGCTGATGAAGACTCCTAAACGCATTGAACCCCTGATCGAAGACGGTCTGGTCGACGAAGTGCTGCGCCCACTCATGAGTGGTAAAGAAGCAGCTGTTTATGTGGTGCGCTGCGGCAATGAATTGCGTTGCGCCAAGGTTTACAAGGAGGCGAACAAACGAAGTTTTCGTCAAGCGTCCGAATACCAGGAAGGCCGTAAGGTCCGTAACAGCCGGCAGGCCCGGGCCATGGCCAAGGGCTCGAAATTCGGCAAGAAAGAAACCGAAGATGCCTGGCAGAACGCCGAAGTAGCGGCGTTGTTCCGCCTGGCCGGTGCGGGCGTTCGCGTGCCCAAGCCATACGACTTCCTCGAAGGCGTGCTGTTGATGGAACTGGTGGCCGACGAGTACGGCGATGCCGCGCCACGCCTGAATGACGTGACCTTGGAGCCGGACCAGGCGCGTGAATACCACGCCTTCCTGATTTCCCAGATCGTGCTGATGCTGTGTACCGGCCTGGTGCACGGTGACCTGTCCGAGTTCAACGTACTGCTCACGCCGACCGGCCCGGTCATTATCGACCTGCCCCAGGCAGTGGATGCGGCGGGCAACAACCACGCGTTCAACATGCTGGAGCGGGATGTGGGCAACATGGCTTCCTACTTCGGGCGTTTTGCCCCGGAGTTGAAGAAGACCAAGTACGCCAAGGAAATGTGGGCGCTCTATGAAGCCGGCACCTTGCACCCGGCCAGCGTATTGACCGGCGAGTTCGACGAGCCGGAAGAGCTGGCGGACGTGGGCGGTGTGATCCGCGAGATCGAAGCGGCGCGGCTGGATGAAGAACGGCGCCAGGCCATTCGGGCGGCGGATGATGCGCCACCGAGCAAAGCGTCGGAAGAACCGCCGCCGCCGCCCTGGATGCAGTGATCCGTGGCTGGATGAGGATCAAAATGTGGGAGGGGGCAAGCCCCCTCCCACATTGGTTTTGTAGTTAGTCAGTTAGAGCCTCACGCGCAGCAGCTTCCCGACGCCAACTCCTTGAGAATCGGACAATCCGGCCGGTCATCCCCGTGGCAGTGTTCCACCAGGTCCTGCAACGTATCGCGCAGTTGCCCCAACTCCAGGATCTTCTGGTTCAGCTCATCGATATGTTGGCGCGCCAGGGCTTTCACATCGGCGCTGGCCCGTTGCCGGTCCTGCCACAGGGTCAGCAGTTTGCCCACCTCTTCCAATGAAAACCCCAGGTCCCGCGAGCGTTTGATAAACGCCAGGGTGTGCAGGTCGTCGGTGCCGTAGATGCGGTAGCCGCTGTCGGTGCGATGGGCCGCCTTGAGCAGGCCGATGGATTCGTAGTAGCGAATCATCTTCGCGCTCAGCCCGCTTTGCCGGGCGGCTTGGCCGATGTTCATGGGCGTTGATCCTCCAAGTGCGACTGTTTCCAAGTGCTTGGTTTCCAGGTTTTCAACAGCAAGGCATTGCTCACGACACTGACGCTGGACAAGGCCATGGCCGCACCTGCAAGCACCGGATTGAGCAGGCCGAATGCGGCCAGGGGAATGCCGATCAAGTTATACACAAAGGCCCAGAACAGGTTCTGGCGGATTTTGGCGTAGGTCTTGCGGCTGATCTCCAGGGCGGCCGGGACCAGACGTGGGTCGCCGCGCATCAGGGTGATACCGGCGGCATGCATGGCCACGTCCGTGCCACCGCCCATGGCGATACCGATGTCGGCGGCAGCCAGGGCCGGGGCGTCGTTGATGCCGTCGCCGACCATGGCCACCACGCCGGTTTTTTTCAGTTCGGCGACGGTGGCGGCTTTATCGGCGGGCAGGACTTCGGCGTGTACGTCATCGATGCCCAGCGCTTCGGCAACGACGCGGGCGCTGCCGCGATTGTCGCCGGTGAGCAAATGGCTGCTGATGTGTCGGGCCTTGAGTTGTGCCACCGCTTCCAGCGCGCCAGGCTTGAGCGTGTCACCAAAGGCAAACAGCCCGAGCACACGGGGTTGTGCGCCTTGCTCGATCAGCCAGGACAAGGTGCGGCCCTCGGCCTCCCAGGCCGTGGCATAGTCGGCCAGCCCACCCGCGTCCAGGCCGCTCTCTTCCAGCAGGCGCCGATTCCCCAATGCCAGTTGGCGCCCGTCGAGGGTGCCGGCAATGCCACGTCCGGTCAGGGATTGGCTGGTGCTTACGTCCGCCACCGTCAGGCCTTGCTCGCTGCACGCATCCAGCACCGCCTTGGCCAACGGGTGTTCGCTGCCGCGTTGCAGCGCACCGGCCTGTTGCAGCAATGTGGCTTCATCGCCATCCACTGCCGCCAAATGGGCAATTTTCGGGGTGCCGGAAGTTAAGGTGCCGGTTTTGTCGAACACCACGGTGCTCACTTCATGGGCGCGTTCCAGCGCTTCGGCGTCCTTGATCAGGATGCCGTAGCGTGCGGCGACGCCGGTGCCGGCCATGATGGCGGTCGGTGTGGCCAGCCCGAGTGCGCACGGGCAGGCGATCACCAGCACCGCCACGGCGTTGATGATCGCGGTCTCCAGCGGCGCACCGTACAGCCACCAGCCCACCAGCGTGATCAACGCCAGGACCAGCACGGTCGGCACGAATACCTGGCTGACCTTATCCACCAGCTTCTGGATCGGTGCCTTGGCGGCCTGGGCGTCTTCCACCAGGCGGATGATGCGCGCCAGTGCGCTTTCGGCACCAAGCGCGGTGGTGCGCACCAGCAGGCGGCCTTCGCCATTGATGGCACCGCCGGTGACGGCGTCGCCAGGTTGCTTCGGCACCGGCAGGCTTTCGCCGCTGATCAATGCCTCATCGGCATGGCTCTGGCCTTCTACCACTTCACCGTCCACCGGGAAGCGCTCGCCGGGTTTGACCAGCACCAGGTCATTAAGCTTGAGCGCACTGATGGCCACATCCTCCTCGCGGCCAGCCTGTACACGTATCGCGCGTTCAGGGCGCAGGGCTTCCAGGGCGCGGATGGCGCTGGCGGTCTGGCGTTTGGCGCGGCTCTCCAGGTATTTACCGAGCAGCACCAGGGCGATCACCACGGCCGACGCTTCGAAGTACAGATGGGGCATGGTGCCCGAGGGCGCGGTCAGCCATTCATAGAGGCTCAGGCCGTAACCGGCGCTGGTGCCGATGGCCACCAGCAGGTCCATATTGCCGGCGCCGGCCCGTACGGCCTTCCAGGCTGCGATATAGAAGCGTGCACCGAAGATGAATTGCACCGGGGTCGCCAGGAGGAACTGCACCCAGGCCGGCAGCATCCAGTGCAGGCCGAAGGGCTGCACCAGCATCGGCAGAACCAGGGGCAATGCCAGCACAATCGCCAGCAGCAGCGACCAGCGCTCGCGGTGCAGGCGTTGGGCCTGATCGGCCTCTGTCCTGGTTTCGCTTTGCGGCAGGCTGGCGGTGTAGCCGGCTTTGTCGACGGCGGCGATCAGCACGGCCGGGTCGATCTGGCCCTGCACTTCGACGTGGGCGCGCTCGTTGGCCAGGTTGACGCTGACGCTTTGCACCCCCGGCACTTTGCCCAGCGCGCGCTCGACACGCCCGGCGCAACTGGCGCAGGTCATGCCGCCGATGGGCAGGTCAAAGGTGGTGGATCCATTCATGGGGCAGTCCTCCAGAGAAGTTGCCCCCAGGATCAACCTTGACCTGTGGGGAAGGTCAAGCGTCTTCAGTATTCCAGTGCGGCGGGTTTGAGGTACATGCCTTCCGGGCCCTGGGCAATGCGCAACTTGCGTACGTCACCGGCCTTGAGCGTGATGTTCTGCGCCGGCGGCGCGAGCAGGCCCGGCAAGCAACCTGGTGATTGGCCCGGCAGCAGTTTCAGGCGCAGCGACACATTGCCGGCGGGCAGGTTGAACGAGGTGGACTGTTCCTGGAACAGGCGCCCGGCCAACTGGTCCTGGATGTACAGGCCGATCTCGCAATTGGTCGGTACTTCCAGGCGTTCGCGGGAAATGATCAGCACCGCATAGTCTTCTGCGGCGAGAGCCTGGGGCGCAGCGGCGGACAAGCTCATCAGGCCGACAAGGCCAAAAAACGACCAGCGCATGGCGAATGCTCCGTGGTTTGAATCGAAGATGGGTGAAGCTTGGCCGACGCCGCGGTGTAATACCAGCCCGGCCGAAAGTTTCAGAACTTGACCTTGCCATCGTGGCAAGGTCAAGACTGGGTTCAACCTCATCAAAGGAGTCATGTCATGCAAATATTCAGCGTTGAAGGAATGACCTGTGGCCATTGCGTTCGGGCCGTGACCCAGGCGGTGCAGAGCCAGGATCCGGCGGCCAGCGTGAAGGTCGACCTGGCGGCGAAAGAGGTGGGCGTCGAAAGCCGCCTGTCTGCCGAGGAAGTGATCAGCCTGATCAGCGAAGAGGGCTACAGCGCCAAGCTCGCCTGACCCATTCAAATAGTTAGCGAGCTATCGTATTCAATGCACCCAAGCGCGGCTAAACTGTCGGGCTGCCGACACACTTGGGTGCCTGATGAACCTTCGCATAATCCTGATTCTGGGCGCCTTGAGCGCCTTCGCGCCGCTGGCGATCGATTTCTACCTGCCTGGCTTTCCTGCCATGGCGACGGCCTTCGGGACCGACGAAAAACATATCCAGTTGACCCTGGCGGTGTATTTCGCCGGCCTGGCCATCGGCCAACTGATCTACGGCCCACTGGCAGACCGCTTTGGTCGACGCGGCCCGCTGCTCAGCGGCGTAACCCTGTTTACCCTGGCGTCCTTTGCCTGCGCGTATGCGCCGTCCCTGGAATGGCTGATTGGCGCACGTTTCGTGCAGGCCCTCGGCGGTTGCGCGGGCATGGTGATTTCCCGCGCCGTGGTCAGTGACAAATGTGATGCGGTGGGCTCGGCCAAGGTGTATTCGCAACTGATGCTGGTGACCGGCCTGGCGCCGATCCTTGCGCCGTTGGCAGGCGGGGTGATGGTCGGGTTGTGGGGCTGGCAGTCGATTTTCCTCGCGCTGTCGATCTTCAGCGTGATGGCGGCGATTGCCGTGGCGGTCGGTTTGCCGGAAACCTTTCCGGCCCATCAGCCGCGTCAACCCCTGTCCGGATCACTGCGCCGCTATGGCGCGCTGTTGTCAGACCGGGTCTACCTCGGTTACGCCCTGACCGGGGGCATTTCGATTGCCGGGATGTTTGCCTACATCGCCGGCTCCCCGTTCGTATTTATCAAACTCTATGGCGTGCCCGCCGAGCATTACGGCTGGCTGTTCGGCTCCAACGCCGCCGGGTTCATCCTGGTTGCACAGGTTAACGCGCGGCTGCTGGCCAAGCGTGGCCCGGCGTTTCTGCTGTCGCGCACGGTGTGGGTCTATCTGCTGGCGGCGCTGTCGCTGTTGGGCATCGCGGCCTTGCGCACCGAAGCGTTATGGCCGTTGCTGGTACCGCTGTTCATCTGTATCGCCAGCCTGGGCTGCATTCTGCCCAACACCTCGGCCTGCGCCATGAGCGGGCAGGGCGCCCGGGCCGGCAGCGCGTCGGCCTTGCTCGGTTGCATTCAGTTTGGCGTGGCGGCAGGGGCGGCTTCGTTGGTGGGCGTGCTGCACGACGGCACGGCGATGCCGATGGCGATGGTCATCAGCTTGTGCGGGGTGTTGGCGGTGACGATTGCGATGTCGACCCAGCGCCTGCAACGGGCAAGGGCCACGCAGGCGCAGGGCTGAAATGCAGGTCAGCCAGCGGCGGAGCGTTGCTGGCTGAGTGGAAAACGGTGAGGAGCCTGGATACGGGCTTGCAGGGTATCGGCGAAGGCGCGGGCCTCGGCCTCGCTGCGGAAGGTGAACGCATCGCCGTCGAGGCGAACCTGCCATTTATTGCCGGGGGATTTTGCTAACGCTTTTATCAGGATTTTCATTGCTGACTTCCTCACGTAAAAGAATCGTGGCAAAGGCGGCCAATATAAACCCGAATACGCTCACAAATATGACAAAGATCAACTCTCTGACTAGCGGTGTCGTCCATCACTCACACGAATAACGGACGACACTGACAGACGTTATCTTCAGAACCCTTCCAGCACGATCTTGCCCTTGGCCTTGCCGCTTTCCAGCAGGGCATGGGCACGGCGCAGGTTCGCCGCATTGATTACACCGAAGTGTTCGCCCACCGTCGTTTTCAAGATGCCGGCGTCGATCAGTTCGGCCACGCGATTGAGCAGGTTGTGCTGCTCGATCATGTCCGGAGTCTCGAACATCGAGCGCGTGTACATGAACTCCCAATGCAGCGACAGGCTCTTGCGCTTGAGTTTGCTCACGTCCAGCGCCTTGGGGTCGTCGATCAGCGCCAGCTTGCCTTGGGGTTGCAGCGCTTCGACCAGTTGGTCCAGGTGATGCTCGGTCTGGGTCAGGCTGGCGACGTGGGTCACCTGCGGGTGGCCGGCTTGTTTCAGCGCTTCGCTCAGCGGTTGGCTGTGGTCGATCACCAGGTCGGCGCCGAGTGCCTTGGTCCATTCCTGGGTTTCCGGGCGCGACGCGGTGCCGATCACCGTCAAGGCGGTGAGCTGGCTGGCCAGTTGGGTCAGGATCGAACCCACGCCACCGGCGGCACCGACGATGAGCAGGCTCTGGCCTTCAGCCTCTTTACCTTCACGCACTTGCAGGCGTTCGAACAGCAGCTCCCAGGCGGTGATGGCGGTCAGCGGCAGCGCGGCGGCTTCGGCAAAGCCCAGGCTCTTGGGCATATGGCCGACGATGCGTTCATCCACGGTATGCAGTTCGCTGTTAGCGCCCGGGCGGACCAGGGAACCGGCGTAGAACACCTTGTCGCCGACTTTGAACAGGCTCACTTCACTGCCGACGGCCTTGACCACACCGGCCACGTCCCAGCCCAGCACTTTGGCCGCGCCGTTCTCAGGGGCGACGTTCTGGCGCACCTTGGTGTCCACCGGGTTGACCGAGATGGCTTTGACTTCTACCAGCAGGTCACGGGGGCCGGCGACGGGCTCCGGCAGCTGGATGTCTTGCAGGGATTTTTCATCGTTGATCGGCAGTGATGCGTAGTAGGCAATGGCTTTCATGGGGGCTCCGGAAAAAGGCGGTGATCAGGCGAGAAACTTCAGGCGCTTGAGTTCGAAGTGTTCGATGACATCAGCGGCTTTAGCGCGAAAATGTTGGATATGCGCGCTCTGGTCGTGGTCGGCCAGTGCGGCGTCATCGCTCCAGCGTTCGAGCATGTAGAAGGTCTCAGGGTGTTGCAGGTCCTGGTGCAGGTCGTATTGCTCGCAGCCGGCTTCAAGACGGGTAGGTTCCAGCAGGTCGCGCAGCAGCGGCTCCAAGGTGGCCTGTTGGCCAGGTTTGGCGATCAGCGTGGCGATGACGTTAAAGGCTGTGGGCATATTCAACTCCAGACACGTGATAACGGGATGGGCAGATGATTGGCCATTTCCCTGCAAGATAAAAGCGGCTAAAACAGCACTCTGTTTCAATAATATTTTGATAATGGGTGGTTGAATGCTGCGTTTTGATGATTTGCAGTTGTTTGTACGCGCCGCGGACCTGGGCAGTTTATCGGCGGCGGCGCGGGTGATGGACCTGTCGCCCGCCGTGGCCAGCGCGGCGCTCAAGCGTATCGAACAGCAGCTGGGCACGCGTTTGCTGGCGCGCTCCACCCGCAGCCTGCGCCTGACCGCCGAAGGTGAAGGCTTCCTGCAATATGCCCGCGCTGCGCTGAGCGCCCTGGACGAAGGACGGCGCTTATTGGCCAGTGGCCAGGACCATGTCAGTGGGGTGTTGCAACTCTCGGCGCCCTCGGATTTCGGTCGTAACCAATTACTGCCCTGGCTGGACGAATTTCAGCTCGAGTACCCGCAACTCACCGTGCGCCTGCTGCTGGGCGATCGGATTGCCGACCTGTTCCGCCAGCCGGTGGACATTGCCCTGCGCTATGGCGAGCCCGAAGACTCCAGCCTGGTCGCCCTGCCCGTCGCGCCGCACAACGTTCGCGTGTTGTGCGCAGCCCCCAGCTATCTCGCGCGTTATGGCGAGCCGCGACAGCTGGAGCAATTGGCCCAGCACAATTGCTTGCTTTACATGCTTGGCAGCCGAGTGCATGACCACTGGAGCTTTCACGATGGCAAACGCGAAGTCAGCCTCACGGTCGGTGGTGATCGCTTCAGCGACGATGCCGATGTGGTGCGCCGCTGGGCGGTGGCGGGCGTGGGCATTGCCTACAAATCCTGGCTGGATGTGAGCACCGATGTGCTGGCCGGGCGCTTGCGCCTGGTCTTGCCTGAGTTGCGTGGCGAGCGCACACCGCTCAATTTGCTGTGCGCCCATCGGGCCCAGTTGAGCAAACCCATCAACCTGTTGCGGGAAATGCTCGTGTCGCGCTGTGCGACATTGACCGCTCAATTGCCGGAGCGATTGGGTACGCCGTAACAGCCTCCATCACACAAGGAAATTTCACTCAGCTCCTGTCCCTATTCATGCTGTCAGACGCCGCGGAACCGCTGGTTTACGCACCTATACTTTGGCGCCCACCGCAGCAGAAAAATAATTCGACAGGGAGTGAATCGATGGAACAGGCACCATGCATCAGTCAGATCGCCAGCTTGCTCGCCGAACCCAAGCGCACCGCCATGCTCTGGTCCCTGATGGACGGCTCGGCCAAGTCCTCGGAGGAATTGGCAACGCTTGCCGGGCTGTCACCCGCCTCGGCCAATGCCCATCTGGCACGGCTGACGGGGAGTGGTTTGCTGCGTACCGAGGGCCGGCGTGGCAAGCGACTGTTCCGCGTGGCGGCTGCCGATGTCAGCGTCGCCATCGATGCCTTGGCCAGTACGACCCTGGCCAGCGCCGCACGTAGTGCGCCGCATGCTTCACCGCCGGTGTTGGTGGCGCCGCCATTGTTGCGACATGCGCGGATGTGCCAGGGCCACCTCGGCGGCGAAGTGGCGGCGCAGCTGCATGAGCGGATGTTGGCGGCGGGGTGGATCGAGCGTCATGAGCAACGCATTGAGGTGACGATCAAGGGCGCACAGCACCTGGCGGGCCTGGGTATTTATACCCAGGCGCTGGCGTCGCCACTGGTATGCGACTGCTTCGATTGGAGCCAGCGGCAACCGCACCTGGGCGGCGCGCTGGGTGCGGGGCTGTTGCAGTTGTTCCTGCAATCGAACTGGATCAGCCTGGTCAATGAGTCCCAGGCGGTGCAGCTCAACGACAACGGGCTGGCAGAAATCGCCCGATTGGCCATGTCCGAACAACCTTAGCCTTGAGGGTTTGCCATCATCGCCCTGGCCTTTTTGATTCCATGGACCTGGCGATGATGACTTTGCGTGCAGTCAGGGTTTTACCAGGCGCGCATCCAGGCTGTTCTGCGCCAGGCGTTTGGCCTGGTCCTGGGTCATGCCCAGCGAGGTGTACAGCGCGTGGAAGTTTTCGGTGACATAGCCGCCGAAGTACGCCGGGTCATCCGAGTTCACCGTGACCTTCACGCCACGCTCGAGCATGTCGAGGATGTTGTGCTGGGCCATGTCGTCGAACACGCAAAGTTTGGTGTTGGACAGCGGGCAGACGGTCAACGGGATCTGCTCATCGATGATGCGCTGCATCAGGCGCTCGTCTTCGATGGCGCGTACGCCATGGTCGATACGCTGGATTTTCAGCAGGTCGATCGCTTCCCAGATGTACTCGGGCGGGCCTTCCTCACCGGCGTGGGCGACGGTGAGGAAGCCTTCGTGGCGGGCACGGTCGAACACTCGCTGGAACTTGCTCGGCGGATGACCCATTTCCGAACTGTCCAGGCCCACGGCCACAAACGCATCGCGGAACGGCAGCGCCTGGTCGAGGGTTTTCTCGGCTTCGGCTTCGCTCAGGTGGCGCAGGAAACTGAGGATCAAGCCGCTGGTGATGCCCAGCTGCTGTTCGCCATCTTTGAGCGCCGCGGCGATGCCGTTGAGCACCACTTCGAACGGTATGCCACGGTCGGTGTGGGTTTGCGGGTCGAAGAAGGGCTCGGTGTGGATCACGTTCTGGGCTTTGCAGCGCAGCAGGTAGGCCCAGGTCAGGTCGTAGAAATCCTGGGAGGTGCGCAGCACATCGGCGCCCTTGTAATAGAGGTCGAGAAACTCTTGCAGGTTGTTGAAGGCATAGGCCTTGCGCAGGGTTTCCACGTCGTTCCACGGCAGCGCGATCTTGTTGCGCTCGGCCAGGGCGAATAGCAGCTCAGGTTCCAGCGAGCCCTCCAGGTGCAGGTGCAATTCAGCCTTGGGCAGGGCGTTGAGCCAATCGTACATTTTCTAAATTCTCATCAGGTGCAATGGCGGCATTCTACAGGCCATGGCTGAAATAATCGGCAAAACCTGACCAGCAGGAGAGTATTCGATTTATTCACGCAAGGGCTGTGTGAACTAAGGTGTAACGAAACGTTAGCGGCTTGGCGCAGTCTGTACCCCATCAATGACTGATTTGCCGTACTAAAAGGCCCGGAATGCTCACATCCCTCAAGCAAGAAAAATTCATGCTGCTGGCGCTGATTGCCGCCATCGCCGCCTACCCGCTGGAGCACTGGATGCTGCACAGCGGGCAAATCGTGGCACTGTTGGCCGGCGTGGTGTTGATCGGTTTTATCGTCGTGGCGTCGATGCGCGTGGCCCACCATGCCGAGCAACTGGCGGAAAAGGTCGGCGATCCCTACGGCACTATGATCCTGACTCTCGCCGCAGTGCTGGTGGAGGTGGTGATCCTGGCGATCATGATGAGCAACGAGCCATCACCCACCTTGGTGCGGGACACCATCTATTCGGCGGTGATGCTCGATATCAACGGCATCCTCGGCCTGGCAGCGTTGATGGGCGGCATCAAGCATGGCGAACAGTCCTACAATGATGATTCGGCGCGGACCTACAGCGTAATGATCCTGACCGCCATGGGCGTGTCGATGGTGGTGCCGGAATTTATCCCCGAAGCCGACTGGAAAATTTACTCGGCCTTCACCATCGGCGCGATGGTGGTGCTCTACACCTTGTTCCTGCGCATGCAGGTAGGGCCCCACAGTTATTTCTTCAGCTACAGCTACCCGGAAAAGCGTCGCAAGAAGCTGCCGGAGGAACAAGAGTCGCCGCCGGTGAACCTGGCGTTCTCCATCGGTACCCTGGTGTTTGGCGTGATTGTGATTGGCGCGCTGGCCGAGGTGATGTCCAAGACCCTCGACCTGGGCCTGGAAGGCACGGGCGCACCGCCGGTGATCACGGCGATTGTGGTGGCGGCTATTTCGGCGGCACCGGAGATTCTGACGGCCTTGCGCGCCGCATTGGCCAACCGCATGCAGTCGGTGGTGAACATTGCCCTGGGCGCGTCGTTGTCGACGGTGATCCTGACGGTGCCGGTGATGGAAGCCATGGCGCTCTATACCGGCCAGCCGTTCCAGATGGCGATGACGCCGGTGCAAACGGTGATGGTGTTTATCACGCTGATCGTCAGTGCGATCAACCTCAACGATGGCGAAACCAATGCCATCGAAGGGATGACCCATTTTGTGTTGTTTGCGACCTTTATCATGTTGTCGCTGTTGGGCTTGTAAGCACCGTGCACTTCAAGTGGGAAGGCGATTGCCCTCCCACATGTCGAGCGGTGTCTGGTTTAGGTTCCGGCGATTAGCCGCCGTGCCGCCTGGCTGTGATCGGCGATCAAGCCTTTCAGGTCCAGGCCTTCCACCTGTCCGTCGATAACCCGCCATTTGCCGCCGATCATCACCCGGTCCGCCCGATCCGCGCCGCACAGCAGCAGTGCGGAGATCGGATCGTGGCTGCCGGAAAAACGCAGCTCATCCAGTTTGAACAGCGCCAGGTCAGCCTGTTTGCCTACGGCCAGTTCACCGATATCCGTACGCCCCAGTAGCTGCGCCGACCCCTTGGTCGCCCAACCCAGCACGCCTTCGGGGGTGATCTTTTCGGCGCCGTAACGCAGGCGCTGAATGTACAGGGCCTGGCGGGTTTCGAGGATCATATTTGACGCGTCGTTGGAGGCAGAACCGTCCACACCCAGGCCGATGGGCGCGCCGGCAGCGATCAGGTCCAGGGTCGGGCAGATGCCGGAGGCCAGGCGCATATTTGAGCTTGGGCAATGACAGATGCCCGTACCGGCGGCGCCCAGGCGCGCAATTTCATCCGGGTTGAAGTGAATGCCATGGGCCAGCCAGGTGCGCGGGCCGAGCCAGCCGACGCTGTCCAGGTAATCCACCGTGCGCAGGCCGAAGCGCTGCAGGCAGAAATCTTCTTCGTCGAGGGTTTCGGCCAGGTGGGTGTGCAGGCGCACATCCAGGCTGTTGGCCAGTTCGGCGCTGGCTTGCATTATTTGCGGGGTGACGGAAAACGGTGAGCAGGGCGCCAGGGCAATCTGGATGTACGCGCCGTCGCCGCGTTGATGATATTCGCGGATCAGGCGCTGGCTGTCGTCAAGGATGACCTGGCCCTGTTGCACGGTCTGTTGCGGTGGCAGGCCGCCGTCGGCTTCGCCCAGGCTCATGGAGCCGCGGGTGAGCATGGCGCGCATACCCAGTTCGCGCACGCTGTCGACTTGTACATCGATGGCGTTTTCCAGGCCATCGGGGAACAGATAGTGATGGTCTGCCGCCGTGGTGCAGCCCGAGAGCAGCAACTCCGCGAGCGCCACCTTCGACGCCAGGGCGAGTTTTTCCGGAGTCAGTCGCGCCCAGACCGGGTACAGGGTTTTCAACCAGGGAAACAACGGCTGATTGACTACCGGCGCCCAGGCGCGGGTCAGGGTCTGATAGAAGTGATGGTGGGTGTTGATCAGCCCGGGCAGGACCACATGCTCACGCGCATCGAACACTTGGGTGCAGGGCTGTGCGGGTTCTTGGCCTTGGGCCAGCACTTCGGTGATCGCACCGTCTTGCAGCACCAGGCCGCCACGGGCGTCTAGGCCGTTGGCAGTGAAAATCGCGAGGGGGTTTTTTAACCAGATACGGGTCGCAGGCATTGGCCGGCTCCTCTGAATGATGGGTTCAGGTTTGCCAGCTCAGTGATGCCCTGTCTGCTGATCCAGGGTCGCCGGTGAGGGCGAGGTGCGCAGTCTACGCGCGGATCGTTATCGACGGCAATCGCTCGATAACGACCCTGTGCGGCTTACCAGGCGATGGTGTCGCCTTTGTAGTCCACGAAGTGATGGCCGCCCTTGCCGGTGTAGGCGTTCACCTGGTCCACCAGGCCGCGCACGCTGGTGTCGACATCGATGTGCGCGTTTTCGCCGCCCATGTCGGTCTTCACCCAGCCCGGGTGCAGTGACAGCACGGTGAGTTTGTGATCGCCCAGTTGGGTAATGAAGCTGTTGGTCATGGAGTTGAGTGCGGCCTTGCTGGCCTTGTACAGCGCCAGGTCCGAGCCGTCGGGGATGGTCACGCTGCCCAGCACCGAACTCATGAACGCCAGCACGCCGCTGTCCTTGCGGATCTGCCCGACGAAGCGTTGGGCCAGGTTGATCGGCGCCACGGCGTTGGTGAAGAACAGCTGGCCGACTTCCGCCAGGGTGGCATGGCCAGGTTCTTGATTGGCCGGGCCCTTGACGCCTGCGTTGACGAACAGCAGGTCGAAGGTGCGCTCCTTGAGGCGTTGGGCCAAGGCGATCACGGCTTGCTGATCGTCCATGTCGAGTTTCTCGATCTGCACCGGGCCCACGGCTTTCAGGGCATCGGCCTTGTTCGGGTCACGCACGGTGGCGGTCACGTCCCAGCCGTCCTGGAGCAATTGCTTGACCAGGCCGAGGCCCAGGCCGCGTGAGGCGCCGATGATCAGTGCGGTTTTTGGCGTAGACATGAAGGCTTCCTTTAAAAGTCGCGGTTCAGGGTGTTCAGCGAACAACAGTAGCAGTTTCAGCGTTGCAGCAGGATGCGCCCACGGCTCAGGTCGGCGAGCTGGGTTTGCAGGGTGTCGATGTGGGCTTCGCCCAGGGCCAGTTGTAACTCCACGCCATTGGCGGTGAAGGTTTCTTCCAGCACCAGCCCGCCCAACTCGGCGACGCGCAATTTGACCAGGTTCAGCTCGGAGAATCCGCAGGCGCAACTCAGCGGCACGCGGCTGATCAGTTCGATGCGCTCGGCATTTTGCAGGCACTTGTTCGCACCGCCGCCATAGGCGCGGGCCAGGCCGCCGGTACCGAGTTGTATGCCGCCATACCAGCGAATCACCAGCACCGCGACCTGATCGAAACCTTGGGCCTCGATGGCCGCCAGGATGGGCCGCCCTGCGGTGCCGCCGGGTTCGCCGTCGTCACTGCTGCGGTATTGATCGGCCAGCTTCCAGGCCCAGCAGTTGTGCGTGGCGTTAAGGTCGCTGTGCTGCTCGAAAAATGCCTGGGCTTCTTGCGGGCTGGTGATCGGTGCGGCCAGGGTAATGAAGCGGCTTTTGCGAATCTCTTCGCGGAACTCGCAAAGGCCGGTGAGCGTGAAAGACATAAGTGGCTTCGTCTAGAGGGCCGGCTTGATGCCGCAGCCCTTGAGAATGATGTGGATCAGGTTGGTGCCGGCGTCTTCCATATCCTGCTTGGTCAGCTTGGTGCGACCGGTGACGCGGCAGATCTGGGTGGCGAAGTCGGCGTAATGCTGGGTGCTGCCCCACAACAGGAAGATCAGGTGCACGGGGTCGATGGGGTCCATCTTGCCGGCGTCGATCCAGGCCTGGAACACCGCCGCCCGACCACTGAACCAGGCGCGGTAGTCCTGGCTGAAATATTCGGTCAGGCATTCGCCGCCGCTGATGATCTCCATGGCGAAGATCCGCGAGGCCTGGGGCTGGCGCCGCGAAAACTCCATCTTGGTGCGGATGTAGCGGGAGAGGGCCACGGCCGGGTCGTCCTCGGCGGTCAGCGTGTTGAAGGTGCTGTCCCACAGTTCGAGGATATTGCTGAGCACCGCGATATACAGGCCCAGCTTGTTGGTGAAGTAGTAGTGCAAGTTGGCCTTGGGCAGCCCGGCGCTGGCAGCGATGGTGTTCATGCTGGTGCCCTTGTAGCCATGGCGCGCGAACTCATCTTCAGCAGCCTGGAGAATCGCTTGTTCGTTCTTTTGCCGAATGCGGCTGGCGGGCTTACCGGCGTGGTTGCTGTGGGCAGGAACTTCGAGGCTCATGGAGGTTTCCGTGCTGATCGATAGAGACGACGTGTGCACAGATAACCCACCCTCAAGCCCCAGACAAGTCCCGATGCAATAAAACCGTCAAAGCGGTTCCAGGGTGTCGCTTTCCTGCGCGTGGTTTGCGGCAGGAGCGGGCACCTTGGATTCCGGCAGCAACAGGCACAACACGATCGCGGTCAGGCCACCGCTGGTGATGGCCGAGTCGAACAGGTTCTGCACCAGGGTCGGCATCAGGTGCAGCAGGTTCGGTTGAGCGGCGATGCCCAGGCCGACGCCGAACGAGGTGGCGATGATCAGCATGCTGCGACGATCCAGTGGTGCCTGGGCGAGGATGCGTACGCCGGCGGCGGCCACACTGCCGAACATCACCAGGGTTGCGCCGCCCAACACGGGCTTGGGGATTTGTTGCAGCACGGCACCGATCAGCGGGAACAAGCCCAGGCAGAACAGCACCACGCCGATGTACAGGCCGACGTAACGGCTGGCCACGCCGGTCAGTTGGATCACGCCGTTGTTCTGGGCAAAGGTGGTGTTGGGGAAAGCGCTGAACGTGGCGGCGATCATGCAACTGACGCCATCGCCGAGGACGCCGCCTTTGAGCCGGCTTATATAGGAAGGGCCGCTGATGGGCTGGCGCGCGATCATGCAGTTGGCGGTGAGGTCGCCGACAGTTTCGATGCTGCTGATCAGATAAATCAGCGCGATAGGCAGGAAGGCGCTCCAGTCGAAGTTGAAGCCGAATCGAAACGGGATCGGCAGGCTGACCAAAGGCAAGTCGCCCAGGGCCTGGGGCACCAGCTTGCCGCTGAACCAGGCGGCGAGGCTGCCGAGGGCCAGGCCGATGATGATTGCCGAGAGCCGCACCCAGGGTGTGTTGGAGCGATTGAGCAAGATGATTGTCAGTACCACGAACAGGCCCAACGCAAGGTTGGTCGGTGCGCCGAAATCCGGTGCGTTGAAACCGCCGCCCAGGTCGGTGATACCGACCTTGATCAGGCTGATGCCGATCAGGGTAATGACAATCCCGGTCACCAGCGGGGTGATCACTCGGCGCAGCTGACCAATAAAGCGGCTGAGAATGATCTGCACGGCAGCGCCGAAAAAGCACACGCCGAAGATCATCGCCATGATGTCTTCCGGACTGCCGCCGCGTTGCTTGACCAGAAAGCCGGCCGACAGCACCGCGCCGAGAAACGCAAAGCTGGTGCCTTGCAGGCAGATCATCCCGGCGCCGATCCCAAATGGCCTGCGGGCCTGAATGAATGTGCCGACACCGGACACCATCAACGCCATGCTGATCAGGTAGGGCAAGTGTGCGGTCAGGCCCAATGTGGAGCCGATGATCAGCGGTGGCGTGATGATGCCGACAAAGGCGGCCAGCACATGTTGCAGTGCGGCCAGCAATGCAGGAGCGGGTTTGGGGCGGTCATTGAGGCCGTAGATCAGGTCGCTGGGGCTGGAGGATTCTGGTGGCATGGCAAGCAAACTCGAGGCGGATGGTTCTAGGTCCTCGTGTCCTTGCAAAAAGCTGTCCAGGTGCTCAGCTTTTTACGTAAGGCCCGCGTTAGCGCGTTGCCGCCAGGCTTTCCAGGAAGCTTTCCAGCACCAAATGAGGGCGACGGCCTTTGCGCGTGACCGATGCCAGGCTTAAATCGTAAAAGCGCGTAGCCGGTTTCAGCGCGCGCAGTCGGCCTTGTTGCACCCATAGGCTGGCGTAGTGGTCGGGCAAGTAACCGATGTAGCGACCGGTGAGAATCAGGAATGCCATGCCTTCGCGGTCCGAGGCGCTGGCGGTGCAGTTGAGCGCCTGGTAGTGGGCCTGGATCTCGGCGGGCAGGCGGAAGGTGGGGGCGATGGCGTCCTGGGCGTCGATGCGCTCGTCGCCCAGTTGCTTGTCGTCGGCATAAAACAGGGGGTGGCCAACCGCGCAGTAAAGCAGCGAGCGTTCGCTGTACAGCGCCTGGTATTCCAGACCGGACAGGGCGCTGGCCTGGGGCACCACACCGACATGCAGGCGGCCGTCGAGTACGCCTTGTTCGACCTCATTGGGGGCGATCATGCGGATCTGGATCTGTACGTCCGGCCCGCGTTCCTTCAACTGTGCCAAGGCGTGGGTGATGCGCATGTGGGGCAGGGTCACCAGGTTGTCGGTGAGGCCGATGATCAACTCGCCGCGCAAGTGCTGGTGCAGGCCGTTGACCTCGGTGCGGAAACTTTCCAGGGCGCTTAATAGTTGCAGGGCCGATTGGTAGACCTCCCGGCCTTCTTCGGTCAGCGAGAAACCGGCACGGCCACGTTGGCAAAGTCTTAATCCGAGCCGCTGCTCAAGATCGCTCATTTGCTGGCTGATGGCGGAACGGCCGATGCCGAGCACGGTTTCCGCCGCCGAGAAGCCGCCGCACTCCACGACGCTGCGAAAGATGCGCAGCAGGCGAATATCGAAGTCGCTGACTTGGGCCAGGGGATCGGGTCGACGGCTGCTCATAGTTTAGTGAAGGCCTGACTGAAGGTTAGAAGAGTTGGATTTCACCGACTTTATCCCCGTGGCAATTTAGCTGCAACAACGCTTTTTCAATCCCGACGCTGCCTGTTGCCCTGCGAGGTTTTGCTGATGAACATGCCCGAAAACGCCCCATCGTCCCTGGCCAGCCAACTGAAGTTGGACGCGCACTGGATGCCTTACACCGCCAACCGTAACTTTCAGCGTGACCCGCGCCTGATCGTGGCCGCCGAAGGCAGCTGGTTGACCGATGACAAGGGGCGCAAGGTCTACGATTCGTTGTCGGGCCTGTGGACCTGTGGCGCCGGGCATACGCGCAAGGAAATCCAGGAGGCGGTCGCCAAGCAACTGGGCACGCTGGACTACTCCCCAGGCTTCCAGTACGGCCATCCACTGTCCTTCCAGCTGGCGGAAAAAATTACCGATTTGACCCCAGGCAACCTGAATCACGTGTTCTTCACCGACTCCGGTTCCGAGTGTGCCGATACCGCGGTGAAGATGGTGCGTGCCTACTGGCGCCTGAAGGGCCAGGCCACCAAGACCAAGATGATCGGTCGCGCCCGTGGTTATCACGGTGTGAACATCGCCGGTACCAGCCTGGGCGGCGTCAACGGCAACCGCAAGATGTTTGGTCAGGCGATGATGGATGTTGATCATCTTCCGCATACCCTGCTGGCGAGCAATGCGTTCTCCCGGGGCATGCCGGAGCAGGGCGGTATCGCCTTGGCCGATGAGTTGCTCAAACTGATCGAACTGCACGACGCGTCGAACATCGCCGCGGTGTTTGTCGAGCCGATGGCCGGCTCCGCTGGCGTGCTGGTGCCGCCACAGGGTTACCTCAAGCGCCTGCGTGAGATCTGCGACCAGCACAACATTCTGTTGGTATTCGACGAAGTGATCACGGGCTTCGGTCGTACCGGTTCGATGTTTGGCGCTGATAGCTTCGGCGTGACCCCGGACCTGATGTGCATCGCCAAGCAAGTCACCAACGGCGCGATCCCCATGGGCGCGGTGATTGCCAGCAGCGAGATCTATCAGACTTTCATGAATCAGGCGACGCCTGAGTACGCTGTGGAATTCCCCCACGGCTACACCTACTCGGCGCATCCGGTTGCCTGCGCGGCAGGGCTGGCCGCATTGGACCTGCTGCAGAAGGAAAACCTGGTGCAGAGCGTGGCCGAAGTCGCCCCGCACTTTGAGAATGCGCTGCACGGCCTGAAGGGCAGCAAGAACGTGATCGACATCCGTAACTACGGCCTGGCCGGTGCGATTCAGATTGCGCCGCGTGACGGTGATGCCATCGTGCGTCCATTCGAGGCCGGCATGGCTCTGTGGAAAGCGGGCTTCTATGTGCGCTTTGGCGGTGACACGCTGCAGTTCGGGCCAACCTTCAACAGCAAACCGCAGGACCTGGATCGTCTGTTCGATGCGGTCGGCGAAGTGCTGAACAAGATCGACTGATTTCTCCTTCTATATAGAACAACTTTTCAGGAGCCCTGTATGAGCCTTATCCAGCATTTGATCAACGGTGAGTTGGTCAGTGAGTCCGGCCGTACTGCCGATGTGTATAACCCGTCCACCGGCCAGGTGATTCACCAGGTGCCATTGGCCAGCCGCGAAACCATTCAACGTGCTATCGACTCGGCCAAGGCGGCCTTTCCGGCTTGGCGCAGCACGCCGGCGGCCAAGCGCGCCCAGGTCATGTTCCGGTTCAAGCAATTGCTGGAGCAGAACGAAGCACGCATCTCGCAGCTGATCAGTGAAGAGCACGGCAAGACGCTGGAAGACGCCGCCGGCGAACTCAAGCGCGGGATCGAGAACGTGGAGTATGCGTGCTCGGCGCCGGAGATTCTCAAGGGCGAGTACAGCCGCAATGTTGGGCCGAATATCGATGCCTGGTCTGATTTCCAGCCGTTGGGCGTGGTGGCGGGTATTACCCCGTTCAACTTCCCGGCGATGGTGCCGCTGTGGATGTATCCGCTGGCGATTGTTTGCGGTAACTGCTTCATCCTCAAGCCTTCGGAGCGTGATCCGAGTTCGACGCTGTTGATCGCGCAACTGCTGCAGGAAGCCGGTCTTCCCAAAGGTGTGCTGAGTGTTGTGCATGGCGACAAGGGCGCGGTGGATGCGTTGATCGAGGCGCCGGAAGTCAAGGCCCTGAGTTTTGTGGGGTCGACGCCGATTGCCGAGTACATCTATTCCGAAGCGACCAAGCGCGGTAAGCGCGTACAGGCGCTCGGTGGGGCGAAGAACCATGCGGTGTTGATGCCGGATGCTGACCTGGATAACGCGGTCAGTGCTTTGATGGGCGCGGCCTATGGTTCCTGCGGCGAACGCTGCATGGCGATCTCGGTGGCGGTGTGCGTCGGTGACCAGGTGGCGGATGCGTTGATCGCCAAGCTGGTGCCGCAGATCAAGGCGCTGAAGATCGGTGCGGGCACTACCTGTGGGCTGGATATGGGGCCACTGGTGACGGGCCAGGCGCGGGATAAGGTCAGCGGCTATATACAAGACGGTGTTGCGTCTGGTGCGGAGTTGGTGGTTGATGGTCGTGGACTGAGTATTGCCGGGAATGAAGACGGCTTCTTCCTAGGGGGGAGTTTGTTTGACCGTGTGACGCCTGAGATGCGCATCTATAAGGAAGAGATCTTCGGGCCGGTATTGTGCGTGGTCCGGGTGAGCAGCCTGGAGGCGGCGATGCAACTGATCAACGATCACGAGTATGGCAACGGTACGTGCATCTTCACCCGTGACGGGGAAGCGGCGCGTCTGTTCTGTGACGAAATTGAAGTGGGTATGGTCGGTGTGAATGTTCCATTGCCAGTACCGGTGGCGTATCACAGCTTTGGTGGCTGGAAGCGTTCGTTGTTTGGCGACTTGCACGCCTATGGGCCGGATGGGGTGCGTTTCTACACCCGCCGCAAGGCGATCACCCAGCGTTGGCCGCAACGGGCCAGCCATGAAGCGTCGCAATTCGCTTTCCCTAGTCTGTAAGGCTCAGTAAGCAGAAGGCCGGCTCCTTGGGGCCGGCTTTTGCGTTTTTGGGCGTTTTTGACTTATATGACAGAAAGATGAAAAAGAAGGTTGACGGCAGATCCTGGACGTCTATAATTCGCCCCACTTCCGGCGCAGTCGAAACGTAAAACTCCTTGCTAAACAATGAGTTATGCAGAATAAGACAGCGGATTGCTTCAGTTC